>NZ_JBHRZT010000073.1:267269-501368 GCF_042649685.1 Bacillus songklensis | reverse complement strand
TGAGCCAGGATCAAACTCTCCGAAGAAATGTTTGAACTAGCACATGGATGTGCTGACATCGACGTTGTCACAGGACGTGACGTTCTTAGTCGATGTTCCTACTCTAATAAAAAGAATTAACGTTGACGTTTGTTCGTTTGTTCAGTTTTCAAAGTTCACCATCGCTTGTGAGCGACTTTTTAATCTTAACAAAAAAGCCATCAGCTTGTCAACAACTTTTTTGTTTGTTTCTATTTTCGCTTTCCGATGTTTTTATTCATCGCAGCGACGAATATAAATATATCATGGTCATTTTTATAATGCAATAGTTTTTTTAAAAAATTATTAAACATATAGACATTGGTCCCTTACCTCTTTATAACATATTATGACGAATTTTGTTATGCATCATCTAAAAAGGTTCATTTGAAGTATCGAGAATTTCTAGAGCTCCCATCTCTCCTTATTCACTTTGCCGAAAACAACTCATCCTTCATAGTATATCCCTTCTTTTCCCCACATAAAATCGAACACAATATTTTGAGTTGTTGTTTTCTTAAAATATGATGTATAGTAAAAAAGAAGAAAAAAGCAATGCAACAACCCACAAGGGGAGCCTTTTAGCTGAGAGTGAACTCTTGAGTTCTAACCTTTTTTTCACCTTCATCATTATTTTTTTATAAAGCGAACATTACGATCACAAGAGGGAAGTAACACCCTCTCATTTTTTGCCCCTGGTTCACTCTCCATTCATCTCTTAAATTTCTATCATATCTTCTCTATAAAAAACATAGATTCTAGTAACAGTTATATCAAGAATGACAGGGAGGTACACACAGTGATAGAGATAACGAAGTTCGCTATGCTTTTATCATTATGTATGGCTATCTTGCTTATTTATTCCGCTTACTGGGAAGGAATACGAATTGCCAACGAAAATGAAAAAGTAAACGGACTCCCTTTTATACTTATGTCTACCCTAGGTTTTATTTTTTCTTTATTCGCTTCTCATTTTCATGATTTAATATGATGTCGAATTCATGCCCTTTTCTAGTTGAAGGGTATTTTTTCTTTGTAACAACAAAAAGACGGCCACACTTATAAAGATTACCCCACCACCTGCAATTTGAGATTTCACCACTTCTTCGTTCAACAAGAAGTAAGCCAACACAGTAGCTCCTACAGGCTCAAACAAAATTGCCATTGAAATGATCGACGTACTAACATACTTTAATGCCCAATTAAATAAAGAATGCCCTAGCAGCGTAGGGAAAACCGCTAATAAAATAAACAACATCCACTCTTTCCAATCATACGAAAAGAATGCCTCCTGTTTTGTCAGTACATACATGAAGAGAGTGATAGAGCTGATAGTATAAACGACGAATGTATAAGGAACAACATCGATTTTCTTTCTGACTTCCTGCCCCAGCAACAAATAAGCAGTAATCAATCCGCAAGAGATAAAAGCAAGGGCATCGCCAACTATTGCCTTACCACTAATATAAAAATCCCCCCAGCTAATAATAAAACTTCCTCCCAATGCACATATTCCACACAGTATGGATGCTGCATTTATTCTTTCTTTAAATAAGAGATAGGCTCCCACAAATGAGAATAACGGCTGCAAAGTCACAATCACAACCGAGCTGGCCACAGAAGTATACCGGAGCGATTCAAACCATAAGATAAAATGAAATGCAAGAAATACTCCAGCCATGATTGAATAATTCCATTCTTTTTTCGAAAACCGTTTCACTGCTTTCGTATGCTTATGAAAAAACAAAGGAGCCAAAAACAAGGAAGAAAAAAACAGACGGTAAAAAGCAATCACTCCCACCGGAGCCGTGGATAGCTTCACTAACACAGCAGACGTTGAAACGGATATAACTCCTATTAACACAGCAAAATAAGCCCGCACCATTCTATTACCTTCTTTCATAACTTCTAAAAAATTTGTCGAAGATTTATTTTGAAATATTACAAATTGTTTTGTTACTATTGTTGTAAACGCATCCAAACTATTGATACAGGAGGTTCTATATGGTGCAGCTAAAAAAAGAAACAATCGGTCAGCTGTTAAAGCATGCAGTAGACCAATATGGCGATCAAGAAGCCGTTGTATATTCTCAAGAAGGGCTGAGGTATACTTATAAACAATTTTATGATGAGACCACTAAGATTGCCAAGGCTTTACTTGGCTTAGGAATTAAAAAAGGAGAGCACATCGCTGTGTGGGCAACAAATGTTCCCGAGTGGCTTCTCTTACAATTCGCTTCTGCGCGAATAGGTGCCGTACTTGTTACTGTGAATACGAGCTATCAGACGAACGAGCTGAAGTATTTATTAAAGCAATCTGACTCCACAACCCTTTTCTTCATAGAAGGATTCAAAGGTACATCTTACTTATCAATTATCCAACAACTCACACACCAAAAGTTCCTGCAAAGCTCCTCCAACCATCATCCGGAATCTATTCTTCCAATGTTACAAAACTTAGTGTACATAGGAAATGGCGAAATCCCGAACTATATGAAAAAGTGGGATCAATTCATTGAATTGGGCAAAGAAGTACCCGATGCCGAGTTGACCGAACGTGAGGAATCCCTGCTCCCGAATGACGTCATTAACATGCAATATACATCAGGAACAACAGGATTTCCTAAAGGTGTTATGCTGACACATTACAATATTGCAAATAACGGTTATCTAGTCGCACAAGCCATGAAGTTAACGAACGAAGATCGTTTATGTATTCCCGTTCCTTATTTTCATTGCTTTGGCTGCGTGCTGGGAGTTCTTGCCTGCGTATCTGTGGGGGCTACTATGGTTCCGATTGTCGAATTTAACCCAGAGCTTGTTTTGCAAACAGTTGACAAGGAAAAGTGTACAGGCTTGCATGGCGTTCCAACTATGTTTATCGCAGAGCTAAATCATCCTACCTTTAAAAAATATGACTTATCCACTTTGCGAACAGGAATTATGGCCGGGTCTCCTTGTCCAATAGAAGTGATGAAACGAGTCATGAATGAAATGGGGATGAGGGAAATTACAATCGCTTACGGCCAAACAGAATCTTCCCCCGTTATCACACAAACAACTACGACAGATCCCATCGAAAGAAGAGTAGAAACAGTAGGAAAAACGCACCCGCATGTCGAAGTAAAAATTATCGACCCTGTTACCGGTCTTAAGGTTCCAAGAGGTGTTCAAGGGGAACTGTGTACACGTGGCTATTTGGTCATGAAGGGTTACTATAATATGCCGGATGCAACTCAAAATGTAATCGATCCAGAGGGTTGGCTCCATACCGGGGACTTAGCCACGATGGATGAAGAGGGTTATGTAAAAATTACAGGTCGTTTAAAAGATATGATTATTCGCGGTGGAGAGAATATCTATCCTCGTGAAATCGAAGAATTTTTATACCATCACCCCAATATCCTCGATGTACAAGTTATCGGAGTACCTGATGAGAAATATGGAGAAAAAGTAATGGCATGTATTAAATTAAAAGAAGGTTCTTCTCTCTCCACGGAAGAAATAAGAGAGTTTTGTACAGGACAGCTTGCGCATTACAAAATTCCAGAGTATGTCATGTTTGTCGATAACTTCCCGATGACAGCTTCAGGGAAAATTCAAAAATATAAATTAAAACAAGACGCCCAAGGATGGATTAGTACAAATCACTTAAAAACAGTATAGAATTGCATAAACTTGAGAGGTATTCCATATTAAAAGTTTTTTACCACAGCCGGCATTAAAACACTTAATTACAAGATTCATGGGGCTGTCTCCAAACTGGATGTTCGCCGCTTTTCGTGAACATCCCTCTTTTTTGTCTCTACATAATTTCTCCCTTTTCTCATATAATGATGAGAATAAATCCATCCCTTGTCATGTCCTTATTTCAGCAGGCAGGATACATCATTAAAGCAAAAGCAGGTGATGACAATGGAACATCAATTTTTTTTAAAGCTGGGTATTTCAGCAATATTAGGGCTCATCATAGGCCTCGAGAGAGAATTGAAACGAAAACCAGTAGGCCTTAAAACTTCTCTTGTTATTTGTATCGTAAGCTGTTTATTAACCATTGTTTCAATTGAATCAGCCTATGTATTCGAGAAACCCGATCATATTACAATGGACCCTCTGCGCCTGGCCGCCCAAATCGTATCTGGAATCGGTTTTTTGGGAGCAGGAGTAATTTTACGACGAGGAAATGACAGCATCTCCGGCTTAACAACAGCTGCTATGATTTGGGGAGCTGCCGGTATCGGGATTGCCGTTGGGGCAGGCTTTTTTCTGGAAGCTATGACAGGAGTCATATTGCTTATTATCAGTGTAGAACTATTGCCGCTTATTTTAAGGTTATTAGGTCCAAAGCAGTTGCAGGAAAAAGAAATTCTCCTTCGACTTAAAGTGTCGGACCAACACAATATCACAGACATCACGAATCAAGTTAAGGAAAATGATATTACATTAAAACATATTCGGATTAAAGACCTGGATACGAATGAGCAATTTATTCAGATGAAGATTCTAGTTCACCAAAAGAAACCGACTACAGATGTTTATTATGAAGTTCGTAAAATTGAAGGGATTCGAAGTATAGAAATTGAAAGCTTATAATTCTCTTCGTCACGAAGGATGTGCTCCTCGCGTACATTTTCAGCATATAGGATAGATGGAAACGAGGAGCGAAAAGGTAAAGGTATACAGTCATAATTCTAAAAAGCAAATGGATGGATAGAAATGGAATGATGGCTTTGTGTTAGCCATTAATTAAGAAAAAAGGGCAAAAGGTATCCAAAATGAACCTTTTGCCCCCTCTTCCCGAAATGCCCCGCCACGAGAAACCTGATAAAATCAAAGTTTTAGGTGACGGAGCCCTTCAGTTAAAACTATTTTTTCATACCTACTTAGAAACTTACGGTCAGCCCCTTAGTTCTCTTATTCGCTGCAAAAACTGTAAACGCAAGTCAGGCTTCTCCAGATAAGAAGGCTGGGCACATTCCTTGAGTAATCGAAGTTTACTCTCCTCCTCCAAGGCACTGCCATGAATGATTTCTCGACATTGTTTTAAGAAAGAGACAAATTCCGCAAACGAATGGTCATATTTTTCAGCTAACTCATTTTTAATCAGCTTTGTTAATACAGGACTTGCTCCATTTGTGGATACGGTTATGGATAAGTCTCCCCTTTTGAGATGGGCCGGGATCACAATATTTCCGCTTTCTTTTTTATCCACAACATTTATTAATTGATGGGGATGTGACCATTCAGCAATCCGTTGATTAATTTCAAGAGAATCGGTAGCTGCAATAATAAAGAAAGCATCCTCTATATCTTCTTTTTCAATTGCTTTTTTTCGCACCTCAAGCTTCCCCTCTTCGGCCCATTTCACGATTGTATTCGTAAAAGTTAAGGAAACCACCTGAATTTGTGCACCTGTCTCGATTAAAGAGGAAAGTCTGCGTGTAGCAATTTTTCCTCCTCCCGCTACCACTACTTTTTTGGATGCTAAATTTAGCATAACGGGATACATGTCAATCCGTCTCCTTCACCTGATGGGAAATGCATCAGCTCTTCCACTCTCTTGATTAAAACATCCTGTAAGTGTGGATGATATTCCAGGTAATGAGTGAGGATAAACTGTTGATGGCCCTCGTTTTCGACAGTTCGAACCGCTTTCTCGATCCTCTTCATTAACAATCCTGTGAACAATAAGTAAGGAATGATAAATACTTTAGAATAGGAAAAGCCTTTAACCTCTTCCAACACATCCTCAAAAATAGGGTCCGCCGCTGTTAAAAAACAGATTTCTACGCGTTTTAGTTGATACTTTTTCTTAAATAAGCTGGCGATGTCTCCTAAGTCTCTTTTTACATCAGGATCACTGCTTCCTCTTCCAACAAGGAGAACAAGGGAATCTTGATCGAGGGACACCTTTGTCTCTAAAATTCTTTCATATAGAATGTCACTTATACTTTCATGCACACCAAAAGGACGGCCATACACAATATCCACATGTGGATATTGTGTATGGAGTTTTGTTAAGACTTCGGGTATATCATGCTTAGCATGGGCAGCTGTCAATAACAGAACGGGTACTGCATAGATTTTTGTTGCTCCTTGCTCTACACAGCGCCGAAACCCCTGTTCGATTGCTGGCTCTGCCAGCTCTAAAAATGAAAATTCCTGAATAGGCAGAGGCACTCGCTCCATACATGCTTCTACAAAAGCACGCGCTTCTTCACAGGCTTTTTTCATACGGCTTCCGTGACAAATATACAACACTGCTTCCATATTACCTGACCCCTCTTAAAAAGCTTCTTTCACATATGCTTCATAAGATTTTTCTTGCTGGATTTGTTGGATTCCCTCAAACCAACGGAGTTTTTCTCGTAACGCGACGACTTCACCCACAATGATCATGCTTGGATTTTTGACTTTCTCCTTTTGGACGATATCCACAATTGTATTCAATGTACCTGTGACAGTAAGTTGGTTCTTATATGTCCCCCAGTGCACAAGAGCCACAGGAGTAGCACCGTCTTTTCCATGCTTCATCAATTGTTCGCATATATAAGGGAGATTACCTACCCCCATGTATATGGCCAATGTATCTACTCCCTTAGCTAAGCTTTCCCATTTAATATTATCTTCCTCGTTATCTTTTCGATGCCCGGTTACAAAAGCAAAACTTGCGCTATAGTCGCGATGGGTAACGGGAATACCCGCATAGGCAGATGCTGCAATACCAGAAGTAATGCCTGGAACAATTTCAAATGGGATTCCATTTTTGGCCAGTGCCTCCGCTTCTTCTCCGCCCCGGCCAAATACGAAAGGATCCCCGCCTTTAAGCCGTGTTACCACCTTGCCCTTTTTAGCGAATTTAACTAGAAAGTTGTTAATTGTTTCTTGCTTCATGGTATGGTAATTCGGCAGCTTCCCGCAATAAACCAAGTCTGCACTAGGCTTGGCATATTCTAATAGTTGCTTGTTTATTAAACGATCATATAAAATAACGTCTGCTTCTTGTATGCATCTTAGTCCTTTTACTGTAATTAAATCTGGATCGCCAGGACCCGCACCAACCAAATAGGCTTTCCCCATTCTGTCTCCCCCCTTTACATTGGTCTTATATCATTTCCTGCTCGTAGCTCGCAGTAGCTCTTTTAATACTTGCATTAGGATTTTCCGCCCCGCCTTTTACGTATGCCGGAGTTTTATTCCCTTTAAATAAACTTTCTTTCTTCTAAATACGCAATAACTTGATCTACACACTCTTCGACTGAATGAAGGTTCGTTTCAACAACAAGCTCGGGAGCTGCCGGTTCTTCATAAGGAGAATCGATGCCCGTAAATTGACGGATTTCTCCCTTTCTTGCTTTTTGGTAAAGTCCCTTTGGATCGCGTTTTTCGCACTCTTCTAATGGACATTTCACGTATACTTCGATAAACTCGTTATCCTCTACAAGCTGACGTACTTGGTTTCGATCTTCTTGAAACGGGGAAATAAACGCAGTCAGCACCACTTGTCCAGCGTCCACAAACAATTTGGCAACCTCACCGATGCGACGGATGTTCTCTTTTCGATCTTCTTCAGAGAAGCCCAGATTTTTGTTAAGGCCAAAACGAATGTTATCACCATCTAATACATAATTTCGAATTTGACGGTCGAACAATGCTTTTGCCACTGCATTCGCCACTGTTGATTTCCCAGAACCAGATAAACCCGTAAACCAAAGAATAAAGCTTTGATGACCATTTTGTTCTCTCCGCTCTTTTTTTGTGATGGCGGAATCATGCCATGTAATATTTGTTGCACCTGCCATGTCTATCTCTCCCTGCTTAAGAATTTACCGTCTGTCTTTGCAATCCTTTTATAAGAACCTCTACTACTTCTTTACGGCTAAACGTGCTTGGTGGAAGTTCTCCGTTTCTTAATAGCTCCCTTACTTTCGTTCCCGAAAGAATAATGTGGTCTTCTTTGCCGTGTGGGCATGTTTTCGTCGATGCCATTCCTTCACATTTTGTGCAGTAAAAGCTATGTTCAAAGAACAGCAGAGTAATGCCAAGTTCTTCACTTGTAAAGTTACTAAAGATTTTTTGTGCATCATATGTGCCATAATAATTGCCCACACCTGCATGGTCACGACCGACAATAAAGTGTGTGCACCCGAAATTTTTACGAATCATTGCATGGAAGATCGCTTCACGCGGACCTGCGTATCGCATTGCTGCAGGGAATACCGCCAAGAAAACTCGATCTTGGGGATAATAGTTTTCTAACAATACTTCATAGCTTTCCATCCGGATATCCGCCGGGATGTCATCCGACTTTGTTTCTCCTACAAGCGGATTTAAAAAGAGTCCATCTACAATTTCAAGTGCTGATTTTTGAATATATTCATGGGCGCGGTGAACAGGGTTTCGCGTTTGGAATCCAACCACTGTATTCCATCCAAGCTCCGCAAATTTCCTTCTCGTTTCTTTTGGGTCAAGATGATAGGAGGCAAATTTATCTTTGTCTGTTCGGCGGACAAGCTTAATTTCCCCTGCTGCGTAAACATTTGGCCGTTCAAATAATTTTTTAACTCCTGGGTGTTCAAGCTCGCTTGTTCTATATACTTGCTCCGCTTCCTTCACCTTGTCCGGTGTATATAATTGCTCCAATTTTAACACACCGTACACAACCCCGTCTTTTACAAGTTTTATCCACTCACCGATCGTGAGTTCATTTGCTTTTTCTTCATGAATGGGCAGTGTAATTGGTATGCTCCATACAGTACCGTCTGCAAGACGCATATAATCTACAACCGAATCATAATCCTCTTTTTTCAAGAATCCTTTTAGCGGGCTGTATGCTCCAGTCCCAATAAGTTCAAGATCACTTAACGCAGTGTTATCAAGCTCGATTTCTTGAATAATAGATTCATAGTTGAAAGTTGGTTCAAATAAATTAATTAATGTTCCTCCGTGTGGAATACTTTGACTCATGATGATTATCCTCCCTTTAATTATATTAAATTTACCTTTTTACTTGGGTTAAAAATTAACTTTCCCCTCTTTTTCCGAGAACGAATTCTCCTCCTCTTTTGCGGTTTTCATCAAACTGATGATTCCAACCGTAGCCAGACAACCGCTGGCTAAAACTACAAAAGCATAAAAGTCTCCCTTCAACAAAAGGGTTACTAATACATAGGAAATGACAAGGGAAACGATTGGTGACACAATCCAAACCTTTAACATTTGGGTCACGATACGCTTTTGCCATATATGCCCCTAAAAAACGCCGATTGCGCATATAAAAAGTGCTGTGCCCGGACGTTTAATAGCTCCAGAACCGTAAGACACTCCCATAGCAGCGGCCGCTCCGCTTGCTCCGATGTTTATAGCAAAGAAAAGAGCGATGACAAAAGCCGGTATAATCAACATGTCACTTCAACTTCTCTCTTATGACTCATGAAGGCCGCATTCAACCTTTTGCTGTCCTGACCATCTACCTGAACGGAGATCATTTAAATCATAAGCAGGAGACGTACAAGGTTCACAACCGATGCTCGGATACCCTTGATCGTGTAAACGATTATAAGGTAAATCGAATTTATAGACGTATCGCCAAATTTCTTTCCATGTCCAATGAATCAGCGGACAAACTTTCACTTTTTGGAAGCGAAAATCCCGATTCACAAACTCGGTTTTACTTCTTGATGGAGATTGCTCCCTTCTCAAGCCCGATATCCATGCATCCGCTCCTTCCAGAGCACGTTGTAATGGGATAATTTTACGTATATTACAGCATAGATTTGGATTGCTCTTCCACAATTCTTCTCCATATAGAATCTCTTGTTCTTTCAAATCCAGATCCGGCTTTTGCATGACGATATTTAACTTTGGAAATCTTTGTTTGATGGCATCAATCACTTCATATGTCTCTTTGAAATGCAAGTTGGTATCCAGGAAAACAATTTCGGCGTCTTCCTTTACTTTCGAGATTAAATCAATTAACACAATTCCCTCTATCCCAAAGCTGCAGGCGTATACGATAGAATCACCGTAATGCTCAAAAGCCCACTCTAGAGCCGGAATGGCTCCTTTTGTTTCATTATCTGTTGGAAAATCGGGAGTATCTTCATTCCAACTTAGAAATGTTAAACGGTCTGTCAAATTAAAACCTCCTCTTTCTTCTTATTAGGCAAAACTGCCTATTCCGATAAAAAAAGGCGGTTTTAACTCTATAAACGGTTAAAACCGCCTTTAGTTTTTCTAGTCAGCGACTTGTTAACGAATCCTTACTTTTTCGTTTTTTTCAAGCTGGACAACTTTTCCGTCCTGCACAACCAGCGTAATGGATCCATATTTCATGGTCTCCAACATTTTCACAACGTTTTTCCATACTTCATCTATATTTTCTTGCTTTACCATCACAGCCCTCCTTAGAGACGAATGCTCAATCACCATTATTCATTACAAATAAAAAAGCCCTCCATTCCAGAAAGACTGTTGAGGTAATCTATTTTACCTTATCTTCCAAAATGGTTTACATTTTGCTGGAATTAGCACCTTGCTTTTGCATTTGCAGGTTGCCGGGTTTCCACGGGCCAGTTCCCTCCACCACTCTTGATAAGTTCGTTTTTTCAAATTTTAACATATCATGGTCAATTGTCAACTAATATTTCAAAATATTCCACAAAAAATATAAAGGAAAAGTATTCCTCATATAGGGCATCCAACTTTTATTTATGTTCATTCAACTAAAAAAATTTCTCGCAAAGGATAACAGCATAATAACGGCTACCACAAAACAAACAATGACCAGGAGCTTTTCATGTTTATTTGAGGGATGCATCTTTACCTCCTTCTATTGCGAATTGTTTCACATATATAAGTAAAAAATAACCTTTTTATTATAGCATATTAGCATATGTATTCATAATGAGCATAGAAATCATTTTTGTTTCATGCATAAACCCCCTTGTTTCGTAAACATTACAAATAAAGTGAACCTTTCAGCAGTGAGAGATCCCTCCTGATGATGAAGGGTTCTGCCAGAATAAACATCTGTTTTTCGGAACGGTTATCATATTGGAGGCTTAATGCAATGGATTTACATGCTTTCTCACTAACAAACACCATTAAAGACCAGCTCAAGCAAAACTTAACACAAATCATGCTCGAGACCGAAAAGTTGATTAGTAGCCTTGATCATGATGAGTATTGTATCTTATGCGATTTTGAAACCTTACAAAAACAATTCAATGAAATTCAGTCTGTGGCGGCTTCTTATTATTTACAGCAGTATTTATCCCCCCACACCCCAAATCATATGGCTTTATCTCTGGCCGCCCATCATCTATCTGAAAGAAGACACGGGGCTCTTATTGTAATTGAGCGCACCCAGACTGTTGGAAGTCTCATTCAAAAAGGGGTGCCAATCGGAGCGACTTTAACGAACACTCTGCTTGAGTCCATCTTTTATCCAGGAAGTCCCCTTCATGACGGCGCAGTTCTCATTAGAGGCAATGAAATCGTGTCAGCAGCAAATGTTTTGCCGTTGTCCTCAATCGTTACTACTCAAAAGAAAGTAGGAACACGCCATCGCGCAGCCATCGGCTTGTCAGAACGTTCGGATGCCCTTATATTGGTAGTCTCTGAAGAAACGGGGCGCATTTCTTTTGCCTTGGATGGCACGTTATATCCCATTCATTCAACCAATAACCCTATTCTCTAAATAGATACATTCTTCCTCCTCTCGAAAAACCTGTATTTTCCTCTTTTTTTCCAAGAGGAAAATAGAGCTATTACATATTGCCATATTATTCTGATATAAGTATAATAAAAAAATTTATGTAAGAAAACCTAACACTACTTTTACATAAGCAATTTTCATCACTCCCATTCAAAAGAGAATGATGACTTTTACGTTCACTACTTTCCTATTACATTAATTACTTTTAAAGAGGGGAATGATTTCATGTCATTACCGGAAATTAGCCTGGTCTTTTTGGGATTTCATGGACAAATCATCATTGAACTCATCCAAGGTTACAGAAGCGATTTACCCACTGAGGGAAAGGTCCACCATGTGGCTTTTACTGTCTCCGATTTGGAAAAAGAAAAAGAACGGTTAAAAGAATTAAACGTTACTTTTGTCGATGAGGAAATCACAACATTGCCAAACGGAGCAAAATATTTATTTTTCTATGGACCGGATGGAGAATGGGTTGAATTTTTCGAGCCAAAAGCTTAGGACATAATGTTTATATTATACCTTCATCAAGATTGGGAAATAATAAAATCAATCTATGTGGGAGGTATTTTTTCTTGCCTGAACATTTTTTATTTCGTTTTTTTCGCCATTCTATCTTATTCCGGCTTGCTGTTCTAAGTATCTTCTTCATTACAACCTTTGGCATTACCATCCATCTATTGGAGCCGAAAAAGTTCGCATCATGGTTCGAGGGAATCTGGTGGGCCGTTGTAACTATTTCAACCGTTGGCTATGGAGATTCTGTTCCAGAAACGGCAGCCGGGAAAGTAGTGGGGATGATATTAATTTTGTTTGGTACAGGATTTATCAGTACATATTTTATTACGCTCTCCTCTATTGCTGTTGCTAAAGAAAATGCATACCTAGATGGAAGTTTAGCCTACACAGGAAAGAAACATATTATTCTTGTCGGCTGGAATGAAAGGGTAAAGTCCATCCTAACTCAATATATAGAAGCGCAGCTTGGTATTCATCTTGTATTAATTGATGAAAGTCTATCCAAAAAACCAATGGTTACTCCCTATTTGCACTTTATTAGAGGGAACCCTACCCATTCACATACCCTGCAAAGAGCAAATATCCAAGAAGCATCTAAAGTAATGATTACAGCAGACCCTTCTAAAACAGAGGAGCTTGCTGACATGCAAACCGTCTTGACTTTAATCGCAGTGAAAGGCATGAACCCTTCTGCTTACTCGATTGTAGAAATTCTGACTCCTACCCAAGAGTTAAATGCCCGGCACGCCGGGGCCAACGAGATTATTCGAACCAATCATTTGGCAGGACAAGTTATGTACCAGCATTTATTCGATACAGACTTCCAGGATTAAATAGATAAAGGAAATATAATCCTTTATCTATTTAATAATGTATTCTCTAGTTCTTTTACTAATGATTTCCCTAAATCAATATATTTTTCAGGAAAGCCGGCATCAGGGTCTTGCGGTTCGGAAAATTGATCAAAAGAAGATTTGACATTGCCTACATGGACGTGGTCATCTAAACCAATTTGATATTTGTGTGAAAGCAAGTATGGACGCCCTAATTTTACTGTAGTCCCATTTGAATCTAATTGTCCATCACTCGCTTGAAAAGGAAGACGTAAAAATTGATAGCCAACTTCATCGTCAATCTTGTAGTCAAAAGAACCGTGGTCATAATCCCAGTTTCCTCCAATTGTGTATCCTAAAGACTTTAACTCTTGCTCCAGATTAAACAATTTAAAAGATTTCCCTTCTAATTTTGAAGGAATTTCAATCATTGGACACACCCCTTTTTTGATTAGAATGTCCCTTCTCTTTCTTTTTATCCCGCTTCACCAAGCGGCAAGATTCCCTTCCATTCATAAAAAAGCGTAAATAAGCCCAACCGCAACGGTTGGGCTTATTTATAGCTTAACGATTTAAGCGTTTTTCTAATTCCGCTTTTTTCTCTTCAAATCCTGGTTTGCCAAGAAGCGCAAACATGTTTACTTTGTAAGCTTCTACACCTGGTTGATCGAACGGATTAACCCCTAATAAGTAACCGCTCATCGCACAAGCTTTTTCAAAGAAGTATACAACGTAACCAAATGTATACTCATTTAATTCAGGTAATGTTACGACTAAGTTTGGTACGCCGCCGTCTGTATGAGCTAACATTGTACCTTCAAATGCTTTTGTGTTCACAAAATCAACCGTTTTACCAGCCAAATAGTTTAAGCCGTCTAAATCGTTTTCTTCCGCCTCAATTGTTAACTCATGGCGAGGTTTCTCTACCTTTAAGACCGTTTCAAATAGGTCGCGACGGCCTTCTTGAACATATTGTCCTAATGAATGAAGGTCTGTCGAGAAGTTGGCTGATGAAGGGAAAATACCTTTTTGGTCTTTCCCTTCACTCTCACCGAACAATTGCTTCCACCACTCGGCAAAGTATTGCAATGCCGGTTCATAGTTAATCAGCATTTCGATTGTTTTTCCTTTGTTGTAAAGCGCATTACGGACAGCAGCATATTGATAAGCAGCATTTTCCTCTAGCTCTGACTTGCTGAAGTCTTCACGTGCTGCCGCAGCACCATTCATCATTTCGTTGATATTTGCACCGCTTGCTGCAATCGGAAGTAATCCTACAGCAGTTAAGACAGAGTAACGGCCCCCTACATCGTCTGGAATCACAAACGATTCATAGCCTTCTTCCGTTGCTAATGTTTTTAGGGCCCCGCGCGCTTTGTCTGTTGTCGCATAAATACGTTTACGCGCTTCTTCTTTACCGTATTTTTCTTCAAGAAGCTTGCGGAAAATGCGGAATGCAATGGCCGGTTCTGTTGTCGTACCAGACTTTGAAATGACATTGATGGAGAAATCTTTTCCTTCTAATAAGTCCATTATGTCTTTCATGTATGTAGAACTGATATTGTTACCTACGAATAAGATTTGCGGTGTTTGGCGCTTTTCTTTCGGAAGGACATTATAGAATGAATGTTGCATCATCTCAATCGCTGCACGTGCTCCTAAATAAGAACCACCAATTCCAATTACAAGCAATACATCAGAATCTGATTTAATCTTCTCCGCTGCTTTTTCAATGCGGGCAAACTCTTCTTTATCATAATCAACAGGAAGGTTCACCCACCCCAGAAAGTCATTTCCTGCTCCTGTTTTTTCATGGATAGAATGGTGAGCTACTTTCACAGCATCACGTAAGTATGTAAGTTCATGTTCACCAAAGAAAGTCAGTGCTTTTGAATAATCAAAACGAACATGTGTCATCATTTGTTCCTCCATATCAATATTATCCTGCTTCTTACACTTTAACGAAACAACCACCAGAATGCAAGACGGGTCATTTTTTGTAAACGGATACAGACTAAAAGTTTTAAAACATTGTCTGATTTACGGGGACCGCAAACAAAAAAGATGGGGCAAACAATAATAAAAGCAGTAACAATTAGCTAAACTTGTTACTACTTTTTATTCATCAGATTCTTCGTCTGTTTCAGGAGCAGGAGGCCTCATCCCCATTCATATCCGTTGAAGAAATAACTGATACTACTAATCCCGGGGAAGGCTTTCTGATTATAGAGATGCTCTTAAAATGGCAAGCACATCTTCTTTATTTAATACTTTAAAACGACCGAATTCACCGTAAACCATCGCCTTATCAGCCATAAGCTCAAGATTTTCGTCACCGATATCATAGTCCGCAAGACGGGAAGGAGCCCCAATGCTGGACCAGAATTCACGCAGTTTTTCAATTCCTTCCAGCGCTGTTTCTTCATCTGTTTTTCCTTCTGGATTCACATCAAATACGCGAACCGCTAGTTGCTTATAGCGGCCGACATTTTCTTTTAGTGTATGTTTCATCCAGTTCGGGAATAGAATCGCTAAGCCGCCGCCGTGCGGGATGTCATACACGGCAGATACCGCATGCTCGATGTTATGAGTCGCCCAATCACCTTGGTAGCCCATTTGAAGCATACCGTTTAAAGCGATTGTGCCAGCATAAAGAATGGTCTCACGAAGTTCAAAATTCTCAAGATCATTTACGAGCTTTGGCCCGGCTTCCATCACCGTTTTCAATACAGACTCACACATGCGATCTTGGAGCGGTGTATTGGAAACGTGGTGGAAATATTGTTCAAATACGTGACTCATCATATCGACGATCCCGTAAATCGTTTGATTTTTTGGAACCGTAAATGTATTTTCAGGTTCTAGAATAGAGAATTTTGGGAACGTGTACGGACTTCCCCAACCGTATTTTTCTTTTGTTTCCCAGTTTGTAATAACAGAGCCTGAGTTCATTTCCGAACCAGTTGCCGCAAGTGTCAGCACTGTGCCAAACGGCAATGCATCAGCTGCCGCTGCTTTCTTGGTCACGATATCCCACACATCGCCGTCATATTTCGCTCCGGCAGCCACCGCTTTTGTACAATCGATCACACTGCCCCCGCCAACGGCTAGCAGGAAATCGATGTTTTCATTTTTGCAAATCTCGACTCCTTTATGCACTGTAGAAAGGCGCGGATTCGGCTCTACGCCCGGCAGCTCAAACACTTGTGCCCCCGCTTTCTCTAAAATGGCCATTACCCGATCATAAAGACCGCTTCTTTTAATACTTCCTCCACCATATACAAGGAGTACCTTTTTACCATAGTGAGTGAGCTCGCTTTCTAACTGCCGTAATTGCCCTTTTCCGAAGATCAGCTTCGTTGGATTATAAAATGTAAAACTATTCATTAGAATCCCTCCTTACCATTTCCATTATGCTCAACGTTTGTGCCCCTGTAAAGAAAAGTGACTCTTCAAATGTTATGTCCACTTTCACGTTTACCATGCATATTTTTCGGCTAATAAAACAATATAAAGAATGAACCACAATATAAGGAGGTTACCGTATGAGCGCAATTCAACGCATTGCACTTGTTCTTACGATTATCGGCGCCATTAACTGGGGATTGATTGGATTCTTTCAATTTGACCTAATTGCCGCAATTTTCGGCGGACAAGATTCTGCCCTTGCACGTATTATTTATGGCTTAGTAGGAATTGCCGGGTTAATTAACTTGGGCTTATTATTTAAACCTTCTGAAGAAGTTGAACGTTCTGAAGCACGAGCAACACGTTAAATAAAAAAGAAAGGGCCTCTTCAAAAAGGGCCCTTTCTTTTTTAATCATGTTAAAGTCTGGCAAGGATTGCTCACTTCCAACAACTTTCGTGTAAAGTATTCTCCTAACTCTAAAGAACGCTCTGTTAATTTTGCTTCCTCGTTATTTTAATTAACCGGTTCTTCTGAATAATGGTTTGAGCAATGAAAAAGCGTCCTCAGGACGCTTTTTCATTGCCTTATTTTTTGATTAAATCTTTGCGGTCGGATTGCTCAATCCATTCTTGAAGCTTTTCTTTTAATGTATTAAAACCTTGAGGCGCTTCTGTTTGCGCTTGCGTTTGAATTGTTGCTTGACGCTTCTTTGGAGCCTTTGGCTTAGCAGTTGTTTCTTCTTTTTCCGGTGCTTCTTCTGTTGCACGAATTGATAAACCGATTTTACCTGATTCCGCATCAATGGAAAGAATTTTTACATTTACTTCGTCGCCGACTTTTAAATGTTCATTGATATCTTTTACAAAGCCGTGTTTAATCTCAGAAATATGAACAAGACCTTGTGTGTTTTCATCAATCTCAACAAACGCACCGTATGGTTGAATTCCAGTTACTTTTCCTTTTACAACATTTCCTACTTCAAATTTTTCAGTCATGAGAACACTCCTATTTTTTTATTTTCGCCCATGTATATGCAATAAAATATTATAGCATAAAATACAATTGTAATCAAAGAAACGACTTATGCTCTATTTATCATTCGCAAAACCAGGCAAAAATATGAAGAAGTTTACATTTTTCCGTATGATTTCATTGCATAGGGAGCCATTTTACTTTCCAAACATGATCTTTTCCCTGCATTAGTTTAAACTCAAGGTTAAAATCATTTTCTCTCGTGTATAACCGTACGGTTGCTGTTGTCCCATCAACACTTTCCTGCGCATAATTGAAGATGCTGTTTATATACGAAAAATCCATCTTTCCCATTGCTTTTAAATCTTCTACTACTTTTTCTTTTGGCGGTACCGCTTCATCATCCTCACTGTACAGAGCATAAATGGCTTCATACTCCCCTTCTAAGGTCGCTTGAGTATAAAAACGCATAACATCGTAAGGGCGTAACCCTATTAACAACGAATCATCTTTTGTAGTTTTGTATTGTTCGTAAATGGTTTGAAGATCCTCTGGCAGAGGAGATAAAGCCTCGTCTATTCTTTCACTCTCTCCCTGCGTCTCTTCAGACTTCAACAGAACAGGGTAATTTATTTGGAACTTTTTCACTTCATCCACATTTGTAAATTTGAACTCTTTCAACATCTCAAAAAATGGTTTGACCACTTTGTATGTTTTCGTATCTTCATATGTTGTTAAAAAGTGCTCATAGTTTTGTTTAACTTCTTCTTTTAACACGCCATTAGAATCAAACACAACCATATTATCCACCCCGAGTAAATAGTATCCGAGAGCTTGTTTATATTGTTCGTACAACGTTTTGGCACTAGGAGAAGAAGAATCTGCTAAAATGGTTTTCTCCAGTTTCACAATATAATCGCCTAATTCTTCGAATGTAATATTCAACGTACCATCTACAGTAATTTTCTTTTTAGAAAGTAAATCTAAACGTTGCTCGAACGCTGGACTAAGATAAGGATGAAACTTTTCTTGCATTCCTTTGTAGTTAACCCGTAAATCAATCATTCCTTCTCCTGCATCATAAAATTCGTATCCACTCCCCAAAGCCAACAATTTAAATTCATTAATTTCCTCAGGATCCTGAGATTGTGTACTATTTAGCTGCCCTAAAAGTGCATCGATATCTCTGACTGAAGGAATGGTAGATTGAAGATCGCTCCACCTCTCTTGATAAGCAGGCAATAGTTCGTTTTGCTTTTCAAGCAGAGACTGGAGACGGGATTCTATATACCCTCGCATTTGCCCATCTTCCGCTTTAGCATCCCTTTCAAGCTCTGCATATTGAATGTCAGGAGTCGACATTTTTTGAATGATAACTGTACGATGTTCATCCCAATATCGAAAAAAGCCCTGTTCACTTTTGGTCTCTGTTTTTGCCTTTGTTTGAAATGCATTTAACTTTTCTTTCGCTTCTCTTACAAATGTGTAGTGCTCAATTTCTTCTGTGTGGAGTTTCTCCTTCATATCCCCAGCCATCTGGTCATAAAGCATCGATAAATCTTTTAATGCTTCTTTATATTCTTTCTCACTAACCTTATAGGAGGATGACTTCTCATCATTGTTTTGATTATTTCCCTGTTGGTCTTTCTCGTTGTTTTCCTGACTTATCTGTTCTCTAGATTGCTTCGGCAAAGCAGACAGATTTGATTGATTCTTTGCTGGAAGATGATTAAAAAATTGCATACCGAGAATGGAACCAATCAGCAGCACTCCAATGAAACTGGCCACATAAGGCAAGTGGAACCATGTTCTCTTTGAGTGCTTCACTTCACGCTTTTGAATATGTTCCATAATGGTCTGAGGGGAGCTAACAGTCGGAAGCTGTTCATATGAATTTTTTAGTTGTTTTAACCGCCGTTCGAACATTTTATCATCCATAGCTGCCACCTTCTTTCTTACTCAAGTCTTCCATTGCTTTTTTTAGCATTGTTTTCCCACGTAATATGCGGGTTTTTACGGTGGATAAACTAATCGACATAATCTCTGCTATCTCTTCGTACTTCCTGTCGTGAAAATAAAAAAGGATGATGGGTGTACGATATTTTTCATCTAATGTTTGCAGGCACATATGGAGCATGCGATCTTCCTCGTTTTGGAGCAAATGAGTTTCTACTTGCGGATAGTCTTCTCTGGGCTGTTGTTGAAACTTAAATACCTTTTTTAAATTTTGGCTGCGTTTTCTTGCCATATCCCTCGTCACATTTAAGGTGATTTTATAAAGCCAGGTGGTAAACTTGGCCTGTGTGAACTGATCTAAAAAACGATATACTCTAATAAATACTTCTTGTGTAATATCCTCTATTTCATCACGCCTATTTCCTAACTGATAGGCAAATTTTTCGACTGTTGAGTAATGCAATTGGATGAGTTGATGAAAAGCCCTCATGTTGCCTTCTTTTGCTTTCGCTATTAACTCTTCTTCCTTCAAGTTTTCTCCCTCCCCGTTCCAGTCATTAAACAATGCTTTTCTCCCCTTTGTTACATATAGACCAGTCTCTAAAAATCCTTATAGATACCTAAATTTACATTATATTACTTTTGGACAACATTAAGAGAACCAGGCATTCTTTTTCAAATAAATTTGCTAAAAAACGTGCACAGCATTATTCGCTTAACCTTCTTCGAATACACTAGGTTTTGAAGCAGAGGGTTTACTGCCCGTTCATGCAGGATAAAATCCCTATTTAAAAAATGTCACGATTTGTTCGGAAAATTCCAATATCTCTATGCGTAATCATGATAAGATATATGTGAAATAATGTTAATGAGGGGGCTGGATGTATGGAACGTATAGGACAAAATATTAAAATGTACCGTGAGCTTAAAAAGATGACTCAAACAGAACTTGCTTTAAAAGCTCGCTTAGGAATCTCAACCATTGCCAAATTCGAAAATGGCGAAAAAATTCCGGACCGCCAAACATTATTAAAAGTTTCAACCGTGTTGGATGTTCCAATCACCGAGTTAACGGGGGCTCAAGAAGAAGGAATCGTAAATGTAGAAATGGATGGAGAACTGTCAGAATTGATTCAGGCAATTGGAGTGGAAAAAGCAAAGTCTATCTTAAGGAAAGTCAAAGAATTAAACGAATCGCAATACTTACAGCTTATGAAAACAGTATTTGAACAAAAATATGACCTTGCAGAATAAGAAAAGCGCTGCAGTCCTCCCGAGTGAAGACACTTTTTGCCTTTTCAATGAAGAGGGAAGCGACTCAATGTGCCGGAACCGAACATCTCCTAATTTGATATTCCCCTGCTTTTTTGATAAAAAGTGGCCCTGGCTTGTTTAAAACAACCAATGAATGGTTATATTACAAATATAAGGCTTTCTATAGTATTCCCCCCTTTTTTAAGGCTGGCAAAACCTAACTAGGTTTTGCCGCCTTTCTTTTGGCTAAATCTTCAGGGTGCCCATCTATTTGCGGCAATTTCTTTCCATAAAGCGCTGCATTCTGACAATAGCTCCTTGCAAAGCTTCCATGGAAGAAGCATAAGAGCAGCGAATATGTCCTTCTCCGCCTTTTCCAAATACGCTTCCAGGTACAACAGCCACTCGTTCTTCCATAAGAAGGCGCTCAGCGAACTCTTCAGATGTCATCCCTGTTCTAGCAATGGATGGGAAAACGTAAAATGCACCTCCCGGCATATGACAATCGAGCCCAATTTGATTTAACGACTCCACTATGTAGTTCCGGCGTCTGCGATAACTCTTTCGCATATGCTCTACGTCTTCCTGTCCATTTTGTAATGCTTCAATCGCTCCATATTGAGCCATCGTCGGCGCGCACATCATCGCGTATTGATGAATTTTCAGCATCGCTTGAGTTAATTCTTCAGGAGCACAAATGTAACCTAAACGCCAACCTGTCATTGCAAATCCCTTTGAAAATCCTGAGACTAAAATTGTACGTTCTCTCATTTCCTCCAAAGAAGCAATGGAACAATGGGGCTCATCGTATGATAGTTCCGCATAGATTTCATCGGCGATCACAAGCAAGTCGTACTTTTTGACCACACGGGCAATTTCTTCAAGCTCTTTTCTGTTCAATATACTTCCCGTTGGATTATTAGGTGAACAAAGAAGAAGAGCTTTTGTTTTGGGACTTATCGCATTTTCAAGTTGATCCGCCTGTAATTTAAACTCATGTTCAATAGACGTTTCAACTGCTACAGGACGTCCCCCTGCGAGTGAGACGAGAGGAGCATACGAAACAAAACTAGGCTCTGCGATAATCACTTCATCTTCAGAATCTAACACGGCACGCATCGCGATATCTAGCGCTTGACTTGCCCCAACCGTTACAATCACTTCTGATTGCGCATCATATCTAACGTGAAAATGCGATTGCAAATAAAAGACAATTTCTTTTCTGAGTTCCATTAAACCAGCATTGGCTGTGTAAGATGTATGCCCTCGTTCTAATGATGAGATTGAAGCTTCACATACAGACCAGGGGGTCACAAAGTCAGGTTCACCCACTCCAAGCGAAATGACTCCATCCATGCTGGCCGCTAAATCGAAAAAACGTCGAATGCCTGAAGGTTTCAATTGTTTAACCTGTTTGGATACATAAGATCTCATTACGGAGACACCACAATTCTTCGGTCATCTTCGCCTTGCTCATAAATGATTCCATCGTGCTTGTATTTCTTTAAGATAAAATGGGTAGTCGTAGACAAAACCGAATCTAACGTCGACAGCTTTTCCGAAACGAAATAAGCAATTTCCGCCATTGATTTGCCTTCTACGATAACAGACAAGTCATATGCTCCTGACATTAAATAAACGGATTTAACCTCCGTGAACCGATAAATACGCTCTGCAATTCCATCAAAGCCTACCCCTCGTTTAGGCGTTACCTTTACATCGATCATGGCCGTAACATTTTCATGGCCGTCCACTTTGCGCCAATTGATGGCTGTACCATATTGCACGATAACCTTTTCGCGCTCAAGCTTCTCGATAATCGCCGTTGTCTCTTCAAGCGGCAAATCCACCATTTTGGCAATCGTATCGACGGAAATCCGGCTGTTTCTTTCCAGTATTTCAAGGATTTCCAATTCTTTTTCTTCTAAAAACATTTTAAATCCCCCTATTTTCTAAATCGTTTCAAAAATCATTATAACAAATAAATTTATAAGAAATTGAATTTTCGCTCAACATGGATTAGAAATAAAAATTGGAAAAGCCTCAGGCGCTTAATCTATATACAAACGGGGAAACTATTAGAAAAACATGGTTGGAGCGAAGAAATATGATGGAACATGCCTCTTTTTCATCACACTTTGAAACCATTGACGGTGTCTCTGTTTATTACGAGCTCTACGGATATACACCCGCAAAGCCTGCTATCGTTCTTGTTCACGGCTTTTTATCTTCAAGTTTTAGCTTTCGCCGCCTTATTCCGTTATTAACTAAGGACTTTTCTGTTATAGCCGTGGATTTACCGCCGTTTGGACAAAGTGAAAAATCGTTGACATTTGTCTATTCCTATAAAAATTTAGCTAAACTCATCACTCAACTTATCCGTAAACTTCACTTAAATAAAGTGATACTCGTCGGGCATTCAATGGGAGGACAGATTTCACTGAATACGGCAAAACTTGAGCCGGATCTGGTGGATAAAATCATTTTATTATGCAGTTCAGGCTATTTAAGCCGATCTCACTATGGCTTAATTCTCTCTTCTTATCTTCCCTATTTTTATCTTTGGATCAAAACATGGCTGGCTCGAAAAGGAATAGATGGTAATCTAAAAAATGTGGTCTATGATTTGAACATGATTGATGAAGAAATGATTCAAGGATATATGAAGCCTTTTTCCGACGATAAGATTTTTATGGCTTTAACAAGAATGATTCGTCATCGGGAAGGAGATTTATCTTCGGAAGACTTGCGTTCAATTGAAGTTCCTAGTTTATTAATTTGGGGAGAAGAAGATCGGGTGGTACCTTTAAATATCGGAAAGCGTCTAAAACAAGATATCCAAAATTCTACTCTTATCTCATTTCAAAAAACAGGTCACCTCGTCCCGGAAGAAAAACCTGAAGCCATTCACCAGCATATGTTACAGTTTCTATACTAGAGAATCGCACAAAAGGGAGAAATTTCCCCCTTTTGTGCGATCCTGATGACCTACAATTCACACGTGCCGCTGTTTTTAATCATTAGCAGCTCACTTGCCTTTTTCTGACAAACTGGCAAGGGGATGATTTCTTCGAAGGAAAATTCATAAATGCTTTGAATACGGCGAGCGAGCCGTTCTCTATCATCATAACGGTGAACCGCTTCTATAACATCCACTACTTCCGTCTCATATGAATCTGTTCCGTACCCTAGCGGATCCCAACTTAATAAGCACTCCATCAGCTTTATATTTGTATCTTGCATACTATTCATCAATGTCACCTCTTGCTTTTTATCGAATATACCGCCCTTGCCTTTTTCGGCCTGCTAGAGCAGGACAAAAAAGGAGTCATCCCATTTGAATGGAATAATAAATATATAAGAAATTACTTTTTATTTCATAAGGAGGATAAACTTTGAGCCAACAGCCTTTTGATTATATCACGAATCGAATGCAGACTCATTCTGTAAAATGGGATAACGTGAATTCACTTTTTGGAGGAGAAGATTTGCTTCCCATGTGGGTAGCCGATATGGATTTCCCCGCTCCTCCCGCCGTACAACAAGCTTTGGAAAAAGCATTAAAGCATGGAATCTTTGGCTATACAGTGCCAAACAATGAAACAAGTGATGCGATTTTAGAATGGTTGGAGAATCGACATGATTGGAAAGCGGAATCCGATTGGATTGTCTACAGTCCAGGGGTTGTCTTTTCCATTAGTATGGCCATCCAGGCATTTACGAACGAAAAAGACCCTATTTTAATTCAAACACCCGTATACAGCCCATTTTTTAACATGATAAAAGAAAATGGTCGTACACTTATTGAAAACCCGTTAATTTTACAAGATGACAGATATAAGATGGACTTTGCCGACTTAGAGGAGAAGCTGGCCCAAGGGGTAAAGATGATGATTTTATGCAGCCCCCATAACCCAGGTGGAAGGGTATGGACCGCAGAAGAACTGCAGCGAGTGTATGAGCTTTGCCAAAGACATGGCGTGATTTTACTGTCAGATGAAATTCATGCGGACCTTGTATATAAGCCTCATAAACATATTCCAATCGCCTCTCTCCATCGTGACGGAGAAAGCAATATCATTACATTTATCGCACCAAGCAAAACGTTTAACTTAGCAGGTTTGCAGGCATCGGCTGTAATCATTGATAATAAAGAGCTTAGAGAAAAGTATAATCGCATACAGCGCAAACAAGGCTTTTTCTCTTTAAACCTATTTGGCATTGTCGGGATGGAGGCCGCATACCGCGGCGGCGAAGGATGGCTGGAGAATCTATTAAGCTATTTACAAGACAACATTCAATACGCCTCCGACTTTATCCGTAACCGTCTTCCTAAGTTAAAGTTAGTAGAACCTGAGGGAACATATTTAATCTGGATTGACTGCCGCGGCTTGGGACTCTCTGATGCCAAAATCAGAACACTGCTGCTTGAAAAAGGAAAACTTGCCGTGGAACCCGGTACAAAGTATGGCAGACAAGGAAGCGGTTTTATTCGTTTAAATATCGGCTGCCCGAGAGAGCTTTTAAAAGATGGGCTGGATCGCCTTTATCGAGCCTTTTCCGATGTATAAAGCGAAAGCCTTGAAATGAGTCATCATGTTTTAAACTGAAAGGACCCGTAGAAACATCCTCCGTTTGATTGGATTTCTCGCGCCGGGTCCTTTCAGCGGGATGATTCAAGGTATGGCGCTCTAATCATCCCCTCTTTTTTATTTTTCCTCTTTACCGGGCTTGTTTTGTCCTTCTTTCCCGCCTGATTCTTCCTCTTTTCCTTTTGCTTTCTGTTTATTCTCAGAGATCACACCGCATGCAATTCGCTCACCTGAATTTCCGGCCGGCTGTGTCATTCCATCATCTTTGCCTTTATGAATGATAAGAGATGTGCCCTGGGTTTGGAGCAAAGAAGTTTTTCCTTCTTTCATTGTTACTCCTGGCGCCATTAGCGTCCCAGCAAACTTGCCATCATCTTCTACAATTAAATTAGGCAGATCCCCTGCGTGGGCTCCCTTCGGATGAAGAAGACCGTGCTCTTTTTTCTCAGGGTTGAAATGATTCCCCGATGACTTAAAGTCTGGCGCGTCACAACTGCCTTTTTCATGAATATGAATGGCATGTTCACCAGGCGGAAGACCTTCCAGCTTGAATTCCATTTCCACACCGTCCGATTTTTCGGTCAAGGTTACTTTCCCAAGTGAATCTCCTACAGCATTAAACAACTCTATATCTTTTTTAGTTGTTTGCTCTTCCATACAACCGGCTAAAAGAAAAAAAGAAAGCAACGCTGTGCTAGCTGCTTTTTTCATATAATCCTCCAACAAAAAATGTCTTATGTCTTCAACATCTTTGCCACCAGGCCCATAATTTAAACCTTTCCGGTCCCTTTTTATCGAAGGAATAATACGGGGAGGAGAAGCTTTATTCCTGATTATGGTCCTTTAGTTTTTCCTCCAGTTGTTTAGCCGCTTGCGCTTCCTTTTTAGATATCTTTATAATAAACTTCATAGTCAATACAGCAGCCGCCCCAAAAAGCAGCATTGTAAAAGCTGCCGGTATGTATTCGGATTTATCTTCGGGAAAATAAAGAAACAATTGAAGAGTCAAAAACAATAACAAGTTTAACACCTCACCTATGATCAACCTCTCTTATATCCTTTATAATATTTTTACAACTATCTATCAAGGAGGAGCAAACATGTCAAACGAAAAAGAATTGAAAATTGGCGATATTGTGACAGGCATTTACAAAACAGGAAAGTATATTGGCGAAATTACACAAGATCGTTCTTCTCATTATTTAGTGAAAGTAAAGGCGGTTCTTAAGCATCCGCAGCAAGGTGATTTGCACCATCCGAAACAAGCTGAGGTTGGTTTTTTCCATGAACGGCGTGCACTAGCTTTTAATGAGCAAACCAATATCCCCAAAACCATGGTCAAGAAATTCGAAGGAGAGATTCCTGACTATTACTCTTCTTTAAAACTTGCGATCGAGCATTTAATGGAGGAGCTAGACAAGGAAGATTCCGTTTTTGGTTCCATGAGCAAAGAGAAATTGAAGGCATTAAAACAAGATTATTTCAAAGGCCGGGAATAGAGAAAGCTTAGCTAACGCCAAGCCTTTAGGCGCCGGCGGTTGCTTGGCTGCACTTATACTTTCTTATAAGCCAAAATAAAAAAGCCAAATCACTCTCGTAGATGATTTGGCTTTTACAATGCAAACTTATTGAGTAATTTAGAGAAATCAACACGGTCTCCAATAGTCGTTGGCTCCGGCCTTGCTAAATAACGTTTATCGTTTTCTACAAGCTTAAAGATGTTGTACGTTGTCAGTGCATCATCTAAAGCACAATGATGTTTGCCGGTTCCTTCTTTCCCATACTCCTGTACAGCTTTCCATAACCCCGTTTGATTTTGATCTCCGAAGAACCGCTTATATTCCATGGACAAATCCACCTGTTTTCCTTTGAAGGGAAACGATAAACCTGCTTTTTGACAATTATGTCTCAATACTTTCATATCCATATTTCCCCATGTGATAATAGTACTCGCACCTCGGCGCTCGTACTCTTCCAATCTCTTGACTAACTGCTCAAAACTTATTCCGTTGTCTACTTGGTCTTGTTGAATATTTAGAAAGGATTTGCAGCGCTCTGTCAATAAAGGAAAAGCAGCGGGTGTTACATACGAAGAAAATGTGTCGCGAATTTCTTGATTGGTAACGGAGACAATACCTACTTCAATAATTTCAGGGAAAAAGCCCTTCGGATTCCCTTTACTCTCAGGCATCGTAAACTCAAAATCGATAAACAAATACTGATGATCATAATTCATCTACTCTTCACCCCCAAAACATGATCCGTACACTATCATTACTTCATTATATCATGTAAAAGTTGATTATACGCCTCTTTTTTGCATTTCCTTAAAAAGATTCTGAATTTTTCGAGGCGTTTCATTTCTACTTTATTCATCTGCCTGTCTTATTGATTGAGACAATTATCCCTAATTATTATTTTTTTAAGATAAAGCTGCAAAAGATAAACTTTCCATAAAAATATGCACCCATTAATATAAATAAAATGTGAAAAAGGCTCTTAACTTTCTGTAGCGATTCCTCCCATGCTTTGCTAAAATGACAAGCGTGACATAAGAACTATAGAAAGAGTGAGCCGATTGAGGGCGTTTGCAGGATTTCTCATATTATGTATTCAAATACCTTTGTTTATCGTGGTTCTTTTTTATTTGACGATTGAATGGAACAACATTCAGTCTCTTCATAAAGCAATTCAACGGCAAGTCCACATTCAACACGTGTCACTTTCCCAAAACAGCTATATGTACGATGAAAATGGCATAGTATTTTCGGAAATGCACGATGGGGAAAAAAGAAAGTACTTACCAATTGAGCACATCCCCCAAACCGTCGTCGATATTTTTTTAACCACGGAAGATCGACATTTTTATCAGCATCACGGATTCGATATAGGAGGAATTATTCGGGCATTTACCATTAATCTAAAAAGCCAGTCCATTGAGCAAGGAGGTAGTACTATCACCCAGCAGCTGGCACGCAATTTGTTTTTAACCCATGAAAAATCCTATAAAAGAAAGATCAATGAGCTGCTGTATGCCTATCAACTTGAAAAGCAGTTCTCTAAAAAGAAGATTTTAGAACTCTATTTAAACAGCATTTATTTTGGCCATGGAATATACGGAATCGACACAGCCAGCCATTATTACTTTCAAAAGGACGTCCATGAGCTCACATTAGGGGAAATGTCTTTTCTATGTGCTATCC
Organism: Bacillus songklensis; assembly: GCF_042649685.1. Taxonomy (NCBI): domain Bacteria; kingdom Bacillati; phylum Bacillota; class Bacilli; order Caryophanales; family Bacillaceae; genus Bacillus; species Bacillus songklensis. Next base: position 472,892 of record NZ_JBHRZT010000073.1, on the reverse strand, counting down.
CAAATAATCCGAGTTTTTACGATCCGCTGTCTGTTGAACCGAATACTAAGTCCCGCCAGCAATTCATTCTTAAAAAGTTGGCTCAAGCAAAAAAAATAGATAGAGCTGTTTACGAAAAGGCCATGGGAGAGCCTATTACTCTCAATATTGAAAAAAACATGGATTTATATCCTGACTATACGACATATGTTTACGAGGAATTAAAAGAGCTCATTGCTGATCAAGAAGGATTTACCAAGCAAATTGACGAGGCAGTTCCGGAAGAGAAACGGCGCCTCCAATTCAAGCTAAAACAACGGGTACAAGAAGTATTGCGGTCCGGCGTTCATATTTATACAGGATTGTCCCGTCCCTTACAAGAAAAAGGAACCTCCGTTCTCAAGCAAGCTCTTCCCATGCAGGATGTCAATGGAGCAATTGTCGTGTTAAATCATCAAACCCATCAAATCAGTGCCATCATTGGTGGGAAGAATTATAAAAAATTAGATTTCCACCGGGCTTACCAAGCTGTTCGCCAGCCCGGATCAGCCATAAAGCCCCTACTCGTCTATGTCCCTTACATAAATGAATACGGAGCAACAGAAAATAGTTTAGTAGATGCCGGACCATTTTGTTTAAACGGCTATTGCCCTCAAAATGCAAGCGGCCGTCACTATGGGATGACAACATTGAAAACAGCTTTTAAATATTCCTACAACACGCCTGCTGTACGTTTGCTGAATCAGGTCGGAGTTGAAAAAGGATTTCAATACATGGAACCTTTCCAATTTCAGCATATCGTTCCAAAGGATCATAACCTAACAGCAGCTGTTGGCGGATTCACTTATGGAGTGACGCCTCTTGAGCTGACAAATGCTTACACCGTATTTTCCAACAACGGGAAGTATACCTCTTCCCGCGCCATCTTAAAAGTCACGGATGCTAAAGGGAAAATATTATACAAATGGCAAGAGCCAACCGTTCAAGTCTGGAAGAGTACAACCAATACGACGATGAGAAAGTTGTTGGCGGAAGTCATAAACAGCGGTACAGCTAAAAAAATAAGAGGAAGTCAAGGCTATGCCGGGGGAAAAACCGGTACCACAAATGACTATAAGGATTTATGGTTCATCGGTATGAAAGATCGGTATACGGTCGGGGTTTGGATTGGAAGTGACAAACCAAAAAGCAATCAGAGATTAGCGGAAGAAAGCCCTCATCTTTTCGTGTGGAAAAGATTGACAGAAGGAAACCATTAAGAGAATATGGGGTGACTCAAAATGGACCGTCATGTAAACCCGGTAATACCAGGTTTTGTTGACGGTCCATTTCACATAAAACCTAAAACCAATCAATTTTTCGAATTTATGGTTCAGTCTCAATCTCTTGAAACTGTTGAGACAAGGGCCACACACCTTTATTAAACAGGCAAACTGTTTAACATACTGTGGTAAAACTTGAAAGAGAAATAAGCAATAACAAGCGTAAAGATGGACCATGAAAAAACGTGAAAAAAGATAAAGCCGATAAGCGCAGCTGGTTTAAACATCTCATGCATTCGATATACTGCATACACAAAATACGTGCAAGCCGTTGCCAGAAAGGTTATGACGATAAATAACAACGAATGTGAAACGATAATCGAAATAAAGGACCCGATGACGAAAAGGATCACTCCCCTACTCGCTCTGTCCACTCCCTCCCCTTTCAGGTCTGTAGAGAAAAACAGCAAGGAAAGTCCCATCAATGTATCACTGATGAGCTTTAAAGCTGCAAACAACATAAAAAAAAGGAAACTCAATAACAGGAATAGTGTAAGCGTTAGCTCTCTTGCCGAGAAAAAGGTCATCAAACCCTCATATACCCCTAAAGAACGGAATAATCCGATCAGCCAAAAGCTAATGCATATTCCCAGCGACATACTAAATAGCACAATTGATAGTAACGGAAAATAGCTCGTTATGTATTTGTTTTTAATCATCGTAAAACCTCATTCTTACTTTTTAGCTATATTAAGGCTCAGTATGGATTGTCCAATTTTACCGAAATCTCGCAAAATAGGGAACAATACATTTCATTTTACTGTTATTTAAAATATGAAACATCTTTGCGTTACCTATTATGCCAGCTGCTTACAGCAATTTAAAGACTTTATTTGATTTTTCAGTAATTGTCAACTAATTCATTGTGATGGAAATAGAAAAAGAATATAATTATCTATAGTCGAAAATAAGCGATTATTGTTATATGACAAGGAGGATAGATGATGAAAAATGTTGTCATACATAAGATTGCCAAATATGTCTTTACAGAAGATCAATTAAAGGGCTACTGGAAAAGACTTGGGGAGGATTTATCTTTTTCCTCTTTATCAAACGAGCAGCTTATCTCATTAGCTAAAAAAATGCTCGACCAGGCATCGCACAGTCAGTTAGAACAACATATTGCGGGCGGACAATGGCGGACTGTGGAAGAAGAAAAGGGACAGCTTATTGCTGAAGATGATTCAGAAAAAGATGTACATGCTGAGTTAATCGATACGTCAAAGTCTGGAATTTCATCTGAAAAAGTGCTGATTGACCGCTTTTTAAAATTACAATGCACGTCCTGTTCGTTTGCTTTTTATGTACAAGACCTCGAAACAGATTCTGCTGCATTAAGCTGCCCGAAGTGCGAAAGCGAGGTTGTTTACACACAATAAGAAATGAAGACTGACTATATGACACCCTGTCATAACACCTTTGCATGTACATCTGCGGATTCATAACGTCTTTGCTGGCACATCTTGTGCGTTGGGGGACGACTTTTCTATTTACTGAGAATAACAAGGAGGGAACATCGGTGCACGAAACAGCCGTCCATGAAGTTTCAAACTTTCAATATTACGCGGCCATTGTCATTTTTTTAGTCGCGTATGCTATTATCATCTCTGAAAAAATTAACCGTGCAATCATTGCTTTACTGGGCGCCGGGTTAATGATTGCTTTTGGTATTGTAGATCTGGAAACAGCTTATAACCATCACATTGAATGGGGAACGATTACACTTTTAATTGGAATGATGATTCTTGTAGGAATTACAAGTAAATCAGGTGTCTTCCAATTTGTTGCGATTAAAGCCGCGAAAATCGCAAAAGGCAACCCCATCAACATCTTAATTATACTTTCTCTTTTAACAGCATTAGCATCTGCTTTTCTCGATAATGTAACGACAGTTTTATTAATTGTTCCTGTTACATTTTCTATTACACGGATTCTAAATGTAAATCCCGTTCCTTATTTGATTTCAGAAGTTCTGTTCTCAAACATTGGCGGGACGGCCACTTTGATTGGTGATCCGCCAAACATTATGATCGGATCTGCCAATAAACACTTAACGTTCAACGACTTTTTATTGAATTTAGCTCCAGTCGTTCTCATTATTACACTCGTTACGGCAGGGATTCTCTATTTTGCTTATCGCAAGCAGCTTGTAGCCGATCCAAAACTCATTGCAAAACTCATGCAGTTAGATGAAAAGGATTATATCAAAGATGCAGTGCTAATGAAAAAGTCATTAATTGTCCTTGCACTGACGATTCTTGGATTCATCACTCATTCCATTACTCACGTAGACGCTGCAGTCATCGCCATGGCTGGAGGAACTATTTTAATGTTGATTGGTGTCAAGGAACATGATTTAGAGGAAGTGTTCGCTTCTGTCGAGTGGGTCACTATCTTCTTCTTCGTCGGTTTATTCACACTGGTCGGAGGTTTAGTGGATATTGGCCTCATCAAGTCTCTCGCACAAAAAGCTCTGGATATTACAGGCGGGGATATTACGACTGCTTCCTATTTAATCTTATGGATTTCTGGCGTTGCCTCTGCGACAATCGATAACATCCCTTTCGTGGCTACCATGATTCCGCTTATTCAAGACATGGCTGTTGGAATGGGATTATCACCAGATTCTGCCCAAATTGACGTTCTTTGGTGGTCGCTTGCCCTTGGTGCATGTTTAGGCGGAAACGGAACCTTAATCGGTGCATCCGCCAACGTTATCGTTGCCGGTATCGCTTCTCGCGAAGGGCACGGCTTCAGCTATATGCAGTTTTTGAAAATCGGCGCTCCTTTAACGTTGGTTGCACTCATCATCTCTCACATTTACATTTTCTTACGCTATTTAATGTAAACATATAAAAAGCGCCTTTTTCCTGTACAAGCCGCGGGAAAAGGCGCTTTTTTTTCTCCGGTCCTATTTGTTTAGCTTTAATACAGCCATGGTGCAACGGGAAATGCAAATCAGCTCCTCTTGCTCATCCGTTATTTTCACTTCCCATACCATCGTCGTTTTACCTTTATGTAAAGGAATAGCCGTTGCCGTCACCACTCCATCCCGCTTTGAACGAATATGGTTCGCATTGATCTCTAACCCTACGCAGGCTTCATGCTCCTGATCGACACATTCATATGCCCCGATACTGGCTACCGTTTCTGCCAGCGCGACAGATGCCCCGCCGTGCAATAAACCAAAAGGCTGCCTTGTTCGTCCATCCACTGGCATTGTTGCTATCACTTTTTCTTTACTGAGATGTGTGATTTCAATTCCTAACGCTTCCATTAGTGTATCTTTCAAATCCATTCATCGATCCACTCCTTTTTCAAACAAACCAAGAAAGAGTTTATAGTTCAATTCCCCCCGCGCCTGGATATACTTTCTACCCTTTTCCTTATGTTCTACATGACTCTCCGTATATCCTGCAACATCGGCTTCCTTAATTTCCTCCTGTAGATATGGGCAAGTTCCAAACATCATCCAATTGCTATCGTCTTACCATCTCTTTATGTTGGCAAGACTTTTCGGTACACAAATAAAAACAGCAATGATTATATTATCACTGCTGTTTATGATCCTAACTGTTCATACGGTTTATATTTAAGCCACTGCTCTATTTTTTGATCTAACTCTCTAATCTTCTTGAGAGCCAGTGAGTCATCTATTTGACGGTAATGATGTTTTCCTCCCGGTTCCTCATCGGCTTCATCGGCAAGGCGTACCACCTTTTGAAGAGGCCGTTGATGCAATGTCCCCTCCGGCAAATAAGAATCGGTATGCAATAAAATGGCTAGTGCAATTTCTTTTGCATGTTGAGGGTTTTCTCCCAGGCGAATGAGCAGCTTATGAGCTCTTTCTGCCCCTTTAATAGCATGGATATCATTTTCCTTATACTTTCTGTAATCCCATTTACCATCCGTATACCATTCATAATGCCCAATATCATGCAGCAAGGCGGCCTTTGCCGCTAAGTCGGGGCTGACATTATATTGTACAGCAAAACGATAAGCATGATAAGCGACGGCAACGGCATGAGCAACGCCAGATCGTTTCAAATATTTTTGGGCAATCGGATGAGTAAAAATATCTGTAAGAGTTACGTTTCTCATTTCCAGTCACCTCTTTTTAGGTATTTCCGTAAACAATATCATACTTAATAAAAAAGAGCAATCAAATTGTTAGACTTCCTACCGTCAATTGTTCGATTATTATATGCTTCTTAAACAAAAGCCGTGTGGACAAAATCCTTACCTTCTGTTATGGACCATTAATCCCACGAAAGGCGTTGTTCCTTCCATGGATCTCCGTAATTATGATAACCATTTCGTTCCCAAAAGCCAGGTTGATCTTTGGCTGTAAACTCAATCTTGCGAAGCCATTTGGCGCTTTTCCAAAAGTATAAATGAGCGACCACTGCTCGGATTGGAAAACCATGTTTAGGAGTCAACGGCTCCCCGTTATGCGAATGAGCCAGCAAGGTGGTCTCTTTTAAAAAATCTTCGAGCGGCAAATTGGCTGTCCAGCCTTCTTCTGCGTGAAAAATAACATAACGGGCATCTTGCTTTATTTTGACACGCTTTAAAAGCTCTAACGAAGATATTCCTGTCCACATATTATCCAATCTCGACCAGCCTGTTACACAATGGATATCAGTGGTAATCTTTGTTTGCGGGAGCTTCATTAACTGTTCATATGTAAATACTTGTGGATTGTCCACCAGGCCAAAAACCGTTAAGTCCCATTCAGCTAAGTCAGCGTAGTAAGGAACATTACCATGATGTAGTATAGGAAATTTAGTGGTGACATGCTGATTAGGAGGAATCCGGCTATCTTTAGAAGATGTCATTTTCACCCTTCCAAAAAACATAGCTTCACTTCCTTGTAAATGACTTTTTATTATTGTATCCAGAATCACATAGGTTGTCCTATAAAAAAATCCCGAAAAGCTTCAAAAATAGCTTTTCGAGATTTCTCTCTTCAAATATCTTCAATAATGGCGGAACCGCTCTTTGGTTTCACGGGCAGGCGTGAAACGAGCGATCTATGCTTTCTTGTACCTATACAAATAAAAATGCCTGCCCTGTAAGCGGACAGAACAAGCATTTCATTCTTCCCTCATTCCGCTTCAAACCGTTCCACAAGTATCGCTAACGTTCGGACCATCACGCCTGTTGCACCCGCTGGCCCTAAGGAATGGCTTGATTTCGTGTCAGATGTTCCGGCAATATCCAAATGAACCCATGGAGTGTCTTCTGCAAACTCTCCGATAAAAGCACCGCCCATAATGGCATGGCCTTCACGACCTGGAGAATTGTTCAGATCAGCAATCTTACTGCTTCTAACACGTTCTTTATCCCGTTCAAAAATCGGCAAGCGCCAGATTGGCTCACCTGCTTCCATACTTGCTTCCAACACTTGTTCAAACCATTCCTCATTATTTGCCATCGCACCTGTTGTATGCATACCCAGCGCCACGATGACACCGCCTGTTAACGTAGCTACATCCACTAAATAGTTCGCGCCGTGGTGTTTGGCGTACGTCACAGCATCGGCCAATGCCAATCTTCCTTCGGCATCTGTATTCAACACCTCGATTGTTTTGCCGCTCATAGATGTAATGACATCGTCCGGTTTTAATGCTTCGCCGCTAATCATATTATCTGTTGAAGGAATCACTGCAACAACATTTTGCTCCGGCTTCAGTTCGCCGATAATTTCCATTGCTCCCAATACAGAAGCCGCTCCAGCCATATCAGTTTTCATACCGACAATTCCATCCTTTGGTTTGAGTGAATAACCGCCTGTATCAAATGTAATCCCTTTTCCGACAAGGCCAATCACGTCGCTCCATGTTTCTTTCCCTTGATATTTCAAGACAATCATCTTTGGAGGCTCTACAGACCCTTTATTAACAGCAAGAAACGCACCCATTCCGAGCTTTTCCATGTCTTCTTTTTCGAGTATTTCTAACTCAAAATCATACTTTTTCGCTAAATCTGCCGCGTAATTGGCTAAGTCTGTTGCGGTCAGCATGTTCCCAGGAAGATTAACAAGCGTACGAGCCGAATTTGTCGCTTTTCCGTACACAAATCCTACAGTTAACGCTGCACTGATTTCTTGTTCGTCGCCGTCCGCATACACCGTCACATGTTCCAGCGATTTTTCTGGTTCGTTTGATTTTTTCTTATAGCCTTCAAATCGATAGGTTGCGAGAGGCCATGCTTCGCTTAATGCATAGGCTGCATCATATGTATCGAGGTTATCTGTCAAAAATGTATCGATAGCAACCGAAACTTCTGTCAGCTTAGACTTTTGTATTTCTTTAAATAAAGAACCAAACGCTTCTTTTAAGTCTTGTTCTGTCAGTTTCTTTTTTTTGCCGAGACCGACAAAAAATAACCGTTTTGCTCCCAGCTTGCCAAGCGTATGAATTTTTGAAATTTGTTTTGCTTTAACACCAATGTCCCCTTCTTTGATCAAGGTGAGCAGTTCGTGATTCAACGCTTCATCAATTTCAGCCAGTAATCCTTGGGGCCGCTGGTTTTGATTAAAAATCCCGATAACTAAAGCTTCAGTTTCATTATGTAAATTGACTTCATTCTTTATAGTAAACATGTAAAAACCCCTTTCTGTTACTCTTCCAAATATAAAACAAAATCAGGCAATTCAGGCAACGTGTGAACGAGTTCAAACGGCACGAAATCTATTTGTTTAGGAATGAGGCTCAAACATTCCTCCATAAATACAAAAACATGCTCAAGATCAAGCCCCCAGTGAAAAGGACGATAGCTTTGCAAGTAATGACACGCTGTTTGCATCATGGTTCTCGCGCCTTTTACATTTCCATATCCATAATGATACAATGCAACTGTCATCTGCAGTAACCCTTTTAAAAACAAATTATCTTTTTCTGTCATCCATATTTCTTCTAACAAATCGTGGCACGTATAATAATCTCCTTCATTGAATTTTATAAAAAATTCATAGTACTCTAGAGGATAGAAAGACACCCATATCCTCCTCCCTCTTTAGAGATTATCTCCCTTTCTTTTAGGGAAAGGTTATATAATATATCATATCAAAATTGGAAATAATCTGTTAGTCATTCATGTTAAAGGAGCGTTATCTATGGATTTGTTCACAAACTTTCCGCTTTGGAGCGCATTTGCGGCCATTATTTTTGCGCAAGTTGTTAAAGTCCCCATTGAATTCATTGCTACAAGAAAGCTTAAATGGGGGCTTGTATTCAGTACAGGCGGAATGCCCAGTTCCCACTCAGCAGCCGTGGCAGCCTTGACGACGGCTATCGGCTTATCAGAAGGGGTCGGCTCCCCTTACTTTGCTATCTCCACCATCTTTGCCGTTATTGTCATGTTTGATGCCACTGGTGTACGACGCCATGCCGGTGAACAAGCGATCGTGTTAAATAGACTAGTGGCAGACTTTAACCGCTTTGTAACGGAAGCGAAAATGTGGCCCGAACAAGAACCAAAAGAAAAAGAGAAAAAATTAAAAGAATTGCTTGGCCATCAACCGATTGAAGTGTTTTTTGGAGGTCTTACAGGAATCGCCATTTCATGTTTGATTTACTTTTTTATTCTATAGGGATTCTTCAATGAAAAAAGCTTAGGTTCTGCCGCCTAAGCTTTTTATGAAGACTTTAGCCCTATATATTGTTGCCGAAACACCTGCATGGCTTTGTTCTCGTTTAATAAAGTCAATTCTTCTTCTGTTAGCTTTCCGTTCCCGCGCTTGATTACATAAACACTCAATGTTTTTTTGCCCCACGAATGATATACATCTTCAACCGTCTTATAGTACAAATCTAAACGATTTCCTCTAATGGCCCCGCCTTTATCGGCGACCACTCCGTACCCATAACCAGGAATAAAGAGAATCGTTCCAATCGGGAATACATTCAAATCAGCGGCAATTGTTGAATACAAATCACGTTTCACTTTTACCCCAGAGTATGTAATTCCGTAAGAAGGATGGCCGGGCTTTTTTCCAGTCGATTCATATCCTGCCGTATAGCCGGTGGCCAAAACGGTATGCGATGGATACTTTGACCAGTCAAAAGCTGTTTCCAATGTTTGAGCATTCCCGTTTACCACTGTCTCTTGGCTGGAGATTTGGGTGAGTGCTTGAGTTTGACGGGATAACGTTTTATAAAACAAGGCATTTGCTTTATATTTATTTTCTTCATATGTGTAAGCAGACTGTTTTTCGTAAGAGCCGACCATGGATGTTTTGTCATAAATCCAATCTGCAATCGTTTTTGCTTCTACACCGGAGATTGTTTCACTTGTTGTAATGAAAGCTCCTATAAGCAATAATGTCATACTTAAACGCCTTGTTATTTTCTTCATCATTACGAATATGACAACTCCTCTCACGATTCTATTCCTTTCCAAACGGAAGAGAAATTATTCGCAATCGAGTTGTTGTCATATTTTAACAAATAAGATATATATATGTTTCCAAGTTATCAATTGGTTTACAAATGGTTTTTTTTATAATAAATCAATGGTGTTTTCTGTAACGGTCCATGACATACATAAAACAACATTATGTGCTTGTTAGAACATCCTGTATCCTTTTGCACGGAGCAAGCGTATAACGATGCCAGAGACAATGGCACCAACAAATCCGGCTGTTAAAATGGCAATATCAGCGGCTGCAAGTGAAGAAATTTTGTTACCTAAACGGGCAAAAGACGCCGCTGGATTCTGAAAGTATTCAACGAATTTTATATCATCAACAATTAAAATAAAGACAATAGGATATAAGACCGCCATGATCCATGACATTCTTAATAACATATTTAATAAGAAACCGATTCCAAAAAACAAAACAAAAAACAATAAAATAGATATTAATAAAATAGGAATACTCATTTCCATGGTATTTTCACCTCCCGTACACGTCCTTTTTAGTGTACTAAAAAGGCGAAAATTGCGTCAATAAAAGAAATAAGAAGGGGAGGTTCGACCCTCACGGAAAAATACGTGATGGTTGAACCTCCCCTAAAATTTATTCTTCAATATAGATTGGAGGCTTCCGGTTCAGCCTCTTCCGTCGTTCCTTTTCCATCGCAGTGAAGACATGTTTCTGTACCTCCCATTAATACATACACGTAACCATTTCCATCACATAAAAAGCAGCTATTCGCATTTTGCATCTTTCTCCCTCCTTTTTAACTGAATTTTCTGATAATATAACAAATAATTGTTTTGTTGAAAAGGAGCTAACTGGCTCCTCTCTTGTTATGTAAACGCATACAATGATGTTTTTCTCTTTTTTTCTCAACTATTTAGAATCTTTTCTACACAAAGATTTTATAAGAGGTATACCCAAACTGCTCACCGGGATTAAAATTATGGTACATCTTCATCAATTGATGCCGCTGTTCAATAAAATATTTCACCAGCAGGGACGCATCATGATCTTGTTGCAATTGTTCTTTTGTTAAAAACTTTGCTTCCGACAATTCTTTTTGCTGTAACGTAATGGTTGTATTATATGCTTTCAATAAAAAAATAATCATGTTATCGCTAATATCATGCCGTATAACACCTAATCGCATTCCGATCATTCCTATTAATTGTGCGGAGATTCCCGTCTCCTCCCATACTTCACGAATAACAGCTTCATCGATGGTTTCCCCTTGTTCAACAAATCCAGCCGGAAACGATCATTTTCCTTTTAAACCGCCATAATGTTTCTTCACTACAAGGTACCGGCCGTCTTCTGCCAGTACCACGCCACTAACAGCGAGCCATACTTTTCCTCTTTTCTCTTTCATCACCATTCCCCCATGTTTTTATTACCTTTACTATACACCTCTTTTTGTTTATAAAAAAAGACATCCGTGCAAAAATCTTATACCGTTTCATAAAATGAAGGGAGACAGGCTAAAAAGCCTGTCTCCCTTCATTTTATTTAAAAGAAGTTAAATTTACCTTTTTTCATTACAAGACCCGCTCCGCCTTGTAAGAATAATGCACGGTTATCTACTACTTTTTTCATGAATGATGCACTTGAACCAAATAATTTTCGGCCGAATACGATACCAATCGCATCATCATGGCCTAATGAACATACCGTACCTTTTAAATCGGGTTTGAATACTTCCATTTCACCTTGTCCACGCACTAACACAGCCAAGTTTTTCGCACATGTAACGCCTTCTTGCATAGCAACTTGCGCAGTTGGCGGGTATGGACGATTGATTTCTTCGTTAATGACTAATGAACAGTCACCGACGATGAATACATCATCATGGCCTGGAGCACGTAAATAAGGATCTACTTTTACACGTCCGCGCATATTTTCAAAACCGGCTTTTTCGATAAGGTGGCTTCCGCGCACACCGGCAGCCCAGATAACCGTACCGGCTTTGATTTCTTCTACTTGATCATCTTTTGCAACAATAATGCCGTCTTCTGTACATTCTTTGATTGCTGTGCCGATTTTGAACTCTACACCTTTACGCTCCAATTGTGTTACAGCATATTCTACTAGCTCTGGATCAAAACCAGGTAAAGCCATTGGAGCCGCTTCAACACAGATAATGCGTACTTTTTCACGAGGAATATCAAATTCTTTACATAATTGCGGAACACGGTTTGCAAGTTCTCCCACTAATTCGATACCTGTGAAACCTGCGCCCCCAACAACAATTGTTAACAATTCATCGCGTTTAACCGGCTCGTTGTTGTAAGTAGCAAAAATATAGTCCATATGCTCACGAATTTGGCGAGCAGAGTTAATGTTGGCAATTGAGAATGCATACTCTTTTAAGCCTTTGATACCGAATGTTTCAGATTCATAACCAAGGGCAACAACCAAATAATCGTATTCCAATTCGCCGTTCTCTAGAATAACACGTTTTTCAGCTGTTTTAATATCTACTACTGTGTCTTGAACGAATTTCACTTTGCTTTTATCAATAACGTCAGCAACTTTAAAACGAGAACGATCGTGGTGTAAAGTACCGGCAGATACTTCATGTAACCAAGTTGTCTCATAGTGATAATCGTTTTTGTTTACAAGCACGATTTCCGCTTCACTAACCCCCAACTTCTTTTGAAGGTTGACAGTTGTCATAAGACCACCATAACCGGCACCAAGAATTACAATTTTAGGCTTTCTCATTGCGATGTCATCCACCTTTTCTATTGAATATTTTATAATCAGCTTTAGCTTGACGAAAGAAATGTTGTTTTTCCCTTATTGTGAGCATCTCACTTTGTTCTTATCCATCGCCTCATCTAATGTAACACGACAAACTTTGTGAATTACTTCACGTAAATAAACAAAGAAGTACATAAAATTGTTATATAATTGTCACAAATTCTTAACAATATGCCTATCAAACATGATATTCCTTTTCACGAACTTTTTCAAGACAAAATTCATTTATTTCTCGTTCTTTCCGATACAGAAATTGCTTTCTTCACCGATATTAAAAAACGAATATTCATTCACTTGAAAACAGAATGATTCGTTTGTATTATTGGTACCAATAAAAATTTCCAACTGATAATTCTACCTAGTGACAAATTCCGCGCTCATGAACATAGCGTCGAAACGTTAATGAACTCAAAAGTAGAAGTAAAAACACCTTATGTCCCTGTTGAATTTATTGGTGACGAGTTCATTTCTCAAGTAGTTCTTGAAGATACAAAAGGAGAAGCAAAGGAAGTCATTGATGTCGATGATGTCATCGTTAACTTTGGTTTCATTTCTTCGCTAGGGCCTATTAAAGAATGGGGCTTAGACATCCAGAAGAATGCCATTGTTGTCAACACGAAACAGGAAACAAACATCCCTGGTATTTATGCAGCAGGTGACATTTGCACGTATGAGGGCAAAGTAAAACTGATTGTGGCCGGCTTCGGTGAAGGTCCAACGGCTGTTAACAATGCGAAAACTTACATTGATCCAAAAGCAAGAGTTCAGCCTTTACATAGTACTTCTATGTTTTAACTAGAAAAGTGCAGCAAGCTCGCTCATGCACCTAGACAATTTTAAAGCATAATTTATACTTTCTTATAGAGTTAAAAAATGACGGGTGCAATAAGCACCCGTCATTTTTTTATAACACTTTCCTTGCTTATTTGAGCTTATAGGGTAAATTCTTCCTCAACACTCTTCAGGCGTACCGGCATTTGCAGCGGTACGGAAAGAGGAACCGCAGCCACAGGATGCGATGGCGTTCGGATTATCGATTGTAAATCCGCCCCCAAGCATAGACTGTTTATAATCAATTTTTGTTCCTTTTAAAGCGGGTGCACTTTCCTTGTCTACTAAAATTTTAATTCCATGTTGTTCAAATTCAACGTCGCCCTCTTTTACTTCATGATCAAACCCCATGCCGTAAGAAAGCCCGCTGCACCCTCCACCCTGAATAGCAACACGTAAATAAGCACCTGTCTCGCCGTGTTCTTTCATCATATCTTTTATTTGAAAGCTTGCTGCTTCAGTAATTGTTAGGATATCTTGACTCATTAATCATTCGACCTCCTTTTCATTCCTAGTATACTCATAACTGGCTGCTTCAACAAATAATCTGCCGCCTTACAATTCATAATAATATGTCCCTGTACAAATCGTTTCCGCAGGCCCTGTCATGAAAACATTCCCTTCTTCTGTCCATGTAATAACAAGATCTCCTCCTGCTAAATGAACGGTAGTCGGCACGTTTTTCTTTGTATAGCCGTTTAATATGGATGCTACGACTGCTGCACAGGCACCTGTTCCACAAGCTTGCGTCACACCTGAGCCTCTTTCCCATACGCGAAAATGCAATTCGTTTTCACTTACTACTTCTACAAACTCGACATTGATGCCTTCTGGAAAGCGCTCATGTTTTTCAACAACAGGACCTAAGGTAGTCACGGGTGCCTCAGTAATATCTGACACATAAAAAATGACGTGTGGGTTCCCCATCGAAACAGCGGTAATTTCATAATCTTCTCCGTTAAAAGAAGCTTTTTCAGCCACTACTTGCTCAACATCTTGTCCATGCATCGGAATTTCATGCCTTGCTAAACGCGGTTTCCCCATGTCTACCGTCACACTTTGAACAATACCATTTTCCACCTGTACTTGTGCTTCCACTAATCCAGAAAGAGTTTCAATTTTGAATACCTCTGTTTGTACCAGCTTATGCTCATAAGCATATTTGGCGACACAGCGCAATCCATTTCCGCAATTTTTCCCTTCTGATCCATCATTATTAAAAATGCGCATCTTCACAGGTGCCACATCAGAAGGACAGATTAAAATCATCCCGTCCGATCCGATTCCCGTATGAACATTGGATACTTTCACTGCCAGGGCTGCCAGCTCATGTTCTTCCAGTTTCTCTTCAAACTGATTGACGTAAATATAATTGTTTCCTAGACCATGCATTTTGGTAAATTGAAAGCTTTTCATTTTAGTCCTCCGCTGCAAGCAAATTTTTTATTGCTTTCTAGTATAAAGATAATTAAAAAAGAGCACAATGAAAATATCCCCCGTTTCAAACCCCTTGATTCTTTCGATCAAGGGGGTTTTTTTCTATCTTTTTACCTGAAATTATTATCCCCCCGTTCTTTCTAATTATTTTTTATACACAACTACCAAAATAGTTCAAAAGATTTATGATATAATCATCAATAAAATGATTAATGATCAAAAATACCTAGATGGGAGGCTATTAGCGTGAGTCAATTGGAACCATTATATGATCGGCATCTAACTTGTGTGGTTTGTCACCAAGCATATTCCACTAAAAAGATTCGTTCACGCTTTATTAAGGCGGTTAAATATGATACAGATTTTTTTACTCATTATGAGAAAGAAGAATTGAATCCTATTTTTTATCACGTCAATGTTTGCCCACATTGCGGATTTTCCACCACAGAAGATTTTATGCCTTACTTCCCTCCTAACTCCCTTAACACCATCAAGGAAAAAGTTTGGAATCAATGGAAAGTCCAAAATTACGGAGAGAAAAGAACGCTTGAACAAGCCATTAGCAGCTATAAGTTAGCCCTTTATTGTGCCTCCTTAAAAAAAGAGAAACATATTACCACAGCAGGATTATTGCTTCGCCTAGCCTGGCTTTATCGCATAAAAGGAAATGAGCAGAGTGAAATGCATTTTTTGACCTACGCAAGACAGGAATATATACAATCGTATAGCAGAGATGACTTTCGCGGTACACAAATGAGTGCAGCCAGAATTTTATATATGATTGGGGAATTAAGCAGAAGAATAGGCGATTACAAACAATCGGCTTTCTATTTTTCTCAAATTATTCAAAAGCACACGAAAAGCGGAGATCAAAAAATTGTGGAGATGGCACGAGATCGCTGGTATGAAATTAGAGAGCAACATGCGACAGTCATGTAATATTTATTATCTTAATTGAAATATTTTCTAACCCATTGCCCCTTCTCAAAATTTTTCTAAAAAAGCATTCATTTATATATTGATTAGAAGACGTTAGAAAAGCTTGTCGAAAAATTGTTTTTCGACAAGCTTTTTTTAAAACATTGGGTTTTCTTCTAAATATTCGTATATATGTTCAACTAATTGTTCAGGTGTTTCTCCAAGGACAATCTCTCCGTTTACGAGAGCGAATAAAGAATGGGCACATTTTCCGCAATACCCTAAACAACCATACTCGATAATATCAAAATTCGGATCTTTCTCTAATTGTTCCAGTGCCTTTTGAGAACCGCTAGCCAGATTACTAATACAAAACTCTACAATTGGCTTAATCATTTTTTTCACCTCGCTACTAATTTTTAATCGTACCTTGTTTTACAGAAAACGTCAATTTAGAGACATAGCGAAATGTGTTGAAAATTAACCGAAAACTTGTTGTTATTTTTGATTAATTTCGTTATACTTTTAGATGCAATAAAGATTAAACGTGTTATCACAAAGTGTTATTCCAATAAAATATGTTATCGAATATAGAAGGTAAATGTCTAGAAGCTAAAGGAGAATTTCCCATGAAGAATCTTGTTATTCTTGGCGGCGGTTATGGCGGCATGCGTATACTACAAAGACTTCTCCCGACTCAACTACCAGAAGATGTTCAAATCACACTCATCGATAAAGCTCCATATCACAGCTTAAAAACTGAATTTTACGCATTGGCAGCAGGCACCATCGCCGACCAGCATGTTCGTGTTGCATTTCCTGAGCACTCTCGTTTACACATTAAATACGGTATGGTCACAAATATCGATCTAGAAAATAAAGTTGTCCATTTACAAGACCAAGACTCTGTTTCCTACGATGATTTAGTTATTGGTTTGGGCTGCGAAGATAAGTATCATAACGTTCCTGGTGCTGAAGAATATACATACAGTATCCAATCAATCGATGCGTCCAGAAAAACGTATCAAATGTTAAACAATCTGCCTGCCCATTCTGTTGTTTCGATTGTCGGAGCAGGGTTAAGCGGTGTTGAGCTTGCAAGTGAGTTAAGCGAAAGCCGGCCTGACTTAACTATTAAATTGTTTGACCGCGGTAAACATATTTTATCCGCTTTTCCTGAAAGATTAAGCAATTATGTACAGCAATGGTTTACTTCCCATGGGGTGGAAGTCATTAACAATGCCAATATCACAAAAGTAGAAGAAAGCGCTGTCTATAATCACGGTGAGCCTATTCATAGCGATGTCATTGTCTGGACAGCCGGTATTCAGCCAATTAAAGTCGTTCGTGATCTTAACGTTGAAAAAGATCCTCAAGGAAGAGTTATATTAACTAAATATCATAACCTTCCAACTGATGAACATGTGTATGTGGTTGGAGACTGCGCAAGTCTGCCTCATGCCCCAAGCGCACAATTAGCGGAAGGGCAAGCCGAGCAAATTGTTCAAGTGCTGTTAAAGAGATGGAAAGGTGAATCACTGCCAGAAGAACTTCCTTCTATTAAATTAAAAGGCGTTCTCGGCTCTTTAGGCAAAAAGCATGGCTTCGGCTTATTAGCAGAGCGGCCTATTACAGGCCGGGTAGCCCGCCTCTTAAAGTCCGGTATCCTTTGGATGTATAAACATCATAGCGGTTAGAAAAGCGGAGGTGGCTGTACAATACAACAGGAGGTTGGCAGACGCTGCGACGTCAATCACCACGTCTGCCTTTGTACATCCTGTACTTTGGAGCTTCTGACCGGGAAACCACTTTTGGTTTCATGGACAGAAGTGAAACGACCGAAAGATTAGGAGCTGCAGCTGGACCATTTCAATGTGTCATGCATGCTTTTTTATACAATAACAAGAAACCCCGTAGAGCTCTACGGGGTTTCTTTTGGCTGATATCCATATTTCTCAAGTTCTTCATAAATACGCTTTAATTTTGGATTCCCTTCCCCTACAATTTCCCCTTTAATCACAACAACCGGATAAAATAAGTCTTCCTCAATGACTCGCTGGGCAAACTGCTTCTTTTCCAAATCCTCGGGAGGATTATGAATATCTATATATGATAAATCAAAGGGCTGATCTGGAAATTTCCTTGAAACGGCAGCTTCCAGCCAATCATACGTTTCTTTTGAGGAAGGCAAATTGACACAACTTGCACAAATAACCTCTGCCCCATATACACATATTTCCACCTTTTCCTTTACCATGGTACTTCCCCCTCTTGGACGCCCTAATTTTGATTGCACATTACAAAAAATACTCGAACACTTTTCATATATAAATCCAATTTAATTTTTTAACCTCTGTCACTGGTTCGTCTTCTATTTGCGCCTTTCTGTTCTCTCACCTTGAGCAGGCTTACAAAGGTCTTCGTATAAGCGGCTGACACGAACCCGTAAGGGAGATTGGCGGCCGCTTATGCGTAAATCATTTGCGTGGATGTTTTTTATCCACGTCAAATGATTTATGTGGATTTATATATAGGTTAACATTACCGACAGCAGTTGAATAGATTTTTTCTGCAAGACCGTTTATAATAAATCATAAGGAAAGGAGTCGATTAGTATGTCAGATATGGATATGAAAGAACAAGTTCAAGAAGTATTAGATAAACTTCGCCCGTTCTTACTACGTGACGGCGGAGACTGTGAATTAGTGGATGTAGAAGATGGCATCGTAAAATTACGTTTATTAGGTGCTTGCGGCAGCTGCCCAAGTTCAACTATCACTTTAAAAGCTGGTATTGAACGCGCACTTTTAGAAGAAGTACCAGGCATTGTTGAAGTAGAACAAGTATTTTAATGATGTGAAAAAGCCCCCATTCCCGGGGGCTTTTTTATATCATTTGTTAAAAAATACCATTCTGTAGAATAAGAATTCACAAAAGGCTGCTGAAAGGATGCTCCCGATATTCCGAAAAGGGTCTGGCCCAAAAGCCTTCAGGGAATGACAATAATCTATTTTTCTTCTTTGAAGTTCCACTTTATAGACAATGGTTTTTTACTGTCTCTCTTGTAGTTTGAACCCCGTGCTGATCTACGTGCAGGAGGCTTACGTCACATGAAGGAAGAAGATGTTGCAAATGGCCGGCAATATCTTTTCCAGTGCCTTTTTGAGCCAAACAAAGGATTGTTGGACCGGCCCCGCTCAAGGCTGTCCCTAAAGCCCCTTTTTTCTTTGCTTCTAGGCGGACCACTTCCAATTCAGGTACAAGAGAAGCACGATACGGCTCATGAAACAAGTCTCTTTCCATCATCTCTCCTGCCAGCTGCCAATTGCGGCTCATCAATGCCGCAACCAACACATTACTTACCGCACTGGCCTCAACCGCAGTTCTATAAGAAAGCTCTTTAGGAAGAACACTTCTTGCCTCACTCGTTCTTAACTCGTAACGTGGAATAACAGCGACAATTTCTAAATCAATATCGGAGAGATGAACAACCTGCGTACTTTTTTCGTGGTGATTTCCAATAATCAATCCCCCATAGAGAGAAGGACCGACATTATCGGGATGGCCTTCAATTAGGCTTGCTGTTCGCAGTTTTTCTTCGATAGTCAATTGTAAGCCACACAATTCATTGGCAAGTTCTATTCCAGCCACGATGGCAGATGCACTGCTTCCAAGGCCGCGTGTAAGAGGGATATCACTTTCTACTTCTACTTTAGCCGGAGGCAATGGAACCTCATATTTTTCAGCCACTTGTGCAGCTACTTGATACATTAAATTTTCTTCATTTGTCGGAATCTCTTCTACATCTTTTGTTTTCGGAATAAACTCCCACTTCTCTGCAAGTTCGACCTTGAGAGATAAATATCTGGATAAGGCTATTCCAACGGAATCGAAACCCGGCCCTAAGTTAGCCGAGCTCGCTGGAACAGTTATGATAAAGCGCTGATCTTTTATCATACAGAAACAACACCTTGAATGTGTGCAAACACTTTTTCTTCATCATTTGGCAGTACAACAGGTTTAACATCATTTACGTCGATGGCTGTGCTTGGATCTTTTAAACCGTTGCCTGTTAAAACCGCCACGACCGTTGAACCTTTCGCGATCAAACCTTGTTTGACGTGCTTGATCACACCCGCGATTGATGCAGCAGATCCTGGTTCTGCAAATACGCCTTCACGTCTTGCAATGAGACGATATGCCTCTACAATTTCCTTATCTGTCACTTCATCAATTTTTCCCTGTGATTCCGTTGCCGCATTGACCGCATATTGCCAGCTTGCAGGATTTCCGATCCGAATGGCTGTGGCAATCGTCTCCGGATTTTCAATCACTTGATTACGAACGATGGCTGCTGCCCCTTCAGCTTCAAATCCATGCATTTTCGGAAGACCTGTTTGGCGATGTTCGTTGTATTCTTTAAATCCTTTCCAGTAAGCTGTAATATTACCTGCGTTTCCAACTGGGATGGCAAGTACATCCGGTGCTTTCCCTAACTGGTCACAAATTTCAAAAGCAGCTGTTTTTTGCCCTTCAATTCGATATGGATTTACAGAGTTTACAAGGGTAATGGGAGCTGTCTCACTCAGTTTGCGTACCATTGCTAATGCATGGTCAAAGTTTCCTTCAATTGCTACGATTTCAGCTCCATACATGACGGCTTGCGCCAGCTTGCCCATCGCGATCTTCCCGTTTGGAATGACCACGATACAGCCCATTCCTGCACGCGCTGCATAGGCAGCCGCAGCTGCGGATGTATTTCCTGTTGATGCACAAATAACTGTTTTACTACCTTCTTCTTTCGCTTTCGCAACCGCCATGACCATTCCACGATCTTTAAATGATCCGGTTGGGTTCACACCATCCACTTTTACATATAAGTTGATTCCCAGCCCTTCTGAAAGAGAAGGTAAATGGACAAGGGGTGTATTCCCTTCATTTAATGTTAACATCGGTGTATGTTCTGTTACCGGCAAATAATCTTTATATTGCTGCAATAAGCCGCGCCACATCATAATGATCCATCTCCCTCAACACGATAACTGCTTTTTACGCTTTTAACGATTTCTAAATCGTTCAACTGTTGTAACACTTCCTCGTAATCTTTTAATGATGCCTGATGCGTCACAATGACGATTTCCGCTAATTCACTATCTTTTACAGGCAGCTGAATAATTTTCTCGAAACTTACGCCTCTTTCAGAGAATAACGCTGTAAGGGTAGCAAAGGCTCCCACTTGATCCTTCACGTGGATACGCAAGAAATATTTTGAGAACATTTGATCGGGCAATTTTAATTGCTTTGGATATTGAGGAGCTACCGCGCTTCGGCCATTCACTCCAAGGCGCATATTTTTCATGACGCCCAAGAGGTCCGAGACAACCGCTGTCGCTGTCGGCATGCTTCCTGCTCCCGGCCCATAAAACATCGTTTCGCCGACCGCTTCTCCATACACATATACGGCATTATATTCATCGTTAACGGATGCTAACGGATGGGAATCCGCCAACAATGTAGGCTGTACGCTTACTTCTACATGATCTCCCGTACGATGGGCATAACCGATTAGCTTCATTGTATAGCCTAATTGCTTACTATATTGTAAGTCCTCCTCTGTAATCTCGGTAATGCCTTTTACACGAACATCATCGAGGTCAATCTTCATAGAAAATCCGAGAGTCGCCAGGATGGTCATTTTGCGTGCTGCATCTAATCCTTCTACATCGGAAGTGGGGTCTGATTCGGCGTACCCGAGTGCCTGGGCTTCAGCGAGTACATCCTCATATGCTCGGCCGTCTTTGCTCATTTTGGTTAAAATGAAGTTTGTTGTCCCGTTCACGATTCCCATCATTTTTGTCACGCGATCTGATGCTAGTCCTTCTACTAAACTACGAAGGATTGGAATTCCTCCCGCAACGCTTGCTTCATAAAATAAATCACATTCATTTTCGGCGGCTACCGTTAATAACTCAGAACCGTACAGAGCCATCAAATCTTTATTTGCCGTGACCACATGTTTCTTGTTGCGCAATGCTGTTAAGATGTAATCACGCGTTTGTTCAATTCCTCCCATCACCTCAATGATTACATCAATTTCCGGATCAAAAAGAACGTCTTCTACATTTGTCGTTAATTTATATGAATCGATTTTTACATCGCGCTTTTTATCTTGGTTTTTTACTAGCACCTTTTTCACTTCAACCGGACAGCCAATTTGATGCATAAGCTTGTCTTGATGATTTTCAATGATTTTTACTACTCCGCTGCCGACCGTTCCAAGTCCTAATAAACCGGCTGAAATACTTTTAACCATCTTTTCCACCCCTTTTGTTTTCTTAGAGAACACAAATGTTTATCTATAAAAGACATTATAGATAAACATTTGAAAATTTACAATAGCTACTTAATCCTCATATCTTTGCGAAAACGCTTCACACCTTGGAAAATCAATAAATTAAAATATTGAAAAAATTTTTTATTTAATAATAATAACATGTTTTATTCCCCTTCACATTTCTTTTTTTACAAAACACTATGAAAGTTCGAATGCGAAAGTTTGAATGGTTCACGTAAAGCGACAATCCAATGAATGGGCCAAGTCTTAAAACTCCACATTATCCCCCTTTTTTACAAAAAGAAGCTGACTCAAACGTCCTCATTTCTTCCTGTAAAGACAAAGTTGGCAAACTCAAAGAAACCATCCCTTTCTGTCAACTCTTTATTGACAAGGATGGTCAGAATAGAAAGATTCTAAAAGCCTTTTCTTAACTTGACGGCTATCTTTAAGATGAGCAATATTGTGCCAATACGTCTTTGTTTACGACTGTTTTTGGCTTATGGCTTTCTAACATAAGTTGAATGTTATCGATACATAACTGAATCATCGCTGTTCTTGTCTCTATGCTTGCACTTCCAATATGCGGGAGAGCTACAACATTTGAAAGCCCGAGGAGCGGATGATGCTGATCAATCGGTTCTTTCGTAAATACATCTAAACCAGCCGCCGCAATTTCTCCTTCTTTCAATGCTTGAAGAAGGGCATCCTCATCTACGACCGCTCCACGGGAAGCATTAATAAAGATGGCGGATTTTTTCATTTTCTTAAAGGCTTCTGCATTAAATAAATGTTTCGTTTCGTTCGTTAAAGGAGTTAAACATACAATGTAGTCCGAGCGAGTAATTAACTCATCAAACGAACAATATGTTGCCCCCAACTCTTTTTCCGCTTCTAATTGGCGGCTCCGGTTATGATAGAGAATCTCCATCTCAAAACCTGTAGCACGCTTCGCCAAAGCACGGCCAATATTCCCCATCCCAATAATACCAATCGCTTTATGATGGATATCACGTCCAGCCAGCAGATAGGGGCTCCATCCTTGCCATTCGCCCTTTTTCACATACTCCGCTGCCTCTGTTAGACGGCGGGCCGTTGCCATTAATAGACCAAATGTTAAATCAGCGGTTGTGTCAGATAATACATCTGGTGTATTACACACTACAATCCCCCTGCTTGTAGCCGCCCCTATATCAATATTGTCGTAGCCCACTGCTAAGTTGGCAATCACTTTTAAATGAGGTGCTTCCTTCATGATATTCTCATCCATTTTGTCAGACAGCATTGTTAATAATGCAGCAGCTTTTTTAGTTTTTTCTACTAGTAATTCATAAGGAACCGGCTCCTCTTCTTGGTCCCACATTTCGACAGCCGCAATATTCCTTAAAGGCTGTACCAGTTCTTCTGGCAGCTTGCGTGTAATAAACACATACGGTTTTACCATTCCCCATCACCTCATTGTCAAAAAATATTAAATCATCCATTTTTATTTTATCACAATTTTTTTCGACAATGCCCGCTCTTGTCACTTGAACCATTCTATTTCCGGAATATGATGCCTTTGAGTGGAAATTCCAACCGAACGATAAAGATTGGATAGAAATTGTTCGTACTCTACACTTTCAGTGATGGTTTTCTCTATTTTCCGAGCATATTTTTGTTTTTCTTCCTCATTTCGTGTACTGTAATACCCTTCTATCGATTCAAAGTAATGAACAGGGAACAAAAGTCTTGCATATAATAATCTCCAAGCAAACGATGAAAGTGGAGCTATTTTCTCGTACTCACTCAAAAATGTGTATAGTCTCCTTTCTTCCCATACAGATGATTCAAAATACTGATGGCGAATATACTCCGCTAAATCCCGGCTTGGATGATCAAACACCCAGTCGGTCGGCAACTTGAAAAAAAATGGATGCTGCCAGGTAACAGAAGTAAAACGATGATGGCATATAGTCGCCGTATCAAACGCACGCGGTAAATCATCAATTTCAGTATCGGCCAAATATTGAATGGCATTTTCTGTTAACCCAAGATAATAAGGAAATGATTCGATAAACCTTTTATCGGTGACATCATTTGGATGCTCCTGTACCTTCATGCCCCAAAATTTCTCTATTTGTTCCAGCCTTTTTTCCCATAAAGCTTTCCATTGGCCAATTCGATTACTCTTTTCCATAGGATAAGGCAACAATTTACCTCTTTGATGGAAAGCGGCCAGCTCTCCCCCATAGGATACTACCGGGGTTCGATGCTGATAAGGAACACGGAAAACGGCAATTTTTTTCCCATCCTCTTCCGTAATGATATTTCCGCTTTTGTTTATCATGAAGGAAGCGACTTGTCTTTCTCCTTGGGCGATTAGAAATTGGCTCATTTGGTGAAATTCATACATTTCTTCCGGTTCTAAATATCCTACATCCATGATGATATACAACACATTCCGGTATTGAAAGCCTTTGTAATGATAAACATCAATCAGTTCGGCTGGCTTTACCCCATAATGATCGTAAATCGTTTTAATCATAATTTGAAATCCTTTCTTAATCTTTTTTTAAAATTATATGAAAGGGTAAGGAAATATTTGTCATAATGTTACTTGCTGCGAGAATAGAGTAGCATTACAAACTCCCAACATGGTTTCCCAACAAAGTGCCATACTAACAACAGAAACTATTAAGAAATTAGGTGAGATGGATTGAAGAAGAAAGAGGAAATGACAGAACTTGAGAAAAAGGCAAGGGAATGGCTGCACAATCGCGGGGTTACTCCAAATGATATTGCGGAGCTTGTTTATTATTTACAGTCAAAATATCATGAAAACCTAGATATGGAAGAATGTTTATATAATGTAGAGCGCGTTCTGGCAAAACGGGAAGTTCAAAATGCCATCTTAACAGGAATCCATCTTGACGTTTTAGCAGAACAACGCAAGCTGGAGGAACCACTGCAAACGATATTAGCAACAGATGAAGGGTTGTATGGAATCGATGAAATTTTAGCTTTATCGATTGTTAATGTGTATGGATCCATAGGGTTCACAAACTATGGTTATATCGATAAACAAAAACCAGGAATTTTAGGCTTTTTAAATGATAAATCAACGGGCAAATGCCACACTTTTTTAGATGATATCGTTGGAGCCATTGCCGCTGCGGCCTCCAGTCGTCTCGCTCACCGGGCTGCTCATATAGAATAAGAAATTAGAAAAGCGTCGCGAGTCCCTAGCCGCTGAAGCCGGACAACGTGAAAAGCACAAGCGGCTCGTCCAGGGACGACACGCGCTGGAGACTTCTTCACCAGAAGCGCTTTTTGCTTCTGAAGAAGAAGGCGAAGCGTCGCGAGTCCCTAGCCGCTGAAGCCGGACAATTTCAACGCACAATCTGTACTTTCCTATATATATAGCCAAAAAAGGAGCTTCCCAAAACCCCATGCTTTTGTGGTTTTAGGATGCTCCATCAAATGAATCTTCATGGAGGATCGAGTAAAATCAAAGGTTCTTATGACGGTTCATTTGATGAAAAGACTCTTATGGCACAGAGAGGAATAAACTTTTGAGCCGGCCTCTATCATTTTGTCAGATACGGGGAATCCATTCTTCTAACGAATCTACAACATACGTTGGTTGCTTTTCATAGCCGGTTAATAATTCTTTTGTTGTTACTCCTGTATGGACCAGTAATGTGTCCATACCAGCGTTCATGCCGGCCCTAATGTCGGTATCATAATTATCTCCCACCATTAACGTTTCTTCTTTGGCTGTGCCTAATACTTGTAACGCTTGTTCCATAATGATGCTTTCAGGCTTTCCGATGAAGACAGGTTTTGTTTGAGTCGAAACAGTAATGACAGAGGTTAACGATCCATTGCCCGGCAGCAATCCACGTTCCGTTGGAAGGGCAATGTCTCCGTTTGTTGAAACAAACATCGCTCCGCTTCTAACCGCTAAGCAAGCTTTGGCGAATTTTTCATAGTTTACACCGCGATCAAGACCTACTACTACAAAGTCAGGATTCTCGTCTTTCAATGTAAATCCTTTTTCCTGCAGTGCATGTTGGATTCCTTCTTCTCCAATTACATATGCAGAACCATTCGGCCTGCGTTCATATAAATAGTTGGCTGTTGCTTGGCTCGTGGTAAACACTTGCTCTTCCCCGGCAGGAATTCCAAATTTATTCAAATTCTCCGCTACTTGCCCAGGCGTACGCGTCGAGTTGTTCGTCACAAATAAATAAGGAATATTTTGTTCTTTTAAAGCCATGATAAAATCACGCGCTTCTTGAATTAACTCTGTTCCTTTATACATTGTCCCATCTAAATCAATTAAATAGCCTTTATACTTTTTCATAATGATCCTCCTATTGTCACAGTTACTTGTTCTTAATATGTACAAAACTAGACAAGCTCCAACTCCGTAAATAAAAAACAGACCTTCCATTCTTGGTTTACTTTAATGGACAGGTCAATTTTACTTTCAAATGATAGCTTATTGTATTTGGAAATACAAATCTTTGATTCGTTCTTATTAGTTTTTAAAAGCTGAAACCGGTCCCAATTCATTCTCCAAATATTCGCGAACACGAATTGGAAACTGCTCGACTGCCCCCATGACCTTTTTCATTGCCACAGCCACTTCTGTATGATTAACATTGATATAATCTTGAACAAGCGATTTTCGAAGACGAACGATTTGTTTTAACTGCTTCCCTTCTTCACCTGGTACAACACGCTCATCCATTAGAATATCGATAATATCATCGTAACTTCCAGGGTCACGCATAATAAATCCATCTATCACGGCATTCCCTACATCCAATATACATTCAATAGTCAAGTGACCAATGCGTTCAAGAGCCTTCTGTTCAAATAATGTCTCCCATGTTTCTTGCTGCTTAAACAGTGTGCATTGCTGTTCTAAAAATTTTAACGTTTGTTCAATTTTGTTACGGTCGACAAAATACATCGTAATTCCCCTTTCTTTGACTTACCTTTATTTTAACATAATTAAAAATATCATTAGTGAATTTCATTATGTAAATCGAGACATTTCTTGTTATGATATATATAAATCCACACAAAGAATGTAGCATAGGCAAAAAAAGCCCATGCTGCATTCTTTATGCGTAAGCCTCTGCCGCTTTACCTTACGGTCCATCGGCAAAGGCTCATAGGAAGACCTTTTTCGCTGATTCAAGATGAGAAAATCGGAAGAGGCATAAAAGAATCAAAGGTGAAGCTTGATGTTAAAAAATGAAGTTGGAGTTGTACATAGGTACCAAGGAATATCGATGGGAGGATAATAGGATGGGTGAACGATTTTTTTTATATGATGATATTGTACAAACAAGAACAAGGTTCGTTAGCTTCATGGGAGACAAACAGCGATTCGATTTAGCAATTATTCAGTCTGACCGCTATTATGGAAAACATCTGGTACTGGATATTCAAGGAGGGCGTTTTGCCATTATCGGGCAGGATGATCTAGATGAGCCCGGCTATTTAGAGGACGTTTATAAGCTCGATGAAGAAGATGCCGGGGAACTACGTGAGTTCTTATACGAAGTTATCTAAACAAAAAGGTCAAGCGAAGGACAAAGCGTCTTTCTTCTTGACCTTTTTTATTTATGTACTTTCCTCACGACAAAATAAGCACAGCCAAAATTGCAGTATTCTTGTATATAATCATTCACTGTACTAATTTTGGTGTCATATGTCGCTTTTTGATTTTGATCGTCAAAAAATCCACGCAGACGAAGCTGATTATATCCCCAATCACCCACAACATAATCATATCTGGTTAAAATATCACTGTATCGTGCTTTGAACGCCTCTTCATTGAAGCCATTTCGGACATCTTTTATGACTTCATAACAAATATTGTTGATACAAATCATGAAACATTCTTCCCTCCTTTCTGTTAACAATACCATAATTATCAGCATGAAACCATCAATTAACACGAAAAAATCATGGTAAATGCAGCACCCTAACCACTAAGGGGGTGTTAATATTGAATAAGAAGTTTTGGTATATTGTCACCGCTTCCCTCTTTACCATCGCCGGATGTCAGTCAGGTGCCACAGAAGACGAAGAGGCTTTGTACAAAAAAAACGGCAATACCATTAATGTTTCAGAACGAAATGAAATTTATAATGAAGAAGACATGACAGACAACCGCGGAAAGTCCCGTTATGGATTTGTAAGACACCAAAAGAGTTCAACCGGCAATAACGCAAACTTGTACCAAAAAATAGCAACATTTGACCGTGAAAAAGCAGCGGATACCATTAGCCGTCTAGCTGTTGCTATTCCTAATATTAATGATGTAGCCACACTAGTAACAGATGAAGAGGTACTCATCGGTTACAAAACAGATGCGGATAATCGAATGGAAGCAGCCGATCAGGTCAAGCGGACAGCTATGTCAGTGATTCCTAGATATTACCATGTCTACGTAACAGATAATCCGCAGATTATGCAGGATATCGAAAACTATAGCACAGTTGGCTCTACCACTCCAAACATAGAGCAATCCATTGAAAACACGATTCGGGACATGCTGAAATCCCCACAAGGGCGCAAAATGAGTGATGGGGAAGATGCAAACGGCGAAATGAAAAACGAATTAAACGATCCCATAGATGGTGACGTTAAAAACCGTTCTTCCATGGAACATCAATTAAAGGACTAAATCCCCAAATAAGCATGAAAAGCGCTATTAGTAAGATAAGGACCTCTCTGTTAAGAGGGTATCCCAAAAGTACAAAAATCGTACTTTTGGGATACCCTTCTGGGAAGGATCCGTATCGAAACCGCTGCTGTCACAAACGCGGATTGAAGGATTTTTCTCTTCACCGAATACTCCTACTATAAAATGCTGTTCCATCTCACGCATTGGCACTTGAATACCCTTTCGTGACCCTCTGGTACCATTTCCCTCCGCTGGCATGGGCCAGACCGGAGTCAAAGGGCCAGAGAACTTCAAGCGTTCTTCTCTCAGCCTAAACCATTAGACTTCCCTAGTAGATAATCGATATTATCATCATTATTTTTAATAAAATGAACATTTTTATCATTTTCCGAAAGAATACCCCCACTTCAAGGAATGTGCAGGGCGTAGTCCAATGAGTAAGTGGGAGATGAATTTCGGTAAAATTTCCCCATAAAAAAATCCCCCGGAATCACCAGGGGACTTTTTTATGCATTTTCTTTATCGCGCATTTGCTTTGTAGCAGAGTTAACTTGCTCATCAGCATGATAAGATGAGCGAACAAGAGGACCTGCCTCTACATGGCTGAATCCTTTGCTTAAAGCAATCTCTCTTAGCTCTTCAAATTCTTGAGGTGTGTAATATTTAACAACCTTGAGATGTTTTTTTGTAGGCTGTAAGTATTGGCCAATGGTCATAATGTCTACTTGATTAGCACGCAAATCATCCATTGTCTCCATAATTTCTTCTTTTGTTTCGCCCAACCCGATCATCAAGCTTGATTTCGTTGGAATATCCGGCTGCATTTCTTTTGCACGGCGTAAAAATTCTAACGAACGGTCATATTTAGCACGCGCGCGGACTCTTGGCGTTAAGCGCCGAACCGTCTCAATATTGTGATTCAAGATGTCAGGACGAGCATCCATTAACATTTTTAAGTTTTCTTCTATTCCTCCCATATCAGAAGGGAGAACTTCAATTGATGTAAATGGATTTTTACGGCGTACTGCTCGTACCGTTTCTGCAAACACTGCCGCTCCTCCATCTTTTAAGTCATCGCGAGCTACGGCGGTAATAACAGCATGTTTCAAATTCATTAATTGCACAGAATCCGCTACACGTTCTGGTTCCTTCCAATCAAGTTCAGACGGCAGACCGGTTTTAACCGCGCAGAAACGGCAAGCGCGTGTACAAACATCGCCCAAAATCATAAAGGTAGCTGTACGGCGAACAGCCCAACATTCATGAATATTAGGACATTTTGCTTCCTCACAAACCGTATGAAGGTTGTTCTCACGCATCATCTTTTTCAAACCCGTATAGTTTTCATTTGTGTTTAATTTAATTTTCAACCATTCTGGTTTGCGAACATGTTCTTCTTTTGTAGCCATCTACATTCACCCCATTCATGATCGTTCCAAATTTCAATGTATATGTAAGTATATATGACTCTTTTAGTAAAGCATAGCTATATGTCACTTTAACATTAAAAAGAATATTCGACAAGTTCTCTGCCTAATCTTTATCTAATTCTCATCTTTTAAAATATTGGAAAAAAGATTCACTTTATTACTTTCGGGTCTTTTGCTTTTATTTATTCTTCAAAAACCGAACCGTTTACCCCTATTCCATTTTTCTGCTTTTAAATATATTGGTAATAATTTATATTTATGAATTGGTTTTTATCACGCACACTATTCTTATGAGGCAGTTGGAAGGAGGAACGAAATTGAAAGCTTTAATATGGTTTCTACTTTTCATCTTCACTTTTTCTGACTGTATGATAGGTTATGCTGCGACAAATGTGCAAGATGAAGAAAAAATAAATGCCCGTCGGATGGAGTTATACAAAAAAGCTGAAGCGTTTACTCAAATCCCTTGGTCTTATTTTGCAGGGTTGGATCAATACGAGCGGAGTGCGAGGCGTGGAAGAAAAAATGTTCCAAGAGAACAAGGAGCCCTATCCATTTATTTTGAACCCGGAAAGTGGGCAGGACCTTTGAATCCAAATCCAGACGATACTAATCCCGCTACCATTCGCCTTTTTGGAGGATACGGGAAAGATGGGGATGGAGATGGCAAAGCTGATGTCCATAACGATGAAGATTTAATTCTGTCCATCGCCAGTTACCTTCAATCGTTTGGAACAAGTCATGAGCATATCAAGATGGCCTTGTGGAATTATTACAGACGAGCAAAAGCGGTTGACATTATCATCGGCAATGCTAAGATGTTTGAGAAATTCAATCGGCTGGACCTTCACGATAAAGTATTCCCCGTTCCATTACGCTCCAATTACAGTTATAGAAGCACATGGGGAGATGCACGTGGATGGGGAGGACGTCGCATTCACGAAGGAACCGATATATTTGCGGGTTACGGGGTACCTGTTCGTTCCACCTGTTATGGGATTATTGAATTAAAAGGATGGAATAAATATGGCGGATGGAGAATTGGCATTCGGGATCTTAACAACGTCTATCATTATTTTGCACACTTAAGCGGCTTCGCCAAAGATTTAGAGGTGGGGCAAATCGTTGAACCCGGCATGCTCATCGGCGGTGTGGGAAGCTCCGGCTACGGCCCGCCCGGCACTTCCGGTAAATTCCCTCCTCACTTGCATTACGGTATGTATAAAGACAATGGTATAACGGAATGGTCGTTTGATCCGTATCCCCAATTAAGAATGTGGGAGCGAGCAGAAAGAATAAAATTAAGGCAAAAGAAATCGTAGATGATTTAACAAAAAAGGTTGGAAACGAAACGCCTCCAACCTTTTTGTTTTATTAGGCTTTACTTTCTTTGGCTTTCTTTACTGCGTGTGTAATACTTGCACCTAATCCGCCCCAAATAATGACCATTCCGCTAACCATCATAATAAGTGCACTTGTTTCCATTAGCTTGCAGCCCCCTTATTTTGAGAAGATACATTGTTAACCGTCTCTTTTTTCCATTTGGCAGTTGAGAGGATAAGCCCGACAAGGAGAACCGCCCCTGCTACGACCCATCCGGATGAAACAACAAAAGCTGTCGAATAACCGCCGTAATTTTCAGCAATGTTGGTTTTAATATTATCAAACATCATATAGCCTAGTACGACTGGTGTTACAACAGATAAACAAATTCTCCACCATGCTCCTAACATCATATCAGACACAGAGTCAGCATGCTGTTGTAAATTTTTCAGCTCTTTGAATACCCATGCAATGATAATAACTTCCACTAAACCTGCCATTGTCACACCAAAGCTATTAATGAAATAATCTACAACATCCAGGAAGTGTAATCCACCTTGCGTTGCAAACAGTAACGATAAAACCGACGCAAGGCCTCCCCCAATAAGGACCGATTTCGTACGGGACACTCCAAACTTATCTTGAACACCGGCAACAAACGTTTCTACAATGGAGATTAACGATGTAAATCCAGCTAGCACTAAAGAAGTAAAGAATAAAAATCCAAAAAACTCATTGAACGCAGGAAATTCATTAATGATTTGCGGGAAGACTACGAAAGCTAAACCAACCCCGCCTGATACTACCTCATCAACGCCTACTCCTTGTTGTTTTGCCATAAACCCTAGAATACTGAATACCCCGATACCGGCTAACAGCTCAAACCCCGAGTTGGCAAAACCTGTGATGAATGCATTATTCGTGATATCCGATTTCTTTGGAAGATAGCTGGAATACGTCACCATGATTGCAAATGCAATAGATAAACTAAAGAAAATTTGGCCGTAGGCGGATACCCAAACTTTCCCATCAAAGATAACATCCCAATTCGGTTTGAAAAACGCATTTAATCCTTCGACTGCTCCATCTAACGTTACCGCTCGTAATACAATGATCAAGAATAAAACACATAAAGTAGGCAAGAACACTTTATTGGCTGCTTCAATCCCCTTCTTGATGCCTTTCAGTAAGACGCCTAAGGTTACAATCCATACAATAATTAATGGAATTAAGACATGTGGTACAATGCTGCCAGTTTGTCCAGGTGTCTCAGCAAGCTTTAAGTAATCACCGAATAAAAATCCTTCTGTATCTTTCCCCCAACTCAATTTGAATGAGAAAACGGCATATGACATCGCCCAGGCGATAATAACTGCATAATAAACAGATATAACAAACGAGATGGCCACTTGCCACCAGCCGAGCCATTCTGTTTTGCGGTTTAACCTTGCATAAGTCAAAGGAGCTGAGCCCCTGTATTTATGTCCCAAAGTAAATTCCATGATCAAAAGTGGAATTCCTGCTGTGAGAAGTGCGAATAAATATGGTAAAAAGAAAGCACCTCCACCGTTTTCAAATGCTGTTGCTGGAAAACGCCAAATATTTCCTAAACCGATGGCTGAACCCGCAGCTGCTAAAATAAATCCTGCACGAGTTCCCCATTGCGGACGATTCTCCATCTTAAGTCCCCCTTTTACTAAAAGTTACTAATTTTTATATTTTTCAGACTTTTTAATATTCTATAGATAGTATAGCTAGTCTTAGGTCTTCTGTCAAAACAATATTTCAAAAAATCTTTATTTGACCTTTGACAGGATGTAGAAATCAAAAACAAAAGAGGAATGTAAGGGTATACATTCCTCTTTTTTACAAATATGTTATTCTACTGAAACTTCAAGCGAACCACATATCCATAAAAGAAATGATACTAATAAAATAAGAGCTGGTAGTTCCATCAAGCCAAAGATTGAATAACAGGTATCATTGACACAATGCCCTTCCTTCACAAAAGGTCTTTTCTCCTACGATCATTTGGCATTTACACCTAACATACTCCTATTTTCAGCATTCTCAATGATTGTTCTTTAACTCGAAGGCAGCTCGATAGACGGAGCAGAGTCTCCCCCGTTATTGTAAAAATTCGGCACTTTGCCTTGGATGACACGCATTGCGACGGGAATATCCGTCTTAACGGTTGCAACGCGGGTAGAAAACGGAATAATGACTTGAACGTTTACTTCCACTTCAATGGCTACTTCAATTAAAGCATTGTTGATCCCGAATTGTTGAATGGTTTTTTTTACGTCAGAGCGCACATCCCCGATTGCGTTGAATTTTACGGGAATGAGCGGGCCTAGATTCCCTAATAAGGCATTATTGGTCGCCTGACCTAGTGGAATTTGGTACACGATTCCTTGCTGTCTTAATTTCTCATCCGTTTCAATCTCCACATCTGCAGGAATTTCCAACATTGATAAATTCCCTTTTTCCGCTTCTTTTAGGTTTGCCTGAACTAAATGAATGGTTTGAGACAATACCCGGTTGACTATTGCCGTGTTAACGTCAATGGTTGCAATCTCTCCCTTTTCATCCGTTTCAATGGTAATCAGCTCATCCCCATCCAGTTCTTCTGCTACTTTTTTATTAATTGCTTTACTAATGACTAAGCTGGCAATCCGCTTTGTTTGGGTTTCAGCATAACTCATTAACGTGGGCTCAATTCCCTTATTAATCAACCAAATACCTGAAGCTGTTGATAGCATAAAAAACACAAAAGTCAGCAAAAAAACATATCGAAAAGGCAAAGGACCTCTTCGGGGACGTTTAATCCGAATCCGGCGCAAAAAAATCCCTCCTTACAAGCTATATGTATGCTTGAACGAGAAGGGCTAACGCTTTTTTCTATAAAAATCTTATATTACCTTTGTGTCGCATAAGGATTCCCTTACTTCACACCATTTTTAATAAAGCCTCTCTTCCTTTCATCCCAGGAGTAATGCCTATTTTTTCAGCTTCTAACGTCACAGATTCTAATGGAGCTTCTAATAATTGTTCGATGGTCCGAACACGGGCTGCTCTCCCTGCCACGATTTTTCGATCTTTTAGCTCTGCATTAAACAACCCTATGTCGAGAGCTCCGCACATGATATATCCTTTATCAGAAGACACCATTAAAAGTGTCGTTTTAGGCAATAAAACCGTTACTGCTATGAAAGTGTGCCCGCCCATTACCACTGGCTCTAATGTAACCATCACAACCACCCCTTTCCTTTAATCAACTTATGAAGAAAAAAGAAAAAAAGTGATGAAGCCTTTTAAAATAAACAACGATTAATTCTATTATTACCTTACATACGTGTCATGGCGCGTACAGCAAG
This sequence comes from Bacillus songklensis, assembly GCF_042649685.1. NCBI lineage: Bacteria > Bacillati > Bacillota > Bacilli > Caryophanales > Bacillaceae > Bacillus > Bacillus songklensis. The sequence goes on along the minus strand of NZ_JBHRZT010000073.1, from coordinate 438,062 downwards.
ATAAGTTAAAAAGATGCCCAACAAAAAAGCAAACAGGGAACCACCCAGCAAAATCTTGCTTTTACGCTTAAATCCGAAAAGCAGTAGCACTAATCCTACAAAAAAACATAATAAGATGATAAACGAAAATCCAACTGCCATTTCTCTCACCCTACTCCTTAAATGTTATCAAACAAACCGAGCTGTTTCGGTGCCAGCCCCTCATATCGAATATCCAATAAATCAATAAGCTGTTTGGCATTATCGGCCGCATCCCCTCCGGAATTATTATTGAATAAGATATAAACATCTTTCGTCTGTTCCTGCAATAGTTGCAATCTCTCTTTCCACTCTTGCAGTTCCCGTTCATTATAGCGATATAAAAAACGAACAGCCCTCCAATTTCCTGCCGCCGGTTTATTCCATCCATGGACATTGCGGCCATGAAAGCGAATGAGGGTTTTCTCTTTATTTGTTGCTCTTAATACAATGGGGACAGATCCCTCACCCGCTTGCGGCTCATCACAAATACCGTGAATCCAGTTTTCATTCTCCATAAACGCAAGAGTTTTCTCATAAAAAGGAGGTGAAAACCAGGTACGGTTACGAAACTCTAACGCAACGGGAAAATCCGCCAGCTGTTCACGGCTATAGCGTAAATAATCGACGTTCTCCTTGCGGCAATCAAACCACGGTGGTGTCTGGAACAAAACCATCGCCAGCTTACCCGCTTTTATGTAAGGTGTTAAGGACTGGCGAAACGCCTCGAACATTTCCTCTTTGTCCTTAAATGGGCTCGCCTCCCGTTGATGTCCCGTCATTCCCTGATATGCTTTCACGACAAACCGAAAGGAATCAGGTGTCTCACTAACCCATTTCTCCGCATTGGATTGAGGCTGTATCGCATAAAAAGAAGAATCCACTTCCACAATGGGAAAATGCCCGGCATACACAGGCAATTTATCGCGAGCGGAAACGCCTGGTCCATATAAGGAATCATGATCTCCCCATCCGGTTACACCTATATAAATCATCGTTGTATCCCCCTTATCATAACATATCATATTTGTTATTGGCTCTTTCCCAATTATCTTTATTAAATAACCATTTACATAAAAATATCTTTACTACTTTTTTACCCTATTCCGGTCCAGATTACTATCCCTGCCCCCATATTGAAAAAACTCGCTTGTCTATTGGCAAGCGAGTTTTTTCATAGTAAATCCACATTAATTTTTTAACATCAATATTTTACCTTATTCTATTTACGTCTTTCTGTTTTTACACCTTGAATAAACTTACTAAGGTTCTTGTATAAGCGGATGACAAGAGCCCGTAAGGGAGCTTGTCATCTGCTTATGCATAAAAAATTTGACGTGTATGTCTTTTATACACGTCAAATTTTTTATGTGGATTCAAATATTAGCCGATTGAACCTTCCATCTCGAATTTGATTAGGCGGTTCATTTCTACTGCATACTCCATTGGAAGTTCTTTTGTGAACGGCTCGATGAAGCCCATTACGATCATTTCTGTTGCTTCTTGCTCAGAAATGCCGCGGCTCATTAAATAGAATAGTTGTTCTTCTGATACTTTCGATACTTTCGCTTCGTGCTCAAGTGAAATGTTATCATTTAAGATTTCGTTATATGGAATTGTATCAGAAGTAGATTGATTATCCATGATTAATGTGTCACACTCGATATTTGCACGAGCGCCGTCAGCTTTACGGCCAAAGTGAACGATACCGCGATATGTTACTTTACCGCCTTGTTTAGAAATGGACTTAGACACGATTGTAGAAGACGTGTTTGGTGCTAAGTGAATCATTTTCGCACCTGCATCCTGATGCTGACCTTTCCCTGCAAGAGCAATCGATAATGTCATACCGCGCGCGCCTTCACCTTTTAAAATGACTGCAGGATATTTCATCGTTAATTTAGAACCGATGTTACCATCAATCCATTCCATGGTTGCATTCTCTTCACAAACTGCACGTTTCGTTACAAGATTGTAGACGTTGTTTGCCCAGTTTTGAATCGTTGTATAACGGCAGTATGCGTCTTTCTTGATGATGATTTCTACTACTGCACTATGAAGAGAGTTTGTTGTATAAACAGGAGCCGTACAGCCTTCTACATAGTGTACGTGTGCCCCTTCGTCTACGATAATAAGCGTACGCTCGAATTGTCCCATGTTTTCAGAGTTGATGCGGAAGTATGCTTGTAGTGGTGTATCTACTTTTACTCCCTTTGGAACATAAATGAATGAGCCGCCTGACCAAACTGCAGAGTTTAATGCAGCAAACTTATTATCTGTCGGTGGAATGACTTTTGCCCAGTGCTCACGGAAAATGTCTTCGTTTTCTCTTAAAGCAGAGTCTGTATCTTTAAAGACAATTCCTTTTGCTTCAAGATCTTCCTGCATGTTATGATAAACAACCTCAGACTCGTATTGAGCGGAAACACCGGCCAAATATTTTTGTTCTGCTTCAGGAATCCCCAATTTATCAAACGTTGCTTTAATTTCTTCAGGTACTTCGTCCCAAGAACGCTCTGATTTCTCTGATGGTTTTACATAGTACGTAATCTCATCAAAGTTCAAGCTGTTTAAATCTCCGCCCCATTGAGGCATTGGCATGTTGTAGAAATGCTCCAATGATTTCAAACGGAAATCCAACATCCACTGGGGCTCGTTTTTCATACGAGAAATTTCTTCTACGATTTCTTTCGTTAATCCGCGTTTTGAACGGAAAATGGACACGTCTTTATCCGCAAAACCGTATTTATAATCGCCGATCTCCGGCATTTTTTTTGCCATTTTTAATACCCCCTACTTGATAGGTTTGGGATTTTACTCCGCCTCAGATTGATTTCTTAAACCTTTTTCCATCGCTTTCCACGCCAATGTCGCACACTTGATACGTGCCGGGAACTTAGAAACACCTTGAAGTGCTTCCATATCTCCCAAATCAATGCTGTCATCATAATCCTTCCCTTGCATCATATCAGAAAAGATATGCGAGAGCTTTAGTGCATGTTCAATCGGTTGACCTTTAATAGCTTGCGTCATCATCGATGCTGAAGACAATGAAATCGAACAACCTTCACCTTCAAATTTTGCATCCACTACTTTCCCGTCTTCCACTTTCAAGGAAAGCTGAATGCGATCACCGCACGTCGGATTGTTCATGTTAATCGTAACGGTGTCTTCTGAAAGGACACCTCGATTGCGCGGATTTTTATAGTGATCCATAATGACCTGACGATACAGTTGATCAAGGTTGTTGTTAAAAGACATTTGTAAAATACTCCTTTGTTTTAATTAATGCCGAAACAAGCTTGTCGACTTCTTCTTCTGTATTGTACAGATAAAAGCTTGCACGGGCTGTAGCTGTTACATTCAAGTATCTCATCAATGGCTGTGCACAATGATGGCCTGCACGAACAGCGATGCCCTCAGCGTCTAAAACCGTTGCTACATCATGCGGATGAACATCTTCAATATTGAATGTTACAAGGCCTGCACGCTCTTTCGGGCCGTAAATGGTAATGCCTTCAATTGTAGACATACGCTCTAATGCGTATTGCGCTAATTTATGCTCATGGGCTTCAATATTTTTCAAACCCACTTGTTCCAAAAAGTCAATTGCAGCACCTAATCCAATCGCCCCAGCAATAATCGGTGTTCCAGCTTCAAATTTCCAAGGAAGCTCTTTCCATGTTGATTCGTGTAAGTTAACGAAATCGATCATTTCCCCGCCGAATTCAAAAGGCTCCATGTTCTCCAGTAATTCCTTTTTACCGTATAATACCCCAATACCAGTTGGTCCACACATTTTATGACCTGAAAATGCAAAGAAATCACAGTCAAGATCTCGCACATCAATCTTCATGTGAGGAGTGCTTTGCGCACCATCCACTACCATGATCGCTCCATTTTCATGAGCAATTTTAGCAATTTCCTTAATCGGGTTAATCGTACCAAGAACATTCGACACTTGCGTGACTGATACAATCTTTGTCTTAGCTGTAACTGTCTTTTGGACATCCTCTAAGTCTAGACGACCGTCTTCTGTTAAAGGAATATACTTTAAGACAGCCCCTGTAGCCTTTGCAACTTGCTGCCACGGAATGATATTGGCATGATGCTCCATATATGTGATGACAATCTCATCACCGGCTTTTAAATTTGCACGAGCATAGCTTGATGCAACGGCATTTAAGGAAGTTGTCGCCCCACGAGTAAAGATGACCTCTTCGATAGAAGCGGCATTAATAAATTTACGGACTTTCTCTCGTGCTCCTTCGTAGCCGTCCGTTGCTCTCGTGCCGAGAGTATGGACGCCGCGATGCACATTTGAGTTATACTCGCGGTAATACTTATCGATTGCTTCAATAACAGGACGCGGTTTTTGGGAGGTTGCAGCACTATCCAAATATACTAACGGATGACCATTGACGTCTTGATGTAAAATCGGGAAAAGTTCACGAATATCCTGGATATTCATTATCGTACTTTCCTTTCGATGACTTCAGTCAATTGCTTCTTAACCGTTTCAATCGGTAATTCATTCACAACCGGTGCTAAGAAGCCGTGAATGACAAGTCTCTCTGCTTCCGTTTGTGGGATACCGCGGCTCATTAAGTAATACAGTTGAGTAGGATCAACACGTCCTACAGAAGCTGCATGGCCTGCTGTTACATCATCTTCATCGATTAGTAGGATAGGGTTTGCATCTCCGCGAGCTTTTCCGCTTAATATTAATACACGGGATTCTTGCTCAGCATTGGACTTGGAAGCACCGTGCTCAATTTTGCCGATACCGTTAAAGATAGAGCTTGCACTGTCTTTTACAACACCATGTTTTAAGATATATCCTTCAGAATGTTTACCATAGTGTACAACACTTGTCGTAAAGTTTTGAGATTGTTCGCCGCGGCCGACTGTAACTGTTTTTGTGTCTCCGTAAGAACCATCCCCCATTAAATACGTGATGTTCTCAGAGACTGTGTTACCTTCATTCATTAAACCGAGCGCCCACTCGATACGGCCGTCACGACCTGCTACACCACGTCGGTTGACATAAGTCGTTGTATCTTTCCCTAAATAATCCACAGCACCGAACGTTACTTTAGCATTTGTATTGGCAAATACCTCTGTAATGATGTTAACAGTGCCTTTTTCTGTTGTTGACACATAGTTCTCTACATATGTTACAGAACTGTTGTCATCCGCTACTACGATCACATGGTTGAATAATGCCGTGTCGCTGTCTTCATAAGTAAAGATAGCCTGAAGCGGCTCTTTTACTTCTACATTTTTCGGTACGTATACAAATACGCCTCCATTCATATATGCCGCATGAAGAGCGCTTAAACGGTGTTCATCTACTTTTACGCCATCCTTCATGAAGTACTTTTGTAAAAGCTCACCATGTTCTTTTACTGCCGTAAGGATATCTGTGAAAATCACGCCTTGTTCTTTTAGCTCGTCTGCCAACACTGCATATGCTGCAGTTTGATCACGCTGAACATATAAGTTCTTAACTTCGTCTTTATTAATCAGTGCCTTCACTTCTTCAGGAAGCTCATCGATTGATTGAACTGCTGCTGTGTTCGCTGTGTGGCTGCTGAAAGAAGTAAAATTCCACTTCGTGATATTTGTTTTATCCGGTCTTGGTAACGGAAGTTCTTCCGCTTTCGCCAGAGCATGTAAGCGAAGGTCAAGAAGCCAGCTTGGTTCGCCCGCTTCTTTTGAATAGCTGCTGACATACTCTTGATCGAATGGTAATTTCGTCTCGATAGTCATGTTAATCCTCCTAACGCTTACGCTTCTTGCCCTACAGTTTCGTCTTCGATTCCTAACTCTTTCTTAATCCAGTCATATCCTTCTGCTTCTAGGCGCTGCGCCAGTTCAGGACCGCCTGATTTTACAATGCGCCCTTGCATCATAACATGAACATGATCAGGTGTAATGTAGTTTAGTAAGCGTTGATAGTGTGTAATGATTAGACAGCCGAACTCTTCACCGCGCATTTCATTTACACCTTTTGATACCACTTTTAACGCGTCGATATCTAACCCAGAGTCGATTTCGTCTAGAATCGCAATTTTTGGCTGCAGCATCATTAATTGAAGAATTTCGTTACGTTTTTTCTCCCCGCCTGAGAAACCTTCGTTTAAATAGCGCTGCGCCATGTCTGGATCCATTTCTAAGAAATCCATGTTTTTATCTAATTGACGGATGAATTTCATCAATGAAAGCTCGTCACCTTCTTCACGGCGAGCATTCATAGCAGAACGTAAAAAGTCTGCATTCGTTACACCGCTGATTTCACTTGGATACTGCATTGCCAAGAAAAGACCCGCACGTGCACGCTCATCCACTTCCATTTCCAATACATCTTGACCATCGATTGTGATACTTCCTTGTGTTACTTCGTATTTAGGATGCCCCATGATCGCAGAAGATAAAGTGGATTTACCTGTACCGTTTGGACCCATGATTGCATGGATTTCCCCGCCTTTAATTTCTAAATTGACACCTTTTAAAATCTCTTTGTCTTCAATCGAAACATGAAGATCTTTGATTGTTAAAGTTGAACCAGCCATGATAAAACCTCCAGTAATATGACGTATAATATATGAGATTACATCTTACATCATTTTGTATTCCATTCTCATTTTATTCTCATTACAATCTTATAACAATTGAAAAGTTATAGCAACCTTTTACCACTATCCAGGTAGTGAAAAACCCTACAATATTTCAATTTTTTTAGCATTTTAAATATATGTAAAAAAGCCGACCGAAAAAAGGACTCCCTTTTTCGGTCAGCCTCCTGAAACGGGACGCCATGTAAGTTTAGTAAAAACGAGTTTTTCAATGACGCCCATTTCGTATCAAAACAAAGAAGGGCACGTTTCGAGAGTGTGTAAACCAGTCTCAGATTGATCAAACTGAAATAACCTCTCATTCCTTTTCCGAAAAAAAATCCCAATTAATGAGTTTGTTGATTCAGTTCTTGAACACATTCTTGGACGAGTGTGACAGCCTGGCTCATTGCTGCTCCTCCTCCAAAGGCCGTCGCGACACCACACGCTTCTAAAATTTCTTGTTCAGATGCTCCTTGATCTAAACATCCTTTTGTATGGTAGATCGTACAGTACTCATCCTGAGCAACCAGGCTGATTCCAAGAGCGATGAGCTGCTTATCCTTTTTGGACAAGGTTCCTTCCTCAAAACAAGCCTCTGTAAAAGCGTTAAACGCACGGGCTACTTCAGGTAGTTTTTGAGTGAACTGACCAATTCCCGTTTTATAATTACGCAAAGCATTTTCAGTCGATGCGCGTGTCTCTTGTTGCATCGTTAACGTCAACTCCCATCTTACAATTTTTTCAACGTTAGTATGCTTAAAGTGGATAAATGTATACAAAAAAGCAATTGTCCCGATATGTGTCAGGTTACTTACTATAACCGAATGATAAGAATCAACAAAGCGAAATGGCAGAATGACAAAAAAGAGGCTGATGCCAAAACATAAAGAACATGCTTTTGCGTCAGCCTCCCGAACAGAAACCATCATGAGAAATCCCCGTAAAATCAAGAGTTTCATTGACAGTCCACTTCAGTTCAAAAGCGGAATTTCCATCTTTTATAGAATTATAGGATAGGTCCTTTTCATGTTATACGATGTTTGCTTTTTTGTGAGTTGATGGAGAGTTCTCCCAACATTCAATATTGTCGAGACCTTTAATGCTATCTTTATAGAAAACAGGATCTTTACCAGCTTTTTTCTGCTTTATATAATCGCTTAAGGCAGCAAAGGCTACTTTAGATAATAAAATGATTGCAATTAAGTTGACGATAACCATGAAGCCCATGAATAAGTCAGCTAGATCCCATACAAGTTGAACCTTTGCAACCGAACCGAAGATAATCATACCTAAAACACTGATTCTGTAAAGCATTAACCACGTTTTGCTCGTGTTTAAAAATTCAATATTGGTTTCACCGTAATAATAGTTGCCAATTAATGTACTAAACGCAAATAAGAAAACGATAATCGCAAGACAACCCGATGCCCAAGAACCAATATGTGTGCTTAATGCCGCCTGGGTAAGCTCAATACCGTCAAGTCCCGGCTGTTTGTAAGCATCAGAAAGTAAAATAATAAATGCTGTGCTTGTACAAATAATTAATGTGTCTGTTAATACCCCAAACGCCTGGATGAGCCCTTGTTTTACCGGGTGACTTGTTACAGCAGTTGCTGCAGCATTTGGAGCACTGCCCATACCCGCTTCATTCGAGAATAAACCGCGTTTAACCCCGTTCATTAATGCAGCACCAAGCGAGCCGCCTACAGCTTGCTCAATACCAAAGGCATTCTTCACAATAAGAGAAAGTACTTCCGGCATTTTCGTAATATTTGTCAGCACGATAAATAAAGCTACACCAATGTACAATACCGCCAGAACAATAACGATGTATTCGGACATTTTGGCAATGCGCTTAACACCGCCAAAAATAATGGCAGCAAAAACAATCGCCATAATAATTCCCAGCATTAAGCGATCTGTGCCAAATGAATTTTCAAACGCAATCGTAATCGTGTTTGATTGTACGGCATTAAACACAAGACCGAAAGACAGAGTGATTAAAATGGCAAAGAGAGCACCCATCCAACGTTTTTTCAAACCTTTTTCCATATAATAAGCTGGACCGCCGCGGAAACCATCTTTACCTTTTATTTTATAAACTTGCGCTAACGTACTTTCAACAAAGCTGGATGCTGAACCGATAATCGCAATCATCCACATCCAAAAAACGGCCCCAGGTCCCCCTAAAGCAACAGCAATGGCAATTCCCGTAATATTACCTGTTCCGACACGAGCAGCCATACTAATACAAAAAGCTTGAAACGGTGAAATACCGCCTTTAGAACGTGTTGCGCCTTCCATTAAAACACGAACCATTTCTTTCAACATGCGAATCTGTAGAAATCCTGATTTAAACGTAAAATAAAATCCGAAAGAAACAAGCATAATAATCAATAATTTCGACCAAAGGAACTCATTTGTTGCTCCAACTACTCCTTGCAGCAATTGCTCCATGACGTCACCTCGTATAAAATATAGTAGTTTATAAGAAAAAGAATGGATAAAACAAACAAAAAACATCAAGGTTAAAAAGAGTGAGACAGACCTTTAAATGTGAGGAATCCTCACATGAACTAATCGAATTATATATTGAGATAACAAATATGGCAATACAAATAAAAATATATAAACTATTATAAATATTAATTCTATTTAAAAAATATTTCAGATTAGCATGATCCGTTAACCGACTTATTTATAAAAGAAAGAAGCAATAAAAAAACCGTTTTCCTAAGCCATTGATATATCAACGACTTAGCGAAAACGGTCATTTCTTTTGAGCTGCCTTCTAACTTTACATTACTCAGCGGCAGGAACAACTGCACCTTTATATTCTTTATTAATGAAGTCTTTAATTTCTTTTGAATGAAGTACTTCTACCAATGCTTTGATTTCTTCTTTGTTTTCATCACCTTTGCGAACAGCGATTACGTTCACATAAGGGTTGTTTTCAGATGATTCTACGGCAATCGGATCTTTCGCAGGATCTAACCCTGCATCCAGCGCATAGTTGGCGTTGATTAACACAGCATCTCCCTCATTATTGTTATACACTTGAGGAAGCAATCCTGCTTCTACATCTGCTTCAAATTGCAGATTTTTCGGGTTTTCCGCAATATCGCTAACTGTTGCTTTCGTTTTGTCCACGCCCTCTTTTAATTTGATCAAGCCTTTTTCTTCAAGCATTGATAAAATACGGCCGTGATCCGCTACAGAGTTACTCATGATGACTTTAGCGCCTTTTGGAAGCTCTTCCAGGCTTTTATATTTTTTAGAATAAACGCCGATTGGCTCGATATGAATACCGCCCGCATTCACGAAGTCATATCCATTTTCTTTCTTTTGAGATTCAAGGTAAGGGATATGCTGGAAGTAGTTGGCATCAAGCTCTTTATCCGCTAACGCTTTGTTTGGTAAAACGTAATCCTGGAATGTTTTAATTTCTAGGTCAATTCCCTTTTTCTCTAATAAAGGCTGTGCTTCCTCTAAAATTTCAGCATGAGGTACATTTGATGCTCCGACTACCAGCTTTTTGTCGCCTTCATCAGCGCCCCCTCCAGCATTGTCATTGCCAGTACCGCATGCAGCCAAAGAAATAGAAAGAGCTAAAGCTGAAATAGAAGTTAATAATTTTCTCATTTTTTGGTTCCCCCTTAAAATTTTCGTATTAACGTTTATCGATTTTAGATGTGGCGAGATCGCCTATAAACTGAAGAATGAAGACAATTACTAGAATAAGAACTGTAGCTAAAAGTGTTACATCATTATGGTTGCGCTGGAATCCTTCTAGATATGCCAGGTTTCCTAATCCTCCGGCTCCAACTACCCCGGCCATCGCTGTATAACCAACAAGAGAAATGGCCGTTACAGTAATACCGGATACGAGAGCAGGCAATGACTCCGGAATTAAAACCTTAAAGATGATTGTACTTGTTTTCGCCCCCATTGATTTTGCGGCTTCAATGACTCCTTTATCAATTTCACGAAGGGCAATTTCCACCATGCGTGCGTAAAACGGCGCGGCACCGATAATTAAAGCCGGCAACGCTGCTTCCGCTCCTAAAATGGTGCCGACAATGGCCTTTGTAAAAGGAATCAATAAGATAATTAAAATAATAAATGGAATCGAGCGAAATACGTTAACAAAGGCTGAAACAATTAAATTAATGACTTTGTTCTCCCAAAGGTTTCCCTTTGAAGTCAAGAATAACAGCAAACCAAGGGCTATCCCAAGAAGGAAGGTGGCAATGACAGAGATGCTCGTCATGTAAAGTGTTTCAATCGTTGCTTCCACTAGTTTGTCGATCTCTACATTCGGAAATAATTGCTCAAGCATTGGCCATCACCTCCACTTCCACTTGCTGCTCCCGAATAAACGAAATAGCCTTTTGGACTTCCTGTTCAGCCCCATCAATATGAACGAACAGTGTGCCGTATGAACCGTTTTGAGTTTGGGACACTTTTCCTTGCAGGATGTTCACTGACACATCAAATTGACGAATAACATTTGTGATCCACGGCTGCTCGGCTGCATCACCTACAAATATAAGCTGAACGACTTGACCGTTTGGATATTTTTCTTTTACATGTCCAATTGCTTCAAACGTTTCTTCCGGTTCCGTCACTTGTTGAACAAATCGTTTCGTAATTGGTTGCTCCGGCTTTCGGAATACATGGAGTACATCCCCCTGTTCCACGATAAGTCCGTTTTCCATTACCGCGACGCGATGGCAAATTTTACGGATAACATGCATCTCATGGGTAATGAGTACGATAGTTAAACCAAGTTTTTCATTTATGTCGACTAACAAATCTAAAATAGAATCCGTTGTCTGTGGGTCAAGGGCAGATGTCGCTTCATCACATAGAAGCACCTTCGGATTATTGGCAAGAGCCCTTGCAATGCCTACACGCTGTTTTTGTCCTCCGCTCAGCTGGGATGGATAAGCATCTTCCCTGCCTTCTAAACCAACTAGTTTAATTAGCTCATCCACTCGCTTCAGGCGCTCACTTTTTGATATCCCTGCAATTTCAAGCGGAAACGCGATATTTTCTCTTACAGTACGTGACCATAATAGATTGAAATGTTGGAAAATCATACTGATTTCTTGGCGCGCTTTTCGAAGTTTTTCACCTTTAATTTTTCCGATGTCGTTTCCTGCCACTTGAACTGTTCCTTCTGTCGGAGTCTCTAATCCATTCAACAAACGAATCAAGGAGCTTTTACCGGCACCGCTGTATCCGATGATTCCGAATATTTCTCCAGGCTTGATCTGTAAATCTACATTGTTAACGGCTGTAACTATTCCATGCTTAGCACGGTAAACCTTTTTGACACCTGTTAATGTAATCATGCATTCTCACCTTCTTTTCGTTAAACTCGTTGTTATTCATCTTCCCCCGAACAGTTGCTTATAAATAAAAAGCCTTTCTGCATATGAATATGAGCAGAAAGGCTTTGTCATAGTTCCTTTCTCTCATCTTCCAAAGCTTAAACATGCTTTGTAGGAATTGGCACCATTTCAGCCATAACTGACGGTTGCCGGGTTTCATCGGGCCCAGTCCCTCCACCTCTCTTGATAAGAGTACTTATCGTTTCAAATATTCAGTTTATGTTAAGCAATTGTCGATTGTTGTCTAAAAGGTACGAAAGTGATTGTAGCACGTCCATATATCAGTGTCAATGAATTTGTTTTATTTTTCGTGCTATTTCTAATAGTTACCAAACACCGAATGTTCAGCTGTTCTGCTGAACGAGAATCAAACATTCACCGCAGAAGAGGTTAATCCAGTCGCCTCTTTAATTGCTTGCTCTAAATCCTCCACTAAATCATCGATATGCTCGATTCCCACGGATAAGCGAATAAGATCTTCACTTACTCCTGCGGCCTTCAGCTGTTCGGCATTTAATTGCTGATGCGTCGTGCTGGCAGGATGAATAATAAGACTCTTGGCATCTCCAACATTGGCGACATGAGACCACAGCTTAACCGAATTGATTAATTTCTGCCCGGCTCCCCTGCCCCCTTTAATTCCAAATACCAGCACAGCGCCGGCTCCTTTTGGCAAATATTTTTTCGCTTCTTCATGTTGAGGATGATCCTCAAGCTCAGGATATAGCACCCAATCAACGGCAGGATGCTGCTGCAAATATTCAACCACCTTTCTTACGTTGGCGATATGCTCTTTCATGCGTACATGGAGCGTCTCAAGCCCTAAGCTAAACTGAAAAGCATTAAACGGACTCATAGATACGCCAATATCCCGCAACAATTGAACTCTTGCTTTGACAATGTACGCAAGCGGCCCTAATGCTTCAGCATAGACAATATTGTGGTAACTTGGATCAGGCGTTGTAAATCCCGGGAATTTCGGTGAGTTCCAATCAAAATTCCCTCCATCTACGATAGCGCCCCCTAATGTTGTCCCGTTCCCCAACAACCATTTCGTAGCGGAATGAATAACGATATCGGCTCCATATTCAATCGGACGGCATAAATAAGGAGTTGCGAACGTATTATCCACAATTAACGGAATACCTGCTTCATGAGCGATTTCTGCTACCTTTTCAATGTCCAATACATTTAAGCTTGGATTACCGATCGTTTCAGCATAAAGAGCTTTCGTTTTTGGTGTAATGGCATGACGGAAGTTCTCAGGATTGGAAGGGTCAACGAATTTAGTCGTAATTCCGTAGCGCGGCAGTGTCGTGTCAAACAAATTGTATGTTCCTCCGTATAGATTGGATGCAGATACAATTTCATCCCCTGCCCCGGCTAGATTCAAAATGGCGGTCGTAATAGCGGCCATCCCACTTGCTACGGCTAAACTCCCCACTCCGCCTTCCAGCTGAGCGATTCGCTCTTCAAACGTTGTCACTGTCGGGTTATGTATCCGGGTATAAATATAGCCTGGTTCCTTTAAAGCAAATAAATCGGCAGCATGGTCTGTATCCTTAAATTGATAAGCATTTGACATATAAATCGGGAGCGAACGTGCTCCTGTTACAGGATCAGGATTTAATCCCCCGTGAATCCCGATTGTTTCTAAACGGTAAGATTTTTTGTCTCCCATTTTCCAACTCTCCTTTTTAAAAGATAACACCCCTCTTCTTAAGAAGAGGGGTATCGTCTCTTCTTATCTTTCAGAGCGTCTCTACTCTGCTGGAATTAGCACCGTGTCGAATAACCGGTTGCCGGGCTTCAAAGGGCCAGTCCCTCCACCTCTCTCGATAAGTTTGATTTTTATATAAATTCTGCTTCATTGACAGCGGATCTTACAAATAAATAGTATCACATTTCAGAAAATTAAATCAACCATATTAACCTTTGTAAGCTCGTTCAAGATAAAAAAACAGAAAGGCGCAAGCAGAAGAAGGACCCGTCATGAAAATCCGGCAAAATCAAGGGATTCAATGACGGGCCCTTTCAATAAAAATCAATTTTTATGATTGATTGGAGACTTATGGGACACCCTCCTGCAATGAACCGTCATGAAAAATCCAAGAAAATGACGGATTTCAGTGACGGTTCATCGCAGAAAAAATAGATGACCGCCCTTCCCCGGAGGCTTTTGAGTCATCCCCTTTTCATAGCGAAAAACTTTTTAATTCCTCTAATAAATACTCGATGGAATGAAAGGCATATATTTTCTTTTTAACTTGATTGTTCTCTATCATGATTAAACATGGCACGCTTTCAATGGCGTATATTTCAGCTTTATCGGGCATAAAGTTTAAGTTGCACATTCCTATTTCCACATCAGGAAGCAAGGCTTCTGTTACCGTCAGCATTTTCTTCGCTAACTGGCATGTCCCGCATAAAGGTGTATGGAAAAAAACAATCACCCGATCATTTTCTTTCAATTGTCTGTCAAGTTGTGTTTCTGTCCAATCGATCATGAAGGTCAATCCATTTCTATTTTTATATTAAATATTCTGCATTTACATCTATATTAGCACTTAATAATACGGTCGCAATATGATTTTTAGGTGCAGCAGCCACTTCTCTATACATTTTGTCGATGTATAGGTGTTCTGCCTCAGGTAATTCCCGCTTAAATTGCTTTCGGAGTTTATTTCCGGAGTCATCTGAGTCCACCAGAATATAGACCTCTTTCTGATAAATTGTGTCAATGATCTCATCCAGCCGAGCCACACTAATGGTGCCGTTTGTGCAAATAATTTCAATTGGCTCCTTAATAATACTCTCGATTCGCTTCTTATCAGATCTGCCTTCCACAATAATCACTTTTCCAGTCTCTTCTACCAACATAGCCATCACCCATTATTCATCAGTTGTATACGAGGGCGAAGATATCCCTACATTATACGATATTCGTTACTTTCTATGTGTTCCCCTGTTTTTTAAGAAGAATTTAACAAAATCTTTTCAAAAACACCGATTTTGAGAATCTATCTTCATTTTCGGCCCATCTTCAGCTTTTCCCAAAAGTATGCGAAAAGGAGAATTGGCAAAGATGGGCCAAAAATAGTGAAAATCAGCATGACTCCTTAACAAGTTCTTAAGAAAAAATGAGCTTCCTAACGGATGCCGTGACAGCGGTGTTACTATCAAAAAACCTTTTGAAAAAAAGACAGCGGAAACAATCCCCACTGTCTTTTCACCATTTCCTAGCACCAGCCCTCTTCAGCATCGCAATCTGTATATTTTTCATCTGTCTTAGAAGGCACATCGGCGTATTGATAAAACTTGGATTGATTATGTTCAAAGCCTGGATCGAGTTCATACTTATATCCGTTTTCTCCGATTACGGCTCTTCCGATCGGCTGTTTTTCCATATATAAATTCATGCCATCTTGATGAAATTTAGCGGTTATTCGATCAGTCACATCAATCTTTTTTTTCTCAAACATAAAAACAGACACCCTTTCCTAAAGTTCCTTTAGGCATAGAGTGCCCGCACCAATCAGAAAAAATCTGAAGTGAAACAGCTTTTTAATGGCGAATTATCCTTCGTTTACCATGTTCTCATATTCTTCAGCTGTCATAAGCTTGTCTACTTCACTTGCATCAGACGGTTCAATGATGATCATCCATGCTTTTTCATATGGAGACTCGTTAACAAACTCAGGATTATCATTTAGATCTTCGTTTACTTCTACCACTTTACCGCTAATTGGAGCGTATAATTCAGAAACTGTTTTAACAGATTCAACGCTTCCGAAAGGCTCGTCCGCTTGTACAGTCGCGCCTACTTCAGGCAGCTCAACAAATACGATATCTCCAAGCTCTGATTGAGCGAAATCTGTAATCCCTACACGCACTACATTTCCTTCTGTTTTTACCCACTCATGCTCTTCGGAATAACGTAATTCATTTGGTGTGTTCATCTTAATCCCTCCAACAATCATCTAAAGTTTAATACTTATCAAAAATAGAATCTTTTTACAAATACGCTACTATTTAGTGTAACGTAATTCGTTCATTTTTTCTATTTGAAAGTATTCTAATGTAATAAAAAGTTTTATGTACTAAAAATTATGACCATAATTCCTCAAATTGTTCTTCCTTGAACCCTACCGTCACATGCTTTCCATCAGTGACAAGCGGGCGCTTGATCAGCATGCCATCCGATGCCAGCAAGTCGAGCAGCTCCTCTTCTGTTGCCGTTTTGATTTTGTCTTTTAATCCAAGTTCACGATATTTCATTCCACTTGTATTAAAAAGCTTTTTCAGTTCTAATTCGCTTTTCTCATAGTACGCTTTGATTTCTTCTTTGGACGGAGGGTTTTCTACGATATGAATCTCTTCATATGGTACACCATTGTCATCCAGCCATTTTTTCGCTTTGCGGCATGTTCCGCATTTCGGGTATGTATAAAACTTTAGCGCCATAAACAACACCTACCTATTTATTTTAGACTTTTTTCGTATTTTAACACATCCTTTTTTTCTTTTCATACTATCTAGACCTACTTTTCCGGTACGGGAGAGAAAAACTTTCCCCCGTTCTGGAAAAGCATAAGGATTTGCCAAGTTACCTTACGGTCTCTTGGCAAATCCTTATATAAAAACACCTTTAATATATCGTTGCTTTCAGCCACCCGTTTGAACACCAAAAGATCACATCGATTATGCCAGAATGATAAGATGAGTTGATATAATTATGTTTTAACGGACGGTAATCTTATTCATGATCTTGATAGGAGCAAACTATGCAACCCTCCCGAAATTAACCCGGGAGGCTGACAAACAATCATTACACTACATAGCGCTCAGCATCAATAAGCACTTTGGCAATTTCACGTTTTTTGCCGATGACATTGATTGGTGTATGCCTTGTAAGTTTGCGAAGAGCAGAAAACATCATGCGGAGCCTATCTCCTTGTTCAACCGCCACTAATGTTTCTTTCGCATGCGCTTCGATTTCATTGAATGCCTCTTGGCAGAATACTTGCGTATACAATACTTTCAACTGGTTTTTCTCTACACCCGTTTTCTCGATTGCCTTTCCTGTGCGAAGCAACGCTGATTCCATCGCATACACATTGCTGATAATATCGGCAATGTTCACAAGAATCTCTTGTTCCTTCTCTAACGCTTTGCCGTATTTTTGAGCAGCGAGGCCCGTGATCATTAAAGCAATTTTCTTCGCGTTCTTCACTAAATATTTTTCTTGCTCTAGAACACCGTCGCCCACTTCTTCAGGCATTAACATCATCAATTCTTCTTGTAAGACCTGTGCTTTTTGCAATAAAGGCAGCTCACCCTTCATTGCTTTGCGTAAATATGTCCCTGGCACTAATAAACGGTTAATTTCATTTGTCCCTTCAAAAATGCGGTTGATGCGGGAGTCACGGTACATGCGCTCAATTTCATACTCGGCCATAAAACCGTATCCACCATGGATTTGAACCCCTTCATCCACGATGTAATCAAGCGTTTCTGTTGCAAATACTTTATTTAAAGAACATTCAATCGCATATTCTGCAATAGAAGCAGCAACCGCTTTACCATCTTTCACTTCTGCCTCCGATAAGCCTCCCATCCGGTCTTCAAATAGACCTACTGTACGGTAAACAGAGCTTTCTGTCGCATACAATTTTGCGCCCATCGTTGCTAGTTTTTCTTGTGTTAAAGAGAATTGAGAAATTGGTGTTTTAAATTGTTGACGTTGATTTGCATATTGAACTGTGACTTCAAGCGCGCGTTTACCCGCTCCGACACCGCCGACTCCTAGTTTGTAGCGGCCGATATTTAAGATATTAAATGCAATCACATGTCCTTTACCGGCTTCACCCAGTAAGTTTTCCTTTGGAACGAGAGCGTCTTCTAAGATTAGCGTTCTAGTAGAGGAACTCTTAATACCCATTTTCTTTTCTTCCGCGCCTGTCGAGACGCCAGGGAACTCGCGTTCTACGATAAATGCCGAGAACTGCTCACCGTCAATTTTCGCGTATACAACGAATACATCCGCAAAGCCCGCATTTGTAATCCATTGCTTTTCACCGTTTAGGATGTAGTGAGTGCCTTCTGCGTTTAAACGCGCTGTTGTTTTCGCTCCTAGAGCATCTGAACCTGATCCAGGCTCTGTTAGGGCATAGGCCGCTAATTTTTCACCTGTTGCCAGGGCAGGTAAGTATTTTTGTTTTTGCTCTTCCGTACCAAACAGCACAATCGGAAGGGAACCGATTCCTACATGGGCGCCGTGGGAAATCGAGAATCCGCCGGCACGGGACATTTTTTCAGCAATAAGAGCTGAGCTGATTTTATCTAATCCTAAACCTCCGTATTCTTCCGGTACATCAGCACCCAATAAGCCCAAGTCCCCAGCTTGCTTTAATAACTTAACAGAACGATCAAACTCATGATTTTCCAAATGTTCCACTTCCGGCAACACTTCATTTTCCACATAATCTTCCGTCGTTTTTGCAATCATTTTATGCTCATCTGTGTAATCCTCCGGTGTGTACACCTGGGATGGTAATACATCTTCAATAAGAAAGCTTCCACCTTTAACCATTTTTCCTGTTTGATTAGACATCCTTTTTCTCCCCCTTGTTTAATTAAAGTAATTCAAACACGCCGGCAGCTCCCATACCTCCACCGATACACATGGTCACAACACCAAATTGTTCATTTCTGCGCTTCATTTCATTGATTATGCTTAAGGTTAGCTTTGCTCCTGTACACCCCAACGGATGACCAAGGGCGATTGCACCACCGTTTACATTCACTTTTTCCTGATCAAGCCCAAGTTCGCGTATGACTTGGATTGCTTGTGAAGCAAACGCCTCATTTAACTCAAATAGCCCGATATCTGATACTTCCAGCCCAGCCAGTTTCAGCGCTTTAGGAATGGCAACTACTGGACCGACTCCCATTACCTCCGGCGGGACTCCTCCGACGGCAAAAGAACGGAATTTAGCCAGCGGCTTCAATCCCTCTGCTTCCGCTTTCTCGCGATCCATGATCAAAACTGCAGCTGCTCCATCACTTATTTGAGATGAGTTCCCTGCGGTAACCGAGCCTGTTACGGAGAAAGCCGGGCGCAGCCTGCTTAATCCCTGTAAAGATGTATCAGGACGAACTCCTTCATCTTGTGAGAAAAGAATGGTTTGTTCTTGCAGTTTGTTGTTTTGATCGACTTTGCGAATCGTCACTTCCACAGGGACCATTTCGTCATTGAATTTACCTTCTTGAAGTGCCCGCGCTGCCCGTTGGTGGCTGCGTACCGCAAACGCATCTTGCTCTTCACGTGTAATACCATATTTCAGGGCAACTCGCTCTGCAGTATGACCCATTCCCATATAGTATTCAGGTGCGTTTTCGACCAATTTGACATTTGGTCGAACAACATGGCCTGTCATCGGTACTAAACTCATTGATTCGGCTCCACCGGCCAATACGACCTCGGAATGGCCAAGCATGATTCGCTCTGCCCCGAAAGCAATGCTTTGTAAGCCTGAAGAACAATAGCGGTTGATCGTAATGGCAGGCACGGTGTACGGAAGCCCCGCTAAAGCTCCGATGTTTCGTGCCATATTTAACCCTTGCTCTGCTTCCGGCATCGCACAGCCAAAAATTAAATCATCAATCGGTCCTTCATAATTCCCTGCCCTTTTTAATGTTTCTTTCACTGCTAATGCGCCTAAATCGTCTGGGCGTACATTAGCAAGTGTCCCTTTTTTCGCTTTTCCGACCGGTGTTCTGGCACCGGCTACAATGACCGCTTCCCTCATGATTCATCCCCCTTAGTTACGCAATGGTTTTCCTTTTAACAGCATGTGCTGCATACGTTGCTGAGATTTCGCTTCTCCCACAAGACTTAAGAACGCTTCTCTCTCTAAATCTAATAAATATTGCTCATCTACTTCCGTTCCATATGGTACCTTGCCTCCTGCAATTACATAAGCTAGCTTTTGGGCAATTTTGTAGTCATGTTCAGAAATGTAACCAGAGTATTTTAATCCTTGGGCACCGAGCAATAGGGTTGCATATCCTGTTTCACCTACTACCGGAACTTTTTTACGCACCGGCGGTTGATATCCTTCTTCGAATAAATGGATGACTGCTTGCTTTGCATCATGTAAGAGATGATCCCCATTTACGCTGATGCCATCTTTTTTATCAAGGAAGTTCGAACTGCGTGCCTCTGCAGCGGATGTCGATACTTTCGCCATAGCAATCGTTTCAAACACTTTGTTGGCAACTTTTTGGAGATCGAAATCTACGTTGTTTGCCATATTATTTAAATGTTTGATATAAAGCTCTTTATTACCGCCGCCCCCAGGGATCAGGCCAACGCCGACTTCTACAAGACCCATATATGTCTCACTTGAAGCCTGAGTTCTGCTTGCTGGCAGACAGATTTCCGTTCCGCCCCCAAGTGTCATGCCAAACGGAGCGGCAACAACCGGCTTGGAGCTGTATTTAATGTTCATCATCGCTTGTTGGAACTGACGAACGACCATCTCAATTTCAAAATAGTTGTCATCTTGTGCTTCCATTAAAATCATTGCCAGGTTTGCACCGACACAGAAATTTTTCGCCTGATTCCCAATCACAAGACCCTTGTAATTGCGCCCGACTTCCTCTATGGCAAAGTTAATCATCTGGATAATATCCAGCCCGATTGCATTGTTTGGAGATGTAAACTCAAGACAGGCTACATCATCTCCCAAATCAATTAAACTTGCACCACTGTTCTTCTTGATCACTTTGTTTTGTTCTTTGAGGGATTTTAAATGGATAACTTTTTTGTTTTCAGCAAGCAGGCAATAATCACCGTTATCATAAAAATAGACAGCGCCCTCCTGCTTCTGGTAGAACGATTCAAATCCTTCTTCTAACATCGATTTAACCCAATCCGGAACCTTCGCACCCTTTTCCTCCATCTTCTGAACAGAGCGCCGTACGCCTATGGCATCCCATGTTTCAAACGGCCCCAGTTCCCATCCGAAGCCCCATTTCATCGCACGGTCAATGGCTGCAATGTTATCCGCGATTTCATCTTTTAGCTGGGCCGAATAAATCAGCACAGGGCTGATGATGTTCCAAAGCAGTGAACCTGCGCGGTCATCCGCGTATAGAAGCGCTTTCAATTTATTCGCTAAGCCTTTTTCTTGTTTGCTCATTTCAGTGGAGCCCGTTTTTAACTTTTTGCGTATCTCATATTCCATTGTATGAGGATTTAATTCCAAAATTTCTTTCCCTTGCTTCAAGAAGAAACCTTGGCCTGATTTACTTCCAAGCCAACCTTTTTGAAGCATTTGCTTCATAAAGGAGGGTACTTCAAAAACGGCTTTTTCATCACCCTCAACTTTTTCGTACACATTGTTCGCCACATGGATGAATGTATCCAAACCAACAACATCAAGGGTACGGAAAGTAGCACTTTTGGGGCGTCCAATCAAAGGACCTGTAACAGAATCAACTTCACCGACACCGTAACCGCCTTTTAGCATTTCCCGGACTGTTACGAGCAAGCCATATGTCCCGATACGGTTGGCAATAAAGTTTGGTGTATCCTTCGCAAGAACGACCCCTTTGCCAAGCGCATCCTCACCGAATGTTTGCATAAATTCAACGACTTCTGTTTTTGTATCTTTTGTTGGAATAATCTCAAGAAGTTTTAAGTAACGAGGCGGGTTAAAAAAGTGTGTGCCTAAGAAATGCTGTTTGAAGTCTTCTGATCTGCCCTCTGCCATTGCGTGAACAGAAATACCCGAGGTGTTGGAGCTTACGATGCTTCCCTGTTTTCTCACTGTATCAATTTTATTGAATAATTGCTTTTTAACTTCTAGATTTTCAACGACTACTTCAATAATCCAATCACAATCCGCTAACTTTTCTAAATCGTCTTCTAAATTTCCTGCTTGAATCAAAGCAAGGTTTTCTTTTGAGGTTAGCGGAGCTGGTTTCTGTTTTAATAATTTTTGTAGCGCACCTGTACTAAGACGGTTGCGCACTGACATATCTTCTAATGTCAATCCTTTTGCCTCTTCCTCTTTTGTTAGTTGGGCAGGCACAATATCAAGCAATAATGTTGGAATTCCGATATTTGCTAAGTGCGCTGCAATACCTGATCCCATCACACCGGAGCCAAGTACAGCTGCCTTTCGAATTTGTAAGCTCATACATATCCCCCTTTAGATCTTGAATGAATACTCATTCATTTTATGATCAAAAAAATGATAATTTCCCTTCTCTCTAAATTTAATATAGATTATTTTGTGAATTTTCGCAATATAAAAACTAAAAAACAGGCAGTTTTGCATAAAAAATATATTCTAATTTCTCCAGGCTTCTCCCTCTGGCTCTCCTGTTATACCTGACGTCAATCCCGACATCTTAAGATAAATGATTTCTGCTGTGATGGGCAATCTAATAACTGGAGGTGATTGTGATGGCACGTTTAAAGAAAAGTCCTTCCAAAGCAGGAGTCAGTGCGGCTAGTGTGAAAGGAAATGCCGGCCCAAACATTGAAAGGGATGGCGGAGGCAAACGCACTTCGCAAAATCAACAATACAAAAAGCAAAATATGCAGGACGAATAAAAAAGGGATTTGAACCGTCACGATAAAAATGCTCAAACCGATCATCTCAGTGGCGGTTCATTCATTCTAAAAATATTGTAGCTTAACATTGAGTTTACTTAGAAGCTGTCCCATAAGTCTCCAATCAATCAAAAAACTTGATTTTTATTTTTTGAGGATACCTTTTAGCACAAATGCAACGTTTGCCGGGCGCTCTGCTAATCGCCGCATGAAATAGCCGTACCAATCGACTCCATATGGTACATACACTCTCATCCTGTAACCTTCCTTCACAAGCTCATCCTGTCTCTCCGGACGGATTCCGTACAACATCTGAAACTCAAACTGATCATTGGGGATCCCATGTTCTTTTACTAGCTGCTTCGTGTACTCGATAATCACCTCATCATGTGTAGCGACCGCTGTATAATTTCCATTCAGCAAATGTTGTTTAATAATCTTTTTAAAGTTCTCGTCTACATCTTTCTTTTCTGGAAAGGCTACTTGAGGCGATTCTTTGTACGCTCCTTTTACAAGACGCAAATGGGGACGGTACTCATTTAAATCTGCAATATCCTTCTCCGCCCGATATAAATAGGCTTGAATAACTGTTCCTACGTTGTCATGTTTCTCTTTCAGCTGTTTAAAGATTTCAATTGTTTTTTGGCAGCGTGAATAATCTTCCATATCAATCGTTACAAATACCCCATTGTCCTTTGCACTCTCTAAAAGCCGGCGCATATTCCCCAGTACCACTTCATCTGAAACATCAAGTCCCATCGAGGTCAGCTTAAGGGAGAGTTGAGCATCAAGCTTTTCACGGCTGATCGCTTTCATTGCTTCAATGGATTGATCAGCCATTTCGTTTGCTTCTCTTTCATTATCTATAAACTCACCCAGGTAATCGACGGTCACAGCTAAGCCTCTTTTATTCAAATCCTTGATTGCTTTAATCGCTAAATCAATTGTTTCTCCTGCTACAAAACGAGATGCACCGAAGCGTAATCCATACTTCTTGGCCAGCTTTGTGAGTGCTTTGTTTTTTGATAGGAACAAGAAAAAATTCCGCATTACCTGTTCCATAATGGTTCCCCTCCTGTCCCACCCTAACATTTGCCTGCAATCCATATACTTCCATGTTAATCGTATGTTGCGCAGATGGTTTAGCATTATCTCAGCATTCCTCTAATTATTCGAATATGATTTTAAACATTTTGCCACATGCTGTACTGCATAGTAAAAGAACAGACCCGACAAACTATATAGCGATGAACATTTTAAGCAGGAGGTATTTTGTATGCAAATGCAACCGCAACAACAACAAGGCCAGCAGGCCGCTATGATGCCGCAGCCGCCGCAAGTAATATCTACGAAAGATTCATTATATTTAACAGACATGCTTTCATGGAACTTAATGGCTGTCAAAAAAGCTCATTTCTTTGCAGCCCAATGTCAGGATCAAGAGATTTCGCAGGCACTTGAAAAATGCTGTCAAATGCATCAGCGTCATTACGATAAAATTCTTCAGCATTTACAAAACAATCAACAATCCCAGATGCTTCAATAAGGAGTGAAAATGATGAATCAAAACCAGAATAAAATCCAAAATCCGGAAACACAAGTTCCTAAAACTCCCCAGATGAATGATCGCGACTTTATTAACGATATATTAGCAACTGAAAAATATATGACGACATCTTACTGTACAGCGCTCCATGAATTTAGCCATGATGCACTTTACCGGGACATCCTTGGCATCTTTAATGAAACTGAAAACACACAGCGTGAGCTTTACAATTTAATGTTTAAAAAGGGATGGTATGGAATCGAGGCAGCGGAACAACAAAAATTACAACAATCATACCAACAATTCTCCGGCTACAAATCTCAATTTCCCGTCCATTAATAAAAGAAAACTCCTTGTGCAATAACAAGGAGTTTTCTTTTATTTATTTATTTTGTGCTTTATGCTGCTCATTTAGTGTTTTAATCTCGCCAATTGCTTTAATCATTTCAGCCTTGGCTTCTGGGTATGTCTCATTCCAATGCTTGGCAAGTGCCGGCATGGATTTGGCAATGTGCGTATATAACGCCCATACTTTTACCTTTTCAGCGAGTTCCTCAGATGTTTCGCCCAGTAATAGTTCTGTATACTTTTCCACCAATCCATCTATTTGTTCTAAAAATCTCTTATCCATTCAGCAGTCCCACCTTTTTGATTATGACTTCCCTGCTTCTTCACGGCCGCAACTAACAGGACACGTTTTGCAATGCTTTCCTTTCATGGCTGTTAAATAAGCAAAGCAGCAAGTTTTACGAATTCGGACTTCTTGGCCGTCCTTCTCACTGAATTGGTCTGGCTGGTCATATTTCAAGAAAGGATTTTGATGATAGATACCAAATAAATGGCCTTTCCCTTCTTTTAGAATGTATTGAAAGTCACTTCTTATTCGCTTATGAATGGAATGCAGCTGGGAATCGTTTAGCAACTGTTCATACATCCAGCAAATGTACACATAAAGATTTTCCCACATAATCAATTTAGGTAATTTGCACACTTTCATTATATGAGTAAACAACACATCCACATGATGACAAAAAATTTGCTTCAAGACATCATCCCGCCATATCAATCGGTCAGCCCTTGAAGTCTCTTCTATTGATAAATCATGGAGTTTAAAAGAAGGAAGCCAGAGATTATCTTCTTCATCCAATGTCTCAACAGAAACATTTTCCACCGAAAAATTCAGACGTTTGTCAAGAACACTCATAGAGTAAAGAGCCACTAAAACAGCAAAGCTGTACCGTTTAATAAAAAGCGAAGCTGCCACCGTAAGATTTGCAGCTTCTACTTTTTCTCTGACCTTTATTAAATAGGCTTTTAATTGTTGTTCATCCGTTAAGTCAACGGCTTTAATGGATAAAGGAGAAGCATTCGAGCATTCCGTCAGACGAAAATTCCCTTTAAAGATCTTTAACTCCTCATCGCTAAATTGCTTCATGGCTTTTTCCCACCTTGTCCGCAATGTATCTTCCCCGGCCGTGAGGGATACATAATGGTGTTCCGAAAAGCGGGTCAACCGTTACTTCACAATTCATATTGAACACGTCCTTTACGAGCTCACAGCTAATCACTTGTTCCGGCTTTCCTTGAGCGTAAACCGTTTTATCCTTAATCGCTACAAGGTGATGGGCATAACGGCACGCTAAGTTCAAGTCGTGGAGCACCATGATGATGGTACGTTCTTCTTTCTCATTGAGTTCAAATAAAAGATCTAAAATTTCTATTTGGTGTGTCATGTCTAAATACGTAGTCGGCTCATCCAGCAAAATGATGTCCGTATCCTGCGCTAAAGTCATGGCAATCCAGGCACGCTGTCTTTGTCCGCCAGACAACGAATCTACGAAGCGATCGGCCAACTCCTCCATACCTGTGGCTTGGAGTGCACTATTTACAATTTGCTCATCTTCTTCAGACCATTGACGATACCATTTTTGATACGGATAACGCCCTTGTTTCACTAGCTGCAAGACTGTCAGCCCTTCAGGAGCAATGGGGCCTTGGGGCAAAATGGCTAACCGCTTGGCAATCTCCTTGGTAGGAAGTTTTGATACCATCTCTCCTTCAATTAAAATGGAGCCGGACTGCGGTTTCAACAAGCGGGCTAATGAACGAAGAAGCGTGGATTTCCCACAGCCGTTACTTCCGATAAAAACGGTGATTTCTCCTTTTGGAATCGTTAAATTCAATTCATCTATAATAATGGTATCTCCATAAGACAATGTCAGCGACTTTGTTTCTAATGCTTGCATTTACTCTTCGCTCCTTTTTTAAGCGTTTCGCTGCTTATATAAAAGATAAATGAAATAAGGGGCTCCAATGGCAGCTGTAAATACCCCTGCCGGAACTTCAACAGGCAGGAAAAATGTTCGCCCGATAGAATCAGCCATTACCACTAAAATCGCCCCAATAACGCAGGATAAAGGCAGCAATGCCCCGAACGAGGAGCCGACAAGCCTTCTGGCGATATGTGGAGCCATCAACCCGACAAATCCAATGCCTCCTGCAAATGCAACTGCACTTCCGATTAATGCCGAACTCATCAGCAATAAAAGCAAGCGCTGCTTTTGAACATTTGTTCCAACTCCAATTGCGATTTCTTCTCCCAGTTCTTGAATATTAATATTTCTTATCATGACAATAGTGATAACAAGAAGAGTTACGGTAATAGGCGCCAACACCCATACATTCTTCCAACTGGACCCATAAACGGATCCTGTAATCCAAACGTTTGCCTGACTTGCTTGATAAATGGGACCTAAAAGCATAAACATAGTAGTCAATGCTTTCGTCAATGCCCACATACCGATTCCAATTAACACAAGACGAATAGGAGATAAGCCGTTCTTCCACGCAAGTATATACAGCAAGAACGTTACAACGGCTGCACCGATAAAGGCGCTTAGCGGCATCCAATGAATACTTACTGTCAAAGCATTATTCTCATCACTAAAAATCGCCAAAAACAGCACAACAGCTACCGACGCTCCGCCTGTAATCCCGATAATATCAGGAGATGCCAATGGGTTTCGAACAACCGCCTGTAAAATAGCCCCCGCTGCCGCAAGGCTCATACCCACTAGGACAGCGATCAATATTCTAGGCATGCGAAATGAGTTGACTATCAATTGTTCAAATGCATCTCCCTGTCCTAACAATATATTCATAACATGCCATGGTCGAATAAACTGTTCTCCCATTCCGGCACTTACTAAAAACGCCGCTAGCAATAAAAAAATAAAACTTATATTAATCCAAACGGCCTTTCGATCAAGTAATAGTGAAACGTTCCCTTTTCCAAGACGAAGCGGGAAATATTTCTTCATGATGTGCGGCCTCCTTTACGTGCAATGTAAATGAAAAACGGCGTACCGATAAAAGCCGTCATCACCCCAACCGGTACCTCCTCCGGCATGATCACATAGCGAGCCCCGATATCTGCCAACAAGAGCAAAATGCCTCCTATTACACCGCAATAAGGCAAAATCCAGCGATAATCATTCCCAATCAATAAGCGGACGATATGGGGAACAATAATTCCCACAAATCCAATCGGACCGGCAACCGCTACAGAACCGCCGGCAAGCAGCACGAAGGCAACCGCAATCATCAGCTTAACTGTTCCCGTTCTTTGACCTAACCCTTTGGCTACATCTTCGCCCATCGTCAGAATATTAATTTTTTGAGACATTAAAAAGGCCATAATCGTTGCAACTGCAAGATAAGGAAGAACCGAAAGAAGAATTTCTGACTTTCTCCCTTGAACCGATCCCGCAAGCCAAAATAAGGCTTGATCAAGAGCCGATTCATCCATTACTAATAGTCCCTGAGTCAAAGAGGAAAACAACGCTGCAACCGCCGCACCTGCGAGCGTTAATTTCATTGGCGTCAAGCCTCCGCTCCCAATCCCGCTGAAAAAATATACAATAAAGGCAGCAAACGCAGCACCAGCGAAAGCAAGCCATGTGAATGCCTGCAAGGAATTAACGGAAAAAACCATCAACGCAACCACGATAAAAAAGCTCGCACCCGCATTAATTCCAATGATATCAGGTGAAGCAAGCGGATTTTTCATTAATGCTTGCATGAGCGCTCCCGCTATTGCCAAACTGCTTCCGACAGCAGCACCAATCAATGCTCTGGGAAGACGGACATCCTGAATAATAATGTGCTCATTTGAACCGTCAAAATGTTGGAACGCTTGAATAGCCGTTTTTACACTTGTATCAGTATATCCAAGAACAATACTAAGTCCGATGCAAATAAGTAATATACATATACTAACTATCAATCCGAAGGCTTTTCCTCCTGTTTGTCTTAGCAGCATCTATTTCTTCTCCTCTAATATTTCTATTTCTACTTTAAGTTTAGGAGATGGGTAAAATACTGTCAATGACTTTGAGAATCATTTTCATTTTCGTGTTGACATGTTCTGATTTATCGAATACTATCTAGTTGTAAATGAAAATCATTTTCAAAGCGGAGGGAATTATATGCTTACATACTTTAAACAAAACCGCTTCTCTTCGTTGCTGGCAGCTCTTATGCTTGTAGCAATTTTTGCACTTGCAGGCTGCGGCAATGCAGAAAAGCAAGCTTCTGGAGAAAACAATACTTCAAATGGAGCAAAAACGGCTGAAAGCAAGCCTTATACAGTAGAACACGCAATGGGAACAACCGAAATCAAAGATACACCTAAACGTGTCGTTATTTTAACAAACGAAGGAACAGAAGCACTTTTAGCATTGGGTGTAAAACCGGTAGGCGCAGTTCAATCATGGACAGGTGATCCTTGGTACGATCATATTAAGGATGAAATGAAAGGTGTAAAAAGCGTCGGTAATGAAGGTGAACCAAGCGTAGAAACAATCGCTTCCCTAAAACCGGATTTAATCATCGGCAACAAGATGCGTCATGAGAAAATTTACGAACAGTTAAATGCGATTGCTCCAACCGTATTTGCTGAAACATTGCGCGGTGACTGGAAAGAAAACTTCAAACTTTATGCAAAAGCAGTAAACAAAGAAGAAGAAGGCAACAAAGTAATCGCTGACTTCGATCAGCGCGTTGAAGAATTAAAAGGTAAACTTGGCGATAAATTAAATCAAAAAGTATCCATTGTTCGTTTCATGCCTGGAGATGTTCGTATTTATCATAAAGATACTTTCTCTGGTGTGATCTTAGACCAGTTAGGTTTTGCCCGTCCTGAAGGACAAGATCAACCTGACTTTGCCGAAAAGAATGTAACAAAAGAGCGTATTCCTGCTATGGATGGCGATATCCTCTTCTACTTCACATACGATCCGGCGGAAAACAAAGGTGAAGCACCAAAATTAGAAGAAGAATGGATCAATGACCCATTATTCAAGAACTTAAATGTAGTGAAAAACAACAATACCCATAAAGTAAACGATGCAATCTGGAATACGGCCGGCGGTGTAAAAGCAGCTAACTTATTCTTAGATGATATTGAAAAATATTTCTTAGAGGAAAAATAAAGAGGAGGGTGAGTCATCGTCCCTTTTGACTCCCCCCGCGCAATGGGCCGTCATGTTAAATCCGCTAAATCAAGGATTTAATAACATGGCGGCCCATTGTACATTAAAAGCAAAATCAACCGTTTTTTAAACTTGATAACTAAAAATGAAACATCAACGCAGTTCTTTCTATCCTTATACCATAAAAAACAGGCTTGCGAATAACTCGCAAGCCTGTTGTCACTTGTATCCTATATAAAAGCAGTGCCATTATTTTAAGATGCTCTTACTTCGTTCAAGTAAGCTTCTTTATCTGCTTCGTTAAACTGGCCTTCCCATTTTGAAATAACAACAGCGGCTAACGAGTTACCTACAACGTTTACAGCCGTTCTCGCCATATCTAACAGACGGTCAATACCAGCGATAAATGCCAATCCTTCTACCGGAATTCCGACTGTACCAAGGGTCGCTAACAATACAACGAATGATACGCCAGGAACTCCTGCAATCCCTTTAGATGTTACCATTAATACAAGCACTAAAGAGATTTGGTCAGCGATAGACAAATCAATGCCATACATTTGAGCAATAAAGATGGCCGCCAATGCTTGATACAGTGTAGAACCATCCAGGTTAAAGGAGTAACCTGTTGGAATAACGAAAGAAGCAATTCCTTTCGGACAACCAAGCTTCTCCATTTTACTCATAATTCTAGGTAATACTGTTTCGGAGCTGGCTGTTGAATAAGCAAGAATCAATTCGTCTTTCAATAATTTGATGAAATGGAGAATATTAATACCTGCCCATCTTGCTACAAGTCCTAAAACAACTAGTACAAAGAAAATCATAGTCGCATAAACAAGAATCATTAACTTACTTAATGGAATAAGTGATTGCACACCAAACTTTGATACGGTAACCCCGATAAGGGCGAATACCCCAAATGGAGCAAACTTCATCACCTGGTTTGTTACATAGAACATCGCTTCTGCTGTACCTTCAAAAAACTTTAAGACAGGTCTTCCTTTTTCGCCAATCGCTGCTACTCCCAGCCCGAATAATACAGAGAAGAAAATAATAGCTAACATGTTTCCATCCACCATTGCGGCTACAATGTTTGGAGGAACGATGTTGACGAATGTTTCAGCAAAGCCATGGCTTTTGGTTTCTTCCGTTGTTTCTACATAGCTGCCGATATCTGTTTTTTGCAAGGAGGACATATCCACGCCGCTTCCTGGATGGAAGATATTAGCCGCCAATAAACCAACAAGAATGGCGACAGTAGTAATGATTTCAAAATATAAAATTGTTTTACCGCCAAGTTTACCGAGCTTTTTCATGTCCCCTACGCCGGCAACACCGACAATCAAGCTGGAAACAACAATCGGTATGACAATCATCTTAATTAAACGAATAAAGATATCGCCAATAGGTTGTAAAAACTCTGCTACTCTTGGATCCCCATA
Organism: Bacillus songklensis; assembly: GCF_042649685.1. NCBI lineage: Bacteria > Bacillati > Bacillota > Bacilli > Caryophanales > Bacillaceae > Bacillus > Bacillus songklensis. The sequence goes on along the minus strand of NZ_JBHRZT010000073.1, from coordinate 406,918 downwards.
GAAAATAGCGCCTACAGCAATACCTAAAATTAAACCAATTAGGATTTGCCAAGCTAGTCCAATTCTTTTCATAGTATGCATCCCCTTCCTTAGCTTTATATTGCAGAAAAATAGTAAGTTTTTTCACACATAATAACTATGTTATCATAATTTTTATACTTTCTCACAAAGCTCAGTATCCGGCACAAACGTTCTATATTTTCTAAAAATTCAATAAACAATGTGATAAAACTATACTTTTTTTTTCCCCAAAAGCAAAAATTATAATCTTATTATAATGTTTTTATGTTTTTTTGTATAGCACTAAACTTTTACATATATCACCATCAAAAAAAATGATCTGTTGTAAAACAGATATGATACACCCAACAAACGATTCTGCATTACCCCATTTCTATAGATGTTACCCCTAAAAAATTTAGGAAAGCAGCTGATTATCCATTCTCCATTTGATAATAAATGGTAAAATGAGGTTTGCACTGAAAGACAACCATTTTTTATTTTTTTTGTTATGATAGGAAGGAAAAGTTTTGTCCTGCTGTAACGGCAGCAAGAGCCAACTGATGAAAGCTTTACTTTATAAAGAATAGGTGTGAGGAAAATGGAGTATCAAGTTTTACTTTATTATAAATATGTACACATAGATGACCCTGTAGTGTTTAAGGAACAGCACTTAGCTTTTTGTAATGAACTTGGCTTAAAAGGACGTATCCTTGTAGCAAGTGAAGGTCTAAACGGCACAGTGTCAGGGACAAAAGAACAGACTCAAGCTTATATAGACGCTATGCATCAAGATCCTCGTTTTTCAGATATGGTTTTCAAAATAGAAAAGAGCGAAAGCCATGCGTTCAAAAAAATGAAGGTAAAGGTGAAGAAGGAGATTGTTCATCTCAATTTAGAAGATGACATAAATCCGAATGTAATGACCGGCAAACGTCTTTCACCCAAAGAGTTTTTCGAAGCTATGCAAGAGGAAGATACGATCATTATAGATGCACGCAATACTTATGAGTATGATCTTGGCCATTTTAAAAATGCCATTAGACCCGACATTGAAACATTCCGTGAGCTACCGGATTGGATTCGTAATAACTTAAACGAATATAAAGATAAGAAAGTGCTAACGTATTGTACGGGCGGAATTCGTTGCGAGAAATTTTCAGGCTTCCTGGTCAAAGAAGGCTTCAAGGATGTATCCCAATTACACGGCGGAATCATCACGTACGGGTATGACCCGGAAATACAAGGCCGCTTGTGGGACGGAAAATGCTACGTGTTTGATGAACGAATTTCTGTACCTGTCAATCGTACGGAAGAGGCAACAGTTGTCGGGAAATGCTATCATTGCGGCAAGCCGGAAGAACGTTATGTCAAATGTGGAAATCCGGAGTGCAACAGACATCTATTATTGTGTGAAGAATGTGAACATGAACACCTAAGAGCATGCAGCAAAGAGTGTAAAGAGCATCCGCATAACCGTTATGTAAAGGAACATTCCGCAGAGCTGCAGGTTTAATTCGACATCTTGGATAAACAGGCAGGAATTGATTCCAATTTGCGCTGCTGTTATCCACAAACTACTAATAAAACTGTTTTGATGACACCATACAAAAATCCGCTAAATTATGATGTAAATTAAAAAAGGAAGTCTCATCACGAGCCTTCCTTTTAGTATACAAAATAAAAAACACCACCATATGTATTGGTGGAGGCAGGGCGAGTTAAACAAAATGCACAAAACTTGGCCGATTATCCTCTCCTAAGGTAGTATCCCCACTTCTCTGCAAGGTGTGCTGTACCTTCTAACTTTTTCATATACTCTTCTGGAGAATCCCTGCCTAAAATTAGCATTCGTTTACTTTTGCATTGTTGAATCCAATCACTTGCATGTTCAGTAACAACCAGTTCCTCATTATCCAGAATATCCCTGAATATTTCCTGTAACTTCTCTAGAATCATTCATAATCCCCCCTTGCAATGAATTTATTTTTCTTTTCTATTATTTTACTAACCTCAATAACCCATTTACTTTGATCATCGGATTCTTCAACAGCTTCAAAACCCAAGTTTCGATAATGGTCTTTTACCATTTTGTTTTTTGGTGTTTTGTAATAATACCCGTAAATTACATTAATTCCCCTTTTCTTACATTCTTCAACTATAGCATCAAACATTGCTTTTTCCATATCTCTTTTCAAAACTCTGCAGCTCATGAGCCATAAATCAATATGCAGTTCTTTTCCTTTTATATCTCCAATAACTACTGAAATTAGACCGTTATCGCCGAACTTATCTTTAAGCCTTCCACAAAGAGGAATTTTACTTTTAGATTTGCTTATCTCCTCAATCTCCGTAAAAGAATACCTTTTTGTTGTAAGATTAAATTGATTTGTTTTATTGGTTAACTGTGTAATCCTTTCCAGATAAACAGATTTAAAGTAATGAATATCAGCAACCATATTTAAGGATTGTAGATATTCATCATAATTGTTATATTTCGCTTTTACTTCTTCCCTTTTTTTATTTGCCTCATAGTATTTATTTCTTTGCATATCCTCTTTAGAAATTTTAATCGGTTCAAAATAACCATTTCTATCGATAAAATCAATAAACTTTGCTGCATCTTCTCCTACGTTCGGAACAGCCACGAATGGCAATTGGGATTTTACAATATCACGTTCTGCAGGATTATCATCAATAAACACAAGACTGTCTATACCAATGTTGATTTCTTGAGCTATCTTGGTAATATTGATAAATTTAGGCTCCCAATTAGCCTTAATACTTGAAAAATGTTCTTCTTTTATCGTCATCTCAGGATGATTTAACCCTTCTATTGCATTTTCGTAATCATTTTTTGAAGCAATCGCAAGAGTGACTCCTCTTTTGCTTAATTCTTTAATGTATTCCTGAAAGCCTGTATAAACCTCAGCAATAGCTGTCTCCTTCCCAATTTTGATATGATCAACACCGTCATCCCCAATAATTCCGCCCCATAAGGTGTTATCCAAATCCAAAACTAAGCATTTTTTTGATTTTCCATAAACCGATTTGATGATATTAGATAAATTTTTTGCTAAGTGTGGTATTGCATGATAGGATAAGGAATATTTAAAATGATACCAAAAAGACATATCGTGCCATTGATCAAGTCCAATCCACGAAGATAAATAATTAATGTCATTAATTAAAATTTGCGTATTTTCCTGAGCATACTCTGAAAACATTACATTTAATTTATTGATAAAATATGTCAAACCATTATAATTGACAGCATCTAAATTCCCCAAGCTCCTATTTCTGGGATACTCAAAATTATTTTGAATAATGATGCAATTATGATCGGAAATCGCCTTTTCCCATAAAGATTTATAGTAGTCAAATTCCTTCTCTAGTTTGTTTTGTATCTGCTCTTTTTCATCATGAATTTCAGGGCGATTAATGATGTTTCTATAAGAAGTGTGAATATAAATAATATCTGGACTAAATTCCTTTAGTTCATCACTAAACATGATATCTTCAAAATATTTATTATAATCGGACTCATAAAATTCAGGCTTCATTCCTTCATTTAACAAAAATAGCTCCAACATCTCCTTTATTTCTGATGTTGTAGAACCACCCAATATCGCTACTTTTTTATTAATAAAATTTTCTTTTTTTAAGAGTTCTTTTTTAATGGACCTTTTTTTTCGAAGTAAATGGCCGGTATCCAAGGGATAGTCAAACATTCCATTCAAGTTCTAATTCCTCCTCAACTTTATTAGAATAACCTCTAAAATCATTCCTACAAATATTAAGTCGATATTAAACTTTCAGGCGGATTACATCGCATTCCTATCTACTGTTACAATCAAACCATTTTTATAAAGGTTATCAATAATTGAATAAAGTTCTTTGACGGGCACATTAATGGTATTGCTTATATCTACCAAATCGTTCTTCCCATCTGCGTATGCTAAAAAATTCATCATATTCCTAACTATTCTTCCTGATTCTTTTGTACTTAAAGTTGGATATAATCCTCGCTTTCCCAATTGAGGCTCCCCAAAGCAATTAATCTTATACGTTTCGTTTCTCTCAATTAATTCAATGCATTCTGTATATATGTCAAAACTTCCCTGCAAGCCAGTCGGTGTTACTAAGTCCATATTATCAAGGGAGGTGTGATATTCCGGATATTCACCAAATTTTGACCTCATAATACTTGCAACTGGTAAATCAATACCTGGACTGCAATATTGCCGCTCGTCGCTTCCGCGTTCTAGAAATGAATAGCTTTTAAAATCCAATTTTTTAAATGTAAGTATATTTAATGCTACTTTATCCGCTAATGTATTTCCGCTCCTAGATGATAAATAAGAATATGCACGTTCATCTCCTACGCACGAAATATTAAAACCTGCAATAATGTTGGTCTTCATTGTATCCATATTTCTACTGAGATACGTGATGGAGCCAATTGTTTCCGGAATAAAAATAATTCGATAGGTGTACTTTCTGGAATTACTTAATATCCATTTCGCTAAGTAAGTCGTTAGAACCGGACCTGATAATTCGTTATTAGCCATTGAAGGATGGCATACATAAGTGGATAAAAAGACTTCTTCCTCGCTTTCACCTGGAATGATAAGTTCGCCATAGGTTAGACTCCCATCTTTTAGTTCACTATCTATATAAACCCGGTATTTTCCTTCTTTAAGTTGCATTCTTTGATGATGGGTGATACAAAATCCCCAACGCTCTTCATAATATGAAGTTATATATGGAATTGCATCCGGCTGCTCTTCAATTGAATATAAATGATTTTGTAATTCATCTAATGTTACAACTTTATCGACTGGAGCAGAATAACTAACCACATGTAAGTTACTTTTCTTAAAATCAACAATTTTCCGGCCCTCTTCATCAAGAATATAAGCATCTCTAATATTCCATTCCTTAGGGATTTCCCAGTCAAATACCTTCGTTCCTGAAGGGACTTCTTGTATTTTTAGAGGGATCATTCCTTGTATGATTTCTAATGTCTTTCTAACACCATCTCCGGTAATACTACGACAAATTGGGTATAGCTTCTCCATGAACTGGTGCATTAATTCTCCTTCTCGTTTCATTGCCATTGCACCCCCACACGTTTAGAAATTCAAATTACATTTTCTATCGTTCAATTGTATATAAATTTTTTGCATTGTTATTTTGAATATCGTTTTGTATGACATCAAATGCATAAAATAAGTCAATTAAATAAAAATCAACCTCATTAATGTGCTTTAAAGTTGAGACTCCGCTTCTTTCCAATTCTCTACCGATAGGGTTTAAATTCGTCACTACACCCTTTTCTATATCCCTAACATACATAGAATAAGTTCTGACACTTTTATTTCCCTCATGATCCATATAACTACCCGTAAAATCTTTCATATACCTATAATTAACTTTTTCACATTCTTCTACATAATGTGCATAAGTAAATGAACGTTGATAGTCCAGGCCAATGATTAACATTTTAGCTTTGCTATGGTGTAGATAAGCAAAAGGCGAGTCACTTCCAAACGAACTCTTGTTATCCATTTCAAATAGCTTTTTACTGTCTTTTCCCCAAACGGCAAAAGAATATATAGGATGCTGAGTACGGATAAAATCGTCTCTTTTTAGTGCTGCATTCGTTAAAGCGCCTGTTTTAGAAGGAGTTTTTTTATAATCAAATCCTTCCCCAGAACAAAATCCCCAATTAAATGCAGGAAATAATAATGTTCCGTTTTGGCCGATTTTTTCAATAAAACTGTCTATAAATAAATTTAAGTCTAATTTCTCCCTATTTTTCATGGATTGAAAAGCTAATGATGTTATATCAGAGCCTATTAGCACTATATCTCCTTCTTTAATATCTAAATGGTTAACTATATTACAATAGCTAACATAATTGGGCATAAAAATACCCCTCTCTAACTGTTACTTGGTATGGAAGCTTACAAATTCCCCCTGCTTTGATATTATCTTATGTAACGGTTTTTCCTTTTGTATGGGTAGAGTCACCATTTACATTCGCTAAGCTGCAAAAAATAGAGCATCGGCAACAAATGCCCTATTTTTATAATTTTTTTCTCAGCTATATGAATCCAACTCAAGTTTTTAACATCTGTCACCGGTCCTTCTTCTATTTGCGCCTTTCTGTTTTTTCATCTTGAATGAGCTGACAAAGATCTTCGTATAAGCGGCTGGCAAGAGCCCGGAAGGGAAATTGGCAGCCGCTTATGCATAAATCATTTGACATAAATGCTTTTTATTTATGTCAAATGATTTATGTGGATTTATATAGCATGTTTGACAGTTAATAAGCTTATAATAAGTCAGATTAAATCCCAGCTAACCGGTGTACCCTTTTTCACGTTTTGTTGTACTTGTTTTCCTAATAGAACATCATAATACTTAGGGGATAAACCACAGCCGGGTCGAATTGCCCGTAAATTTTCTTTTGTCAGGATATCCCCGGCTTTCATATCCTTTGCAATATATAACGAACGACGATGTTTTAGCGACGCCCTTTCGTTCTTTGTCGGACCATAGGTCACTTTCCCTAATGATTGCCACGCTCTTTCTGTTTCTTTAACAAGAGACTTCATCTCCAGCGGTTCCATTGAGAAAGCCGAGTCAACTCCGCCATCAGCTCGTAAAAGAGTAAAATGTTTCTCGATGACTGATGCACCTAAAGCAATGCTCGCAACGGCTGTTCCAATGCCCATTGTATGATCTGATAAACCGACTTGACAGTTGAACAACTCTCTCATGTGTGGGATTGTTAATATATTCGTGTTTTCTGGGGATGCAGGATAAGTACTCGTACATTTTAGTAATACCAAATCATTACAACCAGCTTCTCGGGCCGTTCGAACAGTCTCATCGATTTCAGCCAAACTGGCCATTCCTGTTGAAATAATCATCGGCTTTCCTGTTGATGCAACTTTTTTGATAAGTGGAATATCGTTGTTTTCAAAAGAGGCTATTTTATAGAGGGGTACATTTAATTTCTCAAGAAAATCTACAGCTGTTTCGTCAAATGGTGTACTAAACGGGATGATCCCTAATTCTCTGCAGCGCTCAAAAATGGGTTCATGCCATTCCCAAGGGGTATAAGCTTGATTATACAACTTATAAAGAGAATGTCCTTTCCAAAGATTTTGGGGATCATCAATAAAAAACTCATTTGTATCAATATCCAATGTCATTGTATCGGCAGTGTATGTTTGAAGTTTCAGCGCACTTACACCTGCATTTGCAGCAGCTTCAACAATGGCTAAAGCTCTTTCCAATGAGTGGTTATGGTTTCCTGACATTTCAGCTATTATAAACGGTCTATTTTCAATTCCGATTGCCACACTTTCAACTGTAAAAGATTTCAACTTCAAAAACCTCCTTCCATTATATGCGGCTCAATTCTTTTAAAAGATCATCGGTTAACTCGCTTAAAGAATGGATGGTATAGTGTGCTTCATATTCGGGTGAAAGGGTTAAATCGGCATAATCTCCTTTTTTTACGCGTATGGTTTTAAATCCCAACGGTTTAATACCAATAAAATCTTTTTTAGGATTATCACCAATATAAACAACCTGTGTTGGATCCACTTTTTCCATGTGACATATTTTATTGAAGCAATATGGGGAAGGTTTAGCGTGGCATAATCCGTATCTATGAGTAATAAAACAGAACCTAACACGTTCATGGAGCCCTAATGCCTTTAATTTGTTATACTGAACCATTTTGTTACCATCAGTCACTATATAGATTGGATATATATTAAATTTACTTAAGCAGTTGTCCGCCTCCGGATCTAACGAAATAGTTGGTTGATGGGTTCTATAAATAGAAACACATTTTTTTACGGAAGATTTCGAATGAATGTTATACCTGTTTAAGATATTATCAAAAATATGTCCTCTGCCATTTTCTTTTAGATCTTCGACCATTAAGCCAAAGCTTTCTTCCTTTGGAATATTAAAGTTGCTTTGTAAATAGTCGGATACCGCTCGGAAACCGCTCATCACAAAAGTTTTTTCATCGTACAATGTATCATCCAGATCAAAAACTAAAACTTTCATATAACCATATCCTCAGCATATCGGACCTGTGTTTTTTCATGGATGGAACGCTTAAACTCATAGTTATCTATATTGAATCCAGACGACTCCATTAAAAACCAATAAAAACTGTCAAGTCCTGCAGCAATACTTAAAGTCGAAGCTCCGCCAAACCGACTGTTACATTCAATGATGTGAATCGTTCCATGTCGATCAACAATTGCCTGAAAAACAGCATGACCATATAATCCTAAGTCTTCTGCAACCTTTGAAAATATTAGTTCCACGTTGTGGTTCCTTACGGTCGAAGTTATTTGGGATTCGCCGTTTTCAACTAAAACTCTTTTACGAACAATTACTCCCTTAGTTTGTTTACTTTGTGTAATATACACATCTATACTATACTCTTCACCTTCAATATATGGCTGGAATATTGGTTTTTTCATTTCTTTTGATTTTTTTAAAGCTTCTTCCCTTGTTAATTTTAGTCCGATATATTTCGAACCTGCACCAAATCGTTCCTTCACCACGAAATAGTTGCAATTTAGCTGATCTATATTTTCAACAGTTGTGATTACAGGGCAATTCAATTCGAGTAATTTAGAATAAAAGAGCAATTTATCTAAACAAACCTCAATAATTTCTTTATGTGAAATCAAGACATTTATCTTGTGATTAAATAGTTCCTCTTTATAATCGGAAAAAAAAGGTAGTTCCCCATCACGGGTAGGGATAATGGCTTTAATATTGTTATTGACGCAATAGCTTATTAATTCATTTATACCGATTTCATGAATTGATGGCATTTGCCAAAATGAATCAACAAAAAATTTTCCAATACAATTTGGATTGAGGTCTGCACCAAAAATTTTACTAGTATTCCCAAGTTTCATACTCGCTTTTCTTACTGCTTTGATTAATGGTACTTTTTTTGAGATACTAGTAATTAATATGTTATAGCCATCCATTCTATCCCCTCACTGGAAGTATGATGATAATACACTGCTTATGAATAACGTCCCGCATCCTTCCATTAATGAAAGACAATTACGGCTCATTTGAACAAGGTCTTTTGAAGTAATAGTATTTATTAATTCCGTATAACTATATTTTGTTACATTTTGAGATTTACCGAGGTTCATAATACACCCATGTGATTCCATTGCGTTTGTTGCTTCAACTTGATTTTCCGCTATAATTGTTACGCACGTCGGCAGACCAAGATAACACCTTTCCCAAGTAGTGCTTCCACCCGCGCCAAAGGAGAAATCTGCTTTGTTCATCAATGCTGCCATGTAATTTATTTGGCAATGAAACTCAACATTTGATAATTGACCTGATAAAGCCTCTATATATTCTTTTCTTGGATTTGTATTGCCAACAACCACATCAAAGAATAACTCTTCCCTCTTGATCATTCTTATGGATTCCAGTACTTTTTCAGTTTCATTTGTCGGGTCTGTACCACCAAAAAACACTAGTATCCTACGCAATTCTCCATTTCTAGGCCTTAATTTTTTCCTTTCTTCAACAAATTCTTTTCGTAACAATGCATATTTAGGACCGAATAACTTCTTGCTATCATGAGGTACCAACTTTTCATAACGGGACTTCATGTCATGATATAAGTTTTGATCCAAAATAACATCACACACATGGTGCCTGTCAGCTAAATCATCTATTACCATTATTTTTTTCGCAACTGAATATAATTTTGATTCCCACTGTATATCGATTTGATAATGGTCGACAATTAGCCAATCCAATGGCTCCAATTGCTTAGAAATAATTGAAGCTGTTTGTTCTGCGTCTACTTCCCAGGGCACACCTAACAAACTACTATCATTAAACTGATGATCTTTTGGTAATCTGTAGACTTTATAACCTTTTCTCTCAATTATGTCGCATAAATTGCCTTCATGTTCCCTGCAAATAAAAGAAATATTATGTCCTTGCTGATACAGTTGATCTGCAAGTGTTAAACAACGCATCACATGACCGGTTCCAATTTTTATAGAAGAATCTACTCTGATACATATGTTCATAAACAATCACTCTATTTTTTTATTTGTAAAGCTTATCGAATTTTAAATAGCGGCTTTAATGGGTTACATTGAAGGCATTTTTCAAGGTTTTCATTATCAACAGCATTTTTTAGAATAGGAAAAACTTCATCATAGACCGTTAATAATCTTTGGATATCGCTGTCACTATGGGAATAACTCATGTTATGTGTGCCAATTGTTAAAATTCCACGCGCAAAGACTTCTTGTAAAAACAACGTTTTTATTTCCCATTGGTCATAACGGTTTCCCTCTCGAAATAACAAAAATGACCAGGAAGGATGGCCTGCTATCGAAAGCAAATGGCTAATATCATGTTTCTCAACTAAACTTTGTATACCTTTTATTACTTTCTGTCCCTGTGTTTTTATCGTTTCAATAATAGGCAGCTTTTGCAATTTTGTCATTGTCGCTAATGATGCCGCTAGTGATAAAGCCTCCCCTCCAAAAGTAAAAGAAAAAAAGACCTCTTCCATCAATTTCATAATGTTTCCCCGACCAACTATAGTCGACAAAGGATATCCGTTAGCCATTCCCTTACCAAATGTCGCTAGATCCGGAATAACACCAAAGTACTCTTGAGCACCGCCATTCGCGTAACGAAATCCTGTTACTGTCTCATCAAAGATAAGAACAGCACCATTTTTATGAGTTAATTCTTTCACTTCTTCCAGAAAGCCATCTTTCGGCTCAGTGGTATTCATAGGCTCTAAAATGACCGCCGCTACTTGATCCGGCCATGCCTGAAATATTTTTCTTAGCGAATCTACGTCATTATAAGTAAATGAATCCGTCAAATCCCGTACTGCTTTTGGTACTCCCCGATTACGTGATGTACTTCCAATATACCAATCCTGCCAACCATGGTAACCACAGACAGCGATTCGATCGCGTCCTGTATATGCCCTTGCAAGACGTATTGCTCCTGAAGTTGCATCTGAACCATTTTTTCCAAACCGAACCATTTCCGCACATGGAACCATGCTGACTATTTTTTCAGAAACTTGAACCTCAATTGGATGAGGAAGAGAAAAAATAACGCCTTCTTTTAATTGATCCTGAACAGCCTTTGTCACATCTGGATCGTTATATCCTAATGTGACTGCAGCAAGGCTATTTATAAAATCAATATATTCATTGTCATCCACATCCCAAACGCGGCTTCCTGATCCTTTCTTTAAAAAATAGGGTGAGATCCCAAAAGGATAGTGTGTATGACTTTTACTAAATGTTTGACTTCCAAGAGGGATCGTTTTAAGCGCCCTCTCCAACATCATTTCTGAACACTGATAACGTTCTGACATGATTATTCCCTCTTTTTATTTTTTTGGTTTATCAATAAATCAGCTTCCCGTGACTTCTGAAACCCTTCATTTCGTTTTATATGTTTATTCAAATCCTTTAGGTTTGGATTATTATCTAAAAAAATCAATATGTCTTTTGTTGTAAAATACGGATTAGATGGATATAGTTGTTCATATATTTTAGCTACCAGCTCAAAATCTATTTCCTCATCAACCGTCCAGCGCAATTGTGACAAATCTCTTTGATTTTTATAACTGCCAATTTTAAATCGATGAGGATGTTCATAGATAAAAGGTGTAACATGTTCTGTGTGGGAAGGAAGTACAGCCTCTTCCCATGCTTGCTTTAAGCAAGAAAAACGAAATACTTCCACATCTAAACCATCAGGATAGGTAGGTTCAATTGTATTACTTGTATAGTCGTAATCACCCTGCAAATGAAATGCAATAACTTTGTCAATCAAATGGGGATCGATAAGAGGACAATCACCGGTTAGTCTTACTATATTGATTGGAGAAAAAAGGATTGCAGCCTTATAGAATCGGTCAAGAACATTCTTTAGTTTTCCTCTAAAACATGTAATGTTGTTTTCCTTGCACAATTGTTCAATCGGATCATCTGAAGTCTCTTCACTCGTAGCAACTATTAACCGATCGATATAATTTGACCGTTTTATACGTTCAATTTGTTTAAGGAGCATAGGAGAACCAAGAATGGGTTTTAGCACTTTCCCCGGTAAACGAGTGGAAGAAACTCTGGCTTGGAGAATAGCCAATATCATTTTTATAAAATCCCCTTTATAATAAATATTTTCTTGTCTATTCATCGCTTTTTTAATAAACCTTTAATCCCGCATAACTATTCATTAAATCATCCTTAATGTCCCTAATTCCACATAGTTGGATTAATGATTTCCTCTGGTACATCGTTAAAAAGAAAGTGGATTTGTTTTATAATATTGTCGGTTAACTTAGGTAAGGTTATTAATTTTAGATTACTTTCTACTTGTTTTTTTGTTTCACAACCAATCACTATTTTTTTTATTTCAGGTATATCTCTAACAAACAGCATGGATAGCTCGGAAGGACTTAATCCTATTTCAAGCGATAACTTTCTAAGCTTCTGTAAAGGTTCTTTCGCATTTTGCAAATATGGAGGTAAATCGGCAGGATCCAAAAAAATTAATCCTTGGAGATAAATGCTTCTTGCATATATGTCAATCCCATGTTTTGATAATTCATTTAATAACCCAGAATTGATCAAGCGGTGATCTAATATATTAATTGGAATTTGTACTGCATCAAAGCAACCAAGGGAAATAACTTGTTTTATTTCATCTGGATGATATATAGATATACCTATTTTTTTAATCAAGCCTTCGTGTTTTAATTTAACTAAACTAGAAACCACCTCCCCTTCATAGGAAGTCATATCATCGGGATTGTGTAATAAGCAAACATCAATGGACTGAATATTTAATTTATTTAATGAAGACATCACCATTTTTTTAACATAGGCAACCATATTTTCGGTTGTAGAACCGCAGTCTAAATTAACTGAGGGAATTTTTGTTATAATAGTTGGTAATTTTCTCTTTAATGTCTTTTGTTCATGTATAAATTCACCTATTATGCTTTCACTTTCTCCATATCCCGGTGCTGTATCTAATGAATTGATTCCTTTTGAAACAGCATAATTGATGATATCTAAAGCATCTTTTTTATTGGGCTTACCTGTTTTATTTGCAATACCGTACATCTGACCCAACTGAGCTGTGCCCATGGTTAACTTTGAAACGTTATTTTTCATTTCAATATCCATTTTCCCCCTCCATTGAGTAAAGGGTTAAAAATCAGGAGAGCAGCTACGTCCGAATGGCAAATAGAAAACTAAGATTTGGACTATTTCAATCATGTTTAAGCTTAACCTATATATTTGATTCCTACTTGTAATTTTTTTCCTTTGAATAATAACGAATCACTTTCTTAACTGCACTTATCACATCATAAACATCTGCTTCTTCCATTGCCGGGAATAAAGGAAGAGTGATCATTTCTTCGTATAATTTTTCAGCTTCCGGGCATATTCCTTTTTTATAACCAAGCTGTTGATAATATGGCTGCATGTACACTGGAATATAGTGTACATTTACTCCGATATTCTCTTTCACAAGGGCTTCGTAAATTTGCTTCCGATTCGCATTTAATAATTCCATATTTAATCGAACAATATATAAATGCCAACTTGAATCAGAAAAAGCCGGCTGATATGGAACTTTTATTTCTCGAAGCTCCCGAAAAGCCTCGTTGTATATTTCTACATATTTTTTTCGCAGTTCTAAAAACTTTTCAAGTTTATCCAACTGGCTTATCCCAAGAGCTGCTTGAAAATCTGTCATACGATAGTTAAATCCTAAAAACTGCATTTCATAATACCATGGTCCATGTTGTTCTTTTAATAGACCCGGATCACGCGTAATACCGTGAGTACGGAATTGAAGCAGTTTTTTGTAATAATCTTCGCTGTTTGTTGTAATGACTCCGCCTTCTCCGGTGGTTATATGTTTAACAGGGTGAAAGCTAAACATTGCCATGTCACTGATAGAACCGATCTTCTTACCATTATATTTAGCACCTATTGCATGAGCTGCATCCTCAATCACTACTAAATTATTTTCTTTTGCTATTTTAATAATGGCATCCAGATCAGCAGGCTGACCTGTAAAATCGACTGGAATAATTGCTTTTGTTTTATCGGTGATCAATTGTTCAATTTTTTGAGGGTTGATATTGTATGTTTTTGGATCAATATCCGCAAAAACAGGACTGCCTCCCAAATAGAGAACACAGTTTGCACTTGCCACAAACGTCATAGGAGTCGTTATGACTTCATCTCCACCGGAAATGCCAGCAGCATAACATGCCCCGTGTAATGCCGCTGTACCGTTAGAGAATGAAACCGCATATTTTGAGCCGACATATTTTGCTATCTCCTCTTCAAATCTTCCCACTTCCGGTCCTGTAGTAAGGTAATCCCCTCTTAGCACTTTGATAACTGCCTGAATGTCCTCTTCGTCAATCCACTGTTTCCCATAAGAAAGAAACGAATCCCTAACCGGTTTCCCTCCATGAATGGCTAATTCCAAATGATTGTTCATAGATGCTCCTTACTCAAATGAGATTAGTTGATTTTATCCATTCTTCTGTTCTGTTTATTCCTTCTTCTAAACTCACTTGTGGTTCCCAGCCTAATAATTTTTTTGCTTTTTCATAGTTACATAATAATTTTGGTATTTCACTTTGGGGATGAATATGTTTAACATGTTCAATACGTGTCTCATCTTGGACAATGAGTTTAGCCAAATCATTTATTGAAATATCCCTTCCTAAACCCGCATTAATAATTTCTCCATTTGCTTGATCTGAATATCCTGTTTTCACAACAAATCGTGCACAATCTTCGACATAGAGAAGGTCGCGGGTTTGTTTCCCATCACCATATATTTGAAGAGGTTTGTCATCCAACTTATTTTTTATGAATATCGCAACAACTCCCCCTTCCCCTCCTGTTTTTTGAAAAGGGCCGTACGTATTAAATGGACGAATAATAACAGTAGGGAGATCATATGCATAGTAATAAGACAAGACCATATTTTCAGCAGCGATTTTTGCACCCGCATAAGGGGATGCAGGTTTCACTCGATCTGTCTCCTTTATCCCTGTTGGACGCGCAGCACGATCATAAACCATGCAAGTACTCATAAACACCAATTTTACATTGTGTTTCTTACACTGTTCCAAGACATGAAAGGTACCAACTGTATCATTATCAAAAGTCGTTTTTGGATTATCAATACTGTCTTGCACATTAATACTTGCACCTAAGTGGTAGCAAAGATCGAACTCATTTAAAAATAACGTTTCAAGCAGGTTGGCGTCTTTAATGTCACCTTTAATGAATTTCACAAATTGTTTATGATTGATAAATTCTTCAATATTTTCTTTTCTTCCATTTGAAAGATCATCTAAAACCCACACATGATGACCATCACTTAGCAATTGTTTAACAACCCATCTGCCGATAAATCCAGCACCACCAGTTACAAGAACTCTCAAATGTAACTTCTCCTCTCTTAAACGAGTTGTTCACTTCGAATCAATGTTCGTATTTCTTCGACTGAAATAGGGGTTTGACTTTCTGAACTGTACGTTCCGTACTTTGGTTTTCTTGCATTTAAATATGTTTCCTGTCCCCCTTGCATTCCGGGAATAATAAACATATCGGGCAACTCCCAAGCCATTGTTGATTCATCATAAGTCATTAATTCCTCATACATTTTTTCGCCTTGCCTTAACCCTATTTCTTCAACTGTTATTCCATCACTTTTAAGATTATATTTTTCACAGGCTTCTTCTATGACAACTGTAACTAAATCGCCTAAGGTAATGACGGGCATCTTTAAAACAAATACTTCACCGCCCTTTGATTCTTGAAGAGCTTTAATAGTCAGTGTAGTCGCCTGTCTTAATGTCATCATGAACCGGGTCATCTTTAGGTCGGTTACTGTAATTCTTTTATTTTCTTTGATCTGTTCAATAAATAATGGAATAACGGATCCCCTGGAGCCCATTACATTTCCAAAGCGTACACTGGCAAACGTTGTTTTTTCACGTCCTTTGCTGTACTGAGCGGCTGATATCAACCTTTCAGCAGTAAGCTTAGTTGCTCCATACGTATTTGTAGGTGAAATGGCTTTGTCAGAACTGGTGAATACTACTTTTGATACGCCTTGAGCAATTGCAGCTTTGATGACATTATAAGTTCCATTAATATTCGTTTGCACAGCTTCATAAGGATTGTATTCACATGCTGGAACATGCTTCATCGCTGCAACATGAAAGACATAATCAATATCCTGCATGGCGCTGAAAACACGATCATAATCACGAACATCTCCAATTAAAAAACGGATATCTTTTCTATTTCCAAGGCGATTTTGCAGGTGATATTGTTTAAACTCGTCTCGGCTAAAAATCCGAACAACCTGTGGTTGTTCTATAAGAATATGGTTGAGCAAGCTTTGACCAATAGTTCCGGTTCCACCGATGATTAAAATTTTTTTGTCTTTAAAAAACACCGCATATCCTTCTCTCTGTTGAAAGTTTGGCGCTTAAGTCAACTAAGGGATTTATACAGTAAATGGTGTAAAGAATAGTAAGAAGACTATTAGTTGAAGTATTTTTTGAGGTTTTAAAAATTGATGAAGCGATATTTTGTCTTTCTATATAACTCCAACTTCATTTTTTAACATCATCTATCGCTTGTTATCCTGTTTATGTTCCTTTGTTTGAGCATCCTGAATAGACTCAAAAGGTTCTCGTATCAGGCTTCGGCAAGGGCCCGTAAGGGAAATGGGCGAAGCCTTATGCGTAAATCATGTAGCATGGACCGTTTTTGTCCATGTTACATGATTTATGTGGATTTATATATGATCAGGCTTTATTTCAAATAAATTAAAAGCTAATCTACGAACAATTAATTTATTTTCACTTTTTTCTATTTTATTTAATTTATCAAAAAAGGTTATAATTTGCTCTTCCGTAAATTCCAGCTCCGCTGGACCTCTTTGTCTCAAGGGATTATTTTGTAAAAAAGAATTGTCTGAAGAACTTTCACCCTCTAAACTGATCTTATCTAATAAGTGGATAATCTTTTCATAAGCATAGTTTTCATCCATCGCTTCATAATGTTGAGATAGAATTGTTTTTCGTTCATTAATCTGTTGTTGCTCTTCAATATGATTCATTTTCCCATCTTCTAAGGAATCAATGAAAGAAAATAGATCACTAATAGTAAATGCCTTATAACTAACTTCATTTGGTAAATCTTCATCAATTTCTTCAGATGTAAATGGCATATAAGAAATAACTGGCCGGTCAAGTAAAAATGTCTCAATACCTGTAGTGCAGCCATTGTGTATAACTAATTTAGAAGCTAAAATCCACTTTACAACACTTCCCTCATGGGCAACAAATACATTTTTACAATTCGACAGTTCTTCTCGGTAACTATCACAATTTTCGCCAGGATGAGGGCGGATAACAATGTTTAGATTCGGATATTTTGGACTTAATTCTTTAATCATCTCAATAAAGTGTTCATAAAGTTTCTGCATGTCATCTTTTCCAACACCAAACCCGCCTTTTCGATTGTAGCTTGTGAATCTGGTATTTATTAAAATAAAATCTCCATGCTGTTTTTTTATCCTTTCAACATCATCGCTGTATAAGCTGCGAAATTTTTTCAATAGTAAATCGAAACGGGGATGACCTGTTAGATGAAATTTTTCTTTAAATTGAGGATAGGCCTTTACAAGCGTATCCCTTTGAAACTTCCCCCAACAATATACTTGATCAAGTATTTCATAGTCCTTTTCGTCCGTTCTTTTTTGTAAATAACGATCTTCATCGAAAAATAAGGCTTCTTCATCCAATTCGACAGCAGCATGCCCCAACTTTTTTACAATAGGTTTATATTTTTTAGCTCCGCCGCCTCCTGAATTTCCCTTGAATAAAAAGATACCTTTAGGTAACAATTCGGCGTTTTCATATATTTTTTTTTGCTTTCCAAGAAGTACACTATAGTTTTGTTTAACTGCATAATAGGTTAGGAGTAATTTGGCATCCAATTCCCTTGTTATTACTTGCATCGGTAAATAAAGCCATCTTTCTGACAATAGAGACACCCTTTCTGATTCTTATAAACGAAAAGAACGATTTCTTCATAACATATTATATTGCTGCTTATAGGAGGTGGAACATAGACAAAAGCGGAAATTACCGAAAGGAGATTTTTCTCTGTAAAGGGATTATGAAGGGGATGAATCTTTCTGCCAGATATACGAATGGTATGATAAGAGTAATTTCAAGAAATACATATATAGAAAGACAACATTTCGATCAGATTTTTCAGTCTATAACATCAAGATCCTGCGGAAAGATTGAACTTTTCATTAAAGAAGAAAAAATATACGCCTTCAGGTTACACTAGCCCGTCAGACGCGAGGAAGAACACATCATTAAATTGAAAATAATACACCTTTAAAAATAGACAAAAGAAATCGCTAATAAAAAGATTAACTTTCTACCAGTTCAATCAAGCCATATGCGCCTTGTAAAAACGCTACTTTTTTTCCATTAAATAAAACAGCAGGTTTAGGAGGGGAAATTAAAAAAGCACCATTTGAAACTAATTCATCAATCTTAGACGATATATTATTTACTTTATAGCATATATGGTAATAGGTTATATTCCGGTTTAACATTGTGCTGATTTGCTCACCTGAGACCAACTCTATATTTAATCCATTCTCAACTGAAAGCATACATAACCTTGCTTTTTGTTTTTCATCATATACGATTTCACTTACACTCTTTACATCATGGATTTTTTTGATCTTCTTTATTTCTTTTTCAATATCTTTACATGCAATACCAATATGATGGAATTCCAAAATATTTCTTCCCCCTTTATTCCATCTTAGATTTAATCAAATTAACAATGGATTTTACATTTTTAAACTTTTCTACCTCATCCACACCAATATTTATATTAAATTCTTCACTCACAGCAACGATAATACTTACCGTAGCTAAAGAGTCCCATCCTTCAAAATCGTCACGTGTTGTATGTTCAGTAATAACTAACTCCTCATTATCTAGTATATCCCTAAATATTTCCTGTAACTTCTCTAGGATCATTCATACCCATCCTTTGCAATGTATTTATTTTTCTCTTCTATTACCAATAACTCATTTACTTTGAGATTCATTCCCTATCTGTCTATGCTATAAAATTCATCACATCCTTAACTGCAGGATAAGAAGGTCGACCTTTTCATTAAAAATTCCGTAAGTCAGTCAGAATGGGACAGTACCGGCCCCTAATCTTATAAGTTTCTCTTTAGTAAAAAATCAATTATAATTTTCATCATAAAATTTTCCAATCAGAACTTTAAACTCTTTGATTAAATTAATGTCTTTCCGCTGCTTTAGGAGTTTCATCATATTATCTGTTAAGTATTTTCCTTTTCTTGATTCTAGTATGGTGTAAAAATCTTCCGATAGAATAGCCATTCTAACAGCATCATGTTTTTTACCGTATCTAATAAGCGGCTGCCTTAAAAGCCCTTCTATTTTATAGCCAAGCAGAGTTAATTGATTTACCCATTGCCACAATCCTTCAATTTGTCCAGCCTGTATCCTATTTAGATTTAATTTTTGAAAGCCGTATTCTGTCATCATTGCGATTGCTTCAAAAGGTGCGCCAGGGGTATATATTTTATTTCCCATTACTAGAGAAACCTCGGCTACTCTGTTAATTAAATCTATATCCTTTAATGAAACCACACCACACATTTCCTCTGTTTTCTTGTCAATGATTGATAACATGATCCAATCTTTCCTGTTTAATGCATCTGTCACATATTTCATTTGATTTTCACGTGTGTTAGGATATACCCCTTGATGGAGATATTTTGTTACTTCATCATTATTAAACCATGTATGCCAGTCACCTTGTATAATATCATTCTCTATATTTGGTACTCTTAGATCCACTACCGTTCCTTTTAAAAATACATCCATTTTCACACCTTCTTTCTCTAAATTGTCACTTTTATACATATGCTTAACAATGACAAAAGTTCAAATTATTTTTTTCATTATTTAACCTTAATATATAAATCCACATAAAGAATTTGACATGAGCAAAAAACGCTCATGCGTAAATCATTGAACATGAGAGCGCTTTTTGCTCATGTTCAATGATTTATGTGGATTTATATTAGGTAATCCATCACTCACTATCCGCACTCGTACACTGAACGAGAGATTTATAGTCGTCCGTTTCGCAAACGATAGAAGAGTTTTTTAGAAGACTTTTAGTACCTTTACGCCAAGTATGATGCTCCGGTGTTGATGCTCTTAAGCATGCATAATGGCACTTGTCTGTTGAATACATTCTATATCCTTTTGTTCTGCACTTTCTTAAAAAAGTACTATCTTCCCCTTTATTTTTATGGCGAAACCTGACTTGTTCACTGATTTCCTTCTTGAATAACAATGTAGCTCCCATTAATTCTCCTTCCACGAACATATTTTCATTACCTGGTCTGTGTATTGCGAGTGTTCGCAAATTTTCAAAGTACATATAGACCGTCCTTTTCCCAACTATATCTGCATTCATCTCCTCTAAGGCCTCCATTGACTGTGCAAGATAATGAGGAGCATAGTAATCGTCATCATCAAATTTCGCAATAAAATCGTACTTTGCTTTTTCAATTCCGTAATTTAAACACTCACCTAAAGTGACCTCTTCCGATAATTGATACACGGATACTCCTTGGGATTGTTTTGCCCTTTCTTCCCATTTCGTAATATCCATATTATCCTTGTTTAAAATAATGATAAGCTCTTTTTCCTTCCAAGCTTGTCTTTCATAGTTTTGAAACACATTTTCCATAAAGTTCTGTCGCATTGAACAACATACAATAGAAACCATTTTCTTATACTCCTTTCAAAGAAAGAACATTTATTCAGTCTTTTTGCGTCTTCCAATCGGGGCCTCGTAATTACAATTAGTTAACTAATTGTATATATAAAACATTCTTCTTTTTAATGGATTCTTCGTTTTTTATACATTCACCTCACGCTGTTAAAATAACAACATGATTTACTCTCGATAGCAGTGATTGTAAGCTGGGAGAATGTTCAATAGAAAGTCATATACCGCTTTAAACTCTTCTATAACCAGGGTAAACACATGAGGTCATATTAGCCGGAGTACCAAACCATCTTTTATCGAGATTCAAAACTTGAAAAGCTTTTTATATCAATTAATTCTCCTTTAATAGTATATTGTTAATTCCTAAAACTGATTGGACAATAATCATACATCAAATGCCCATTTTAATAGATTAAATCAAACAGCGTCCCTATTAAAGCGACGCTGTTTGATTTGATTGGGAAGTAATAAACTCCTGCCTCCCGCAAACTTGAAATCACTTGTTTGAATTAGCCTGTAGGAAGGTTTAGATATGCTTCATTGTTGCAGCATCGTTTGTCTTACGTTCCTCCTATAGGAGAACACACAATCACATTAATATTTACCTACATAATATATGACTAACACAAATGATTGAGGTGACTCAAAATGTACATTGTAACGGCATCGAGTGATGGTTATGCTAAACACTTGGGAGTAATGCTACATTCATTACTAGAAAATCTGGACAACAAAACCGATACCTATATCTTTATTATTGAGGGAAATATCTCTAGTGAAAATAAATGTAAACTTCAAAGAGTTGTAGGAAGGTTTAATTTACAGGCTGAATTTATCACGATTGACGATGATTTTTTTCACTCTTTTGAAAACCGTAAAATCAGTTATATCGGTAAAGAAACATATTATCGGATTATCATTCCGGACCTATTGAGGGGGGATATTACGAAAGCACTGTATCTTGACTGTGATCTTATCGTAAAAGAAGACATATCAACATTATGGAATATAAATATTGATGACTATTTCTTAGCTGCGGTCGAGGAATTAGGTGTTAAGAAAAAAAGAAAAAAAACTCTATCAATACCTAAAAAGTTTGGCTATTTTAATGCCGGTGTCTTGTTAATCAATTTACAAAAGTGGAGAGAACATAATATCTTAACACAAGTGATCCAATATATAAGAGATAACCCTACAAAAATAAAAATAATGGATCAAGATGGACTAAATGCCATTTTACATGATAAGTGGCTCGAACTGGACCCTAAATGGAATTACACAACTGATATTCGGAACAGGCTTCATATTGATAACCCGGCTATTATTCATTTCACCGGCCGGAATAAACCATGGAATTCAGAGCATCCATTTAAGCAAGAATACTTTAAATATCTAAGTTCTTCTCTATGGGAACAAGAAAATGAATTAATCTAACATGACTAACACAAATCATTGAGGTGATTCAACATGTACATTGTGACCGCATCGAGCGATGATTATGCTAAACACTTGGGAGTAATGTTACATTCATTACTAGAAAATCTGGACAACAAAACCGATACCCATATCTTTATTATCGAAGCAAATATCTCTAGTGAAAATAAATCCAAACTTGAAAGAATTGTAGGAAGGTTTAATTTACAGGCCAACTTTATCACCGTTGATGACAATCTTTTTAATTCTTTGGAAAAAGGTAAACACTGGTACGGCAGTAAAGAAGCATATTATCGGATTATCATTCCGGACCTATTGAGTAAGGATATTACGAAAGTACTGTATCTTGACTGTGATCTTATCGTAAAAGAGGACATATCAACATTATGGAATATAAATATTGATGACTATTTCCTAGCTGCGGTCGAGGAGTTAGGCATTAAGAAAAAAAAGAAAAGAAGTCTATCAATGCCTAAAAAATCCAGTTATTTTAATGCCGGTGTCTTGTTAATCAATTTGCAAAAGTGGAGAGAACATAATATGTCAACACAAGTGATCCAATATATTAAAGATAACCCTACAAAAATTGAATACAGGGATCAAGATGGATTAAATGCTATTCTGCATGATAAGTGGCTCGAACTGGACCCTAAATGGAATTACACAACTGAGAATAAGGGAAAGATTCACATTGATAACCCGGCTATTATTCATTTCACTAGTGCGAAGAAACCATGGAATTCAGAGCATCCATTTAAGAAAGAATACTTTAAGTATCTAAGTTCTTCTCTATGGGAACAAGAAAATGAATCAATCTAACATGACGATACGAAGATCTTTGTAAGCTCGTTCAAGATGAAAAACAGAAAAGCGCAAATAGAAGAAAGATCGATGACGGAGGTTAAAAAATGAAGGGGCCGACTCAAAAGCCTTCAGGGAATGACAATAATCTATTTTTCTGTGATGAACCGTCACCGAGATCCTTGATTTTCTTGGAGTTTTAATGACGGTTCATTGCAGGAGGGTGTCCCTAAAATTGGGACACCCTCTTCTTTTCTATTTTATACAGCAAAATTGATGATAATTTATTCTAAATAGTACCTTGTAAATCAATCACGTGAAAAGACATAGCCTTCGTCACAGGCGAATGCTCCAATGGAATCGTGTGGGGTATCACTTTTTCCATCCAAACGACAAAAGCATCTGGAGTCATCCATTCGTACAACTGATCATGAAAACAAAGCTTCATTGTTGCAGCACCGTTTGTCTTACATTCCTCCTATAGGAGAACACACAATCACATTATTATCAACTTACATAATATATGACTAACACAAATCATTGAGGTGATTCAACATGTACATTGTGACCGCATCGAGTGATGGTTATGCCCAACACATGGGAGTCATGTTACATTCATTATTAGAGAATCTGGACAACAAAACCGATACCCATATCTTTATTATTGAGGCAAATATCTCTAGTGAAAATAAATGTAAACTTGAAAGAATTGTAGAAAGGTTTAATCTACAGGCTAAATTTATCACCGTTGATGACAATCTTTTTAATTCTTTTGACACAGGTATTTTCTGGTTCGGCAGTAAACTCTGTTACGGCAGTAAAGAAGCATATTATCGGATTATCATTCCAGACCTATTGAGTAAGGATATTACGAAAGTACTGTATCTTGACTGCGATCTTATCGTAGAAGAAGACATATCAACATTATGGAATATAAATATTGATGACTATTTCCTAGCCGCAACCGAGGAAGGTATTAAGAAAAAAAGAAAAAAAACTCTATCAATACCTAAAAAATCCAGTTATTTTAATGCCGGTGTCTTGTTAATCAATTTACAAAAGTGGAGAGAAAATAATATACCAATACAAGTGATCCAATATATTAAAGATAACCCTACAAAAATTGACTACATGGATCAAGATGCATTAAATGCTATTCTACATGATAAGTGGCTCAAGCTGGACCCCAAATGGAATTACACAAATGAAAGTAAGAGAAGGATTCACATTGAAAACCCGGCTATTATTCATTTCGCTGGTGCGGATAAACCATGGAATTCAGAGCATCCATTTAAGAAAGAATACTTTAAGTATCTAAGTTCTTCTCTATGGGAACAAGAAAATGAATCAATCTAACATGACTAACACAAATCATTGAGGTGATTCAACATGTACATTGTGACGGCATCGAGTGATGGTTATGCTAAACACTTGGGAGTCATGTTACATTCATTATTAGAGAATCTGGACAATAAAACCGATATCCATATCTTTATTATTTAGGCAAATATCTCCAGTGAAAATAAATGTAAACTTGAAAGAGTGGTAGGAAGGTTTAATTTACAGGCCAGATTCATCACCGTTGATGATAATCTTTTTAATTCTTTGGAAAAAGGTAAACTCTTGCACGGCAGTAAAGAAGCATATTATCGGATTATCATTCCGGACCTATTGAGCGAGGATATTACGAAAGTACTGTATCTTGACTGCGACCTTATCGTAAAAGAGGACATATCAACATTATGGAATATAAATATTGATGACTATTTCCTAGCCGCAACCGAGGAAGGTATTACGAAAAAAAGAAAAAAAGTCTATCAATACCTAAAAAATCCAGTTATTTTAATGCCGGTGTCTTGTTAATCAATTTACAAAAGTGGAGAGAAAATGATATACCAGTGCAAGTGATCCAATATACAAAAGATAACCCTGCAAAAATTGACTACATGGATCAAGATGCATTAAATGCTATTCTACATGATAAATGGCTCGAACTGGACCCTAAATGGAATTACACAACTGAATGTATGGAAAGGCTTCACATTGATAACCCGGCTATTATTCATTTCACTAGTGCGAAGAAACCATGGAATTCAGAGCATCCATTTAAGCAAGAATACTTAAAATATCTAAATTCTTCTCTATGGGAACAAGAAAATTAATTAATCTAACATGACTATATTATATAAATCCGCCTTAATTTTTTAACATCAAACTTCGCCTTTTATTCTCTTCTATCTCTTTTGATTTTCTCATCTTGAATAAGCGAAAAAGGTTCTCATATAAGGCTTTGCCAAGAGACCGTAAGGTAGATTGGCAAAGCCTTATGCGTAAATAAATGGACATGGATGCTCTTTATCCATGTCCATTTATTTATGTGGATTCATATATATGGTATATCTATGTGAAAAATCGCCTTGCTTTAGGCGATTTCCACATCTATTAACTTCACTATTCGTTTCTCATTGACGACCATACTGGTGAGATAAGATTGAATCTTCATGCCAAATCGTTAACTAATTGTATATATAGCGATAGTCGAAAACATTCTTCTTTTTAATGGACTCTTCATTTTTTATAAATTCATCCCACGCTGTTAAAACAACAACATGATTTACTCTCGATAGCAGTGATTGTAAGTTAGAAGAATATTCAATGGGAAGATCATATGCCTCTTTAAACTCTTCCACTGCCATAGGATCATAAGCGATAATATTTTTGTATCCTCTTTGTATCAAGCATTCAATGATTGCTTTTGCCGGTGTATCCCTTATATCATTTGAATTTGGCTTGAATGCTAAACCGAGAATTCCTATATTGTCTTTCTCCTCTGCTCTTCCTGCTACATCACTAACAACAAATTCTTTAATGATTTCATTTACTTTTAAGGTGCTTTTTAATAGTTCTGGCGAGTAAGCGTTCTTTAATGACTGACTAACTAAGGCCATCGTATCTTTAGGAAGGCAATAGCCGCCAAATCCACAACCGGGGTAAACATATGAGGTCATATTAGCCGGGGTGCCAACCCATCTTTTATCGAGATGCAAAACTTGAAAGGCTTTTTTTATATCAATATCTCCTATGGATCTGGCGATTAATGACTGTTCATTAGCGAAACTAATGAGAGTTGCCAACAGGGTGTTAGATAAATACTTAATAAATTCAGCAGTATTTAACGTAACCCGATAAATGGGGGCATTAAACAGTTGATAAATTTTTTCTACTATCTGTCCGCTTTTATCTTCTTCCTGACCGATGACAATTCGATCTGGATTCATAAAATCGTCCCAAGCATATCCTTCTCTTAAAAATTCAGGATTATTGGTTAAGCCAATATCTACGCCAACCTCAAAACCCAGCTTTTCTATATACGGTTTAATACTTTCGCTTGTGGTGGATGGAGGAATAGTGGACTTAAGCACCAATACTTTAAAATCCGGCTTTTTTAGATGGGCAGTTACACTATTAATCGCATCCAAAATATAGCCTAAATACGCACTCCCATCAATTTTGCTCGGAGTTCCTACACAAAGAAAGATAATTTCACTATTGTTTACAGCTTCCTGTAAATCATCAACAATCGTAAAGCTTTTGTTTAAGTGCTGATTTAGTTTCTCATCAAGATAAGGTTCATAAAAGGGAATATTTCCTTTTCTTAACTGCTCTTTCTTCTTTTGATCAATATCATAGCCATAAACATTGTACCCTTTATCGCTAAACCCTAAAGCCGTTGTCAACCCAACAAACCCAAGACCAATCACGGTAATCAATGAATTTCTCCTCCTTCTTTCAAAAAGATCAGAGAACGGCGTACACCTTCAACGATAGAAATGGAAGGGGAATAATTTAAAAGTTTTCTAGCCTTTGAAATATCGGGGCATCTTCTTAATGGATTATGTGTTAAATAGCCTTGTTCCTCGGGCTCTCTAAATTCTATTGATTGATTAAAATCATAAATAGCTGAACCTATCTTTCTATAAATTTCAGCCAATTCTTTTATTGAAATTTCGGGTTTGTCGATTCCTATATTAAAGTAGTCAAAAGGTTCATAAAGTAATGCTTTTAAATATCCAATGATTGCATCTGTCACATAACAAAATGTTCGAGTTGGTTTACCATCGGAATACATGATCAGCTTCTTATTTTCAAAAATGGCTTTCGTAAAATCAGCCACTACTCGTTTATCATTAAGCCTCATTCCGGGTCCGTAATTGTTAAATGGCCTGACAATAGAAATCGGCATGTGAAATTTTTCGGCATATAAATAACATAGTGTCTCTCCAAATCTTTTTGCCTCATCATAGCATGCGCGCGGCCCTATCACAGCCACATTCCCTCTGTAATCCTCAGAAGTTGGAATATACTCCGGAAATGGATCACCGTAAACCTCACTGCTGGAGAAAAATAAAAATCCTTTAATGTCTTTATTCTTATAAAAATCTAGTAAAGCTCTTAGTCCTAATACATTTGCATCAACGGTTTCAAGAGGATATTTTCTATAATAGGGTGGAGAGGCAATTGAAGCCATGTGGATAATAAAATCAACGTCGTTAATGTTCTCGGTATCCAATAATGAAAATTGAGTAATATCCAAAGTGTAAAGTTCAATCTTAGGATTCAATTTGCTTAAATCCGTAATCCATTCAGGTTTCCCTAGTTTAAAATTGTCCATTCCAATAATCTTTCTAATGCCAAGTTGATCCGAATACTCAGATAAAAATGACATAAAATAATAGCCCAAGAATCCAGCACATCCGGTTATCAAGATTGATGAATCCTTGAATTTTTCTTTTTCGGACTGTTCAAGATTATTGAATATATACTGAAGATCTGTATGATAGATCGTATTGTTTTTAGTTTCCTCCATTTTTATTCACCTCAATTTTAGTTTTTGTATAATTAAGATTAAATTCATACTATGCGGGATTATGAATTAGTGATATTTCTTTCATCTGCTAAAATTAATTCAATTCCTTTTTCTAGGTTTATTTCACTTTTCCACCCTAATTTTTTGAGTTCTTCAATGTTGGCTTTTGATTCCATTATTTCATTTTCTCGATGCCGTATTGCATCGAATCTCAGTACCGTTTTGGATTGAGATTTTCGATGAATAAGTTCTACAAAATCGCGAACTGTTACGGTTTCTCCAGTTCCTAATTCATATTCCTTAAACCATGGAGAATCCGCCATTTCTAGCTTCAATAATAAAGAATAAGCCGAAACCACATCATTGATATGAATAAAATCTCTCTTTTGGTTTCCTGGAGTAAGATGTAATTCGGGAATATTATTTAAACAACTCTTCATAATATATGTGAAGAATTTACTCTCGCCATCAAATGAGCCATATATGTGCTCTAATCTTACATTAATAAAGCGAATCTTCTCTGCTGTACTAAATTCCCTTCCCCATTCCAGAAACTGTTTTTTTGTTAATGCATAACCTGCTAAATGCTTGCATCCTGCACTGTTCTTATGAATAAATGAATCTGTGTTTATAAACGTTTTCGTCTGGAATGCAATAGCTGTTTCTAGTAATTTCAATGGAAAAGAAACGTTTGCATCGAGTAATTGTGAGGCTCTTTCACCATTTCGGTCATACTTCGTTGCTGTGTGTATGACAACATCTATTGGCCCACATTCTATAAAAGGCTGCTCAAGTGGACATTGATCAATATTGAAAACGGCCGCTTTCGATAGGACGTCTGAAATTCTCCAAGTATTTGAAAAGCTTCTCTTCAAAATAATGACTTCATATCCTTCTTTTATCAATTCTTTCGTTAGATGACTTCCTAAGAAGCCTGTAGAACCAGTCATTAATATTTTCATAATTCCCTCCTGCTTTGCAGGAATCTTAAGAAATTTTATTTCCTTATTTTTCATCCCATGTTTTCCAAGGAGCTTTCCCCGAAGCCCAAATCTCTTCTAAATACTTCTTATCCCGTAAAGTGTCCATTGGGTGCCAAAAGCCAGTATGCTTAAAGGCCATTAATTGCCCATCCTTAGCAAGGTTCTCTAATGGTTCCTTTTCAAATACCGTTTGATCCCCGTGGTTTAAGTAGTTAAATACTTCTGGCTGCAATACAAAAAAGCCAGCATTTATCCAGCCGCCGTCCCCTTGTATCTTCTCTTGAAACTTCTCTACTTTTTGTTCAGAAGACAAGGATAAAACTCCAAATCTGCCTTGCGGCTGTGTTGTTGTTACTGTAGCCAACTTCCCATGTGAGCGATGATACTCAACTAATTCTTTTATATTAACATCGCCAACTCCATCGCCGTATGTCAACATAAAAGGCTCATTCCCAACATATTTCTGTGCTCTCTTGACCCGGCCGCCTGTCAATGTATTTAAACCTGTTTCAACTAAGGTTACCTTCCAAGGTTCAGCGGAATGCTGGTGAATCATACATTTATTGTCATTCTGGAAATCAAAGGTTACATCGGAATTATACAGGAAATAATTAGAAAAGTACTCTTTGATAATATGACTCTTATACCCTAAACAGATAATGAAGTCGTTAAAACCATAACTAGAGTACAGTTGCATAATGTGCCATAAGATCGGCTTATCACCAATTTCTATCATCGGTTTTGGTTTTAAGTGCGTTTCTTCACTTATTCTTGTACCAAACCCTCCGGCTAAAATTAAGACTTTCATAATAATCCTCCTTATTGGATTAATCGGTAAAAAGAACATGTCTCATTGCTCAGCTGTTGGGAAATTTTCTTACTATCGCAGGCCTTATCTGCAACTCCAAAGTCAATGTCATAGTCTTTGGGTATCGTTAACAAGCCTGGTGCCAAAGAGCTTTCATACCTTTATATTTTGCAACATATTCAGAATAAGCAATGCAGCCTTCCTGTAATTTTCTTTAATAGTATATTGTTAATTCCTAAAACTGTTTGGACAATAATCATATGTCAAATGCTCATTTTAATATATAAATCCACATAAAGAATGTAACATAGGCAAAAAACGCCCATGCTGCATTCTTTATGCATAAGCAGTTGATTCAAGTTGTATAACCCATATTTGGCTCTAAACGTATGCAACAAGATCCTTCCCTAAAATCAGCCCATTTTGCACCTTTACTTGAATTTCACATAAAATATTTTTAAAAATAATTGAAAAATGCATTTGCAACGGGCGAATCTTCTTTTTATTGAGATTAATAACTAGGCCTGGTACGATCCTATCAATAATGAAATAGACTATTTATGCATAATTCCAAATTGGGGTTGAAATAAAATGGGAAATGTCACTCACCTTTTTACCACGAGGCAACAACTATTAATCCATCTTCACATGCCTAAAACCGGTGGAACAACATTAAAAAAGATCATTAAGAAGAACTATGGAAAAAGGAAATCAGTTGATGTGTATGTTGACAGGGAGAAATTAAGTTATGTATTAACAAATTTATCAAAAAGGAATATTGATTGTATACAAGGCCACATGCCGTTCGGAGTACATCAATTTTTCAACCAACCCGGCAGTTATGTAACGATGCTACGAGACCCGGTTGATCGTGTATTATCAGATTATTATTTTATTCGAAGCCTTCCAAGTCATAATTTACATTCTAAAGTAATAAAAATGAGTTTAGAAGAATATCAAAAAGATCCCGTTAACTCAAATTTACAAACACACTATATTTTAGGTGAAAAATTTGGAGAAATGCTGACAAAAGAAGACCTTGAAAAGGCAAAAAGCAATCTGATACACCATTTTTCAGTCGCTGGAATAACGGAGAGATTTGATGAATCCATTTCTCTAATGAAGAAATATTGGGGATGGAACAATATCTCCTATACAAAAGCAAATGTAACAAAGGGCAGATTATCAAAAGAGGAAATATCCAGGGGAATTATCGACCAAATTGAAACAAATAATGTATTTGATATAGAACTTTATCATTTTGCAAAAGAACTCTTAGAGGAAAAGATCAGGTTACTAAATATTCATTAAATCCTAAAAAACTTTAAACCAATTTGTTAGAACTATAACATCAAAAGAGCTTCCCACAAAGGATAAATGCCCATGGGGTTAAAGCTCTTTTTTTATTTTTGCCTTCTTTATTATTGACCTTTTGTGGATAGGGTAATCCTAAAGCTCTCCTACCCTTGGTATTTTATGACCTTAAAAAACAAAGTGAGTTTGCATTGGAAATAAAAATGATATGGTGCAAAAAAACTTCTAGAAGAAAACTCAATATGATTAACCTATTTATTATTTTTGCAAGAATTGATTCAGCTGTTGCTTAGCTGTTTCCGATAAAGATTTTAATTTCTCCTCAAACAGTTCTTTACCGTACTCATATAATTCGAAATCCAATTCATTTTTTTTCTTTAATGTGTCAATGACTTCCTTCGGAAACTGCTCTCTTGACGGACGGTTTTGAGTTACATTTTTCTTTTCATATTCGATATTTTCCCATCCAAATTCTTGACTCATAAGGAATAGAGATTCATCAAACCGCTCCATTATCCCAACGACAGAGAAATATTCCCTTAGATTATTTTTGGCTGTTGATAGATCATTTGAACTCGTTCCTGATATGAACAAGGTTTGAAGATTTTCTGTTTGCCGTTGAAACCTTTTATCAAAGACAAAGTCTCCAAAACTAATATCCTTGACCTTGTTGTATAAATTATGGCCGGGACTTCTTAACAAATAATAATATATTGATATGACACGCTCAATTGGGTCTCGAAGCATTGTAATATAGGTGCTCGGTTTATTTAAATGACGGTGTATACCAAAGTTTCTATGCCCAATCAAGCAAAGGTACTGGTCTGGATCCCTTACCAATTGTTTCGTTTTTCCGTCTTTATGGAACCTCCAAACCTTATCATTTGGATATTGTTTTTTTATGATTGCTTTTAATGTCTGTCCGCCTGTCTTAGGAATATGCAGGTAAATCAGTGTTTTATTTTCTTCCACTACTTTTCCCCCTCACAAATCATTTTTAATGATTTCTTGATAGTATTCATTACAGATTTATGATGAATTGGCTCCCAATAAGATGATTCAGCCCTTTCCTTCATTTAGAGCTTAAATTTTGAATTTTCTTTTCTAAGAGATGTTTTCCGAAATTATACAATTCTATATCCAATTCATTATTTTTCTTGATGGTCTCGATAACATGTTTAGGGAATTCGTCTCTCATCGGGCGATTTTTTGTAACATTTTTTCTCTTTTTGTAAGAAATATCTTTCCAACCTAATTCTTGGCCAATCAAAAAAACAGACTCATCAAACATTTCTGTAATCCCAACTACGGAAAAGTAGTTGCTTAGATTTTCTTTAGCAATGCTCAAATCCTTTTTACGTCCTCCAGAAATAAAACAAGTTTGTCTATTTGAAGTGCGCCCCTTAAATTCATCTGCAGTAATAAATTCTTCAAAACTCATGTTTTTCACTTTATCATGAGCCATATTATGCGGTTCACGAAGAATATAATAGTATTCTGAAATCACGTGTTCTACTGGATCACGCAGCATTGTGTAATAAACATATGGCCGGTTGGATAAATGCTCATGGATGCCAAAAAGTATATGGCCATTTATACATTTTATTTGTTCCAATTCTTCTTCAGACAAATCATTTAATTTTAATATCATCTCCTCTTTATTTCCAAAACATATTTCATTTGAATCATACTGTTTTTTTAGGATACTGCGTAAGGTAGAACCTGCCGTTTTCGGTATATGCACAAAAATAGCAATTTTTTTTTTATTCATATATTTTCCTCCTATTTAATTTAATAATGAGCGGTACACTTGCAAAGTTTGGCGGGCTGTTTCTTCCCATGAGTATTTCTTCACCTGTTCCAAGCCTTTTTCACTTATCTCCTTACAAAGAGAAGAATCATTCAGCATAAGCTTAATTTTTTCAGCTATATCTTGCGGATTATTTGGGTCAAAATAAACTGCTGCATCTCCTAAAATTTCTTTCATAGTGTCTATGCCAGAACTTATAACCGGAACTCCGTAAGCCATTGCTTCCAGGGGAGGAAGCCCAAACCCTTCATATAAGGAAGGAAAAGCAAAAAGCTCACTGCCGCTATATAAAACTGATAAGAGCTCCTCAGGTACATATCCTAAAGGTTTCACATATTCCTGAAGGGAAAGTTCATTTATAATAGGTTGATAATTTTCGACGCCATTTCCTGTAATCACCAGCTTAACGTCCTGTTTTAGTTGATCAGGCAGCAAACAACAGGCTTTTAGAAGCGTTTGGATATTTTTATAATGCTGTTTCCTTCCAATCGTAAGAATATACGGCTGTTCCAAATCATAATGCTGTTTCATAAGGAGCTTTGCATTTTCCTTAGATATTCTTTCACACATAGGGTCTATTCCTTGATAGACGATAGAAATCTTGCTTTTATCGATTCCTGTCCATGCTACAAGATCTTCCGTAGTTTTTTTACTTACAGTAATGATATGCCTGGCACCATCTATATATGGGGGAAAGAAATTTTTCCATCTGTCGACTACTTTTTCGGGGAATTCATCTTGGAACTTCAGCGGGATAATATCGTGGACAGTTGTAACATAGGGAATATCCAATGGTTGAAAAAATGTATTACCAGAACGGGTGTTGTGAAAAAGGCTCACCTTGTATTTTTTCAAAACTTCAGGTACGAACTTCCTTTCCCAAACCCCCCTCTTCATTGATTTAGAGGATAAAACGGTAAGATTCTCGTATTCCCCTAAATGAACATTTTCTCCATTTGTTAAAACGTAATATCTCGTTGTTTTATCTATTTTAAGAAGATTTATTATCAGGTTTTTCGTGTATCTTCCGATTCCTGTTCCTTCATTGGTTATCTCCCGTCCATCAATGGCAATGGAAGGTGCGTCATGATTCCTTCGCACCATAACTATATCCAACTCCTTTAGAATTTTAGTTATGAAACAGATAACGGAGAGTTCAGGGACAAAGAAATGATATCGTAATTTTTTCGTGTTTGAGTTTGTCATCCAGTTCACCATTTAATGGCTCTTTATATAATTCCTTACAAAATCAAAATCTTCTTCAACCCTAAAATATATGCTGAATACTTGAATAATAGTCTTAGGAATTCCTTCTTGAACTGTATATGACTGAAATTACTCGCTTTTTTCACAATGCTTGATAATATCATCATCCCACGTTTTAACAATTTCAATGATATCTTCGTTCATCAGTTGACTCCCAGTTTGAATTTCGATTATTTCAAGATTTGTTACGGCCTTTATATCATGATCAATATTTCCGTTAATTTCTAGAATGTCTCCGTGTTTTACACGGTACTTTATACTGTTTTTTGTAAATTCACCTTCTCCAGAAACAATCATCCATACTTTCTTTTGATTTTGATGCTTTTGATAACCAAAGGTTTTTCCACTCAAAACTTTCATTCTTTTAGTTACTACTTCAAGTCCGTTAGGATATTTGCCATAATCTAATACACGATACGAACCCCATTCTTTTTCTTCATGCATTGAACTTTGATCTATATTTTGCAAAAGATCTTTAACACGGGTACTTGCTTTCTTATCAGTAACTAAGATGCCATCATAACTGGCGACGATAACAGCATCGGGTATTCCGAGAATGTTTACAGGGATAGGAAGTTCATTTATAAGATGTGTATTTTTCGAATCTTCACTAATAAATCCTTTTCCAATTAAACAATTATCCAGTTCCTCTGTTAAGGAGTTCCAGGTACCAAGGTCTTTCCAATACCCTTTATAGGGTACAACAACTACTTTCTCAGCCTTTTCCAACACCTCATAATCAAAGCTTATCTTCGGAACTTGATCATAAACTTGAACCAAGTCATTGTAGTTGGTCGGCAACCCTTTTTCTGTCAGCAATGAAAGTAAATATTGCAGTGTAAACGAAAAGACCCCGCAATTCCAAAGAGCCCCCTGTTTTATCAATTCTTCTGCTTCTTCAATCTTTGGCTTCTCCGCAAAACGTTCAACAGTATAATACTTGCTCTCGTTCCATAGACCCGCGGTTTTTACTGGAACTATATATCCGTATTTTTCCGAGGGTTGCGTTGGGGATACACCAATTAATGCAATATCTGCATGAGAATTTAAAATAACATTCTCCATATCCACAACTGTTTTAAAAAAACGTTCCTCAACATAATGGTCAACTGGAAGAATGCATATAACCTCATTTAAGTCAACCTGCTGTACGGAATATAAATAACTTACAGCTAATGCAATGGCAGGAAAAGTATCACGTTGCTGAGGTTCCAAA
Source organism: Bacillus songklensis (assembly GCF_042649685.1). Classification (NCBI taxonomy): domain Bacteria; kingdom Bacillati; phylum Bacillota; class Bacilli; order Caryophanales; family Bacillaceae; genus Bacillus; species Bacillus songklensis. Next base: position 371,411 of record NZ_JBHRZT010000073.1, on the reverse strand, counting down.
ATCAGGGGAATATCCTTTCCTAATTGACTTTTAACCATTTCCACTTGGGCCTCACTAGTTATAAAAAAACTTTGGTCAGTTAATTGAAGCGAAGCTAACTGATTCCAAATTCGTTCAACCATGGATTCTAATTCACTGTTTTCATTTTTTAATATTTTAAGAAATTGTTTGGGCCGGAAATCATTAGATAACGGCCATAATCTTTTTCCTGACCCTCCTGAAAGCAAAATAAGCTTCATACGTCCCTTCCTTCCAAGCGTTATATTCTTGTGTTATCCATATAGACTATGTAAATTTTAAAAAATGAAATAGTAAAACAGTCCAATCCACATATAAAATAGGTTCAAATGATGCCCAATATTTCCAGATAAGATTTATAAAATACTCTGTGGAAAAATCCTTTTATATATAACTCCACATAAATAATGGGACATAAATAAAAAGCATTTATGTCCCAATTATTTAATCTTTGTAAGCCTGCTCAAGGTGAGAGAATTACATAACAATCCAACTTTAAATGGATAAGAAATTCTATTAATCCTTTATCAAACCGAGGTTTGTTAAGCGCTTTTTTGCCAGCTGTCCTACTTCGGCTGGCGAAAAATGATTGCGTATTGTTTTTTGGCCTTCTAATCCAATCACTTCACCTAATTTTCTATTAGATGAAATTTCAACCATATAATAAGCTGCATGGTTGACGTCTGGATCTGCCCATATTTGATCACAATTGTATGGACCATAATCCTTCCCAATTTTAATAAGTTTATAATTTACCAAAAGAGAATTGCAGTTCGTGATAAAATCCGTATTACCAGACCAGTTGGTTGCAATAACAGGTTTACCTAAGTACATTGCTTCAGCCAAGCCAAGGCCAAAACCTTCCGCTCGATGCAAGGAAACAAAGCAATCAATGGAATTTAGAAGACCGTTTATTTCACTTCGATTAAGAACTTCATTAATAATAAAAATATTTCTATATCCCTCTATTTCTTTTTTAAGACTTTCAATTTCTTTCGGATTTTTTTGACCATTATTTACTTTTAAAACAAGGCCAACGAATGGATTATTTTTTGCAAAAGCTTTCTTAAAGGCTTTTACTACCGCCTTAGGATTTTTCCGTTCTTGTAAACTTAGAACATCGTACATGGATAAAAATAAAAATCGTTCTCTCGGCAGGTTAAAATGATTTCGTTTTATCTTTCTTGGCACCATTACTTCAATACTATGGGGGATTTTAATAACTGGAACGGGAGATTTTTTTGAAATAGCTTCTTGAACAAATGTAGACGGTACCCATACTTCATCAACCAATTCAAAGCTTTCGGACCATTTGTCCGGAAACTCCTGTAGTTCCCATGCCCAATATCCAATATTATAACGGCCATGAAATAAGTCCTTTCCGAAATGTTTATAAGCTGCAGACATATGGCTGGCATTTACGTGAAAAATATTTGTATTATAGATGGGGATTTCCATTTCCTTTTCTATCCATGAATAATCTTTATTTTTTGTTACTTTGTTCATTTTAAAATTCATGATTCCAAATGGAATTCTTGCCGTATTTAAAGTATTTGCAGCTATCCTACAGGATTCGCCGATTCCTGTTTCGGTACGAATACAGCCAATTAAGTTCACTCCACTTTCCAATTATCCCTCCCCCCCCTTAACATTTTAACCATTCATAATATATAGGATATTCAACACGTGTCCCCTATGAGCCTTTCCTTACATCAATCCCAAAATTTATCTGGTAGAAATTTAGAACATCCTTTTTACAGACTCTAATGTATTTTGAAACGACTCTTATTCCACTAACCTCCCCGTTCAATAAGTCTCTGCTTTTCCATCGCGTACCATTTTCGTAATATGACATTCCATTTATACTGTCTACTTCTCAGATCATAGCGAAACAAATGCACATTTTTCACTAAATAGATAACTTGTCCTATAACTTATTAACGGAGTTTTAATATTATATAGAAACTCACTCAAGGGGAGGAGGGGGAAACTATATGATATTCAATTACCCGCGTTGGTCTCGGTTGCCTTATAACGGAGAGGATACCCCTCCAATGAATCCAGAAGAGCCTTTAGCAGGATTCTAATTTCGTACCGCTTCTTTGCAACCCGCGCCACCCTTCCTATATTTCCGGACATGCCATTGTCTCAGGTGCGGCCGCCGAAGTACTGAGCTATTTCTTCCCGGCTGAATCCGATCGCTTGCAGGAACTAACCTTGGAAAATGGTATTTCCCGTTTATATGCAGGTGTTCATTTTCCAATCGACATTATCGAAGGATTTAGAATTGGAAAGGCAATCGGCCTCAAGAGGTGTCAGTGTGTGGGAAAGGGTGAAAGAGTATTTCTGGAGTTTATTTGGGTAAAAACTACAGATAGCTACTGATTTTTATTGACACCATCTCGTTGATGATGTAATGGATGTGTTCTACATTATATGATATGCATGGCTGTACTTTTAATTGAGTGAAACAAATGAAAAAGGCGATAACCATCTTTGTTATCACCTTTTCCGTTACGGCAATATCATGTTGTCGCCATAGACTATACATTACATGACGCTTAATTTTTTGCTTGAAATCTATCTTCAACTATCCTCGTTAGTTAAACAAGAAAACCAACTACAATATGTTTAAAAAAGCTAAAAACCACCAAACATTGCAGCAATGCTTGGTGGTTTGATTTTCTGCATATAAATAAAAAACCACCAACATATGTATTGGTGGAGACGGTGGGAGTCGAACCCACGTCCAAAAGCATCGGCACTTAAGCTTCTACGAGTGTAGTCGATATATTCATGTTTCGCGGGCTCTTATGCCTATCGACAGGCGTCCAAGCCGCTAGTCTGGTTATTCTCTTCCTTCGTCCTCAGACGGCGAACTCCGGCGTAGCCCACTAAGTTTGAGTCCGCTACCCTACCACATGGGCGATGGAGGGGCGAACAGCTGCGCTAATTAGGCAGCTAAAGCTAATTTTTGGTTGCCAGTTATTGGCTTTGACGTTTTAACGAGGCCGATCCCCTCGACTCGCAACTTAAGCTCGAACTACCCCTGTCGAATCCGTAACGTCCCCATATTAGAAAGGGAAACTGGAAAAAAACTAGATAGTTTTAAGCAAAAGCTACCTATTTCATATTGTCGTACTGGCTAACGACAATATTATTATAACATAAACATCAAATTATGCAATTGTAAATTCCTGTAAAACTATATCTTCTGACGGTCACGGAAGGCACGTTCAATTTCGCGTTTCGCTTCTTTCTTCTTCAAGTCTTCACGCTTGTCATATTTCTTTTTCCCTCTACCAAGCCCCAATAAAACCTTCGCAAAGCCGTTTTTTAAATAAAGTTTCAACGGAACAAGAGCATAGCCCTCCTCTTTTGTATAACCGATCAGTTTGTTAATTTCTCGTCTATGCAGTAACAATTTACGTGTACGTAATGGTTCATGGTTATAACGGTTGCCCTGTTCATAAGGACTCACATGCATATTATACAAAAACACCTCTCCATTATGGACACGCGCGTAAGAATCCTTTAAATTCACTTTCCCCATACGAATAGACTTGATTTCTGTTCCTTGAAGAACAATACCCGTTTCATAGGTCTCTTCAATAAAATAGTCATGGTATGCTTTTTTGTTCTGTGAAACAACTTTTCCTTCACCTTTTGGCATACGTACTTCCCCCTTCACACCAGTAACCTACATTTTATCAAAAAATAAACACCTGAACAACGAAAAGGAAAAAGACACACTGGAACGCAGCCAATTCAAAAGATTTTAGTGAAGTTTAAGTTCTATTCTTTATAGCAGGGTGGCCAAAAGTACGGTCTTATGTACTTTTGGACACCCTTTTCACTAACGCTTCTTTTTCTTTCGTTTAGACTTTGGGGCATTTTCAAAAAATCTCTTTGACTTCGCCTTTTTCTTTTTCGGTTTCTTGGTTGACCATTCTCCTTCTCTTGAAGAAGATTTTTTCTCTTGTTTATCTCCTCGTCCTTGCTTGCTTCCCTTAATGACCGTAGGACGATCTTTTCGATCTCTGCGTTTGGATCCTTTCATTCCAACCACAATGAAATCAATCGAGCGCTCATCTTTGTTCACATCAACCACTTGAACCGTAATTTCATCACCAATACGAAGAACATTCCCTGTTCTTTCTCCGATCATGGCATAATGGCGCTCATCATAGCGATAATAATCATCCGTTAAGTCGCTGACATGAACAAGACCTTCAATGGTATTACGCAGTTCAACGAAAATACCGAAGTTGGTTACAGAGCTGATGATTCCTTCAAAGGTTTCGCCTATCTTATCTGCCATAAACTCCGCTTTTTTCATTTCATCTGTCTCGCGTTCGGCTTCAACTGCCCGGCGTTCCATGTTAGATGAATGCTCGGCGATATCCGGTAAATCTTGATTCCATTTTTCTCTTGTTGCTTCATCTAATTTCTTTTCAACAAGATATGTTCGAATTAAGCGATGCACAATCAAATCCGGATAACGGCGAATTGGGGACGTGAAATGAGTATAAAACTCTGTCGATAATCCGAAATGTCCTAGACTATCCGGGGCATAACGTGCCTGCTTCATCGAACGTAACATCACTGTTGATATAACCATCTCTTCCGGATTCCCTTGTACGGCTTCTAAAATTTCTTGCAGTGCTCTTGGATGTATATCGTTTCCTGTTCCCTTTACGGTGTAACCGAAGTTCGTTACAAACTCTAAGAACCTTTCGAGTTTTTCCGGTTTTGGATCCTCATGGACACGATAAATGAACGGGATATTCATCCAATGAAAATGCTCGGCCACCGTCTCGTTTGCCAACAGCATGAACTCTTCAATCAAACGTTCCGCGACAGAACGTTCACGCAGCACCACATCGTAAGGCTTGCCTTCTTTATCCACAAGGACTTTGGCTTCTTTAAAATCAAAGTCGATTGCTCCGCGATTCATGCGTTTATCACGGAGAATACTTGCCAATTCCTCCATTTGTTCAAACATCGGGACAAGCGGCTCGTAACGTTGACGGAGCTCTTCATCTTTATCCGTTAAAATCTTATTTACATCTGAGTATGTCATGCGCTCTGTTGTGCGGATAACACTTTGGAAAATCTCATGGGAGACTACCTTTCCTTCCTCATCCACTTCCATTTCACACGAAAGCGTTAAACGATCAACCTTCGGATTTAAAGAACATATACCATTTGAAAGGCGATGCGGAATCATAGGGATGACACGATCAACTAAATAAACACTCGTACCACGGTCTTGTGCCTCTACATCAATCGGGCTTCCTTCTTTTACATAGTGACTGACATCGGCAATATGGACCCCTAATTTATAGTGGCCGTTTTCCAGCTTTTGAACAGTTACAGCATCATCCAAGTCTTTTGCATCTGCCCCGTCTATCGTGACAATGACTTCATTTCTTAAATCACGACGGTTTTTAATTTCTTCCTCACTGATGCTGTCAGGTGTGTCATTGGCTTGCTGTAATACGTCTTCCGGAAACGCGGTTGGCAGCCCATGTTTATGTATAACCGATAAAATATCCACACCCGGGTCATTTTTGTGGCCTAAAATTTGAATAACTTCACCTTCAGCACTCATCCGACCTTCAGGATAGCTTGTTAAACGGACAATAACCTTGTGCCCGTCCACCGCACCCTTGGAAGCGTGTTTTGGAATAAAAATGTCACTTGTGAACTTCTTATCATCCGGGATGACAAAGCCAAAGCTTTTGCTTTCTGAATAGGTGCCCACAATTTCCTGTAAGCCGCGTTCAATAATCTTGACGATTGTCCCTTCCCGGCGTGTCCCTGAAGATTCTGCTGAAACACGAGCGAGTACAATATCTCCGTGCATGGCATTATTCGTTTCTGTTGGCGGGATAAAAATATCATCTGCGCCAGGTTCATCCGGCACGACAAATGCAAAGCCCTTTGCATGACCCGTCAACTTCCCGCGTATCAAATTCATTTTCTCCGGCAATCCGTACCGATTGCTGCGCGTACGCACAACCAACCCTTGCTCTTCCATGATGACAAGCGCTTTGACGAACTCTTTAAAAGAAGAAGAATCCTCAATTCCAAACGCTTGCTCCAACTCCTGGACGGTTAGGGGCTTATAACTCTCCTCTTTCATAAATGATAATAGCCGGTCAATATGTTGCTGAATCTCTTGTTCCATACTCTATCGTCCCTCCTTATAACGGACTTTTTCACTATATTTTGAAACTCCACCCTATCTTCTGCATCGAGCTCCTTTGCTATTCTTATTACCAATCCAGAGTCTCTAGAAATTGATAAACATCCTCATGAAGCTGATCCCGCTCTTTATCAAGAGTAATGACATGTCCTGACTCTTCATACCATTTAATATGTTTATCAGGTGATTCCACTTCATTGTAAATAATATTGGCACTGTCCGTATTGATCATATGGTCATGACGGGCTTGTACCACAAAAGTAGGAGCATAGATCATATCGACAGAATTGCGAACTTCCGAAATTAAATTTTGCAATGCTTTTAACGTTTTCATTGGGGCAAACTGATTCATTTCTTGTTCAATTTGTTCGGGTGTTTTTCCTTCTCGTTTTTTATATTCCCTCGCATATTCTAATACTCCCTGGTACATTACTTCTTCACTTTTGATGTACATGGGGGCACACATAGGCACAATACCCTTTATAGGTACAGTGTAACCTAATTTCAAAGAAAATACGCCTCCTAGGGACAAACCGACGGCTGCAATACTCTCATGGCCGCGATCACGCAAAAATTGATAGGCATTTATCACATCTTCCCACCAGTCGTCCGGCCCTGTATGTACAAGTTCTTCCGGAGGTACTCCATGCCCCTTATAAATCGGCGCATGGCATGTATAGCCTTTCTTTTCAAGAAAACGTCCCAACATTCTCACATCTGCTGAGTTTCCTGTAAAGCCGTGTAATAGTAAAACCGCTCGTTCGCCTCCCTCAAATGTAAAAGGCTTTGGTGCTGTGATTTTCATCTGTTTCTAACTCCTTTTCTTGTTGAATCTTTTAAACAAACGTTTGATTAAGGAAGCCTTATCCCTTGATATCACTGATATCCCAAGGATTTAAACAAACATTTGTTTAAATAAGGGCGGATCTGTCCATTTTTTATATCTCTACCCTATTAGGTTGTTTACTGCTTATTATTTTTCTTCCATCAAAAGTTAAACAAACGTTTGATTAGTTGATCAGGTCAATTGCCCCCGCTCCAATGGGCAAGTTTCTCTTTATTATATCATTCCATGTTTTGGAGCTAAATCATTCAGCTTGTCCCTTTTTCCAGAAGCACGAAAAAAAGGCCAGCTTCAAAAGCTCGCCCTTATAATTGAAAGTAAGTAACTGCTATTGTTAATACAAAAAATAAGATTGATAAAACGATGGTAATTCGGTGTAGCACTGCATCGATGCCCCGTGCTTTTTGTTTACCAAATAACTGCTCTGCTCCACCAGAAATGGCACCGGAAAGACCTGCGCTTTTACTAGATTGTAATACTACAACAACGATAAGTCCGATACAAACGATAACCAATAATGTAATTAAAAATGCATGCATGTATCTACACCTCCCAGTACGCACACTACGATGAACTTAATGTACCATAAAACATCATGCGGCACAAGAGACTATACCTAATTCTAACAGTAACTTTACAAACAAGCTGTTCCATAAGTTCTAAAAAAGAAAGAAACCCTGTTTTCAAACTGAAAAGAACCGTCAAGAAACCCTTGATTTTGCTGGATTTCCCATGACGGTTCTTCTTTACGAGGTTGACTCAAAGCATGTTTTTTATGCTTTAATTCGGCCTCTTTACATTATTTCTTTAGGTTGTAGAAAGATTTTAAGCCATCGTATACAGCCAATGTACCTAATTCGTCTTCAATACGTAATAATTGGTTGTATTTCGCAATACGGTCTGTACGGCTCATAGAACCAGTCTTGATTTGACCAGCATTTGTTGCAACCGCGATATCGGCGATTGTCGCATCCTCTGTTTCACCGGAACGGTGGGATACAACCGCTGTGTAACCAGCGCGTTTTGCCATTTCGATTGCTTCGAATGTTTCAGTTAATGTACCAATTTGATTTACTTTGATGAGGATAGAGTTACCTACACCTTTTTCGATACCTTCAGCAAGCTTTTTCGTGTTCGTTACGAATAAGTCGTCACCTACTAACTGAACTTTTTGACCGAGGCGCTCAGTTAATAATTTATGGCCTTCCCAGTCGTTTTCATCTAAACCGTCTTCAATTGAGATGATTGGGAATTCGCTCACTAATTGCTCGTAGAATTCTACCATGTCAGTAGAAGTCAAACCAGTGCGGCCTTCACCTGCTAAATCGTATTTGCCTGTTTCTTTGTTGTAGAATTCAGAAGATGCTACGTCCATGCCTAAGAATACGTCTTTGCCAGGCTCGTAGCCAGCTTTTTTGATTGCTTCCATGATGACTTCTAAAGCTTCACGGTTAGAGCCTAAGTTAGGGGCGAAACCGCCTTCGTCACCTACAGCTGTGTTTAAACCTTTGTCGTGTAATACAGCTTTTAACGCATGGAATACTTCAGCACCCATACGGATTGCTTCTTTAAAAGTAGGAGCACCTACAGGCAAGATCATGAACTCTTGGAAGTCAACGTTGTTGTCAGCATGAGAACCGCCGTTGATGATGTTCATCATCGGAGTCGGTAATTGCTTTGCGTTGAATCCGCCAAGGTAACGGTATAATGGAAGACCAACATAGTCAGCTGCTGCATGAGCGACTGCCATAGATACACCAAGAATTGCGTTGGCACCTAATTTACCTTTATTTTCTGTACCGTCTAACTCGATCATAAGACGATCGATACCGATTTGATCCGTAACGTCCATGCCTACAAGCTCAGGAGCGATGATTTCGTTTACGTTGTCTACTGCTTTTAATACACCTTTACCAAGGTAACGAGATTTGTCGCCATCGCGTAATTCTACTGCTTCATATTCACCAGTAGATGCACCGCTTGGTACTAAAGCACGTCCGAAAGCGCCTGATTCAGTGTAAACTTCAACTTCAACTGTTGGGTTACCGCGAGAGTCTAATACTTCACGAGCATAAATATCAATAATTGTTGGCATCGTTTCATTCTCCTTTATGGTTTTATTTAATTAATGTTTTACCTGTCATTTCTTTAGGCTGTTCTAAGTTTAACAATGTTAACATTGTCGGAGCTAAATCTCCTAAAATTCCGTCTTCACGCAACTCGATCCCTTGTTTTGTGACAATCACAGGCACAGGGTTTGTCGTGTGGGCAGTCATCGGTTGACCTTCGAGCGTCACAACCTCATCCGCATTACCATGGTCTGCTGTGATGATGGCAGCACCGCCTTTTGCTAAAATCGCATCAACGACTTTACCAAGGCACTCGTCCACTGTTTCGACTGCTTTGATGGTCGGCTCAAGCATACCTGAGTGGCCAACCATATCCGGATTTGCAAAGTTTAAAATGATCGCATCCTGCTTGTCCGCTTCAATCTCCTTCAGTAACGCGTCCGTTACCTCATATGCAGACATTTCCGGTTTTAGATCATAAGTAGCTACTTTTGGTGAATCGATTAAAATACGAGTTTCACCAGGGAACTCCGCTTCTCGTCCGCCGCTCATAAAGAACGTAACGTGCGGGTATTTTTCTGTTTCCGCAATGCGAAGCTGTGTTAAACCGTTTTGTGAAATGACCTCACCGATTGTGTTATCCAAATTCACCGGCTTGAACGCTACATATCCGTCCACTGTTTCACTAAAATGCGTTAAGCACACAAAGTGTAAGTTCTTGGGATGTTTCGGCCCGCGATCAAACGAGCGGAAATCATCATTCGTGAATGTATTGGAGATTTGAATCGCACGGTCTGGACGGAAGTTGTAGAAAATAACCGCGTCGTTATCTTGAATCGTCGCTACCGGCTGCCCGTCTTCTTTTACGATGACAGATGGCAGCACGAACTCATCAAAGATACCGTTCTGATAAGAATCTTCGATACACTCGTAAGCATCTTTATAAGTTGGACCTTCTCCGTACACCATTGCGCGGTATGATTTTTCTACACGTTCCCAGCGCTTGTCTCGGTCCATTGAGTAGTAACGGCCTGATAGAGTCGCGATCTCACCAACGCCGTACTCTTTGATTTTCTCATTCAACTCATCGATATATTGCTTCGCTGTTTTCGGGCCTACATCACGTCCATCTAAGAAGCCGTGAATGTAAACATTCTTTACCCCTTCTTTAGCAGCCAAACGAAGCAAAGCATATAAGTGATGGATATGGCTGTGTACACCGCCATCAGAAAGCAAACCAAAAAGATGAAGGCTTGTTCCGTTCTGTTTAACATGGTTCATGGCATCTAAGAAGGTTTCGTTTTGTTCAAACTCCCCTTCACGGATGGCTACATTTACACGAGTTAAACTTTGATATACAATACGGCCTGCACCAATGTTTAAATGACCCACTTCTGAATTCCCCATTTGGCCTTCAGGTAGGCCCACTGCTTCACCAGAAGCTGTTAGGTTAGCATGAGGATACTGATTCCAAAAACGATCGAAGTTTGGCTTTTTCGCCTGTGCAACGGCATTACCTTTTGTTTCTTCTCTGCATGCAAAACCGTCTAGGATGATTAATGCAACTGGCTTTTTGCTCATTATTTCCCTGCCTCCAAAAGTTGTAAGAAAGACTGAGGTTCTAAGCTTGCGCCGCCCACTAATGCACCGTCGATGTCAGACTGCGACATGTATTCTTTGATGTTTGCAGGTTTTACACTTCCACCGTATTGAATACGTACTGCATCCGCTACTTCCCCGGAGAATTGATCCGCAATGACACTGCGAATATAAGCGCAAACTTCATTTGCATCTTCAGCAGTAGAAGATTTACCCGTACCGATTGCCCAGATTGGCTCATATGCAATCACAACTTGTTTTGCTTTCGCTTCGTCTAAGCCTTCTAAAGCTTTCTTCACTTGGCCTTCTACAACAGCCTTTGTTTGATCTTGCTCACGCTCTTCAAGCGTTTCACCGCAGCAAACAATTGGAATCAATCCATGTTTGAATGCAGAAATCGTCTTTTTGTTTACTGTTTCATCTGTTTCAGCAAACATTTCACGGCGCTCAGAGTGACCTAGAATTACATATTGAACGCCAAGGTCGTTAAGAGCCACAGGGCTGATTTCGCCCGTGAATGCTCCGCTTTCTTGGAAGTGCATGTTTTGGGCACCGATTTTGAGATTAGAACCCTTTGTTGCTTCTACTAATCGATCTAAAAATAGTGCTGGTGCACATACAACTGAATCTACTTCTTCAGGTGCTGGTACTAGTCCTTTTACTTCTTCCACAAAGCTGGTTGCTTCAGAAAGAACTTTGTGCATTTTCCAGTTACCTGCGATGATTGGTTTACGCATTTGTAACACCGTCCTTGTTTTAATGATTGGTCGGTTTGGTCGGAACACTTTTGAACAATAAAGAGGTGCTGTTGAAGGTCTCTTTAAACATAAGGTGTGCAGACAAAGGGGTGATTATAAAACATTGCGCTTGAACCTTTGATCCTTGATGTTTGTCTTTCCCTTCATTCCTTAATGTCTTGCTGTTCCAATTCCCTATGAGCATGAGCGCGCTCCGCTTTTCTTATTGTCTAGCTCCGCGCGCTAAGCCCGTACGGCTGTTTCGCCTCTGTCTGTGGAATCAAAAAGCGATTCCCCGTCAGAGCCTCCAACATCCTATCGGCTTGAACGAGCGCGCTCCGCTTTTCTTATTTATCGTTTAACGCCACTACTCCTGGAAGTTCTTTTCCTTCCATGAACTCCAATGAAGCGCCGCCGCCTGTTGAGATATGGTCCATTTTGTCCGCTAGATGGAACTTTTCAACAGCTGCCGCAGAGTCACCGCCGCCGATTACTGAATATGTATCAGTCGCTTCTGCTAAAGCTTCTGCTACGGCTTTCGTACCGTTTGCGAATGTATCCAACTCGAATACACCCATCGGTCCATTCCAAATGACAAGCTTGGAATTTTTAATAACATCCGCGTAAATCTCACGAGTTTTCGGACCAGCATCCAACCCTTCCCAATCACTTGGAATAGCTTCGACTGGCACTACTTGTGTGTTGGCATCGTTCGAGAAATCGTCTGCTACTACAACATCTACAGGCATGTAGAAGTTTACCCCTTTTTCTTTGGCCTTCTCCATGAATGATTTCGCTAAATCAATTTTATCTTCTTCAAGAAGTGATTTACCTACATCATAACCCTTTGCTTTGATGAATGTATAAGCAAGACCACCGCCGATAATGAGGTTATCCACTTTATCAAGCAAATTTTCAATAACGCCGATCTTATCTTTCACTTTTGCTCCACCGATAATAGCCGTGAATGGACGATCCGGGTTTGATAATGCTTTTCCAAGCACATCAAGTTCCTTCTCCATTAAGAAGCCTGCCACTGCCGGTAAGTGATGAGCGATTCCCTCAGTTGATGCATGGGCACGGTGAGCAGCACCGAACGCATCATTCACATAAACATCTGCTAATGCAGCAAATGCTTTTGCTAATTCTGGATCATTTTTCTCTTCACCAGGATAGAAGCGTACGTTCTCAAGAACTAACACATCGCCTTCTGCCATTTTTTCGATTTCAGCTTTAACAGTATCGCCGTAAGCTTCATCTGTTTTAGCCACTTTTTTGCCAAGCAGCTCTTCTAAACGTTTTGCAACCGCATTTAGACGTAACTCTTCTACTACTTGACCCTTTGGACGACCAAGATGGCTTGCTAAGATTACCTTCGCACCTTGTTCCATCAGATATTGGATGGTAGGAAGAGCAGCGCGGATACGAGTTTCATCTGTCACTTGACCATCTTTCATTGGTACGTTAAAGTCAACGCGGCAAAATACCTTTTTACCTTTTACGTCGATATCTTTCAGTGTCTTTTTGTTCATCTTCAAAAAGCCTCCTTTTCGGGAACTCGACTTCTTAAACAAGTTGGTGCTCCTATCTAAAGAAGTCTGAAAGCACAAGAATATAGGGGGAAAGAGGGCTCACTCCCCTTTCCCCCTTGGTCATTTTACCATGTCTTTCTTGGTGAGTATATCCAATTAAGATAGATTTTCCTTGCCTCATTATACGGAACCGATTGTGTCGCTATAATGTAGCTCGTTCCGCAAGCTACATCCTACGGTCATTTCACTCCTTCCTTCAGAAGCAAAAAGCGCTTCCTTGCCAGGAGTTCCAATGCCCTATGGATGTAAACGAGCTTGCTGCACTTTTCTGCTTGTCTACCTGCGAAAGCCAAACCGTACGGCTGTTCCACTTCTTCCTGCGGAGTCAAAAAGCGACTCCTTCTCAGAAGTTCCAACATCCTATCGGTTTAAGCAGGCTTTCTCCGGTTTTCTTACAGACCTTTAGAAGCGATGTAGTCCACTAGGTCTACTACACGGTTAGAATATCCGCTCTCGTTATCGTACCAAGAGATAACTTTAACCATGCTTCCTTCCATTACCATTGTAGATAATGCATCGATTGTAGAAGAAGCTGGATTGCCGTTGTAGTCGCCAGATACTAGCGGCTCTTCGCTGTAGCCCAAGATTCCTTTTAATTCGCCTTCAGAAGCTTCTTTTAAGGCTGCGTTTACTTCTTCAACTGTTACTTCTTTATCAAGTTCAGCAACTAAGTCTACTAGAGATACGTTTGGAGTTGGAACGCGCATAGCGCCGCCGTTTAATTTACCTTTTAATTCAGGTAATACAAGGGATACCGCTTTTGCAGCACCAGTTGTAGTTGGGATGATGTTCTCAGCTGCCGCACGAGCACGACGATAATCTTTGTGTGGTAAGTCTAAGATTTGTTGGTCGTTTGTGTAAGAATGAACAGTTGTCATCATACCGCGTTTGATACCGAATTTGTCGTTTAATACTTTAGCGAATGGCGCTAAGCAGTTTGTTGTACAAGAAGCATTAGAAATTACATTGTGACTTGCCGGATCGTATTTATCATGGTTAACACCCATTACGATTGTAATGTCTTCATCAGTAGCCGGAGCAGAGATGATCACTTTTTTCGCACCTGCTTCTAAGTGTTTGGCAGCGTCAGCACGCTTTGTGAAGAAACCAGTAGATTCAACTACTACTTCTACACCGCGTTCGCTCCAAGCTAATTTAGCGGGATCGCGCTCAGCTGTTACTTGAATTGTTTTACCGTCAACGATTAAGTTGTTTCCATCAACAGAAACTTCAGCATCCAATCTGCCGTGAACTGAATCATATTTTAAAAGATGGGCTAACATGTTAGCATCTGTTAAGTCGTTAACAGCCACCACTTCAACGTTAGGGTTTTTTAAAGCTGCGCGGAATACATTACGGCCGATACGACCAAAACCGTTAATACCAATTTTAACTGCCATGAGAATTTCCTCCTTAAATGGTTGTGATGGAATAATTTATATGTAGGGACTAAATTAAATCCCTTACCAACTCTTTTGCAGCACCTTCGTCTGTAATCAGAATCGAGTCGCGTGCTTGTTGTAAAAATGCTTTAATAGCTTTTGCTTTAGATGAACCGCCGGCTACAGCAATTACACACTTATTGTTCTTTAAATCATCGAGCTGTATGCCTATTGTTTTCACTTTATGGACAACTTCACCCGATTGATTAAAGTAGTAACCGAAAGCCTCTCCAACGGCCTGTCCTGCCTTGATTTTTTCTAAATCAGCCTCTGATGTCCTCCGGCGTTCTGCCATTGTCATAGCGTCCCCTATTCCGTGAACAACCATACTTGCTGATTTAATCAGATGAAGCATTTCTTTAATAGAAGGTTCTCCGATAATCGATTGGTAAGCTTCATCACTGAGCTGGTCAGGAACATGCAGCAAGCGATAGTTACTGGATGATTTTTCCGCCATTTTGGCGCAAATCGTGTTAGCTTGATTTTGAACGTTTTCGCCGAGACCGCCTCTTGCGGGGACAAATAACACATCCGGATGCTTCATATCCGGTGTCATCATGTCGGCAACGGCAGCCAAAGTGGTTCCACCTGTAACAGCAACGATATTTTTTTTACCATCAAGGCGTTGTTTTATACATGAGACACAGGCTCTTCCCATTTCTTTTTTTACCCAAGGTGATTCATCGCTGTCACCTGAGACAACAATCACTTCAGATAAAGAAAACGCCTCTTTTAATGTTGTTTCCAATAACGTTTGACCTGAAACTTCTTTCATGACTTCCTCAAGCTGAGAAAGAAGCATATCTCCTTCGAACGTAAGAGTCATTCCACTTGAGTAAATCTCAATTAAGTTTTGATCTTTTAAAAACGTCACTTCACTGCGAAGCACCCGTTCCGTAAGACCTAAACTGACAGCCAAGTTTCTTCTCCCTATTGGCTGCATTAATCGTATGTACTGTAGAATCTGATATCTCTTCTGCATAACGGACAGGAGATCAGGTAATAATTTTTGTTGTGCTTGTATAAGCGAATGCATATTGTATTCCCCTTAAGGCGCAGAATGTTGGACGCTTTTTGTCCCATATAGACATATTATGTCCCACATTAAGTAAAAAAAATTCACCCTGTTACATGTTTTATTTTAACAGGGTGAAAATCGTTATTCAACTCATAAATTTCGTTATTTCGAAAGTAAACGCTTTCTTATTTCGACTTTTTGAATTTGTCCGAATGCCACGTCTTCTCCATCAATGGCTACAACCGGAATCATCAACTGATATTTTTCCAGTAATGAATCGTCTTGATAAATATCTATTTCTTGTAAAGTAAATGGGTGCTCTTGCTGAAGCTCCAATAATACTTGCTTTGCTTTTTCACATAACGGGCAGGACGTTTTCGTATACATTACAACATTCACTCTTGCCACTTCCTTATTCCATTAAAATCCAACCGCTCATGCGTAAATTACTGGATATAGGCTGTTTTTGACCATGTCCAAT
Source organism: Bacillus songklensis (assembly GCF_042649685.1). Taxonomy (NCBI): domain Bacteria; kingdom Bacillati; phylum Bacillota; class Bacilli; order Caryophanales; family Bacillaceae; genus Bacillus; species Bacillus songklensis. Next base: position 355,400 of record NZ_JBHRZT010000073.1, on the reverse strand, counting down.
GATTTATGTCGATTTATATATTTTTCGTTTCGATGAAGATAAAACGTGGAGTTCTTCCCGATATTTAGCGACGGTTCTTCTCGATACAACAATTCCATGTTCCTCCTCTAATTTTTTGGAAATCTGTTGATCCGACAAAGGTTTCCGTTTATCTTCCTGGTCAATCAACTGCTTGATTAGCGTCTTGACATAGGAAGAAGATAACTCCTGTTTATCATGAGATTGTATGCTATTTGTAAAAAATGATTTCATTTCAAACATTCCGAATGGTGTTTGAACATATTTATTTTTGATTGCACGACTAACTGTGGATTCATGAACATCAATCTGTTCTGCTAGCTCTTTCATCGTCAGAGGCTTTAAATAGGCAGGCCCCTTTTCAAAAAAGAGATATTGGTAGTGAAAGATGGCCCGCATGACTTGATCCAGTGTATGTTTGCGGTTGTTGAGTCCCTTTAAAATCCATTGAAATTCCCGGTATTTTTCTTGCAAATACGTAAATAATTCCGGATTCTGTTTATCATGCAAAACCCCTTTATATTCTTCATTCATTTTCACTTGGATATTTAATTCATCGTTTGATTTTAAGACGATTTGTCCTTTTTCCTTCTGTACTACATAATCAGGGACGATAAATTTTTCCTGGTCACTTCCAAACTGCAAACCCGGACGCGGATTCAGCAAAACGACCTCATCGTAAATATCCTGTATGTCTTGAATAGAGATACCGAGCCTCTTCGCCAACTTATCCCATTTTTTATAAGCGAATTCTTCAAAAAACCCCATTAGAACTTCTTCCACGATAGAAGTACATATTCCTTTTCGTTGTAATTGAATCAGTAAGCATTCTTGCAAGCTTCTTGCCCCTGACCCGATAGGCTCCAATTGCTGCACAATGCGCAACGCCCGCTCTACCTCTTCCAACTCTTTGTTTAAAACGCTTCCAATATCCTTGATATCCTCTTGTAGGTAACCATGGTCATTTAAACTGTTGATAATGTAAACGACAATTGATTTTTGAGCCGGAGGAATCGCCATAAAGCTTAATTGAGCTAACAAATGCTGATGCAGCGTCTCTTTCTTGGCTGCCGCCATATCAATGGGTGAAACAGCCTTGCCTGACACCGAAGTAGAACGGCTGGTCTTTTTTTGAACAAGTATACTTCGATCCTGAAAGTCAATAAGGGGATTTTGCAAAGCTTGTTCTTGTAAAAAAGATGAAATCTCTAGAGCAGAATATTGCAATAATGAAATGGCCTGTGAGAGCTCTTTCGTCATCATCACTTTTAGTGACTGTTGTTGAAATAAACCGACCTTCATCCTCTCTCCCCCTTTCTTAGCTAATAAGAAAGTATAAAGTAAAGCCCTTTTTCTCTCTCGATTGAGGCTTAGTTGAGCCAGCCACCATGTTTCCTTCATATTTTACTATAAATCCATCGACAGCGGAATGTCAGAACATTGGAAAAAGGATTCATTTTTATGTTTTCTTCCTCTTTAACGTACCTCTTATATGAAAACCTTCGCTAAATAGCGAAGGTTTTTGTTTATCCCGCATCAACGGGCAGTAAGGCTCTCACTTCAAACTTAGGTTTAAATGGGGGGACCACTACCCTAATCTAGCTCCGGCTCCTAGGGCCTCGCTTTTTCGTGTAAAAGTAAAAGTCCGATAAGATCAACCAACCATCATTGGGGGAACGAAGGAACCCCCCAACGATGGGAGTTTCCTTTATTTCACTTCGATTGTTTGAGCCATCGCCAAGAATGGTTCAATGTTTTCTTGATCTTTTGACGTGTAAATCGACAGCTTCATCGGTGTGCTGCCTTTAATTAAAATAAGATTTACCGCATCTTCCTCTGTTTGGGCTTTATACCAAACAGCATCCTTTAGAATTCCTTCTTGCTTGAATCCTTCATATTTTTGAGCATTTGCACTAATAGCCTCAGCTGTTGTTTTTACAACGCTCTCTACATCCTTCAAATCCATATCGCTTGGAACTATTTCAATGCGCATAAACGCTTTTTGGTCTTCCGAAGACATAACAATATCCTTACCCGGCTCTTCCTCATCTAAAGTATAGCCGTCTAATACATACATGCTGTAATGCTGATTATCGCTCATCTTCAAAAAGCCTGTTTTCTCAACAGCTTTGCCGTTTTCCTCATATGTTAAGTTTTGCTCTAGTAATCTTTCTTTTCCGTCAACCGATGGCTGTTCTTCTTTCGCTTCTTCTTTAGTCCCTTCTTCGCTCTTCGGTTCCGTTGTTTCTGTCGTTTCTGGTTTTTCCGGTGCCTCGGTGCTTGTTTCCACTGTCTTTTCTTCTGTTTGTGGTGTGTCTTTCTCTACCTGTTCAGTACCGCTATTCGTTTTTTCCGTTGATTGTTCTGTTGTACCGCAAGCTGATAACAACAATGCCAAGCTTGCGCTGACCACAAACATTTTTTGAATCGATTTCATGTTTTTTCCTCCTTTATAAGGTCCCTACATAACTGTTTTAAACTAAATTGGAAAATAAAGCAACCATGATAAAATACTTGATTGATTTATATCCTTCTACTCTATTAGTCGCACCTAACATCAAAAAAGTTACAACTCTACCAATAATCAGTAAAATCATCCTTCTTTTTCTTCAATAAACACCTTGCTGATTGGAAAACCTTTATAGGAGGAGGATCCTGAACTTTTGCCTTTTATGCTGTTGATAGCTTCTCTGTTCTGACCGCTTGAATCGGCTGAAAGGTTCTTCGTATCAGCAGTTGAGAAAGCATTAAGGTCTCTTGCCAACTGCCTATATAAAAAAAGCTGCCATATAGGCAGCTGACTGGTACGCCCTCGGCAGGATTCGAACCCACCCTAAGAGAACCGGAATCTCTTGTGCTATCCACTACACTACGAGGGCATTATTTAGAAGCTATCTTATATTATATTCAATAAATGATTATTTTTCAAGTAGGCAATGAATGTTTAAATTGTAAATAAAGGGGAAAAAATGTGGATATACATCCTTCCGTTATAACTTTTTACATATTCTGCCGATATTAAAAGGAATATTCAATGTTTAAGTGGAATAGTGTATAGAAAGTTCTTTTGTTTGACCTTCACTGACCTTAGTTGTATTATAAAAAGTACATACAAAATATTCATTCAAAGGAGGAATTTAGATGAATTTAATTCCTACAGTTATTGAACAGACAAACCGCGGGGAACGTGCTTATGATATTTATTCCCGCTTATTGAAAGACCGCATCATCATGTTGGGAAGTGCCATTGATGATAATGTGGCTAACTCCATCGTTTCTCAATTACTATTTTTAGCAGCTGAGGATCCTGAAAAAGACATCTCTTTATATATTAACAGCCCGGGTGGTTCTATTACGGCCGGAATGGCAATTTATGATACGATGCAGTTCATTAAACCACAAGTATCAACTATTTGTATTGGTATGGCTGCTTCTATGGGCGCCTTCCTTCTTGCTGCAGGGGAAAAAGGAAAGCGTTTCGCTCTTCCAAACAGTGAAGTCATGATTCATCAACCACTAGGCGGAGCGCAAGGTCAAGCAACCGAAATTGAAATTGCGGCAAAACGCATTTTATTCTTACGCGATAAATTAAACCGTATTTTAGCGGAACGTACGGGCCAACCGCTTGAAGTCATCGAGCGTGACACAGACCGAGACAATTTCATGACTTCCGAAAGAGCACTAGAGTATGGCTTAATCGATAAAGTATTAACAAACGATCCTTCTACAAAGTAAAAGAGAGAAAGAGGCTGTCCCATAAGTCTCTAATCAATGGCAAAAGTTGATCTTTACTGAAAGGACCCGTCACGGAATTCTTTGATTTTGCAGGATTTTCATGACGGGTCCCTTTCAGGAGGATGACTCAAAAGGTATGTCTTTTTATACCTTTTGAGTCATCCTCTTTTTTTCTTTTATCCTTCTTGTTGAACGTATTGCGATAATGTTTCAACCGCTTCTTCCTCGTCTGCCCCATCCGCAATTAACGTGACGCTGGAGCCGGAACTAAGTGCTAAACTCATTAGTCCCATGATGCTTTTAGCATTCACTTTCTTCCCGTCTTTTTCTAAGAAAATGTCTGATGAGAAACGATTTGCTTCTTGGACAAACAGAGCTGCAGGACGAGCTTGAAGGCCCGTCTTCAATAACACTTCCACCTTTTTTTCAATCATGATTGTCTTCCTCCTCTATATCCCTTTGTTGACTTAACGAACGATTTGGCCAGCGCGCAGTTTTTCAGCGATTTCGTCAATTTTGCGCAAGCGATGGTTAATTCCCGATTTACTGATTTTCCCGCCTGATACCATTTCTCCAAGCTCTTTTAATGTAACATCCTGATATTCTACACGGAGCCTCGCAATTTCCCTGAGTTTCTCCGGCAGCGTATCCAGACCCACGATTTCATCGATGAACCGGATGTTTTCAACCTGGCGAATGGCCGCACCAATCGTTTTATTTAAATTGGCCGTTTCACAATTTACTAAACGATTCACAGAATTTCTCATATCACGTACGATGCGTACATCTTCAAAGCGGAGAAGTGCATTATGCGCTCCAATGATACTTAAAAACTCTGTTATTTTTTCCGCTTCCTTCAGATACGTAATAAATCCCTTTTTGCGTTCCAGTGTTTTACTGTTTAAATGGAACTTGTTCATCAACTCGCATAACGAATCATTATGTTCCTTGTATAAGGAAAAGATTTCTACATGATAAGAAGATGTTTCGGGGTTATTAATCGAACCGCCGGCTAAAAAGGCTCCTCGTAAGTAAGAGCGTTTACAACATTTCTTTTTAATTAAATCATCGGAAATCTCACGGATGAAAGAAAAGTCTTCTTTTAATATTCTTAAATCTTCTAAAATAGGACGAGCTTGATCAACAAGCCGAACAATATATACATTGTTCTTCTTTAAACGCATTTTTTTGCGTACAAGCAATTCAACAGCTGCATGATAGCTTTTCTTAATTAACGTATAAATACGCCTCGCGATAGCCGCATTTTCCGTCTGAATATCCAATGTCAGCCTGCGATTGGAAAACGACAGCGATCCGTTCATCCGAATCAGCGCAGAAAGCTCTGCTTTTGCGCAGCACCCTTTTACTTCAAGGTTGGTTAGTTCTTTTTTGGTTTCTGATGCAAATGACAATTCTCCACCTCCGTTCCATGGAAATCTTATAGCCTCTATCACAATTGTATTGATTGCAGCATATTACATCATGGTCCATGCTTCCGGAAACATTGTATGCGCAGGCGATTGCACTATATCATCTTCCTTTAAGAACGAGATGATAATAATGAAAAAATCAAGGAAGAAACCTTCTTTGTGTCATGACGCATAACGCCGTCATCATAATCGACAATATGGTCATGAAGAACTTTAACCCCTAAATCCTGTAAAGCGCTCGCATCATATATGACAGGCTCAGCATGCTCAGCTTTATATTTCCTCTGAATCTCTTCCGGAATTTTAGCATCATTGACAATTACCACGTCAATAAATGGACAGGGCATATGACTATACAATGCTTTAATGTGATCACTCGCTGAATAGTTCATCGTTTCTCCAGCCTGTGTCATCACATTGCATACATACACTTTTTTCGCTTTCGCTTTGCACACTTCTTCTCCGATCTTAGGCACTAATAAATTCGGTAAAATGCTCGTATATAAGCTGCCCGGACTAATAATAATCATCTCGGCCTGACGGATGGCGCGAACCGTTTCAGACAACGGCTCAATATCGGCCGGAGATAAAAACACCCGTTTAATGGTTTTACCGGCCTTTGGGATAAGCGACTCCCCTGAAACTACCGTACCATCCTCCATTTCAGCATGAAGAACAACGCTGCGATTGGCTGCCGGCAGTACTTTTCCACGCACATTTAATACTTTGCTCATTTCCTGAATAGCATGCACGAAGTCACCTGTTATGGAAGTCATCGCCGCAAGAATTAAATTTCCTAACGAGTGACCTGTCAGTTCGTTTCCTGAAGCAAACCGGTGTTGGAACAAATCCTCCACGAGAGGCTCAACATCTGACAAAGCCGCTAAGACGTTCCGAATATCGCCGGGAGCCGGCATGGCTAACTCATTTCGCAAACGTCCCGAGCTGCCCCCATCGTCTGCCACAGTCACAATAGCGGTAATATCAAGAGGGAGATATTTTAAACCGCGAAGCAAAACAGGTAAACCAGTGCCGCCTCCAATGACGACAACTTTCGGGTTTTGATCAAGTCTCATCTAACGTGGTCCTTTCTCCTCTCGATATCACGATGAGTAATGTGCGTTTTATACTCTTCTTTAAAATGATTTCCGATGTATTCTGCCAGCGTCACAGAGCGGTGCTGCCCTCCTGTACATCCAATAGCGATGACCAGCTGGCTTTTTCCTTCACGCTTATATTGCGGCAGCATAAACGTAAGCAAATCAAGTACTTTCTCAATGAACTTTTGTGTTTCATTCCATTTAAGAACGTACGTTGATACTTCCTCTTCCAATCCTGTTTTTGGTCTCATATGGTCAATATAATGGGGATTAGGTAAGAAACGTACATCAAACACTAAGTCAGCATCAATCGGAATACCGTATTTGAACCCAAAAGACATCACATTCACCGTAAACACCTGTGAAGCATGGGTAGAAAATTGACCGATGATTTTTTCACGCAGTTCACGCGGTTTTAATTCCGATGTGTCATAAATGATTTGCGCTCTGCCCTTTAGTTCCTCCAATAACTCCCGCTCCATTTGAATCCCGCCAAGCGGCAGTCCGGTTGGGGCAAGCGGGTGGGAACGTCTCGTCTCTTTGTATCTTGTGACTAAAACGGAATCTTTTGCATCCAAAAATAAAATTTGAGGGGTAATCCAGCTTGTTTCCGCTAAATCATCAAGCGCTTCAAACAAGCTCTCAAAAAATTCGCGTCCTCGTAAATCCATAACAAGCGCTACTTTGTTCATTTTGTTTCCAGATTCCTTCATAAGCTCCAAAAACTTAGGAAGTAGCGTAGGAGGAAGGTTATCTACACAGAAGAATCCTAAATCTTCAAAGCTTTGGATTGCTACAGTTTTCCCCGCACCTGACATACCCGTGATGATAACTAATTGAACATCACTTGTAGAACCGACACTCATCCTCTTTGCCCCCTCTAGCTAAATATAATTAATTCTTCTTTAACATGGATCAATTCGATACGATAGAAGCTCAAAATCCGTTGTATAAGTAAAGTTCCCATAAATGACGCCCGTACCATTTGCCACATAGTCAATAATATGGTAATCTCCAGGAGCCATAGGAAGATTGATTACATCTTTTAATTCATGCCAGGCTAATTTTCCTTCTTCTGATTCTAACACATTTGTTCCATCAAAATCTGTAGCAAAAAAAGTAAACATCATCCACTCAGAAACTACTTGGTCATTTTCTTTCATCGTAAATGTAAAAATCCCTTTGATGGTAGGATTTTTTAAATATATGCCTGTTTCTTCACGATATTCGCGAACAACAGAATCTTTGACGGATTCCCCTTGCTCCATCTTTCCGCCTGGGGCCACCCACCAATTACGACGAGGTTTTTGAAGCAATAACACTTGATTATCCTTAACTAGCACACAGTTTGTGACCCGTTGCATTTTTCCCACCTCTTGTAAACACTCTCATTCATTTTATCCCGCATTAACGGGCAGTAAGCTCCCTCTCTTCAAAGCTTAGCGTAATTAAAGAAGTGTGAGCGGGGAATCACTGCCCATAAAAACCCGATAAAATCAACTAACCATCCGCGACGCACAGGATGTGCTAGTGAAGACGTTGCGACAGGACGTCGCGTAGTTAGTCTTCGGTCCATCTCCCACTGACGGAAGTTTCCTTTATTATACTATGAATTAAACGTCTCTCACAATGAACACGTCCTGCTCATCATGTTTCTTCACCAAAAATATGTATTTACCCAAGAAAAGCGAAACGAGCCAAGTTACAGCTAAGAACGCTCACGTCCTGTGAGCAACGCTGTAACCCCCGATCCATGGCTTTCCTCCATAGGGCATTGGAACTCCTGACAAAGAAGCGTTTTTTGCTTCGTTTAAAGGAACGTCGACTAAGAGCGGTCACGTCCTGTGACCAACATCGACGCTTGAACATCCTGTTCTTCGAAAATGACCGTAGGATGTAGCTTGCGCAGCTGGACAATTTTAACGCGCAATCTATGCTTTTTTATATAGTAAAAAAAAGAGAGCATAGGCAACTCTCCTATGCTCCAATGAAATATATTTTATAAAAGGGGGTCAATTACTAACTTTATAGTACCCCATGAATGTTTCAACAGTGTTACAATAGGGTTAAAACGGAGTTACGTTTTAAAAAGAAGAGCGGCTTCCTATCCGCTCTTCTTTTTAAACGGGCCGCTGCGGCAAATGCGGTAAAACCCGAAGGCTTTGATGAACAACCCGTTAACCCCCAAAATTAAGTAACTTATTTTTGAGTCGTTTTAAATTTTTCTTTTAGTTCTTCTACGTAGTGTTGAGCACTTTGTGCAGCAATACTTCCGTCGCCTGTCGCTGTGACGATTTGACGAAGGGACTTTTCACGTACATCTCCCGCTGCAAAAATCCCCTCTACTTTTGTTTCCATACGGTCATTCGTTTCAATATAACCATTTTCGTTCGTAATGCCAAGCTGAGCGAACGGCTTAGACAGCGGAACCATTCCCACGTAAATAAATACACCGTCTGTTTTGTATTCTTGTTCTTCCCCTGTTTGGGTATGAACAAGTGTCACGCTTCCTACTTTTCCATCTTTTTCGTGAATTTCTTTTACTGTATGGTTCCAGATGAAGTCAACTTTTTCATTATCAAATGCACGTTGCTGCAGAATTTTTTGAGCACGAAGTTCATCACGACGGTGAACGATTGTCACTTTTGTGGCAAAACGTGTTAAGTAGACACCTTCTTCTACAGCGGAATCACCGCCCCCTACAACGACGAGCTCTTTGCCCTTGAAGAACGCTCCGTCACAAACCGCACAATAAGATACACCGCGTCCTCCCAGTTCATTTTCACCCGGCACGCCAATTTTCTTATACTCCGCACCTGTTGAAACAATAACCGCATATGCTTTGTACTCTTTGCTTCCAGCGCGCACAATTTTGTAGTTTCCTTCATCCACTACTTCTTTAATGTCGCCGTACGCATATTCCGCACCGAATTTTTTCGCATGCTCAAACATTTTATTAGATAGATCCGGTCCCAAGATATGGTCATACCCCGGATAGTTTTCTACTTCTTCCGTATTTGCCATTTGGCCCCCAGGCACTCCACGTTCAATCATTAATGTCGATAAATTTGCGCGTGATGTATATACAGCCGCTGTCATACCAGCGGGACCCGCTCCGATAATGATGACATCATAAATTTTTTCTTCTGACATGGAACTACACTCCTTTTCAGCAATCATTTACTTCCTTACCATTATCCTATATATTGTCACTTCTAACGTCTATTTTTTTGCTCATTGGAGAAGCATATTCACTCGTTTGACATATTTTGAAATGGTAGATGGAGAAAGAGAATGTTCAGCTGCCAACTCCGCTTGCGAAATTCTTTCTTTTTTCGCTTGCTTTGTCCACATGTAAAGCACTGCCGCTGCCCATGCATGAACATTTCGCATTTCACAGTGCTTTTGTTCTGCCCGGATATATAACCGGAACCAATATTCCAAAAGAGCAGGCGCCTCTTTTACATCCACCGCCTTAAACAAAATGCAGGCAATGTCATAACCGGAATGGAAATCATACGATTCACGATTGCTTAATGCAGCAGCTAAGACATATTGATAAAAAGGTTTAATTACGGTGTTTTTCATCAACGATGGTCCTAATTGACGCAATACATCCACTTGGTCTTGCTGTCCGAGCGTATGAGTTAAAAAGATTCCGCAAAATTGCTCTTCTTGTTCATTACTTAGACATTTTGCCTCAATTATTTGTTTTAATTCATTGACTTGAACAATCGTTTCTTCTCCGTTCCAAGGTTCTGTTCCTTCTTTTTCCGGCATCTCTTCCACAACACGCTTCCACACTAAGCGGGAAAATTCTTCATGACCGGAATGATAAGCCGCATGTGATAACCAATAATAAAATGATACTTCTCCTTGAAATCCTTGTTTATATAAGTGACGAAGCCATTTATAGGCAAGGTCATACTTTTGGACTAATGCAAAGGTTGCTCCCAATTTATAACGATGTTCAACCAACAAAGGATACACCCTTGATAACTGTTGAAGGAGTGCTTCCACCCGTTCATCTTCTCGACAATAGTAATAAAAAATTAATTGATTACATAAAGCATGGAGGTTGCCTGGGTTTTTGGTTAACACGTCATCTAAAATCACCATCGCCTTTTCTACGCGATTCAAATAAAAATGTGCCAATGCCAAATTATTATAGGCTGACCAAAACTCTGGATATTCCCGAATGATCTCTTCCAATAGAACGATAGCTTCTTCAAACTTGGCTTGTTCGAGTAAATGCTTCGCTTTTTCTTGCTTCATAATTAAATCATCTTCATACTCATCCAATTCCAATTCGCCATCTTCCAGCTCGATAGATAATAGCTCCAACAGCTCTTCCGCTTCATCAATAAATTCTCCATCGGGCTCTATGTCTATATACAAGCGGGCATATTTTTGTGCTTCATGAAATAGACCTAGATGTGCATAATTGTTTGCCAGGAAGTAATAGCACTCATTCATATCCGGATTTAGCTCTTCCATAACAGAAGATAAAAGTTGATTGGACTGCTGATATTCTCCTAATTCAGTCAACACTATGGCTAATTGGCAGATCGTTTTCGTATTATATGGCTCTAAATGATTGGCTCGCTGTAAATATTTTTTCGCTTTGAATATATCTCGATGACGGTACGCTTTTATTCCTTTTTTGAAAAAATACTCTCCCGTTCGGATAAACGGCACAATTTGTGCGGTACTTTCTTTTATATTTAAGTGTTTTCCCATTGATTCCTCCGAATTTCTGTAAGTTTAACGTTGGTAGTATATCACAAGATCCACTTTTCAAAAAGGGAGGGGATGTCTTTGATCCCCTCCCTTTTTGAAAAGCATAAGGGATTGGGGAGTCCACTTGCGGATTCTCCCCAATCCCTTATAAAAGTCTAAAGAAACCTCAAAATCCCAATCCTGCCGCTCTTATTCTTCGTTCTTTTTGCTGTGACGCTGTTCTAATACTTGAAGGACATCGTCTAATGGAAGCCTTTGCTCACGAAGGAGAACAAGAAGATGGTACAGCAAGTCTGCTGCTTCCCATTTCAACTCTTCATGATTACGGTTTTTAGCTGCAATAATAACCTCGGAAGCTTCTTCGCCTACCTTCTTCAAAATTTTGTCGACGCCTTTTTCAAACAAGTAAGTCGTATAGGCCCCTTCCGGCATTTCTGCTTCACGCTGTGCAATGACTTGTTCTAACTGCCCAAGAATGGCAAAACGGTCATGTTTCTTGACTCCTTTTTCTGAGCCAAGAATCATTTCATTGAAACAGCTGTATGCACCCGTATGACAAGCAGGCCCTTGCGGCTCCACTTGTACAAGAATCGCATCCGCATCACAGTCATAGGCCATAGCTGCAATGGTCTGCGTATTGCCAGATGTAGCTCCTTTATGCCATAGCTCCTGGCGCGAGCGGCTATAAAACCATGTTTCTTTCGTTTCCAACGATTTTTTTAGAGAATCTTCATTCATATACGCTAACGTCAATACTTCTTTACTGACAGCATCTTGGACAATGGCAGGTACTAAACCATTCTCGTCAAATTTGATTTGGTTGATTTCAATCATCATCTTACGTCCACTCCCTGTTGTTTGAGATATGTTTTGATCTCTTTTACAGACGTTTCTTTATAGTGAAAAATGGATGCCGCTAAAGCCGCGTCCGCTTTTCCGTCCCTAAATCCTTCTACAAAATGAGCGGCATTCCCGGCGCCGCCAGAAGCAATGACAGGCACCGGTACTGCTTCGCTCACCGCTTTTGTCAACGGAATATTAAATCCGCTTTTTTCACCGTCACGGTCCATGCTGGTCAGCAAAATTTCACCTGCACCGCGTTTTACGGCTTCTTTTGCCCATGCTACAACTTCCCAGTCCGTTTCATTGCGGCCTCCGTGTGTATACACACGCCACGATCCAAGCTGTTCATCGTATTTAGCGTCAATAGCTACCACGATGCATTGTGAGCCAAAGAAGGCAGCCCCTTCTGTAATCAGTTCAGGACGCAGCAACGCAGCCGTATTGAGAGACACCTTATCAGCCCCCGCTCTTAAAATGCGCTTCATATCCTCAAGCGAGTTAATGCCGCCCCCAACCGTAAATGGAATGGCAAGCTGCGCTGCTACCTGTTCAACGACGTGGACCATTGTCTTACGTCCTTCATGGGAAGCGGAAATATCAAGAAAAACAAGCTCATCCGCTCCTTCTTCATCGTAAAACTTCGCAAGCTCCACCGGATCGCCCGCATCACGCAGCTCTACAAACTGTACTCCTTTCACAACACGGCCGTCTTTAACGTCCAAACATGGAATAATGCGTTTTGTAATCATGAGGGATTCACCTCTTGCAAAGCCTCAGCCAATGTAAATTGCTGCGTATACAACGCTTTGCCTACGATGGCTCCCGCTACTCCCTCTGCCTCGTGGCGTTTTAACGCAAGCAAATCTCCGATCGTGCTAACGCCGCCGGAAGCAATCACTTGTTTGGATGTAGCTTTCGCCATTTCAACAATAGCTGGAATATTAGGGCCTGACAGCATTCCGTCTGTCGCAATGTCTGTAAAAATAAATGTCTCTGCTCCAGCATCGGCTAATCTTTGCCCAAGCTCTGTTGCCTTTACATTCGATGTTTCAAGCCAGCCCTCTGTTGCTACATATCCGTCGCGCGCGTCGATACCAATCGCAATGCGGGAACCATACTCACGCAGCATTTTCTTTACGAACTCCGGATGGGAAATCGCCGCACTCCCTAAAATCACGCGGTCAATCCCCTGTTCTAAATAATAGGCAACATCTTCTTCTTTGCGGATACCGCCGCCGATTTGCACCTGAACCCCCAGCTGCTTTTTCACATCAACGACAAATTGATCGTTTACTCGCTGCCCCTTTTTGGCTCCGTCCAAATCGACCATGTGAATCCAGGAAGCCCCCGCCTTCGCAAAATTAGCCGCCATATCGACCGGTGAATCTCCGTACACCGTTTCTTGATCATAATCCCCCTGAAGCAAACGAACACATTTACCGCCGCGCATATCGATTGCTGGATAGATTGTAAATTGACTCATATTAGCTTCCCCTTTTCTCTACATAGTTCGCATAGTTTTCAAGGATTTTCATCCCTAAGCTGCTGCTTTTTTCAGGATGAAATTGCGCACCGAATATGTTTCCTTTTCCGACCACGGCTGGCACTTCTACATCGTACTCACTTGTCGCTAGCAGAATTGAACGATCTTCCGTTTTAGCATAATAAGAATGAACAAAATAGACATATCCTTCTTCCACCCCTTCTAAAAGAGGAGAACCCTGATGAATAGCAAGAGAATTCCATCCCATGTGCGGTACTTTATAGCGTTCACCGTTCGCCTTGACTCCGGGAATTTTTGTGATGCGTCCCTGTAAAAAACCGAATCCTTTTGTCAATCCGTTCTCTTCGCTCTCTTCAAATAGAAGCTGCATCCCTAAGCAAATACCTAATAACGGCTTTCCTTCCGCCTTCACATTTTGAATAAAGGTTGTTAAATCCAGTTTATTTAACAACTCCATTGCATCTTTAAACGATCCGACCCCCGGTAAGATATATCCCTTCGCCTTCGCTAACTCTGCCGGTTTATCCGAGAGGAAATAGTCATGATCTAACCTTTCCAACGCTTTGCTGACACTGTATAAATTCCCCATTCCATAATCGATAATGCCAATCATTTATAACATTCCTTTCGTTGACGGAACTCCTTTAATTCGCGGATCAATGGTCGTCGCTTCATCCAGCGCACGCCCAAGCGCTTTAAACACCGCTTCAATAATATGATGTGTATTATGCCCATAGTGAATAATAACGTGCAAATTCATCCGGGCCTCTAAAGCAAACTTCCATAAAAACTCATGGACAAGTTCCGTATCAAACGTACCGACGCGGCTTGCCGGAATGTCCCCTTTCAACTCAAAATGAGGGCGGTTGCTCAAGTCCACCACAACTTGGGCCAAGGCATCATCCATCGGTACGAATGAATTCCCGTATCGTTTAATTCCTTTTTTGTCACCAAGCGCATCCTTCAATGCAAGACCTAAACAAATACCGATGTCTTCCGTTGTATGGTGATCATCGATATCAAGGTCACCGTCTGCCTTGATCTCGACATTGAAAAGTCCGTTTTTCGTAAACGCATCAAGCATATGATTTAAAAACGGAACACCTGTCTCAAGGTTTGAAACCCCTTCTCCATCAAGATTAATGGATAACGCGATATCCGTTTCTTTTGTTTTACGCTGAATACTTGCCTCTCTCATGCCTTATCTCTCCTTCCTTTGATGCACAGAACATGTTAGCGAAGATCTGTAAAATTGACTGCCTTATTTAAAACGCGCTTCAACCGCTCGGGCATGTGCTTCTAATCCTTCTAATCTGGCAAAGGCAGCAATTTTCGAGTGATGTTGCTTCAAAGCGGTTTGACTGTATGAAATGATGCTCGATTTTTTGATAAAAGCATCGACTGACAAGGCACTTGAAAATTTTGCAGTCCCATTTGTCGGCAACACATGGTTCGGGCCGGCAAAGTAGTCGCCAACCGGCTCTGAACTGTATCTTCCAAGGAAAATGGCACCGGCATGACGAATGGAACCTAATAATTCCATCGGGTTTTCCGTCATCACTTCCAAATGCTCCGGAGCGAGGTCGTTGACCACTTGAACCGCCTGCTCCATCGTGTCCGCTACATAAATAGCGCCATAATCAGCAATCGATGCCCGGGCTATCTCTTTTCGCGGCAAAGTTTCAAGCTGTTTGTCCACTTCACCGGCTACCGCTTCGGCCAATGTCATAGACGTGGTAACGAGAATACTGGAAGCCCGCATATCATGTTCCGCCTGGGAAAGCAAGTCAGCGGCTACCTCATTCGCACGTGCCTTTTCATCTGCTAACACGACAATTTCACTTGGTCCTGCAATGGAATCAATATCCACCAGTCCAAATACCTCACGCTTTGCCAGAGCGACATAAATGTTTCCGGGACCTACAATTTTGTCTACGCTTTGAATCGTTTCCGTTCCGTAAGCCAGAGCGGCAATGGCCTGCGCTCCGCCTACCTTGTAAATCTCTTTTACCCCAAGCTCATGGGCCGCCACCAAAACACCCGCCGGAAGCTTTCCGTCTTTTTGGGGCGGTGACACCATCACGATTCGCTTCACACCCGCTACTTGGGCAGGAATGACATTCATCAGTACGGATGATGGATAAGCGGCAGTTCCACCCGGTACGTATACACCGACTGCATCAAGAGGTGTCACCTTCTGTCCGAGGATCGTACCGTCTTCTTTTGTCACCATCCATGATTGCTGCACCATCCGCTCATGATAATCACGAATGTTGGCTGCCGCTTCACGAATGATCATAAGCATCTCATCGCTGATTTGTTCGTACGCTTCCTTCTTTTCCCCTTCACTCACCAAAAGAGAGGTTAGCGATACACCGTCAAATGTTTCGGTATATTGCTTTAATGCTTCATCCCCCTGGGTTCGGACCGATTCGATGATGGATAAAACCGTCTTGCGCTGCTCCTCTGTTCCTTGATCAATCGTACGTTTCAAGCTCACTCC
Source organism: Bacillus songklensis (assembly GCF_042649685.1). Lineage (NCBI taxonomy): Bacteria > Bacillati > Bacillota > Bacilli > Caryophanales > Bacillaceae > Bacillus > Bacillus songklensis. The sequence continues at coordinate 339,527 of NZ_JBHRZT010000073.1, read as the reverse complement.
GTTTGTTATGCGTTGAATGTTCATCATCTCACCTCTCCTATACCTCTTCTACCACCGCTGTTAAACGCTGAACGATTTCATCAATTCGCTCATCCTTCAATCGATAGCTGACGGGATTCACAATTAAGCGGGATGTAATATCCGTAATATGTTCAAGCTCCACGAGTCCGTTTTCTTTTAACGTACGGCCCGTTGACACAATATCCACAATCCGTTCTGCCAACCCGATCATTGGTGCGAGCTCAATGGATCCATTTAAATTGATGATCTCTACCTGCTCTCCTTGCTCCCGAAAATAAGTAGAAGCAACGTTCGGATATTTTGTTGCTATTTTTGGCGCTACATCGGAAGGAACCGTATCAGGAAGACCGGCTACCGCTAAATGGCATTTACTGATTTTTAAATCCAGTAATTCATATACATCGCGCTCTTCTTCCAGCAATACGTCTTTTCCGGCAATTCCAAGGTCTGCTACACCATGCTCCACATATGTGGTCACATCCATCGGCTTTGCCAAAATGAATCGCATGTTTTCTTCCGGTACATCAATGATCAGTTTGCGCGAATCATCAAACTCGGGAGGAAGTTGAAATCCTGCTTTTCGTAAAAGTTCGGCGGCCTCTTCAAAAATACGGCCCTTCGGCATCGCAATCGTTACTTGGCTCATTTCTCTCCCTCCTTCTTGGCTTTTCCGATTAAATAAATGACTTCTTCAAACGTCGTTGTAAAACCATCAATATTTTGCACGCCTGCTACATCTTGAAGAACGACACGCTCTCCTTCTTGCCTTTTTTGCTTCGCCATGCTTAAGGCCTCTTCCAGTCGTTCTTGACTGAACAAAATACAAATAGCAGGACGAGACTCATATCCCTTTCCATTTAACGCTTCAATAAGACGATCCAGTTGAATACCAAAACCTGTCGCCGGTGTCGGTCTTTCGAACTTCTCAAGCAATTGATCGTAACGGCCGCCGTTGCCGATATGGAAACCGACGTTTTCGGCAAACACTTCAAATAGAATGCCTGTGTAATAACTCATATGGCTCACTAAATTAAAATCCACTTTAATTTCATTTGTGACCCCGTATGATTCAAGGATGGCCCACAATCTTTGCAGTTCACGTGCGGCTTCTTTGCCCGTTTCGTTTTCTACTAAATCAATGGCCTCCACAATCTTCATTTCATTTCCACGCAGACTTAGCAACTGCAGAAGACGCTGCTTATCGATGGACGATAAACCAAGCTTTTTCACATGATTTCGATACCCCACATAATCCTTTTCATAAAGAAAACGGCGCAGTACGTTCGCTCTCTCTTCGTTTCCCACAATCTCTAAAAACAGGGAATTAACATAACCGATATGACCGATTGCCACTTTGAAGGAAGACAACCCTGCGCGCTTTAATGCATGGATCATAAGGGCAATCACTTCCGCGTCCCCGCTGATGGTTCCATCTCCAATGAGCTCCGCACCCACTTGCTCAAATTCAGAAGGTCTTCCTCCTTCATTTTGTTGAGCGCGGAACACATTTGCTTCATACGCTAAACGAAGCGGAATGCGGTTTAAGAGCTTGGAGGCCGCTACACGCGCAATCGGAGTTGTCACATCAGGACGCAACACGAGCGTGTGCCCCTCTTTATCCAATAATTTGAATAACTGTTGATCTAAAATGGAAGAAGCATCTCCAACCGTTTCATAATATTCAAGAGTTGGAGTTGCCATATATTGATAGCCCCATCCTTCTATTTCCGCGGCTAATTTTTCACGAACTTGCTTTTTCCTTTCATACAAGGCAGGTAATGTATCACGCATACCTAATGGTTTCTCAAACATAAATAATTTTGCCACCAAGACACGTCCTTTTTATATACTTTAGTTTGCTAATGTGTTAACAAGATAATAAATTAAAGTTATATGTAGTTTACAACGGTTCCTGGAACCCGTCAACCTATTGACACACAATTCATGCATTTACATATTCACTATGTTTTGCTCTTTCCCCTTTTCTTAAACAAGAAAAGCCGCTGAGATTTCATGTCTCAACAGCTTTTAACTATGGCTTATGCCGCTGTTTTCTTATTCGCTGGAGATGCGGATTGCTTTACTTTACTGTACATTGCCCCTAATGCCATTCCAATTAGAGATGGAACAATCCAGCCGACTCCTTGATCATAAAGAGGGAATTTTCCTAATACGCCATCCAATGAGTGCGATAAAAATGTAACGTTAATCGTTTCTGTTAGGCTAAATAAGCCCGTCAATAAGATGGTCGTAAAATAGACATCTTTCACTTTGTTCACATAGTGATCAAATAAACCAAGGATGATCAGCACAACAGCCATCGGATAAATGGCACCTAAAATCGGTACAGAAACAGCGAGAATCTGAGTCAGTCCCAGGTTTGCTACTAACGTACTTAAAGCAGCTAACACAACAGCCCAGCTTCTATAAGACAAAAATGACAGAATGCCTGAAAAATATTGACTGCATGAAATGACAAGACCGATTGATACACATAAACACGCAAGTGTAAATAACGCCCCCAGCATCATTGTGCCGCCTTGACCGAACAGGTCATTCATAACAATCGTTAATACTTGTGCCCCGTTCTCAGCTTTTCCGAGCGTTGCACTCGAAGCGCCAAGATAACCGAGAATGCTATAGATAACGGCAAGCAATGTTCCAGCTCCAAGCCCCGCTATCATCATATACTTTGATATTTTCTTAGAGTCTTCTACACCTTTAGCACGAATCGTATTGGCTACCACGATACCAAACACAAGCGATGCCAATGCATCCATCGTTAAATATCCGTCTAAAAAACCTTTTAACAGAGGACCATCCCGGTATTGCTCTGAAGGAGCACTGAACGAACCGATTGGAGTGAGCAGGCTTTTAACAAAGATGATTACAATTATACATAAAAGAATGGGCGTCAACAGCTTTCCAAATCGATCCACAAGTTTGGAAGGCGACAAACTTAACCATAAAACAATACTAAAAAACACAATCGTATAAAGCAAAAGCATGGAAGGCTTATCAGCCGCAGCTTCAGGCAGAAATGGTTTCATTCCCATCTCATACGCAATCGTTCCGGCACGGGGAATGGCTAAACCAGGGCCAATCGAAACATAAATTAAAAATGGAAAGATGACGGCGAACAAAGGATGAACCCTTCTTGTGAGTGTCTCGAAACTGCCCGCTTTCGCGACGGTCAACACGCCAAGTATAGGCAGACCAACAGCGGAAACAACAAACCCTGCCAGCGCGAGCCAAACATCATCGCCTGCAGAACGTCCTAAAAAGGCAGGAAAAATGAGATTGCCTGCACCAAAAAACATGGAAAATAACATAAAACTAATGAAAATCAATTCTTTTTGAGTAAAACGCTTCATGATGACCTTCCTTTTCAAAGTGAATAAGTTGAATTATAACAACTCCTTTTTTTGAAATCTACAGAATAATAAAAAATAACTAAAATTAATTTTTTCTATTAGAATAGCCCAGCTATCTAAAGATAGCTGGGCTATTCTAATAGAGAAGTTCTTTTTAGAGATCTATACATCTCAAAAAACAATTTCTCCTTTGTCTTCATATAACATGAGGGGTCAGTAAAATCTTGATTTGCCAGAATTCTTATAATACTCAAGTTCGTGAGGGTGTCTTATAAATTTTAAAGAATAATAAAAATTCTTTCAGTAGAGTGATTTAAACGGCCTGTTCTTTACGCCGTTTAAATCACTCTCTTTTTTCCATCTCCTCTTTTGTATAGATGATCCGCATCGGGTTTCCGCCGACAAAGGCACCGGCGGGTACGTCTTTATGGACGAGCGTTCCGGCTGAGACGATCGCTCTGTCTCCAATTGTGACACCGGGTAAAATCGTTGTATTAGCCCCAATCATGACTTCGTCCCCGATGATGACCTCACCTAAGCGGTATTCTTTTATTAAATATTCATGGGCCAAAATCGTCGTGTTGTACCCAATGACGGTATTGCGGCCAACTTGAATTTTTTCAGGAAACATCACATCCAGCATGACCATGAGGGCAACTGACGTTTGCTCTCCCACCTTCACACGCAAAAACGTTCGATACAACCAGTTTTTCAAAGACAAAAAGGGAGTGTAGCGTGCAATTTGAATCACTAGAAAGTTTTTGACGACTTTCCAAAACGGCACCGTTTTATAAACATGCCAAAGCGAATTAGCCCCCTCTACAGGATAACGTGTCGTTCTCCTCAAACTTTCATTCCTCCAAGAATGTCCCTTAAATCACTCATCTTTTCTAAAATAAAATCAGGCTCGTACTGTGCGATGTGCTCGCGTCCTTTTGCGCTCCACGCGACACCCGCCGTTTTCGTTCCAGCATTTTTTCCGCCTAAGATATCATGATGATTATCTCCAACCATCAGTGCTTCTTCCGGCTTAGCATCCAATTGTTGGAGCGCCTTTTCAATCGGTTCTGGATGCGGTTTTGGATTGGTCACATGATCGATCGCCACAATCACATCAAAAAACTGGTCCAGCTTAGTCAGCTTTAATCCCATCATGACCACATTGCTCATTTTCGTCGTCACAATACCCAGTTTATATCCTTGCTCTTTCAGCCATTGAACGGTTTCAAATACGCCTTCAAATTCTTTCACCAATAGGTCATGGTGCGAAATGTTGTATTCGCGATACGTATCAATGAGCTCCTGTACCCGTTCTTTGTCGATGCTAACAAATGTTTCATATAAAGTGGGCCCCATAAATGGAAGGACATCCTCACGCTGATACTTGTTCGGATAGAACTTATTCAAGGTATGTAAAAAGGAAGAAATAATAAGTTCGTTTGTATCAATCAATGTTCCGTCTAAATCAAAAAGAATCGTGTTAATGCTCATATGTTGCTTCCTTTCTGCTTACAATTTCGGCTCGATTCCAAATTCTTGCGACAATGATCGTTAAAAGAATAGCTACACACACCCGGATGAGCAGGAGCGGCAGCACGTTGATTCCTAACGGAACGAAAATGAGCGTATCCTCTATAACCGCGTGGCACGCCACTAAAAAGATAAAGGCCAGTGTCGCATCTTTTGAGGATACCCCATCTTCTTTGACCGCTTGAATCATGACACCTGCTCCGTATGCTAATCCAATCAGTAATCCTGTCGCAAGCGTTAGAGATGTATTTTCCTTCATTCCAAGTATCCTTGTCGCCGGTGCCATCCAATTCGAAAACTTCACCAACCAGTTTAAGTCTTTCAAAATTTGCATCCCGATCATGACAGGAATGACGATCAAGGCAAGCTGAATAATACCAAAACTCGCTTTTTCGATCCCGTGCATGAAGATGGCCATCCATCCGTTTACTTCTTCCGCTTTTGAGGAAAGAAAACCATACTGAGCCGGTTCACCCCCGCCCTGCCACAGCAAGCTGATGAAAAAAGCCGACACAATCGCAAGTCCGATACGAACCGCAAGGATGACCCAGAGCTTGACGCCTACTTTAAGCGCTACTCCTGTTTCAATAAACAAGTTATGAGAGAATGATAACATGACAGCAAGAATAAAGACTTCTTTCACCGTTAGATCTAATGATAGTATGGCTCCAATTCCAGCATATAAATTCAAGCAATTTCCCAGCACAAGCGGAATGGCCGCATCGCCTGACAAGCCGATAAAGCCCATAAGCGGCGCAATCAGTTTGGCGAACCAGTGGATGATCGGAGTGTACTGAAGAATGGAGACAATCAACGTAATCGGAAAAATGATTTTACCAAGCGTCCATGTCGTCTTTAAGCCAACAAACAATCCCTTTTTAATCGAGCCAACCAAACGTAACCCTCCCTTCTCTACTCTAAATATCGTTCCTTACTCCAGCCTTTTACGCGGCGAATGATCAGCAAGACAATGGCTAAAGCAATAAAGAACAGTGAAATGACTTGGGCAATGCGCAGCGTTTCCGTCAACATCAAGCTGTCCGTCCGCAGCCCTTCTACAAAGAAGCGTCCAATTGAGTACCAAATGATATACGTGAAAAACATCTCGCCCCGGCGTAAATTCACCCGTCTCAGTGCGATCAATAAAATAAAACCAACTAAGTTCCAAAGCGATTCATATAAGAACGTTGGATGATAATACGTACCGTTAATATACATTTGATTAATAATAAAATCCGGTAAATGCAACCCTTCCAGAAATTCTCTCGTTACAGGGCCGCCGTGTGCTTCCTGATTCATGAAATTTCCCCAGCGCCCAATCGCCTGCCCAAGGATAATGCTTGGTGCTGCAATATCAGCGAGCTTCCAAAAGGAAACCCCTTTTATCTTTGAAAAGACAAGAGCAGTTGCCACAGCCCCTATCAGACCGCCGTGAATGGCAATTCCCCCCTGCCAGATTTGCGGGATTTCGCTCACATGCTGCGAATAATAGTCCCACTTAAAAATGACATAGTAAATCCGGGCACAGATAATGGCAATCGGTACCGCAAATAACACAAGGTCGACAAATAACTCTTTTGAGAGACCGCGACGTTCTGCCTCACGTGTTGCGATATACAAAGCCAGCAATACTCCGACACCGATGATGACCCCGTACCAATAAATGGTGATTGGACCTAGATGAAGGAATACACGGTCCAACGGTTGAATGTTCCCCAGCACAATTTCACTCCCTTTCCTTAAAGTTCATCGTGATGATCAACATCTTCGATTACATCTGTTAAGCGATTTGAAAACTGCTCGGCTGCATTAATTCCCATCCGCTTTAAGCGGAAGTTCATCGACGCCACTTCAATGATAACAGCCAGGTTTCGCCCTGGACGAACCGGAACAGTCAACCTCGTAACATCTGTATCAATGATTTTGATTTTCTCTTCTTCCAACCCGAGTCGGTCGTATTGTTTGTTTTGATCCCACAGCTCCAGGTTGATAACAAGGGAGATGCGTTTATAGCTGCGAACAGCTCCCGCACCGAACAGGGTCATCACATTAATGATGCCTAATCCGCGAATTTCAAGAAGATGCTCGATCAGGCCAGGTGCATTCCCAACAAGAGTATCCTGGTCTTCCTGGCGAATTTCTACACAATCATCCGCTACAAGACGATGGCCGCGCTTCACCAATTCCAAAGCCGTCTCACTTTTACCAACACCGCTCTTGCCTGTAATCAAGACCCCTATTCCGTATACGTCGACTAAAACACCGTGCATAGCGGTCGTTGGTGCCAGCTTACTTTCTAAAAAGTTTGTTAAATGACTCGACAAGCGTGTCGTTTTCATGTGTGAACGCAACACTGGCACGGATTCACGTTCAGATGCTTCGATTAATTCAGGCGGCACTCCCATCTCACGCGAAACGATAATGGCCGGTGTAATATCGGTACAAAGCTTCTCCATCCGAATTTTTTTCTCTTCAGAGTCTAATTGCTGGAAGAATGAAAGTTCCGTCTTACCTAATAATTGAAGGCGCTCTGCCGGATAATATGTAAAAAAGCCTGCTATTTCAATCCCGGGGCGAGAAATATCACTTGTTGTAATGGGGCGGTTAATCCCTTCTTCCCCGCTGACAAGCTCTAGATTAAACTTTTCAATGATGTCTTTCGTTCGAACTCTGGCCACACTATTTCCTCCTTTTTATAGAATCGGGCTTAAAACCCCTAGGGTGGCAGTTGACCTCAATGCTTACCCTAAACAACCAAAATAAAGATGCTGTACAAAGTGCAGCATCTTTATTTTAGCATTATTTGACTAATAAAAGAAATGAAGTATTATTTCCGTTTTTGCAACGGCTCAATGATCAAGTTTTGAATGAAAAGATTCAGCACGGACATAATGACGGACGCTATAACAGCCGTACCAAACCCTTCGATCACAAATGAATCCCCCATAAGTGCTTGGGTAATCATTAATGTAACCGCATTGATGACAAATAAAAATAAACCGAGTGTCAGGAAAGTAACAGGCAAAGTCAAGAAAATCAAGATTGGCTTCACGATGACATTTAGGATGGATAACAAAATACTGGCGAGAACGGCCGCACTCACAGACTCCAAATAGAACGATTCTATATATCCTGCAATCACAATTAATACAAGGGAATTCACTAAAATACGGATTAACCAATGAAACATCTCTAGTACGTCGTCCCCTCTTCATCCGGTACAACAAATATCCAAATTAAATAAATGAGCGCAAGAGAGCCGTACCCTATAATGACCCCAAGGGCAAACAAAATACGGAGCAAAGTTACGTCCCATCCGGTATAATCGGCAAGTCCTCCGATCACACCGGCCAGCTTCCGGTTCTTACGGGAACGATAAAGTTTTTTCATGCCGTCCACTCCTTAGCCGTTATTCTTAATGGTAACGGAACTTGTTTTGGACTCTGCAAACAGTTTGCATGTTCGTCCATAAAGCATATTGGCTCTAAAACGCAAGACTTTTTGTACCGTTTCATTTTTTTCTTCTACTATTTCCAGATTCGGAAGCAAACATGTAAAATTTCCGAGATTCGATTTTAAATCTCCTTCCACTGCCGCCGTATTCGGTACGCATACATCAATACTTCCGGTCGTCGTTTTCAAGAAAATCTTCTCTGTACGTTCATCCTTAAAATGGCACTTGATGCTGCCGTTGAATGTTTGAATATTTACTTTCTCATATGCCCCTTCCATACGAATCAATCCATTAATGGTTTCTGCTTCACAATTCTTCACATGGGACCCATCTATGGTAATGTGGCCGTTCGCTGTTTCGATTTCCGCCTCTTCAGCCCGAATGTTTTTTAGATGAATGGCCCCATTGGCCGCTTTCATTTTTAACTCCCCGGCGCTTACCCCTTCTGCAAAAATGGCACCGTTGAACATCCTAACTTTTACTCGTTCATACATCGTTGATGGAATGTAAATCTTCGTTTTGACTTTCAAATGCTTTTTTTGAACCAAAAACCGAAGCAAGCCATTTTCAATCGAAAAAGTGACACTCTGTAAAAAAGATTGCCGTGCCGCTTCTTGGTGTTCCACCTTATACACAAGGGCGTCACACTCCACTCGAACATCCTGGTGAGTCCACGGCAGCAACTCCACTCCGCCATTCGTTATATCAATATCAATTTGCTGGATGCAGCCCGCAGAATGTTGAAAAATATGCCTCACTTCATAAGAGGGACCAAAATTAAAATCCAAATCTAAATCCTTCACCTTTTTTAACGTTTGATCTACAAATGTTAAAAATTTATCTTTAAACGACACATGGGATGCCGACTGCTGTTTGGATGTACTTTTTCCATGACCGGATACAACGGTTGAGAGCTCTTGTACGATCTCTTCTGTCTTCACCGCTGCTTTCTTTTCATCTTTTTCTAATGCTTCTAACAGCATGAATGCTTCATTTGCAGATAGCTTCCCCTCTTCTACCATCTTTAGAATTTGCTTTCGCTTTTCAATCATCCATGATGCCCCCTGCCGTCCATCATCTTTTCCTCCATGAATCAAGAAAGTAACACTTTAATGCCTTTGACAATATTCCAAATCGTAATAATCAAGCTTAAAATCCCAAATACAACCATCATGATCACAAACCAGCCGAATATAAGATCTCCTGATAGAGGCATACCTGGAATAAATGCGAGGAAAAACAAGAGAAAGGTTAAAGCCGGGATTAAATGCGAAATAAAGGAGGCTTTCGCATGCCTTTTCACGTCATACTCATCCGTTACAAAGTAGACGATAACAGGAAACAAAAACGGGGCAAAAAACACACTGAAGTAACATAAGGAAGAAATGATTTTTTTAACTTCCATCCTTTTTCAACTCCTTCAATTTGTTATACGTTTATTCCACCAAATAGTTTCATATGCTATCCAAATCCACATAAATTAAGGGAGATGGATGAAAAACAATCCATCTCCCTTAATTTACGCATAAGCGGGTGACAAGCTCCCTTACGGGTTCTTGTCACCCGCTTATACGAGAACCTTTGGAAGCTTATTCAGGATGGGAGAACAGAAAGGCCAAAAACAGAATAAAAAGCGAAGGATGATGTAAAAAGGTTAACTGGAATTAATATACAAGCAAAGAGGCTGACCCGAAAACATGCTTTCGAATCAGCCTCTTTCAAAAAATGTTCAATCTGCTGTTAATTCGTTACCGCTTCAGCCTGCTTGATGCGCTCTTCCATCCGTTGGCGGTCACGCTGTAAGATCGGTTTTAAATAACGTCCTGTATAGGAACCTTCCACTTCCGCTACTTCTTCCGGCGTTCCGGTCGCAACGATTTGTCCGCCGCCGTCTCCTCCTTCCGGTCCAAGATCCACGAGGTAGTCGGCCGCTTTGATCACGTCCAGATTATGCTCGATCACAAGCACGGTATCACCGTTTTCCACAAGCCGCTGCAATACCTTCAAGAGACGGGAAATGTCATCGATATGCAAACCTGTTGTCGGTTCATCCAAAATGTAGAGTGTACGGCCCGTCGAACGGCGATGCAGCTCAGATGCAAGCTTCACACGCTGGGCTTCCCCGCCCGATAACGTCGTCGCCGGCTGTCCAAGGCGAATATAACCGAGGCCGACATCTGCAATCGTCTGCAGCTTACGCTTGATTTTTGGGATGTTTTCAAAAAATTGAAGTCCGTCTTCGACTGTCATCTCCAATACGTCTGAAATGTTTTTCCCTTTATACGTTACGTCCAGGGTCTCGCGGTTGTATCGTTTTCCATGACACACTTCACACGGCACATATACATCCGGCAAGAAATGCATTTCGATTTTAATAATGCCATCCCCTCGGCATGCTTCACAACGACCGCCTTTGACGTTAAAACTGAAACGCCCTTTTTTATAACCGCGTACTTTCGCTTCATTCGTCTGGGCGAACACCTCGCGGATATCATCGAATACTCCTGTATACGTAGCCGGGTTCGACCTTGGCGTGCGTCCGATTGGTGACTGGTCGATATCAATGACTTTATCGAGATTTTCTAGCCCTTTGATTTCTTTATGCTCGCCAGGCTTGCTTTTCGCCTTGTAAAGCTTTTGGGCAAGGGCTTTGTGTAACACTTCATTGATGAGTGTACTCTTTCCGGAGCCGGATACGCCCGTTACCGCAATAAACGTACCAAGCGGAAATTTGACGCGAACGTTTTTCAAGTTATTTTCTTTGGCCCCGACAATTTCAATCATCCGGTCTTTATCAGCTTTTCTTCGCTCATGAGGCAGCGGAATAAACTTTTTCCCCGCCAAATACTGGCCTGTTAACGAGTTCGGATCGTTCATCACTTCTTCCGGTGTTCCGCTTGAAACGACTTTTCCCCCGTGAACACCGGCACCGGGCCCAATATCAATAAGGTAATCGGCCGCCATCATGGTGTCTTCGTCGTGCTCGACGACAATTAATGTATTACCGATATCGCGCATGCTTTGCATCGTTTGAATCAAGCGATCGTTATCGCGCTGATGGAGTCCGATAGACGGCTCATCCAAAATATAGAGAACGCCTGTCAGGCGGGAGCCGATTTGCGTCGCCAGACGGATACGCTGCGCTTCTCCTCCTGATAAGGTGCCCGCCGAGCGGCTCAATGTTAAATAATCAAGACCAACATTGTTTAGGAAACCTAAACGCTCTTGAATTTCACGCAAAATCAAGTTGGCAATTTTCATTTCTTTTTCTGTCAACCGCAGTGCCGTAAAAAACTCGTACGCTTCTTGAACGGAAAGCTTTGTTACATCACCGATATGACGGCGGTCAATTAAGACCGCTAAGCTTTCTTTCTTTAAACGGTTCCCTTTACAAGTCGGACAAGGTTGATGGGCCATGTACTTTTCCATTTGTTCACGAATATAATCCGAGCTTGTTTCCTTGTAACGGCGCTCAACATTCCGGATGACCCCTTCAAATTGGATATAATTTTCACGAATTTGCCCGAAATCATTTTCGTAACGGAAGTAAATGTCTTCCCCATCACTTCCATACATCACCTTATCCAGTAAATGCTTTGGAATGTCCTTTACCGGTACATCCATATCAATACCGTAATGGTTACAAACCGCTTCTAACAGCTGCGGATAATATTGAGAACTTGTCGGCTCCCACGGGGCAATCGCATGTTGACGCAATGTTAAATCATAATTAGGGATAACAAGGTCAACATCCACTTCCAATTTGGAGCCTAATCCGTCACAACTTGGACAAGCGCCGTACGGACTGTTAAAAGAAAACATGCGCGGCTCTAATTCCCCGATGGAAAAACCGCAAAGCGGGCAGGCATGATGTTCACTGAATAGCAGCTCTTCTTCCCCGATGACGTCAATGATGACCCTTCCTTCTCCAAGCTTTAAAGCTGTTTCGAGTGAATCCGCAAGACGGGTTTCCACTCCTTCCTTCACCACAATCCGGTCCACAACCACTTCAATGGAATGCTTTTTATTTTTTTCAAGCTCAATCTCTTCTGACAGATCCAGGATATCTCCATCAACGCGAGCTCTTACGTACCCTTGCTTTTTAATATCTTCCAGCACCTTGGCATGAGTCCCTTTTCGTCCCGACACAACGGGTGCCAGTACCTGGAGCTTCGTACGCTCCGGATATTCCATGATTCGGTCAACCATCTGCTCAATCGTCTGCGACGTAATCTCTACATCATGAACAGGACATGTCGGGTGTCCAACACGCGCAAACAACAAACGCAAATAGTCATAAATCTCCGTCACTGTTCCGACCGTTGAACGGGGATTGCGGCTCGTCGTTTTTTGGTCGATTGAAATAGCCGGTGAGAGCCCTTCAATGGCATCTACATCCGGTTTATCCATTTGCCCTAAAAACTGACGTGCGTATGCGGACAGGGATTCGACATAGCGTCGCTGCCCTTCCGCATAAATGGTATCAAAGGCAAGGGAAGATTTGCCCGAACCGGATAACCCCGTTAGAACGACTAGTTTGTCGCGCGGAATGGTGACATCGATATCTTTTAAATTGTGAGCCCTCGCTCCTTTTACTACGATGTTTTCCATAGCCATACTTTTTTGATCATCCTTCCGCTTTTAACTCTATTAGTAAATCGCGCAATTCAGCTGCACGCTCGAAGTTCAATGCTTTCGCTGCTTCCTTCATTTCCAATTCAAGCTTCGCAATCATCTCTTCACGCTCTTTTTTCGTCATTTTGCCGACAGCTGGTGCTGCTTCATACGTTTCCGTCTCCTCCGCCGCAATCGTCGCACGAATTGAACCATGTACCGCTTTTTGGATGGTTTGGGGCGTGATGCCATGCTTCTTATTGTACGCTTCTTGAATCTCACGGCGGCGTTTTGTCTCATTGATCGCAATTTCCATTGAATTTGTCATGCGGTCTGCATACATAATGACATGGCCGTTTGCGTTCCTTGCTGCACGTCCAATCGTCTGGATGAGCGAACGCTCTGAGCGCAAAAATCCTTCTTTGTCGGCATCTAAAATCGCCACAAGCGACACTTCGGGGATATCCAGCCCTTCCCTTAACAAGTTGATGCCGACTAATACATCATACTTACCGAGACGGAGTTCCCGAATGATCTCAATACGTTCAAGCGTTTTAACTTCCGAGTGAAGATAGTTCACTTTAATTCCGATTTCTTTTAAATAATTCGTCAAATCTTCGGACATTTTCTTCGTGAGGGTTGTCACGAGTACGCGTTCATTGCGTTTAATTCGCTCTTGGATCTCTCCGATCAAATCATCAATCTGTCCTTCAATTGGACGCACATCAATATTAGGATCTAAAAGACCTGTCGGACGAATGATTTGTTCTACGACTTCCGGGGCTTTTTCTAACTCATACGGCCCTGGTGTAGCCGATACATAGACGATTTGGTTAATATGTTTTTCGAATTCCCCAAATTTCAATGGGCGGTTATCCAATGCTGATGGAAGGCGGAAGCCATGATCCACCAATACTTGTTTACGAGCCTGGTCTCCATTATACATTCCCCTAATTTGCGGAACCGTAACATGGGACTCATCGATTACAATCAAAAAATCCTCAGGGAAGAAGTCCAGCAGCGTGTAAGGTGTTGAGCCTGGCGGACGAAGCGTCAAATGGCGGGAATAGTTTTCGATTCCCGAACAAAAGCCCATCTCGCGCATCATTTCCAAGTCGTAGCGCGTACGCTGTTCAAGGCGCTGCGCCTCGAGCAGTTTTCCGTTCTCACGCAGCTCGTGAAGGCGCTCTTCCAGCTCTTTTTCGATATTTTGAATGGCAATGCGCATTTTATCCTCACGCGTAACGAAGTGGGAAGCCGGGAAGATGGCGACATGTTCACGCTCAGCCAAAATTTCTCCTGTTAATGCATCCACTTCACGGATACGATCAATTTCATCACCGAAAAACTCGATGCGGATGCAATGTTCATCCCGTGATGCCGGAAAGATTTCCACAACATCTCCGCGCACACGAAACGTTCCGCGCTGGAAATCAATATCGTTGCGCTCATATTGCACATCCACGAGCTCGCGCAGCAATTGATTCCGCTCCTTCTCCATACCGACACGAAGCGACACAACCATTTCTTTGTATTCTTCCGGCGAACCTAAGCCGTATATACATGAAACACTGGCAATCACAATCACGTCTTTTCGTTCGAACAGGGCAGACGTCGCTGAGTGGCGAAGTTTATCGATTTCGTCATTTATACTCGCATCTTTTTCGATAAACGTATCGGTCTGCGGTACATAAGCTTCCGGTTGATAATAATCATAATAGCTGACAAAGTATTCGACCGCGTTATTCGGGAAGAATTCTTTGAACTCGCTGTATAACTGTCCTGCTAATGTTTTATTATGGGCAATCACAAGTGTCGGCTTGTTCACTTCTTTGATCACGTTGGAAACGGTAAACGTTTTACCCGTCCCTGTCGCGCCAAGCAGCACTTGATGTTTTTTTCCTTGATTAATTCCTTCAACAAGCGTTTCAATCGCTTTTGGCTGATCTCCTTGCGGTGAATAGGCAGACACTAATTCAAATTGGTCTTTCACGCAAAAGCCTCCAATCACACAAAAAAATATAATCTCATTGTAGCACAGTTGGATAGGAAAACTCCAAAAATACGAACTGATATTCCCATATAAAAATATCCTCCGTTTTTATGGAGGATATTTTTATATGGGCTTAAAGGAAACATCTCCTGATGTCCCCTTTAAGCAAAGGGATAGAGAATGGTAAAATAAAGGATTTATCCTTCCATTAAAATGAGACATCATATTCCTTGTCTATGCTTTCTCCCTCAGCCCGTCCAGCATTTTTCTCGCATAAATGACCCCGATAATAACGGAGGCAATTTCGACAGCGATGACTACCGGATAGTCGGCATATCCTTTATAAACGGAAAGGACCAACAACACGACCGTCAGCAATGTTCCGACCACAACGCTGTAGGTTACTCTCGTAAAGAAGATGATAAGCAAAAATGGCACAATGATTCCCGATATAATTTTTACAACCATCCACATCCCTCCTTTCGTCCTCTGAACGTCCAACTGGAAAAATTAAGATAAGACTAATCGCACAACTTATCTTAAACATACTCATGTAAGCAGTTAAGTGTTTAAGGAACCAATAAAATTTCCCCCGTACTTCTTCTGCTTTCTAAATAGCGATCCGTTTCTGCTCCTTCGCACCCTAAAATGTACGGCGTCTAGAATGAACCGTCTTAAATCAATGCTTTTACTCCCTCTAAAAGAAGCCCGATGACAAAGCCGCAAACGGCCCCATTGACCCGAATCCACTGCAAATCTTTCCCTATATTATTTTCGACCATATCAATAAGAGTAGCGTTATCCAGCTTGTCAAGGTTTTCTCTTACAAGCTTGCCGATTTTCGAGTGGTTCTTCTCAATAAGAGAAACAAGTTGCTTTTGCACCCAGTCTTCAAGGCTATCCATTTTTTCCGGATCTTCTTTGATTTTATCGATTAAACGCTTTAAAAAGGGCAAAACATACCGGTCGCTAAATTGTGGATCTTGAATGAAGGTTAATGCTCTTTGCTGGAGCTCCCGCAAAACCCCGCTGATTCGCTCGGCAGGCTGCCATTCATCGACAAGTTTATCCTTCCAGCCATTTATCGCTTTTAATTTTTCTTCATGTTCCTTTATGTCTTGCAGTTCTTGGCGGATGCGTGAAAGCAAGGCTTGTCTATGCTTGTTGTCTGTATGGCGCAGCTTGCTTATATTTTTTAGAATAAATGTTTGAAGAATATGGCCGATTTTTTCTTCATTGATAAAGTTCTTCACGGAATTAAGGGCAAACTGCAAAAAGCCGTCTCCCTCTATATTATCTAACAATTGGGAGGCCAAATTGCCCAACTGATTGCTCGTTTCTTTTTTCGATGCCCACTTTTCGGCTTCTGCAAGAATATAATCGACTGCTTTCTCATCATATCCGTGAATAAGAGCTTGATTGACAGCGGCTTGCAGAACCTCCTCCGTTTTCATGGAATAAAGGTACTTCTTTATTTCCTTTTCAATGAAAGGAGAAGCCTTCTCCATATCAAGATGACGAATCATTTGATCCAGCATAGAAACGATGCCCTTCTTCACCGTATCTGAATGAAGCTCCTTCTCCAAAATTTGAAGGGTTTTCTCGGTAAAATTCATTTGCTTCATTTTATCCGTGATGCTTTCTTTTGTCAGCCACTCGTTTTCAAGCATGGAAACGAGTGCATCTGTCATCCGTTGACGATTTTTAGGTAAAAGAGCCGTATGGGGAATCGGTAAACCGAGCGGATGCCGAAATAAGGCAGTAACCGCAAACCAATCAGCCAAACCACCTACTACCCCCGCTTCAAATCCTCCATGCAGCAGCCTCAAAAAAACAGATTCTTGAAAAGGAATGGTTGCGAGAAAACCGGTTCCCATTATTCCAAGAGAAAAACTGGCTAAGTATTTTGATTTTGTTCCTTGTTTTGACATTTTCATTCCCTCAGCTTTTAGTATATAAATTTACTATAACGAAATAGAACGGAAATAACAAAATAAAAGCAGTTATTTATCACCGGATACATGGTGAATAAAGCGTCCATCTTATATCAAAATGAAATGGGTACCCTCTAATCCGCCTATGTCGTATTATCTAACATTTAATATCATGTTCGTGATGATAGTTTGAATTTTTGTTGAGGATACAGCTCTATCTAATGAATTTCTTTGATCCAAGAGGATGCTAGGCCAATTCAAGTTTTAAAAAGATTTTAACTGGATATAATAAATATGCAAAATTAAATTGTAATTTTGTGTATTTTTCACATACTAGGAGGCAATAAAAATGGAACGTGGTAAAGTAAAATGGTTTAACAGTGAAAAAGGCTTCGGATTCATCGAGCGTGAAGGTGGAGAGGATGTATTTGTTCACTTCTCAGCTATTCAAAGCGAAGGTTTCAAATCATTGGATGAAGGTCAAGAAGTTACTTTTGACATCGAAAATGGCCAACGTGGACCGCAAGCGACAAACGTGCGTAAAGTATAATTGACGATACAATAAACAAACTCTAAATTCCGAGTCTGTTTTTATTTTAGCTGGATTAACTAAAAAAGGGGGTGACCCCAAAAGAGGAAAAATTACCCCTTTCGAGTCATCCCCTGCAAAATGGACCCTTATATGAATGCAGTAATACCTCTTTTTGACTCCGCATTCGCTTGATTCTCCCTTGCGTTTTTTATTTTGGAATTATGATACATATTTTAGGCCTTGTAGTTTATACACCACAAGGCCCGCAATATTACTTCTTTATTCAATTTCTGTCTCAAATACTCGATTGAAGTTCTTGCGTACCAATCAGGTTCTGCTTGTCTCGTATGGAATCCTACTTCCATATTGGAGTATTCCTCATTTTAACCTGCTTGTTTCTCAGAAAGATGACCGCTTTCATTTTGTTTTCCTTCATTCGGCAATTTCATAAATTTCATCAAAAACGCACCAAGAAAATACAAGCCAGCGAATATCCACATGACCCCATGAACACCGATACTGCCGATGAATGCTCCAACGATAGCCGGTGCGATAAAGTAGGACATTCCGGCACCAAAACTTACAATGGCCATTGCAGATCCTTTTTTCTCAGGTGCCAACGATGCGACCAGGGCTGAAAGTGGAACAAAACCACAAAGAACAATTCCCATGATAATACCCACAATATTCAAGGCCAAGAAACTGCTGCCAAAAACTTGCGGCGTGTAAAGCATAACCAGTAACATGACACCCATGCCAAAGCTGCCAATCCACATAATCGTTTTGCGCCAGCCCAACCATCTATCACTAATGTAAGGAATGATAAGGTTAAATACGATATTTGCAAACCACATGGTGCCCCACATCTGCAGAAACTGTTCAGTGGTGAATCCATATTTAGAAGACAAGTACATCGGGAAAAAGATAGGCAATGAACCAATACCTGTCGAATTGATAATCCGGACTATTCCGCCTATCGCAACTTTCGGCTGTTCGATACAAATGGTAAATCCACTCAATAAGCTTTTTAGCTTTTCCTTCGCATTTCCCTTTTGCTCTTTTCTTATATCGTCTTTCACCACGATAAGGCCAATAATACCACCAATCAATACCCAGGCTACTGCACTCCACAACAAGCCGATATATCCAATCTTTGGTAACATGTAGGCTGGAAAATAACTGCCCACAACATAAAGCCCGCCGCTCCAAGCTGCCCAGAACAGACCTACAGCTGTAGCCAAAATGCGATCAGGACTGCGATAAGTAACCCACACTAAGAAGGAATAGCAAAATAAAGGATAACCCAATCCCCTAATTCCATAAGTTGGTAACATGATAGCGTAACTGTTTAGCTTTAAACCATATTCAATAAATAGAACCTGACCAATTAACCAAGTAACCAGTCCTATAATCATTACTTTCCTTGGTCCCCACATTTCGGTGAGTACACCAGAAAAGTAAGATGCGATCGCCAACACGGCTCCATATACGGCAAAAAGAGTGGCAGATTGTTGAACAGTCAATCCCTTTTCGATAAGATACGGAGACAACCATGCGTGCTCGAGACCGTCACCCGCCATAAAGATGAGCGTGGCGACATAGCCCCAAATTACGGCGACCGGCAATCCCGCGATATTTCGTTCCTTTCTTGTAATCGCGTTCATTTTATTCACCTCAACATTGTGTTTTATCCCGCATTAACGGGCAGTAAGACCCCCACTTCAAAACCTAGCGAAATCGGAGAAGTTTAAGCGGGGGATAACTGCCCGTAAAAGCCCGATAAGTCAACTAACCATCAGTGGGGGATGAAGGAAAACCCCCTACTGATGGAAGTTTCCTTTATACTTATGGCGTCTAATCATGCTTATAGGTAAGGCTCATCATGATGGGGACGGCCTCGAACGGCTGATGTCAAATACTTGTATGGAAACCATGAACGATACGCGCTTATGCCCACCACATTTCTGTTGGTTGTTCTTTAAACATGATTCCTTTTAATAAAGAAACAGCCTTGCCTAATCCTTCATCAATGGATGCTAACATGTCTTCATGCTCGATCGAAACGACATGATCATAGCCAACCGCACTGAGAGCGCTTAAAATATCTTTCCATGCCTTTTCACTCTGGCCGTATCCCACTGACCGGAATGTCCAGGAACGATTCAAAATATCACTATAATGCTTTGTGTCCAGTACACCATTTACATCGATATTGGCTTGATCCAAATAAATGTCTTTCGCATGAACATGGAAGATCGCCTTTTCTTTCCCAAGCTTTTTAATCGCTTCAGCAGGATTGATTCCCTGCCACACAAGATGGCTTGGATCGAAATTCGCTCCAATGGCTGGTCCTGCATGTTCCCGTAATTTCAGCAGTGTTTCCGGATTGTACACCACAAAACCCGGATGCATTTCAAAGGCAATTTGATGGATGCCGTGAGATTCCGCAAACTTGGCTTCCTCTTTCCAATAAGGAATCACCACTTCGTTCCACTGCCAATCGAGCACCTCTGAGTATTCCGGCGGCCAGGAACAGGTGACCCAGTTTGGAAACTTCGCATTTGGGTGATCGCCCGGGCATCCTGAAAATCCGTTCACAACAGGGACCTCAAGACGCTCCGCTAACATCACCGTTTTTCTCCACACGTCATGGGATTCAGCCGCGAATGTTTTATTAGGATGGAGAGGGTTTCCATGGAAGCTTAACCCGCTGATCACGATCCCCCTGCTTTCAAGCGCCCGCTGAAAAGATTTTACCTTTTCCGGATTGCTTAATAGCTCATCCGGATTACAATGGCTGTTCCCCGGATAATTGCCCGTCCCCAATTCAACGGCCTCTACCCCGATTTCGGACAGCTTGTCCAGCATTTCCTCAAAGGGCAGGTTTTGATAAAGAACGGTAAATACACCTAGTTTCATGAGTGGACCTCCTGTTCTACTTGGACTTTCACCCATTTTTGCTGTTCATGACTTTCTAAAATGGCATCGGTAATGCACATCGATACATGTCCATCTTCAAATGTCGCAAAGTTCTTCTCGTCATTTAATGGATCCTTGCCTTCCCGAATGAATGTATAGAAATTTAACATCCCGTTTTTTAACGCATCCGGCCAGCCTTCATTATGGCCTCCAGGGTGATGAATGGCTGAGCGTGCTTCCGGTAAAAATAAAGCAGGATCCGCCTGAAGAACTTCGTTTGGTCTGTCTCGATGCCCGATCCATAATTTCTCGGGCTCTTCCTGGTTCCAGTAGGCTGATTTTTGACTGCCGTTGATTTCAAAGCTCAGTCTGTTTTTCCGTCCGGCACTGACCTGGGAAACCGTAAATACGCCTCTTGACCCGTCTTCAAAGCGCACAAGAACGGATGCATAGTCTTCTGTATGGATTGGAACATCTTCATATGTTTCTTCCTGTGCCTGCTGTGCCCCAAAAGTAGCTACATTCGATGTAGATTTTTTCCTTACCGGTATCACGGTTGCCAAATCAGCGAACACTTCGACAATTCGTTTGCCGGTTACATTTTGAACGGTGTCACACCAGTGGGATCCAATGTCCGCTACTGCCCGTGATTTTCCACCCACTTCAGGAGCTAAACGCCAGTTAAAATCAGTCTCATATAACAGCCAATCCTGCAGATAGCTGCCGTGTACTAAGTTAACCTTTCCTATCTCCCCGTTTTTGATCATCGCTGCCAACTGTCTAACAACAGGAAATTGCCGATAGTTAAAGTTCACACCATGTACGACCTTATGCTCTTTAGCAAGCGCCAACAATTCCGCTGATTCCTGACTGGACATGGCTAACGGCTTCTCCGATAACACATGCTTGCCCGCTAAAATAATCTCTTTATTAATCCCAAAATGAAGGTGATTCGGAGTACAATTATGAACTACCTGGATTTCGCTGTCTTGCAGCATGTCGCGGTAATCGCCGTAAGCTTTCGGAATCCCGAGTTCAGCGGCTTTTTTTTCAGCCGCCTCTTGGCTATTCTCTGCCAACCCAACCACTTCGACAAATCCAAGCCTTCTGATGGCTTCAATGTGAGTAGGCCCGATAAAACCCGTACCAATGATTCCAACCTTTACTTTTTCCATTTTTTTCTCCCCCTCAACAAATGATATTTTTTCTAGCTTTTGATGGCTTTCTTTCCAAACGCAACCGCTAAGATCATGATTAAGCCCGTGATGATTGGTTGACCCACATCAAGGCCCGTGATAATCAATCCGCTATTAATCGTTCTGAATCAAGAACCGCACTTCCATTGAATGATTTTAAAACGCTTTCATTAAAAGCATTGATTGTTTCAAACCAAATCACCCTGTTTTTGTATAGAGGCCACTGCCCTATCAGCAGCCTCTATACAGATTTCTACTTAGCTTCTACTACATTTTTCGTAAGGCTGACCCATTCACCTTTTTCAGCTGATTCAAGGATGGCATCAGCAATTGCTTCGACACGATACCCATCATTAAAGTTTGGTGAAGCCTCTGTATCTTCTACGATGGATTTAAAGAAATCATATGTTTCAATGATTTTAGTTTCTCCATACCCAATACCTAGTGCAGGAATTGGCCATAATCCTTCTCCGTATGGATGGGCCGGTCCTGTATAAACTGTACGGAATCCTTTCGCATCGGCCGGATCGTCAGAGAAGCATACTTGCAGTTCATCACGGCGTTCATAGTTGAAGGCCAGGGAACCTTTTTCGCCATGGATTTCAAAAGTCAGGTAGTTATTACGGCCCCACGCATTACGGGTAGCTTCAATGCTTCCGATTGCGCCATTGTCAAACTTGACCATTGTAATGAATTCATCATCTACATCTACTGCGCCTTTCGGTACATCCCCTGTACTTTTCACTGTCCCCAATTTGTCTACGCCGCCTGTTTGAATCGGTCTTTCCGGAATCCATGTTTTTGTCATCGCATTCACGTCCGTGATTTCACCGACCAGATAACGGGCAAAGTCGACAACATGCGTTCCGATATCACCTAAAGCACCGGATCCGGCAACTTTTTTCTGGAAACGCCAGGATAAAGGGGAGTTTGGATCAGCAGACCAGTCTTGCAGATACGTACCGCGAAAGCTGAGGATTTTCCCGATTCTTCCTTCTTCAATGTATTTTTTCGCCAATGCCACAGCAGGTGTTCTTCGATAGTTAAAGGCAACCATATGTTTGACGCCGGCTTCTGTTACGGCCTCTAACATGGTTTTTGCTTCTTCAGCCCCTAGTGCCAGCGGTTTTTCACAAATAACGTGTTTGCCAGCTTTTGCGGCGGCAATCGCAATTTCAGCATGCGTATTATTTGGAGTGACAATATCAATGATATCGATATTAGGATCGTTGACTACCTCTCTCCAATCCGTGGAATAATGTTCAAATCCCAATTTTGCGGCGGCATCTTTTGCCAATTCTTCTGTTACATCAACGATGGTGTGGCGATGAGGGATCGCTGGTGCCGGCCAAAAGAACATCGGCATTCCTGCATATGCAAGTGCGTGCGCTTTCCCCATAAATCCTCCGCCAATCATACCTACGTTAAGTTTTTTCATTTTTGTAATCCTCCTATAAAATTAAATTAGTAAACCATTTATTAATCTCGGCTATCCGTTGAATGACACCCGGAGCATTCTGATTGTAAACAAGTTCCCATGAATCTAAGACATTTTCTTCTGTTATCTTTAAAGATGGGACAGCCGCATATAACAGCGCTTTCTTTGGTCATATAGTAACCGTAATCCAAGCTCTTTTACAATGCTTTCTCGAAGCTTGATAAAAAGTCACGGCTAATCTCTGCCCCTTTTTTTGGATCTGCATAGCTGTCCAATTCAACGGTAATCCAATCATCGTAACCAGCCTCATTTAACAGCTGAATCATTTCATCGAATTTTTGGTGCCCTTCTCCTAAAGGTAAAAATTCTCCATTATGATAATCTTTAAAGTGGATGTATTTAATGCGATCCGCATACTTCTTGATCACCTCTACCGGATCACCGCCGCCTGCTTCAATATGGGCCGTATCCGGACATAGATTGATTGTCGTCAGCGGCATAAGCTTGTCCAACTGATCAGGGGCTTCCACACATGTTCCTAAGTGCGGATGATAACTTGGAATAAGATTGTATTTTTCTGCAATCGCTACCACTTTATCAAGAGCTTGACCCAAATCGGCGTAATCGCTTTCTATAATGCCATTCGTGCGAACAGCCCCTCCGCCGACAACCAAATGCCGTGCGCCCAATTCAGAAGCAAGAGCCGCCACTTCCTCAATTTTTAATAATTCCTCTTCTAAAATGTCCGGGAAGATAAAATTCCCACCTGTGTAAACACCAATAAAATCTAGAGAATATTGATTCAGTAACGCTTTAAATTCTTCTTTTTTATCTTTGAATTGCATCAAATTCCCGTCGAAAATTTCAAATCCTTTGTATCCGGCTTCCGAAATCTCTTTTAAAGCTTCTTCCGTTGAACCATTCGCAAGGTAATAAAGATCTTTTATCGAAGTGACTCCTGCAGGGTGTCCTACTACTCCGCCCCATGTATTTGTTTGATATCCTAATTTCATTGTTTCTCCTCCGTTTTCGGATAATTTTTATCGTTGGGTGATTGATGAAGGATCGATCCCATCCTCCTTAAAATGGCAATAAACTCAAGAGTCATAAAGTTGCAATCATCCAATAAAATTGTAATCGATTACATTTCAGAGAGATTTTATAAAAAATTATACTTCACTTCATTGGAATTCCATCTATAATCATCCAAAATCGATGTAATCGATTACATCAAACTCTAAAAAGAAATGAACCTTATTTTAATTGAAATGGCCGTTATTATATTTCCAGCAGGATTTTGAGGCTTCTCATAAAATACATTTAGAGCAGGAATCTCGTATCATAAATTGATTCTGGTGCATAGATTGATTTTTCTCTATTCCTCCCTTGTGCACTTTATTACTATCTTTTCTTTTTATAATTTGTATATTGTTTATGAAACTATTGTAATCGATTACATCTTAAATTTCAACTCTTTTAGACAATTTTTGATATTTTTATATAATCAGTTTCGGCATTTATTCTGATCACTAACCAAAGAAGCAATTAATGAATGGCCTTATTGGCAGATTTAAAGGAAACTCACACTCTATATTTTACCAAACGGTTTTTACAACAGAACCATGCTGGAATCCCATTACTCCCTCAAATTATAATAAACTCCCGCGAGTCATAAAGTTACAATCATTCGAGAATGTTGTAATCGATTACAATCGGTTTTAAAAGAAGATAACATCCCCTTATTTTTTCCGAAAGGGTATGTTATCTTCTCATAACATACATGGAGAGCATGAATCCCTTATAATAAGTTGGTCCTCTAGTATATATTGACTTTTCTCTATTTCTTCCTTATTCATTAATCTTATCAGTAATTCCATTGCTTTGGTCCCTATCTCAAAAGCTGGCTGTCCAATCGTTGTGAGTGCCGGTTCGAAAATGGATGAAAATTTTATATCATCAAACCCCATAACAGAAAGATCATGAGGAACACGTAATCCCTTTGACTTTGTAGCTTTTATGGCTCCGAAAGCCATCTCATCATTCGCTGCAAACACTGCCGTCGGGGGATGATCCAGAGCTAAAAATTTCATCATCATATTAAAACCGCTTTCATAAGAGAAATCACCTTCTTGGACCAAAATCGGCTCAACCGTAAGATTATGCTGGGCCATCGCCTGGCAATACCCCTTTAATCGGTCCTTCCCCAACACACCATCGAGAGGGCCCGATATAAACCCTATTCTCTTATGTCCCAGATTAATTAAATGTTCGGTTGCTTTTCGGGCACCACTAACGTTATCGATGGAAACGGTCGGAATATTTGAGCCTTCTATATATTCACATGCAAGAACTACCGGATATTCGAGAGCCATTTCCTCTATTATCTTCGATTTCATTCTTGCTGTTAATAAAACCAGCCCATCTGCCTTTCTTTGGCGAAGTATGTTTAAATATCCATTTTCTCGTTCGACATCATTTCCTGCATCCACAAGCAAAACCTGATACCCATTTGCCACCGCTACAGACTCTATTCCTCTTAGCACTTTAGAAAAAAAGGTGTTCGTAATATCCGGGACAACGACTAGAACTGTTTTGGTTTCTAGCCTTCTTAGCTGCCGGGCTAATGCATTCGGCTGATAGTTCAGTTCTTTAATGGCTTTTAATACTTTTTCAGTCGTTTCTTTTTTTACAGTTTCAGGCTTACTTAACACTCTCGATACTGTAGCGGTGGAAACATTTGCTTTTTTTGCTACATCTTTAATTCTCACCATTTGACGACTCTCCTTTCCTTATATTTTTCTGTGGATTTATTGTAATCGATTACATTACGAATTACAATTGTTTTTAGAGATTTTTTGGCGCTTTTATATAGTTCGGAGAAGTCTCACAGGAAATCATTCATATCCCCTTTCTGATTATGCTGCAACTATCATGAACTAAAAAAGATAGTGTTGTTTGAGACTATAACACCCAATGATGCCTGCACAAAAAAAGAGAAACGGCTGACTCTATAAAAGTGCGCCGCTTCTCTTTCCCGATTTCACCTTCATTCCGATAAATCATGACATGCTTCCATCAATAGATGAAACGATTCCGGTTAATGATGAAAAAACATAATATTTATACCGCTTCGGGCTCGCGATCTTGATGACTTTGTACAAACAATACGCCTAGCTCGTGGTGCTCACCGTCGTATAAGGCGCGCTGGACGAAGCGTACTTCTCCATTTACATCATTCACTTCCAGTTTACAATAGGCACGGTTTAACTGAAGGGCATGGTAAAATTCATTCACATTGGAGACTGCCACGCCATTGACTTTGACAATCACTTCTCCAACCTTCATTTCCATCTTTTCAGCAGGAGACTTGGGAATAACCCCTAAAATGACGAGACCTTTTTCTCTTTTGGAGAAAAAGAATGGAGCATTTTCATCTTTCAACTTTTGCTGAATGCTAATAAATTCACGAATTAAAATCGCAATGCTTGCAATAAACACAGCCGTAATCGGGAAGAAAAAGGCAGCCGGCACTGACAACATTACAGCTATACCGAGTGCCAGCACTCTTTTACCCGTATTTTCGATTGATTCAGACGGGAGCATTCCCTGTACCTTTTGGAAAAATCCGATTCCGAATGGAACCAGAAAAAGGCTGAACGCTTCACCTTGAAGCGATAAGGTCGGCCACCAGGAAAACAGTTTTACAAGCCCATCCCCCGGAATCAACAATAACACTGGAACTCCCCACAGTTTTTGCGAGAAGTGTGCTCCAATCGGAAAGCCCCGCTTGCTTTTCAATATGGCTGGAGAGGTGCCTTTTCCTCCAACTTTCCAGATTAAATACCCTTCAGCAAGGAGCAATAGAGCGAGCAATGCGACTAGAGAAGATAACGGTGCTTCTTGTATATCGGTAAGCCATGTTTTAAGCGGCCCTTCCGCCGCTAGGCCTTCGGGCAAAAGAAAGGCAATGACCATCGTAAAACCAATTACATAAGCAGGCGATAACCAGCGAAACGTAAACGGTCCGCTAAGCAGCACGGTAATCAATGACAGCAAAGCAATGATGCCGATTGGTATGTACACGCCTGCTATAAACGTGATGATCGACAAAACGATTCCGATCAAAATCCCGGGGAAAAACAAGTATTTAGACTCTAAAACAAAATCAAACACACGCGTGTGAAAATATTTGCGCTCGCGTTTTACGCGTGCCTGTCCCACAAAAAATGCTACCATGATGAAAAAATATGTCAGCGGGTGCAGAAAAAAGCGCCCTATCCCGTGCAGTCCTTCTGTTATAATCTCCATCTCCACTCACCACCTATCATTTCTCTCTTCTATATCAATCTTTCGGAAACATCTGCAAGAGACATACATTTATTTTAACAAATGGTTTCGTCAAAGAACAACGGTCCTTATTACATTTTTCATTTATATTCATCCACATAAAATATTTGACATGAGCAAAAAACGCCCACGTCAAATATTTTACGCGTAAGCCGTTGACAAGCTCCCTTGCGGTCTCTTGACAACGGCTTATACGGGAACCTTTTAGTATATTCCGGATGCAGAAACAGAAAAGCGCGAACAGGGGAAGAATCGATAGAAAATATTAAAACATTAACGTGAATTGATATAAAAAATTTGTTATAAGTTTTCTGACTGAATGTAAAGTTGCCGATTGATCGTTTAACAAGTGGGTCGTTACAAAAAGAAAGTGTCTTGAAAGTGTGATATCACACTTTCCGGACACTTTCCCGAGACTTATTTCTGGCTGATTAATTTAATCGCTGTTTGCAACTGGCGATCGTTCTTTTCTGATTTGATTTGCTCCACTAATTTCGTTTGGATGACAGAAGCCGTCTTCTCATCGATTTTTCCGGTTACATCCAGCTTGTTGGCCTGCTGGAATGCTTTGACAGCCGTTTCCGTCTGCTTATTAAAGTAACCGTCCGTACGGCCCGGTTCAAATCCCAGCCCTTTTAACATTTCTTGCGCGTTTTTGATTTGGTTGTTATTCATATCATACGCGAGTGTTTTTTCCACTTGAATAGGGTTGGCATAATAATAATCCGGCTGCTTCACTTCAACCGTTGGCTTGATGCCTTTTTCATGGATCCAATTGCCGTCAGGCGTCAGCCATTTATAGAACGTTAATTTAATGTTACTGCCGTCTTCCATTGGAACGGCCTGCTGAACGGTTCCTTTACCGAACGACTTTTCACCAACAAGATCATAACCGCCCGCTTCCTTTAAGGCACCGGCTAAAATTTCAGATGCAGAGGCACTGCCGCGGTCAATCAATGCAACAACCGGATAGTCTTTCTTTTCTTTTAAAGGAGAGAAAATTCGTTGTCTCTCGCCATTACGCTGTTCGATTTGAACATATGGCTTTTCGGACGTAACGAGTTCCTTCAAGATATCTTCTACACTTTGCAAATATCCGCCCGGATTCCCGCGAACATCAAGGATAAGGCCATCGATTCCTTTTTTCTCAAGCTTTTGCAGCTGCTCTTTAAACTCTTTTGCTGTCGACTCTGAGAATGACGTGATTTCCATGTAACCGATTTGCTTGCCGTTCGCTTTTTTCACAGATGAATAAACGGTTTCAAGCGGAATTTCATCTCGCTTCACATTGAGCTTTAATATCTCTTTCACGCCTGGACGCTGCACTTCCAGCTTCACGGTAGAGCCTTTCTTGCCGCGAATTTTTAATACGGCTTGATATAAGTCCAATCCTTCAAGACTTTTGCCGTCGATGCGAACAATTTGATCATTTGGTTTTAAGCCCGCTTTTTCGGCCGGAGAGTCTTTAAAGGGGGCCACGATGGTCACTTTTCCCTCCACCATGCTCACTTCCGCTCCGATTCCTTCAAACGACGAATCCAGTGATTGGGTAAACTGTTCGGACGTTTCTTTATCCATATACACGGAATATGGATCTTTTAGTGTTTCGACCATTCCTTGAATGGCTCCATCCAACACCTTATCCTTATCGACATCTTTATAATACTGGGTCGAAATCAGGTCATAGGCCTGTCTGATCTTTTCAAAATGCTGATCTTCAGATGCATCCTTGACTTCTCCTTTAACCGGCAGTGCGACTTGATTACCCACCGCAAGATTTTGCCCAAACTGCTGCAAACCGAAATAGGTCCCGCCAGCACCTATCATTAGCGATACAAACATTAATATGGCTACTAGTTTCCGATTCAATCGCTCTACCTCCCTAGCCCGCATTATCCCTTCCTATTATAAACAAAAAAAGTTGAACTATGTAAAATTTTTCATTGTACGAAAAGGCATCACACAAAAGGTGTGATGCCTTTGTACAACTATATGATAACTTGTACGTTTTATGCGAAATAATAATTAAGGGTCATTCAATTGATATACGCTGCCGGGTCAACGGCGTTAGACTTGCTTGCATTCCAAGGCCCTTTATGGATTTCAAAGTGCAAGTGGGCACCGAATGAATGTCCTGTATTCCCCATATATCCTAAGAATTGGCCTTTTGATACCGTTTGGCCCTCCGATACAGCCCGGTTTTCCATATGTGCATACACGGTTGTCCATACTTGGCCGTTAATCAGATGCGTGATAAACACAACGTTACCATAGCTGGATGAATAATAAGAACGAGATACTTTTCCGCCTGCAGCTGCCACAATCGGTACATCGCTACCGCGTTTTCCGATATCAATACCATCATGATGTTTACCCCAGCGTCCGCCGAACCCTGATGTAATCGGCCCATTTGCCGGTTTCATAAACATGCCGCCTGATACAGCCGGCATGGAGCTTGCTGATGGCGCAGGAGACGGTTTAGATACGGAAGGCACTGAATTAGAAGAACGCTTAGCAGCCGCCTCGGCCTCAGCACGTTTTCTTGCTTCATCCGCTTTACGCGCTGCCTCTTCTGCCATCAATTCTCGAATGGCCGCTTCTTGGTTCGCCGCTAGCTTATCTTGATCTTCCAATACATGAATCTCATGTTCTTTATGTTCTTTTTCCTGGTCAAGCTGTGCCAGGAGCTGATTTTTTTTCTGGACTTGCTGTTCAAGCTCTTTTTTCAATGTCTCAAGCTCGTTTAACTTTTGTTGCAACGATGCTAATTGATTTTGCAGTTCTGTTTCTTTTTCTTGCTTTAAACGTTTATCTTCTTCATGCTCTCTTAAAATCTCTTTATCTGCCTCGACAATCGTACTCACGGCATTCACGCGGCTGACGAAATCCCCGAAGCTTTGAGAACCAAGAATAACTTCTAAGTAGTCAACCGTTCCGCCGCTTTCCTGAAGAGAACGGGCACGTAATTTTAACAGTTCATTGCGTTTTTTGATGCGCTCTGTGACAATGGCGATTTCTTGTCTTAACTGATTGATTGCCTCATTCGTTTTGTTGATTTCGCCCTGTTTTGTACGAATTTTCTCGTTCGTTTCGGCTACCGTTGCATCAAGCTGCTCAATTTCTTTCTCTACCTTTTGCTTTTGGGCTTGCAATCTTTTAATCTCTTCCTGATTTGCACTAATATTATTAGAAATGGTTGAACGCTTATTTTGGACTTGATTCATTCTCTCTTGAAGTGTCGAACTAGCCGAAACATGAGCAGACATTGGCCATAAACTGCTCAAGCCAATTAAAACGGCCGTTGAAACCGATAAGACCTTACCTTTCATTCTTTCCTGTCCCCCTAACCTTTTCCGCTGTTTCTCGTACCAATTGATGCCGATTCATTATGTATATCCGCACCCGCCTTGCAGCCGGACGCGGAACGTTTTTCATCCACTTATTTTTGTAAAAACTTGCGCATTGAGATCATGCTTCCCCACATACCGATACACGCACCGATAATGACTAATAAAATCGATACTTGAATCGTCAACGGGAACGTTGGCATTAACTCGAAGAACGAGCCATCCAGTTTGGTTTCCACATTATCAAACAAATAACTATAGGAACCGATAATAACGGCAATTGGAATGATAGATCCCAATATCCCCAAGAACAAGCCCTCTAAAAAGAACGGCCAGCGGATAAAGGAGTTTGTTGCCCCTACTAATCTCATAATCTCAATTTCCGTACGACGTGCCACAATCGTGATTTTAATCGTGTTGGAGATTAAGAACATGGCTGTAAACACAAGACCGATAATTAAAGCCAGCCCGATGTTGCGTGAAACATTGACGATTTTAAACAATTTCTGTACTTGTTTCTCGCCGTATTTTACTTTCGCCGCATACGGGAATTTCTCGATTTGCTTTGCGACAGCAATCGTATCTTGCGGATTTTTTGTTTTGACGACAAATACGTCATTCAATGGGTTTTGCTGTTCAAATAATTTGAACGCTTGCCCTTCTTCCCCAAGGCTCTTGATCAGGCTCTTCAGCTCTTCATCCTTTGAAGAGTACTGTACTGTCGAAACCTTCGGCAAAGCCTCAAGTTTGGCACGCAACGCGTCTTTATCTGCCTGTTTGGCGGCTAAATCAATATGGACGCGAATTTCGACATCATCCTCAACTGACGATGCAAAATTATTTAAGTTTAACATCAAAATCAAAAACACACCGACAAGCAATAACGTAATCGTGACCGCACTTACGGAAGCAAAGGTCATCCAACCGTTACGCCCTAAACTTTTGACACCTTCACGGAGGTGGCGGCCCACTGTTCTAGCCTTCATAACCGTACTCACCTCTCACTTCATCACGCACAATCTTTCCATTTTCAATGGCAATAACGCGTTTGCGGATCGTATTGACGATTTCACGGTTATGCGTTGCCATCAGAACCGTTGTGCCTCGTTTATTGATTTCTTCAAAAATGTCCATGATTTCCCAAGATGTTTCCGGATCAAGGTTACCGGTTGGCTCATCCGCAATCACGACTTTCGGATTGTTGACAATCGAACGCGCGATGGAAATGCGCTGCTGCTCACCGCCTGAAAGTTCATCTGGAAGGGAACGAACTTTATGCTTTAATTTCACAAGATCCAATACTTCCATTACCCGGGTTTTGATTTTTTCAGGATGTTCTTCAATGACCTCGAGTGCAAAAGCAACGTTTTCATATACCGTTAACTTCGGCAGTAATTTAAAGTCCTGGAACACCACCCCGAGATTGCGCCGGAAGATAGGTACTTTACTATTTTTTAGTTTTGCTAGATTAATGCCGTTTACGAGAATTTGTCCTGTGGTCGGCTTTTCTTCACGGTACATCATTTTGATGAATGTCGACTTACCCGCTCCACTCGGACCGACAATGTATACAAACTCCCCTTGATTGATCTTGACATTAATTCCGTTAATCGCCTTAACGCCATTCGGATACGTTTTTTGAACGTTCTGCATTTCAATCATCTTTATCACCTAATTAATTTCCTTGTAGTTAGTAGTGTATATCTCCCCAACGAGCGGTAAAATTCCCGTTTTCAGCGGAACGCACCGCCGTTAAGGACCCGATTCGTCCAACTACCATCTTTGTAAATAAAAGAAACCTTCCAAAGATGGAAGTTTCACTGTATGTAAATCTAAGATGTCTCGACATAACACATAAAATCTCTACAAAATTTGCGCTCTATTTTTGCACGCCTACTCATTATAACATTAAAAAATGTTAAGATAAGCCGCAAAAATGTTACATTTTCATTTCAAATATGTCATTGGTAGGAAATTTATAGCATTTCCCCGCTTGATTTCTAAAGATATTTGACGATTTTTGTCTAAAACCATGAATTATATCGTTCCAAAGAAGCTTTCTTGTACACACACGCAGGAACATAGTCTCTTGATCTCCGTCATCTTTTGTAACAAAAAAGTTATCTTTGCTGTCAAGACTCTTTCAATCAAGAAAAGAACCGTTCTTGACATCTTCAAGGACGGTTCATAAAAAGCCGGGGCCTTTTACCCTAGATTTTAAAAAATCTCTTTATGAAATGAATCGCCGCACGGTCTCTTGATTTTCAACTTATTCTGCATGGTGATTCATTTAACGGCGTGCTGCGAACCCCCCTGTTCTTTCGCGGTTTCGCAGTACGCTCTTTCTTATTTCTTGGAAGCGAGCCATTCAGCCACTTTGGAAGCATCTTCGCCTTTTAATACACCTTTAGGCATGGCACCTTGGCCATTTTGAATAATGCTCTCGATGTCTTCTTTCGAATATTTGCCTCCGACTTGTTGAAGGTTCGGACCCATGCCGCCTTCAAGGTTTTGTCCATGGCAGGACGAACAGCTTTGTTGGAATAGTTTTTCTGCATCACCGCCACTTGCTGTTTCACCGCCGCCTTCTGTCTGCTCTTCTGCTGAATCACCGCCGCCGCAGGCTGCCAATGCCAATGATGTTCCAATCAATAATGCCATCCATTTCTTTTTCACGTTCTGTCCCCCTTAAATTAAAGGAAATAATGACCATATCCTTCTTTATCCCGCTCTAACGGGCCATAAGCCTCCGCTTTCAGCTATACTAAGCAATGGATAACTGCCCATAAGAGCTTGATAAATCTAACTAACTTTGGCGGAAAATGAAAAATCCCCCACCGGGTAAAGATTCACTTTATTATAACCCACTTATGCTTGCTTAAAACCCTCCCCGAGCACGTCGGTCGCATCCATGACAATCACGAACGCAGTCGGGTCAATGCTTTTGACCGTTTGTTTCAATTTTGTGAACTCTGTCTGATCGACGACGACCATCAAAACCGGACGTTCCGTCTCCGTATATCCGCCGACACCCGGCAGTCTAGTGACTCCCCGGTCTATGTCGTTGAGGATCGCTTGACAGATTTCTTCCTCTTTTTTAGAGATAATCAAAACGTTTTTCGAGCGTCGAATTCCAATTTGCACGAGGTCAATCGTTTTGCTTGTCACATATAACCCAATCAGCGCATACAAGCCCCTTTCCAAATCAAATACGATGGCGGCGGTCAACACAATGAGTCCATCAATAAGGGCCACACACAGGCCAAGAGTAAGTCCTGTGTATTTATGAATAATTTGCGCCGCCAGGTCTGTCCCTCCCGTGGACGCTTTGCCCCGAAATACCAGGCCAAGGCCGAGCCCTACGCCGATTCCCCCGAATAACGCTCCAAGGAGCGGATCATGCGTTGCCGGTGCCATATCATTCGATAAAAACACCACAAACGGCAAGAAAATCGTCCCGATTAATGTTTTGACGCCAAACTGTTTTCCGAGCAAGAGTACTCCCGCAATAAAGAGGGGGATATTAAATGCCCACTGCACATAAGCCGGTTCCCAGCCAAACAACGCATCCAAGATCGTGCTAATACCGCTGACGCCGCCCGATGCAACACGGTTTGGAAGCAAAAACAAGTTAAACGCCAGCGCCACAATGGCAGAGCCCGCCAAAATATAAATCAGCTCCAGCAGTTTTTCTGCGTTCGTCAGCTGAAGTTTTCCATCTTTACGCCTCATACTAACATCCTCCGTTACGATATGTACTCTATTCCTTTAATCCTTTATTTTGAAAAAGACACGTAAAAAGAGACGAAGCCCATGCATGGCCGATGCATGGGCTTCGCCGTCCAAACAGGGTCATACTACCCTTATTTTGGCTTCGATTGCGATTCTCTATTAACCTAAACGTGAACGTAAATAAGCATCAATGAATGGATCCAAATCGCCGTCCATCACACTTTGCACGTTCCCGACTTCTGTATTTGTACGATGATCTTTCACCATTGAATATGGGTGGAACACATAAGAGCGAATTTGGCTTCCCCAGCCGATCTCTTTTTGCTCCCCGCGGATTTCCGCTAATTCAGCCTGCTGTTTATCAAGTTCAAGCTGATATAATTTCGCTTTTAACATTTTCATCGCTTGTTCACGGTTTTTGATCTGTGAACGCTCGGATTGACATGTGACCACTGTATTTGTCGGAATATGGGTAATACGCACCGCGGAATCTGTCGTATTAATGTGCTGACCGCCGGCGCCGCTGGCACGATACGTATCGATTTTCAAATCTTCCGCACGCACTTCGATTTCAATATCCTCGTTGAACTCCGGCATCACTTCACAAGAAACGAAGGAAGTATGACGGCGGCCCGATGAATCGAACGGTGAAATACGAACTAAACGGTGAACGCCTTTTTCTGCTTTTAAATAACCGTACGCATTATGGCCTTTAATTAAAAGCGTGACGCTCTTAATTCCGGCTTCATCACCTGGAAGGTAATCCAATGTTTCCACTTTAAAGCCTTTTTTCTCCGCCCAGCGAGTGTACATGCGAAGAAGCATGGAACCCCAGTCCTGGGACTCTGTACCGCCCGCACCCGGATGAAGCTCTAAAATGGCATTGTTTTTATCATATGGCTCGCTTAATAATAATTGAAGCTCGAATTTATTTAATGAAGCGGTTAATTCCTTCAGCTCACTCGCCAACTCGTTTGCCAGTTCTTCATCGAATTCTTCTTTGATCAGTTCATATGACACTTGCAAGTTTTCATATGTGTCATTTAAATCGTTAAACTCATTTACGGCATCTTTTAACGCATTTGCTTCATTAATAATGGTTTGTGCCGCTTGCTGATCATCCCAAAACGAAGGGTCTGACATTCGTTCGTCCAACTCGTCAATACGAGCCTGCTTTGCATCGAGGTCAAAGAGACCCCCTAAAGTCCGCTAATCGCTTAGCTGTTTTTTCAAGTTCTTGCTTAATTTCTACTAAATCCATGTACATCCACCTCTTGCATTTATTGATATCTATATGAATCCACATTGAAAATCTGACATGGCTGTTCTTTGCCATGTCAGATTTTCAACCTTTTTTAGCGAATTCAAAAGGGTTAAACAGAAATAAAGACCGATTATTTCATAGCCATCTTCCATGCGATAAGTTTACGCTACTTATATATAATAATCGAAAAAAGCTCCCAAAACAAACCGCCTTTTTCGCCAAAACGGTGTATATACACCACATAATCGGAAAAGGCGGTTCCTTGAATTCTTTTTATTTTCTACGAAAGGGACCTTCTCACTTCACCATGGCGATCCTCATCTTACCATGAAGGTCCCTTTCGTAAAATGATTGAATGCGCGCTTTCGCGCGCATTCAATCATTTCCCGCA
Organism: Bacillus songklensis; assembly: GCF_042649685.1. Lineage (NCBI taxonomy): Bacteria > Bacillati > Bacillota > Bacilli > Caryophanales > Bacillaceae > Bacillus > Bacillus songklensis. Next base: position 303,441 of record NZ_JBHRZT010000073.1, on the reverse strand, counting down.
GCAATTCTTGTATTTCTTGCCGCTGCCGCAAATGCATTCGTCATTGCGGCCTACTTCAATCGCTTTGACTTTCGGCTTTTTCTTCACTGGCTGGTCGCCTTCTTTCGGATGAACAGCCGCCTGCCCTTGCGCCACTTCTTGACGCTCGAGGTTATTGTGAATTTGCGCCTTCATGATATAGTTCGCTACCTCTTCTTCAATGGAAGCGATCATGTTTTCAAACATCGCGAACCCTTCCATTTGGTATTCACGAAGCGGATCGATTTGACCGTATGCACGAAGGTGGATACCTTGGCGCAGCTGATCCATCGCATCGATATGATCCATCCATTTCGAATCGACGGCACGAAGAACGATGACTTTTTCGAACTCACGCATTTGCTCGGTGCCCATGCTTTCTTCTTTCTCGTCATAGCGCTCTTTCACTTTCGCGAAAATGAGTTCTGTCATTTCTTCCGGCTCTTTGCCGCGAAGTTCGCTTTCTTCCAGCTCGCCTTCTTCCAGCAATTGGCCGTTCACATAGTCCACGATCGCTTTTAAGTTCCATTCTTCTTCCAGCTCTTCACGCGGAGTATTGACCTCCACGACACGCTGAATCGTTGATTCCATCATCTTCTCTACGATGTCGCGAAGGTTTTCTGCATCCAGTACTTCAAAGCGCTGTTTGTAGATGACTTCACGCTGCTGGCGAAGAACGTCATCATATTGAAGCAATTGTTTACGGGCATCAAAGTTGTTGCCCTCAACGCGTTTTTGTGCAGATTCTACTGCTCTTGTCACCATTTTACTTTGAATCGGCTGGGAATCGTCCATGCCGAGGCGATCCATCATGGCCATCATATTTTCAGAGCCGAAGCGGCGCATTAACTCATCTTCCATGGAAAGGTAGAACTGGGATACACCCGGATCTCCTTGACGACCGGAACGACCGCGAAGCTGATTATCGATACGGCGTGATTCATGTCGCTCAGTACCGATAACAGCCAGGCCTCCCAATTCTTTTACACCTTCACCGAGTTTGATGTCCGTACCGCGTCCTGCCATGTTCGTCGCAATCGTTACGGCGCCTTTTTGGCCCGCATTCTCGATGATTTGCGCTTCACTCGCATGCTGCTTCGCATTCAATACATGGTGAGGAACACCTTTGCGCTTTAATAATCCTGAAAGCAATTCACTCGTTTCAATCGCTACCGTACCGACAAGCACGGGCTGTCCTTTTTTATGACGCTCTGCGATATCTTCCACAACCGCGCGGAACTTGCCTTCCATCGATTTATAAATAAGATCGGGTTTGTCATCGCGCGCAATTTCGCGGTTTGTCGGGATGACGATAACCTGCATGTTGTAAATGTTGCGGAACTCTTCTTCTTCCGTTTTGGCTGTACCTGTCATACCTGCGAGTTTTTCGTACATACGGAAATAGTTCTGGAACGTAATCGTCGCAAGTGTCATGCTTTCGTTTTGGATTTCTACGCCTTCTTTAGCCTCAATTGCCTGATGAAGCCCTTCACTAAAGCGGCGGCCTTTCATTAAACGGCCCGTAAATTGGTCAACAATCACGACCTTGTCTTCATCGACCACATAGTCGACATCCCGGTGCATCGTCACATGCGCTTTCAACGCCTGGTTGATATGGTGAAGAAGCGTCACATGTGAAATATCGAATAAGTTCTCGATTCCGAAAGCGCGCTCCGCTTTAGACATACCGTCTTCCGTTAACTGAACGCTCTTCGTTTTTTCATCGTACGTATAATCCTTTTCTTTTTGCAGGGTACGTACGAACGCATTCGCTTGAATGTAAAGAGCGGTTGATTTTTGAGCGGTACCGGAAATGATCAGCGGTGTACGCGCTTCATCGATCAAGATCGAGTCGACCTCGTCAATGATCGCATAATGAAGCGGACGCTGTACCATTTGCTCTTTATAAAGCACCATGTTATCACGCAAATAGTCAAAGCCGAGCTCATTGTTCGTGCTGTACGTAATATCAGCGCTGTAGGCCGCTTGTTTTTCTTCGCGGGATAAGCTGTTTAAGTTCAATCCAACGGTCAAACCTAAAAACTCATAAAGACGGCCCATTTCCGTCGCGTCACGACGTGCCAAGTATTCATTGACCGTCACGACGTGAACGCCTTTACCGGTAATGGCGTTTAAATAAACAGGCATGGTTGCGGTTAACGTTTTACCTTCACCTGTTTTCATCTCGGAAATGTTGCCTTCATGAAGGGCAATCCCCCCCATGAGCTGCACTTTATATGGATACATGCCAAGAACGCGCTTCGCCGCTTCACGAACAACGGCGAACGCTTCGACTAACATGTCATCGACTGACTCCCCGTTTTGATAGCGCTGCTGAAACTGTGCCGTTTTTTCACGAAGCTGGTCATCACTCAACTTCGCAATCTCCGGACCCAGTGCATCAATTTGATCTGCCAGCTTCTCTAAACGATTCACCTGACGTTGATTGCTATCGAATACTTTTTTTAATATTCCAAGCATTTTAAAACGCTCCTCTATTGTTAATGGATAGTGTTCCAAAAGAACAAGCTGTCCCTTCGGATCACTCCTATTACTTATATATTTAATATGAGATTTAAACATTTTTTGCATTTCTTCTTTTTATTATAAAGCACTCTAACTATGATTGTAACATTGCTTGATTAAGGATGACAACTGATGTGTCAAACCATTTAGAGATGTAAGCGCTGTTTCTTCTTTTCTGATACGAAACAAGATGAATACTCATAAGAAATAGAAATATGAATAGATATCAAAAGATAAAGGCGGGAAAAAATCGATGAGAAGAACACACATCTCTCAAGTACATCCCGGAGACGTACTCGGTTCAGACATATACGGGGTGAAAGGAACAAGGCTGCTCCGTCGAGGGGTAAAGCTTACCAGTTCCTATATTTCCTTACTAAGGATAAAAGGGGTGCAATACGTATACATTGATGATCGGCACACACATGATATTGAAGCCACCTCTCTTATTAGCCCGACCGTCAGGCAAATGGCCGTTAAGAAAGTGTATGAAACGATGACAGGTCTCATCGACAAAAAACTTTTCCTCACGAAAATATCGTCCCGGGACTTAGGGCTTGAATATCAAAACATATTTAAAGAAATGTTGGACTGCCTCTTAACACAGGATAGCTTGCTTATTCATTTATCGGACCTCTTTCTTTCAAAAGGATATCTCTTTCACCATTCCGTCAATGTGGCCACGATTGCCGGCGTTATCGGGATTGCCAAAGGATACAGCACAGAAAAGCTGCTGGATTTAGGGGTCGGTGCCCTTTTGTTTGATATCGGGATGACACAAATCCCTGCGGAACCGTGGAGAAAGCGGGGGAATTTAACAGAAGCGGAACGAGCCATCATGGAAGAGCACTGCTTCAAAGGCTTTCAACTACTTCGGCGTCAGCGAAACATCTCCCTTTTTTCCGCCCATTGCGCTCTTCAGCATCACGAACGTTATGACGGGAGCGGCTATCCTCGCCGGCTCAAAAAAGACCGGATTCATGAATTTGCCCGGATTGTCGGCCTTGCAGATGTGTATGATGCCTTAATTTCATCCCGAAACCACAGAAAACGCTATTCTCCCCAAGAAGCAGCCGAGTATCTGGCTGCTTCCGGCGATCTCTTATTTGACTATGACATCATCAAGCTATTTTTGAAATATGTAGCCGTGTACCCGGTCGCCTCGACCGTTCTATTAAACACAGGCGAAACAGCGGTCATCTCCAACGTATTTTCTGATTTTCCCCTTCACCCGGTTGTACGGGTCATTAAAAATCCACGTGGTGAAGAGCTGCAACGTCCTTATGAGATGGATTTGCGCACACAAATGAGTACAACCATCGTGAAAGTATTGCCATGATAGCGGGAGAAGACCCGGGACAAGTGAAAAAGCCTGGTTCCATTTTTGGTGAGAAACCAGGCTCTTTTCCATTCCTTTAAGGTTGAAGCCCAGATATGCGTTTTTCATTCGTATCCATGACAATGCCCATCGCTTCTTCATACTGTTCTTTATACTCGGCAGGAACGTTGCTTTCATCCAGCATTTGCAGCCCTGTTTTCGACCGGATCGTTTCAAGTGTCATTTCCGCTTCCAAATAACGATCAAACTCTTCATCTGTCAGCACCTCGTTCGTCAACTTCTCGTCATTCAATTGATCAAAGTAAGGCTGAAGCACAGCCAACACGCTCTTTAATTCCGTTCTTTTTTCTTCAGACATTTTTGTATAATCAATGTCCCCATTTTCATTTCCGTATTCGATTTTCGCCTCTCCATATGTTTTGAGGGCAGCTTTAAATTCACCATACTCTTTGAGGCCTAACTCGCTTTTGGCGACTGATAATTTGGCGTTGAACAATAAAAATTGATTCATCGTGAGATTGATGGCCCTCATCTTCAATTGATTAAACGATCCGTAGATGTCTTCTGCCTCCAGCCCACCCGTAAAGGCAGCAGTTGGGACGGCGATAAAAACTGCCATTAGGGCCGCCAGGATGGGCTTGATCCTCTTTTTCTTTTCACCTTTCCTTATATAAGGCTCGTACGTTTGGCGAATCTGTTGATCTAGCTCTGCCGGAACACTCATTCCTTTTGTCTGCTCATAAAGCTCATCACGAATCTCATGTTCAAAGGACATAGTCACTTCTCATCCTTTCCTGATCATATTTTTTTCGAAGCTCTTTCACTGCCAGATGGTGTCTTGATTTTACGGTTCCGACCGGGATGTTTAACAAAGAAGCGGTCTCTTCAACGCTGTATTCATGAAAATATCGCAAAATGATGACGACCCGAAGCTTATATGGAAGATGATGAATGGCTGTGATGAGCTCATCACGCGTCTCCATATCCAGCTGCGCGGCACTATCTTTCTCTTCAAGTCCCATTTCTTTGTGACGGTTGCTGAGGCGCCACCTTCTCCAAATTTTCCGCCGCCAATCTTGCACCTGGCGAATGATGAGTCCATGCAGCCAGCTGCGAAACGGACGGGTTTGATCATACTGAGCCAAAGACTTCCACAACCCTATATAGATTTCATTCACGACATCATGGACATCGTCCCGATTGGACAGTAAAAACGAAACCGTCCTGTATACGTCATCCCTTGTATGCAAGTAGATCATTTCAAAAGCATCCTTGTCACCGTTTATCGCCCGGCTGATAGACCGTCTGATCTCTTCTTCCGTCATACTTTCACCTCCTCTGATATTTCTTTCACTCTATAATTCGCTCCCATGGATCAAAAGGTTCAGTTCTTTTAACAACAAAAAAACCTGACTTCCCTCATGAGGTGAAGTCAGGTTTTGGTGTCAGCCAGCCACTGGTTGCGACTAACCTTAATATTCAACTCTTCAGTTTGGCTCAATTAACCCATAGCGGCCGTCTTTACGGCGATACACCACGTTTGTCGCATTCGTTTCAGCGTTTGTGAAGACGAAGAAGCTATGGCCCAGCATGTTCATTTGCAAGATCGCTTCCTCGCTGTCCATCGGTTTTAAGTCGAAGCGCTTGTTACGCACCACTTCCAACTCATCCTCTTCATCTTGAACAACAGTCGCCGCACTCTCTTCTTCTACGCCTCTGAACACATATTTCACTGCGTCTCTTTCACGCAATTTGCGGTTTACTTTTGTTTTATGTTTACGGATTTGGCGTTCTAATTTATCAACGACAAGATCGGTTGCTGCATATAAATCCTCATGGGCTTCCTCTGCGCGAAGAACTAAGTGCGTCATCGGAATCGTCACTTCTATTTTTTGTTTGTTGTTGTATACTTTCAAATTCACATGTACATCGGCATCGATTTCTTGATCGAAATAACGCTCTAACTTGCTTAATTTTCTCTCTACATGATCTCTGATTGCTGGAGTTACCTCAATGTTTTCGCCACGAATGTTATACTTCATAACTTGAACTCCTCCTATCCAAGGGATATGTATACCTATTTCTACAATACCCGACAATTTCCCTCCCCAAACGTTTAAAAATTCCGAAAACTCTTTGAACGATGTCTCTCTGGTTATCACATTCTATGAGGGAAAATACAATTCATGCCCGGGTATTAAACAAATATTCTCTAAAAACAGGAAAATCCCTGCCTTTTTGGACTATATAAATCCACATAAATAAATGGACATGGATAAAGAACATCCATGTCCATTTATTTACGCATAAGGCTTTGCCAATCTACCTTACGGTCTCTTGACAAAGCCTTATACGAGAACCTTTTTCGCTTATTCAAGAGGCAAGAACAAAAGAATCGTGAACAGGATAAAAAGCGATGACTAATGTTAAAAACTCAAGTTGGATTTATATAAAATTAATGATTAACTTTGTGCAGTCCCTCTGTGGCAAGGGTTATAGGCAATAATTTAGTGATACCGACTCCATCCGTTAGGGATTTGAATACGATACAGTGTTAAAAATTTTGAGGACGTTAGTATTTTGCAATATCAAAATTTTATTCCTCTACAACTATTCTCATTACAAAGTGAATATTATCATGATGCTCGTTTAGAGGAAGAACAGCGTTATTATCCTCGCCCAAGACCGCCATATTATCCGCACTATCCACATCACCATTACCCTCATTATCCTTACTATCCTGGGTATGGATACCGGTGAGAAACAAAAATCCCTGCCGTTTTGGGCAGGGGTTTTTGTTATTGCGTAGTGTAAGGTTGTAAATGTGGTTCGATGAGCTGCTTCCATTCTGAGAGAGAAGGAATGATAGATTTCTTCACAATTTCTTGTTTTTCGTGCGGCTGCTCCATCTTGCCTTCAAGTTGGAAGCATTGATCGATCACTGCTTTGAACTGATCCAGGGTTCCAACAAGCTCCTGTTTCCCGGCAAAAATCACTTGAAGCTGGCCATTGGCAGACTGCAACTGTGCCAGTGCATCCAGCACATCAGCAAGCACAAGGTCTCCCTCTGTTTTACTATAATCTTTAAAACTTGCTTCCACATACTCTAACCCTTCTTCAATCGATTGAAGAAGCTCCACATAACGATGGATTAATTCTACATTTGGCTCTGCCAGTTTCATCATTCTGTTCACTCATTTCCGTTTATCATAGAAGGTTCCGTCGAATGAAAGGTTCTCGTACGGATTGATGTATTTGTTTGTTTTTTGCTGTTTTTGCTTAAGCTTGCGGATATCGACGGACACTTCTTCTTTACGTTGCTTCAGGTGTCCATCGATCACTTGATTCATCTGAACGATTTCCTGGCCAAGCTTCGTTTCCTCCTCTGAAAAAGGAGATTTCACTTGCGGAAGGAGTCGCTGGCGCTGGCCCAGCAATTCTTCTATTCTCCTGATATAGGAATCTCGCTCTTCACCAGAAGGAGAGATAGTGACGAGTTCATACAATTGCTTTGTTATTTCATAAACTTGCAGAACCACACTCACTATGCCTGACCACCTTGGTGAGCCTTTTGACGGTTTAATTGGATGACTTGCTTCCATGTGTCGCGGAATTCCGTTACATAGCCTTCTACCTCGTCTAAGATGGCTAAATCGTTTTTAATATTAACCTCAATAAGACGGCGATTGATATAGTCATACATCGCCATCATCGTTTTGGACATCTCCACATCCATGTTTAAGGTGACCATTAATTCCTGGATGATCTTTTGAGCTTTCAATAGATTCTCGTTTTTCGTCTGAATATCTTTTTGCTCGATTGCCGTACGAGCCAGCTTCATAAACTTTAAACATCCGTTATATAGCATGAGCGTCAACTCGCCAGGTGAAGCAGTATTGACGCTGTTTTGCTGATAGACTTGGTATGGATTATTAACTGACATGCTGTTTCACTCCTTTTACATTCCGCCGCCGAATTGCTGCATGAGATACATCGATTGTGAGTTCGATTGCTGGATGGCCTTCTCCATGGCGGTGAATTGGCGCCAGTAACGGTCTTCGATTTGGGTTAGGCGGTCTTCGAAGCGGTCGATGCGGTCATCAATACTATCAAGTTCTTTCCCAAGCGTAAATTGTTTATTCGTCGAGAAAGAATTTCCCGCTCTTTCCTTTAACTTATCCATTGTTGCATTTACTGTATCGTATAATCTTTGAGTAATGCCCTTTTGAGAAGTCGCCAACCCATCTGTGCGGAACAAATTTTCAACAGAACTCGGGTCAGTTTCAATGGCTTTCTTTAACTTCGCCTCATTTATTTCCAGTTTCCCTCCCTCTAAATAATTGCCCGTTGTCGTGATTCCAATCGCTGCCAATTGATTATAAAGAGGGGACACATTATCATTAGTGACCTGCGAATAAAAATCTGTTCTCATTTGTGATAATACACCAGCTAAAATTGGATCACGGCGGAGTAAACCACTTTTTGCTTTCTCTTCCCACTGTTCTTGTTGCTTATCTGATAATTGTTCACGTTGCTCATCTGTTAATGGTTGATAACTACGATAACGTTCTTCAGATAGTTTGTCTTGAATTTTACCAATTAGTTCATTGTATTTATCAACAAAAGATTTAATATTCTCAAACACCTTATCTGAATCATTTTTCACAGATAAACTGACAGGTGAATCACTAAAAGTTTGTTTTAATGTAAACGTAACTCCATTTATTTCGAATGTGTTTGAATTACGTTCTGTAGCAAGACCATTTATTTCAAAAATGGCATTTTCCCCACCTGTTTCCGTTGCGCCAGAGAACTTCAAAAGTTTGTTTATAAAGTCACCACTTGTTTCGATTTCACCGTCATTAATTAGATTATATGTATATGATTCATTCGCTGCCGGTGTTGGATCATTGCCCCGAAAGTTCCCTGTTTCTGTTCGCGTTAACGAAATCCTGTCAGAAGAAGAATCATAAAACATCGTAACTCCTGCATTAGAACTATTCACTTTGTTAATAACGGTATTCAACGAATCCGTTCCTTCAACCAAAAACTTTTCAGTTACAGGTCCTTTGGATGTATGGGAAGTAATATTAAATGCGGCATATTCTTGTTTATAAGTAATTTCCAGTTTTGTATCTTTTGCTTGTTCATTTGTGAAAGTAATTTTCCCAGTTTCTAAGTTGATTTTACCTATAACATCATTAGAATCAGCAATATTCACAAGATTGATAAAGCCATCTGTGTCCGGAGTTGGAGTTGGAGCTCCACTAACCCCATAGGTTTTCGTTACCCCGTTGGTTGTGACGTTGAGTTTTAAATCAGATACCAACGCCCCATTGCTTACTTGCCACTCTGTTATTGGATCTGTCAATGTCTTAGACTCGACTTTTTGGTCTGTAACATAGTCAACTTTCACAACACTATTTTTTGTTAAAGGATCCTTAAATTTTAATGTTCCTGTTGCACTGAGAAATACTTGATCTGAGTTAAGTAAGTCAGCTTCGTTTGCAACAATATTATATGCTTTGCCATCTACCTTTACTGTCATATTATTCATTTCTGATGCAAGGATTTTCTCATTTGTTCCTAATTCAAGAGAGAATATGTTTTGATTATCAGAATCTACCGTAATACTTTTAGTCCCCACCACTCCATTTGACCATCTAAAAACTCCGGCAGTGCTATCATTCGCCAGATTGTCTTTTTGACTATACAGAGACTTGGCAGAATCAATCTTTGTTCCGCCGGAAATCTCCCCTTCATTAAGTCTAGTTGCAGCACTCGCTAACTGTTTTACGTTTGATATTGAATAAGATGACATAGAGGCTGCGCTACTCGCTGTTGCTGATACACGCTCTTCATTTGTCGATGACACACTACGAACACGGTACTTTGTTGTTAATTTCATTTGTGTAAGTTCTGTACGAAAATTTAGAAGCAGCGTATTCATAGCTCTATAATCATCCCGCTGCCATTCTAATACTTGCTTCTTCTGTTTAATTTTATCTAGAGGCATTCTTTCTGCCTTCATTAAATCGGCTACCAAAGAATCTATATCCATTCCGCTGGCTAAACCGCCAATACGCATCTTTTACTCACCACCGCTAAATTTTTTGATCGAACATTAACCCTAGGAATTGAGTCATTGCCGCGTAAATATCCAACATCTTTTTAGAAGGAATCTCCCTAATTGTCTCATTTGTATTAAGGTCAACCACTTTCACATAATACTTTTGAGACTCTTCATGCAGTTCAAATTGAATGGATGTATGGGTTGGCTGCACAAACTCATTAAGACTTTTTATCACCTCTTCTAGTTGCTCTTTGTTTAACTCTTTCTCTTCTTTATTAACTTCTTTCGCTTTATTTTCTTGTAGATTTACTTTCTTCGTAATATCTGAGCTGTAAGAGATCGATGTTGATGAGGAAAGTTTTTCAATCATAGAAAGTCCTCCTATCGATACAACTCTTTTGGTTATAATATCGGATGATTTAAGGAAACCTTTATCTTTCTTCTCTTTATTGAAAAAATACATGTCATTGGACCTATCGATTTTACATTCCTATCCTTTCCAGTAAGAGGATAGAGAGTTATAATAGATATAGAACGAATGTTCTTAAACGTTATTTCAAAGGAGTATTAAAAATGGAGGGAAAAATCAGGAGGATTAGAAGTTTATTACCTAATACGGCATTAAGCATGCTGACAGGCAAATTACTGGGTGATGGAAATATGGCGATACAAAAGACACGACAGCCACGTTTTCGCTTTTTACACACTACTCATGATAAGGAATGGTGTTTTTATTGTTATGAGCAATTAAAATCCTATCTTCCTCTGTCTGCGCCTAAATATTCTAAAACCTTAGATACCAGAGTCAAACAAGGATTCACAGAGAGCTTTTATGTGCAGTCATATGTATGTGAAGAAGCATCCCTACTTAAAGAATTATGGTATCCAGACAATAAAAAGAAGCTTCCTTTTGAGCTAATAGAAAATCATCTAAATCCACTTTGTCTTGCCTGGTGGTACCAAGATGATGGTCATTTGAACACACAAGATGGAAAGCCTAAGAAAATTATCTTATCTACAGATTCCTTTACAGAAATAGAGAATCAAACCCTAATTCAAATAATGAAACAAAGATTCCATTTAACTTTTTCACTAGATAGTCAAAACCGTCTCCTCCTCTATGACCAATCACAAATCTATTACTTTTTAAGTATTGTAAAACCTTTTATCCATCAAAGCATGTATAGAAAAATACACATCTCGTTCCAAGAAAAAACGTTTCCGCCCTTTAAAAGAACAACTATTTATTTGCCATATAGTCTGCAGTTAAATAAGCCTACCCAGGATATATACGACAGCTTGAAATTACTACCCATGATTTATAGCTCACTATCCATTACTAGTTCTTATCATCAATTATTTAACAATGTTTTTCGATCACTATTTCCAGATAAAAGAAATGTAAAAGGCTATCAAATTCGCTTAAATAGACATCAAATGGTTTTATTAGATAAGTGTCAAAAAATCACAGGGCTTCAGATAAGTCAACTTGTGCATCTTTGTTTTATCAGGAAAAAGTCTAATTAATATGTATGATTAACTGATTTGTTACTTTACTATCTTCTCAGCTTGGTTTTGGATCTTGGCTAGGGTGGGTTATGAGCTACAATGATGGAAGCACTATTGCTTAGAATTGGAACCTTCATCACCTCCATAGGATGAACTAAACTAGAGTTCAAGGTCCCAACACTAACCGTGTGAATGGCAGTTGGCTGTGATTTAGTGTCAAGTGTAAGTAGGATTAGTTGTTCTCGGTCTGAATCGACTAAGAATGACTTTAGTAACTGGTAAGCATCTTCTGGCAATCTCACCTTACATTCTTTGTAAAGAATACTAGATTCTCGGACAACCTTGAGTAAAACAATGTTCACACACTTTGCTGGTTGATTCCTCTCTTCCTGCACTACTTCCGTAAATGGCAAGCGCAACTGTTCTGTGTAATCATATTTTGTCATGTTACATTCCTCCTAAAATAGAAATAGCCCCTACTCCGATGATCGAAGTAGAGTCTTAGATTGCTTGTTTTCTTGAACATTTAGTGTCCATGGAACAAACGTACATTCTATGATTATAATATATATCTGAATATCCTGTTGTTACTGGTTACGTATGATTCTTTTGCAGTTTCTAGGCACATTAGTTGCGAGCAGGTGGGCTTTTGGAGCACAATCCACTTTCCCCATTTGCCCCAAAAAGAAAAAGGGCAGCCTCAGCTTGGCTGCTCTTGAATATTCCCTTTACAATTTCAAATCAATGTTTCCGCCCAAATGTGGCTGGGCAGCGTGCTGGATCGCTGTTGCATCAGTAGTACCCATCAACTTCTGAAGAGCCTCTCCTTGCTGTTCAGCATTTCCCATTGCCATCTTCATAACTGACATTGAAGCTTGTTGTTGAACTTGTTGTTGAACTTGTCCTTGACTTAGTGCCATTGACATTAGTGCTATATCCATGAAAAACACTTCCCTTTCTATTTCTAATGGACAACAGAATATAACTGCTTTTCTAAAAAATGCACTTCTCTTTTCAATTCGTTCAATTGACCATTCAACTGATCAGTTTCTATTGCAGTAAGTTCATGATCGAGAGCGTATTGAGCTATTTTTTTCATTCCATGAAGCTTCATTTCTATCTCTTCTAAGATACGATCGTGTTTTTTACACCACTCAAGCTGTTGTTCAAGAAACTGTTTATGTTCCTGCTCTTCTTTATCCATTCATTCCTCCTATCAAACAGCTTTGTACTGTCTTATATGAAAAGAGACTCTAGAAAATCTAGAGCCTCTTTCATATCTAAAATTAACGAAGAAGTTGTAGAACTCCTTGTGGTTGTTGGTTCGCTTGCTTTGCGACTGTATCTTTCAATGACAGAATAGACTATATCTTCATCCATGTTTTTCATGGAGCTGGGCACTTCGAACAGCTTTTACTGCCCTACGGGATTCATAGCCATAGCTTTCGCCTTAGACCGTGTTCTCTAGTCGTTGAACCTTCTCCAGAGTTTCCTCACAGGAGCTTGGCTGCTGATTATCCATTGTTTCATCCTCATCATTTTCACACCTTCACGCTTACCGTTTCCAGTTACGTTGTGGTTGATGAAGCTTTAGGAAGTTCCAGCAATTCACCCAGTTATACTCTAGCTCGTTACCAAGCTAGACGCCCTTCTCATCAATTATCTCAAGAGTTGTAAAACTCCTTGTGGCATTTGATTCGATTGAGCCAACATTGCTTGTGCTGCTTGAGAAAGAATAGAATTCTTAGTTTGTGCCATCATTTCTTTCGCCATCGTGCGAACATTTACTTTCATAAATGACTAGACTATATCTTCACCCTCTAGCATTCTAGTAGGGGTCGGGCACTTCGGATTCACAATGCTGATGACCATTGTTTCACCTATGGATTTCATCATCTTGAGCTTAGCTTTTAGATGGTCTATCCTAGTCGTTGAACCTTCTCCACTCTTTCGAGACAGGAGCTTGGCTGCTGATTGCCCAATCTTTTCTTTTTTCAAACCATCACGCTTGTCGTTTCCAACTACGTTGTGGCAAGAAAAGCTCTAAGGGTTTTCCAGCAATTCACCCGATTGTAATCTCTAGCCGTTACCAGCTAGGACGACTGTGCTTGTTACTGGCTAGGCAGCTAAAGCATAATCTACGTCACGGATACGAGATTCCGCAGCAGTTAAGTTTTCAGAAGATGTTCCTAAGTTGTTGATTGTGTGTTCTAAACGGTTTTGGAATGCACCAAGATTTGAACGTTGAGTCGATACTTTTTCAATTGCATCATTAATTTTAGTAATAGCGTCCTGTGCACCTTCTTTAGTTGATAAGTCAATATCTTTAATTCCTAAAGCATCAGTACGCATATCTTCTACAGTAACTTTCATTGTTTGGGTTTGGTTAGCACCAATTTGGAAATCGACTCCGCCACCTTGAGTAGCACTGCTTTGTTTAGCTAAACCTAATAATTGAGCAGCTTCACTATTGTCGAATTTAATACTACTTGTTGCTTTATTAGAGCCACTTTCAACTACAAGAGCTCCATCTTTTACAGATACTTTTACATCAGCTACTTGTTCCGATGTTGGTACACTTTTATTATAATTTGCAATTGCATTATTTAAATCTGTTTGTAAAGCAGTAGCTACAGTTGAAATTGGGTCCGTACCTGCTGTCAATGAACCTACAGCTGTTTGAGTTGCATCAGTTGCATTACCTAAATTGTCTGAACCGTCATAAGTAAAGTCAATAGCAATGTCTTTACCATCAACAGTAAATGTCATTTTTGCATCAGTACCTGTTAATGAAGCAACTGCACTTACATTTCCTGCTCCCGAAGCGCTTAAAATGCCTTCAGAACCAGTTGCAGAAACTGTATCACTGCCATCACTCGCATCTGTTAGACCTAAAGCTGCAGATGCTGCATTACTCGTAATTTCTACAGTAGATGTTTGACCTAATGAGCCAGATTTAATGCTGATAGACCCATTTTGAGCACTACTAGCAGTTACTGTAACATTAGCAATACTAGTTTCATTTGCTTTGTTATAATCAGCAATGGCTTTATTAATGTCTTCTTGCAATTTAGTAGCATAAGCAGCTGAATCAATATTACTTGTATCATCAAATGCTGCATATGCATCCCCATCTAATGCTACGTCAATATTTGCTCCATCTATTTTTAGGTTAAGAGTTGTAGCGCCGGAAGCCGTGATATCACCTGTTGCTAAGGCAGAAACACTAGTAGCAACTGCTGCTGTTTCTTTTCCAAGTGCAGAGCTAATAACTGCTGCATTGTCAGAACCTGCAAGTTTTTTCTGACCGATAGAACCATCAATTAATTTCTTTGTATTAAACTCTGTAGTATTACCAATGCGGTCAACTTCATCTTTTAATTGGCTAATTTCAGTTTGGATTGATGCACGGTCAGCATCAGTATTAGAGTCATTAGCAGATTGTACTGATAATTCACGCATACGTTGTAGAATTGAGTGTGTTTCGTTTAAAGCACCTTCTGCTGTTTGAATCATTGAAATCAAATATGTTATCGCAATGGCTTTTTATCCACTGCTTCTTTATGTTTCCATAAAGTTCAGGTCATATCTTCACCCAGTATTGGGTGCCCCGCGCTCGTGGGTGGGTTATCGGTACGGTTCCTCACCACCTGACCGTCACACCTTCCTAACTACATTTTACCGATTCATTAGGCTTGGCTCGGTATTGCCCACCATCCACATAATAGCTGGTTTGGGGTTCCACCGAATTCACGGAGTTTTCAGCTAAACATTGCTGCTTAGCGCGGCATTTCTAGTTTACCGTCTTGTGCGTTACGAGATGCTTGGTCTAACCCACGAATTTGCCCACGCATTTTTTCAGAAATAGCAAGACCAGCTGCATCATCACCAGCACGGTTGATGCGAAGACCTGAAGATAATTTCTCCATAGATTTTGATTGAGCGCCTGCAGCACTGTTCAACTGACGATACGTGTTAAGTGCCGCAATGTTATGATTGATTCTCATTTCGTTTTCCTCCTTGAATGTTCCTCTCCACGTCCTTGTGGATTTCTTCATCCTGTACTCAAAGTCGGCCGCCTTTTTGTAGAGGATGTTTACAGTAGTTATATCGACATGGTTCTGTATTTTTTATAGAGGAAGGAGAAAAAATTTTTAGACAGTGGAGTGTTATTGAATATTCCTTACTTACATATCATCTCTGGACGAACGATACTAGAGTTGAACTTAAAGTTATACAATTGAAAAAGTTACGTAGATACCGATTACAAAGAATACAGCCATTGTTTTAATCAGGGTAATGGCAAAGATATCTTTATAAGCTTGGCGATGAGTCAGTCCTGTAACCGCAAGTAAGGTGATAACAGCGCCATTATGAGGCAAAGTATCCAATCCACCTGCTGCCATTGCGATTACACGGTGTAAGACCTCCAATGGAATATTAAATGCAGCAGCTGCTTCTACATACTTCTCCGCCATCAAGCTTAACGTAATACTCATACCTCCGGATCCTGAACCAGTGATTCCGCACAAAATATTGGTCATTACGGCTCCATTAATTAACGGGTTCGTAAACATTCCGGTAAGAGCATCTTGTACTGCCGTAAATCCCGGTAAAGATGCAATCACTCCTCCAAATCCATACTCGGCTGCGGTGTTCATGGTAGCAAGAAGCGAACCGCTGACACCGATGCTAATGCTGGAGTTGAAATTCAGTCTCACTGCTTTAAAGTTCAACAAGATTGTAGCCAATATCCCGATAACAAGAGCCAGTTCTACGGACCAAATACCAACCACCTTGGACATATCCACATTTCCATAATCTTTTAAGCCGATAACCGTAAAATCGAACCCGTTTGCATACCACTGAGGAATAGACTCCGTAAAAAACTTATTCATCACACCAACTAACAGCAATGGAAGGAATGCTATCCAATCTTTTCCTGTTACAGCTTCTCCAGACGCCATAACTGAAGGTGCAGCCATCGCACTACTGGCTGCCATTTCCGATTTAGCTGCTGCCATTTCCGATTTAGCCGCCGCTATTTCAATAGCCATATCTCCTTTTCCATAATACCCCTCACCGCTAGCAATCGCCTTGCGCCGGCATCTATCTAAGTACAGCATGCCAAGTGTGAAGATAAATAGTGCCCCGATAATTCCCAGCATTGGTGCAGCATAAATGTCGGTTTTAAAGAACGTAGTCGGAATAACATTCTGAATTTGCGGAGATCCCGGGAGAGAATCCATAGAAAAGGTAAAAGCACTAAATGCAATGGTCGCAGGAATTAAACGTTTTGGAATATTGGCTTCACGAAATAATTGGGCCGCAAACGGATAAATGGCAAACACGGCAACAAACAAACTTACACCGCTATAAGTCAGGATTGCCCCCATTAGCACAATAGCCAGAATCGCCCGTTTCGCACCGATAAAGCGGACAATAATCTTAGCTATTTTTTCTGCGACACCGGTGACTTCAACCAATTTACCAAAGATAGCACCCAATAAAAAAACCGGGAAGTATAATTTGACAAAACCAACCAACTTATCCATGAAAATATTAGAAAAGAAAGGCAGCACATATCCTGGATCCGTTAAAAATACGGCAAACAAAGCACATAATGGGGCAAAAAGGATAACAGAAAAGCCTCGATAAGCGAAAAACATAAGTAATCCAAGCGCAATTAAAATAACAATTATATCCATATTTTATACTTTTCTCCTTTACATCAGCGTTTATTATTTTGTTATCCCTTGTTGGAAAGTCGTCAGAATCGCAGCCTTTTTGTTTTATAGTTATCCGGTTAGAGAAAGTGTACATTCTTCTGTCACTTTGGATTCCCCCATCACATTTCCTCTGTTTAGAATCAAATGAAGTCTGTTACTCCATCCTGATAGACAATGAATTAGACAGGGTCGTTCGGAGAATAACAAATATTTAGTTGAATATGCTTCGAACCACGATCACCTCCGGGTCACGTTCTACTTCCTCAATCACTTCTGTCAATTGTGTTATGACATCAACACTTAAAGTGTTAACCGGTGGATTATCAATCGTAACTGTAGCGATTCCATCTTCTTTAAGCCAACGGACTACATGTTCATGGGCCATAAAAATCCCGTCCTTTCCAATAGTTATAATTTTCAAACATTATTTTTCAATAAATAGCCTGCCTTTTCACGATCCCAGGCAGTCCCGATTCCCTCTTCCTTTAATTTGAACTTTTGTATGCGCTCTGTTGCTGTTTTTGGAAAAGATTCAACATATTGAACATAACGCGGAACCATGAAGTAGGCCATTCGTTCTTCACACCAATCGATGACCTCTTCATAAGTCATGGTTTCCCCCTTCTTGAGGACAATATAAAGCTTTACATCCTCTTCCCCAACTTCTGAAGGAACACCAACGGCCGCAGATTCGAGCACTTTCGGATGATCATCTGCAACTTTTTCAATCTCCCAGGAAGAAATATTCTCTCCGCGGCGTCTAATACATTGTTTCAGGCGATCACAGAAATAAAGATATCCATCTTCATCCTCATATCCGCGATCTCCTGTATGAAACCATCCATCCTCCATAGCCTCTTCTGTCTTTTCTGGCATTTTATAATATCCTTCCATTAAGCAATGCGGTTCCAAAGGTCGGATTAGTATCTCGCCAATCCCTCCCGGCGGCAGGTGGTTTCCATTTTCGTCAATAACCTTCGTATCCACATAGGGAAAGGGTTTGCCAATCGATGAAACACGATTTGCCTCCAATGGGTTCGATACACAAAAACCAGTTGTCTCCGTTAATCCATATCCTTCGACGATTTTGACTCCGAATCGTTCTTCAAAACGCCTCCAAAATTCCTTTGGTGTAGCGGCGCATGCTGTAATCCTTGCGGGATTGTTATCATCATCCTCTCTTTCCGGTTGTTTGCATAGTATAGGAATCATAGAACCTAAGGAATTAAATATGGTTGCTCCATGAAACCGGATTTCATCCCAAAATCGTGACGCACTAAACTTCTTACTCATTGCAATCGTGGCATTAGCATGAATAGCGCCTAGTGTCGTATGGGCCTGCGCATTGATATGAAATAAAGGTAACGTTGTAAAAAGGATATCCTCTGATCGGGCATGAATCATACGATCAGCAAATGCCTGGGCAGAATTGACATAAGCGGCATGACTTAACATGACCCCCTTGGGCAAGCCTGTTGTCCCCGAGGTATAAAGAATGCTATTAATAGCTTCTTGAGAAATGGTGATATTAGGTAAGTATTGATTATTGTTTTTCAATAATCCTTCTAGATTGATCGTAGAAATCTCTGCACCATTTTCATTTATGATAACGCTATCATTTTTCCCTTGAATAATAACCTTAATCTCTTTTGACAAAGAGGAAAGACAAGGAGCAATTTGGTTGATAAACCCCTTATCTACTACAATAGCTTTACAATCAGAATGTGATAGAATATATCGCAATCCTTCCCCTTTCAAATGAACATTTAGCGGAACAAGGATTGCCCCTAAAAATGATAATCCAAACCAAACATCAAGGTATTCAGGAGAATTATTTAACATCACACAAACCTTATCACCTTTACGAATACCTAGTTCATGGAACCCTGCTGCCGTTTTGGCTATCCGATTATAAAGTTCTTCATAAGTGATCCTTTGCTGCTCAAATTGCAGATATACCTTATCTGGTGTTTTTTCAATCCTTCGCATTAAAAACTGTGCCAAGTTTAAGTTCTCCAAACCAAGCTCCCCTTTCCCCATTGGACAAATATCCCTTCTTTTTTCAAATATCTGTACCATTTTTCTACTTTTTCTGACTTATTAGGATGCAAGAATGATGCCAATGTTTTAAATGAAGTCAAACCCTTTTTTAAAAGGCAGTTAGACTCTATTCATATAGGTTCCCTTAGTTTTAATTCGCATATTTGCGACAAATAACCAGCAAAATATTGATACCACTAAATTCGCATGATCGCGACAACCTTCGCATATTTGCAACAAAAAGGGGGCTATTCGCCCCCTTTCAATTTTTTCATAGGTTATATTTTTCAATCTTTCTATACAGACTTGCCCGGTGAATCCCAAGAAGGTTAGCTGCCTCTTGTTTGTTGCCCGATACTTTCTCCAACGCTTTTATAATAGCCCTTTTTTCAGCCATTTCTACTTCCTTCTGTAATGAAAGAACGGCATCATCACCCTGTTCATTCTCCCACCTCTTTCTCAAATAAACAGGTAGATGATGTACTTGAATCGTATTTTCCTCAAGTACATTCATAGATCGTTCTAGTATATTTTCCAATTCCCTCACATTCCCCGGCCAATCGTACTCCATAAATATCCGGATTACTTTTTCATCTATGGAAATGATATTACTTCCTAATTCAGTATTCAATTTATCAATTAGAAAATTGGTGATAGGAATAATATCTTCTTTTCTTTCTCTCAACGGCGGGATATCTATCATGAATACATTCAATCTATAATACAAATCTTCTCTAAACTTTCCTTGACGTGTCATTTCCCATAAATCTTGATTGGTCGCTGCGATAAAGCGAACATCAACTCGTCTCACTTTTGTACCGCCAACTCTTTCAAACTCCTTTTCCTGCAACACACGCAACAATTTAGCCTGCATGCCTAATGGCATATCACCAATCTCGTCTAAGAATAATGTTCCGTTTTGGGCCAATTCAAATTTTCCCGGCCTGCCGCCTTTTTTTGCCCCGGTAAATGCACCATCTTCATATCCAAATAATTCTGCTTCTAATAGTCCTCTAGGGATAGCGGCACAATTCAGACGAATAAATGGACCTTCTGAACGGGGGCTGGCAAGATGAATGGCATGAGCAAACAACTCTTTTCCTGTTCCGGTTTCTCCTCTAATTAAAACGGTAGACCGGCTTTTAGCTACCTTTATCGCATTATTTTTTACTTCTTTTATCCTTTCGCTATTGCCTACAATACTTTGGAAGGAATATTTAGCCCCTTGAATGCGCTTTAACTCTTTTTGGTAATACTCTAGCTTTGATTCCATTGTATGAATCCGATTAGCTAATACTTTTAACTCATGAAGATCATGAAACACAATCTTTCCGATGGCACCTACACTTTTCCCTTCTTTAGTAATCGGAATTCGAGTCGCAATAACATTCTTATTGCCTATACGCTGTATATGACCTATTTCGGCCTGTCCTGTTTGAATCACTATATGCATTCTTGTGTTTTCAACAACCTCTGTACAATGTTTGCCAATAACAGATTGGGGATTATCGATTCCCAGTAATTGGGCATAGGAACAACTAATAAAAGTCACGTTTCCTCGCTCATCAACACCTAAAATACATTCAGACAGTAAATTTAGAGCATTTTCATACTTTTCTATCGTTTGTTTTAAACCATCTATAGATACCCTGTCACTTGTAACATTTTGAAAAGTGATGACCGCTCCAACAAGTTCTGCTTTTTCATATATCGGCGATTGATTTAGAATAAAAGTTCGATCATCAATATTCAACTCATAGCTCATATCCGTATCACTATTTACCGTAGATAAATCCGGAATATCAATCGGAAGGATAGCTGTTATAGCGTGACCAATTATTTCATCCTTTTGTTTTTTTAACGTATTACATACTGATTGGTTACAAAAAACCACTATTCCTTTACGATCTACCATAAGAATTTCACTATTGATAGCTTGAAGAATATGAATACCAGATTGTAAATCTACCTTTTGGCCGGCTTGCATTTCCAATCAACCTCCTTCTAAAGTTGCCAGCTTCCACCGCCATAATGTAAGAATTTCTCTAGAAAGTCCCGATTTACCTTTAAAGAATATGCTGGATTTTTATCTAGCATAATGACCTATAATATTGTAAAGTAACAAGCATCCAAGACTTTTTGAAAAAGTGCCTGGCTGCTTTTGTATGTGTTGATTCACTTAAATAAAAGTCAACCTTATTCCCTTCTGAATTACTGCACAATACCAGTACACGTATTGACCTTTTACTTTCATATGAGTTTCTTGCACCAGAACCAAAAGACAATGTAGTGGTAGACAAAAAATAAAAACTGCCCCTCGGACAGTTTTAGCTGTTTATATTCCAGTTCTTCAATTTTTCCATCAGATTCGTCACAGTCGTTGATGCCGTTTCATTTTCTTTCTGAATTTCGTTATATATTTCCGTCCGATGGATTTCAACGCTTTTTGGTGCTTTGATCCCAATTTTCACTTGATCACCACTAACTGACAACACTGTAATCTCGATATCATCCCCGATTTTAATCGACTCTTTCGTTTTCCGTGTGAGAACGAGCATGCTTGCCCCCTCCTTACTTTGCCGCTGGCTGGAATAGTTTGTGCTTTGTTTGATAGTTCGTATTCGTTAAGATGATTTGTTTTCCTCTATTATTTTTCATATTAATAATAACAGGGGCCTGAAGGTTGGCGGTGGAGTCATGAAAGTTTTCTTTCACGCTCAAAATAGCGTAAACCGCCGCATCTTCCGCTTTTTCGAGTTCCAGCTGTTCTATGTAGTTTTCCTCAATCTCGAAATCATAGTCCTTAAAGAAAGGAAACGGGTTTGTCATAATAAAGCCAAGCTGCGGTGTTTTAGTTGACTGCAAAATATAAAAGGTTTGGTCATCATCCAAAGGCAGGATGATAAATGCCTGCTCATCTTCAAATCCCGGAATTCCCTGATCAAAGTCAATGATTTGTTGTTCGCTTATTTCCATTTCCCCATGGTATTTTGTTTCAATCTTCATGCTCTCACAACCTTATATTTTTTGTTCATAGTTGATGCCAACGTATTTTAAGTTTTCAAAGTCTACTTTTAAAGATGCATACCGTGCCAGCTCTACGTTAGTCTTTCCAGGCTCGTAGTTCAAAATCGGCTTGTTTACTCTGGCATTAATAATGGGCTTGTTTTGCTTCCACTGAATGTCGACTTTCCCCGGATCATAACTGATTTGAACACTATTAGCTGACGGAATCCAGCCGATGTTAAAATCATAGATGGGCGGTTCACTGTTCCGCTTTGCCTGTTCTGCAATTGCGTCTCCACCGTTTTCAATTCTCATCAACTCATCGCCGTCTTGTGCTCTCCGCTCCAGCCCGTCCAGCCAGTCCTGGTAGCCCTGTTGTGCCGCCTCTTCAATACGCCTTGAGATATGTTTCAAATCCATATCCTCACGGGCCTTCGTTTGGTCAATCGTGAGCTTTGAAGGGGTTCGTTCAATGTTCAGCTCGGCTGCGGGTTGTTCAATAGACAGTTCTGCCTGGGGCTGCTGGATTTCCTGGACAGGCTTTTCAATATTCAATTTGATTCTGGCATTTGTGGATTCAAGCCTGATTTGCGGCAGCTGCATATGCTCGTTCCTCCTAGCAAAAAAGCTATCTAAAAACTAGATAGCTTCAAGATATATTTTCAATTAACGCAGGAAATCCATAAGAGTAGGCTGAATAATTCTTGATCCCACTCCAAGGGCTGCACGGTGCACACTTTCTTGTGTTTTCAAATCGGTAATTACACGTTCAATGTCTGCGTCTTCGTTATCCGATAAAATACGATTGGCGATGACCTCTTGTTCATCGATTCTTGCTTCCATCATTTCAAGACGGTTGGTTCTTGCCCCGATTTCTGAGCGAGATGACAAAATCGCTTTTAGATTTTCATCAATATCGGCAAGAGACTGACCAATGTCTGTTGTTGAACCGCCGTTCTCCAGGTTTCCCTGCAATTTCTCGATTTTATCAAAGAAATCCTGATTAAACACTTGATCCGGACGCAGGTTAACCGGAAGGTAGATTCCTTTCGCCAGCTCAATTGTTACCTCTTGCTGGCCTGTTGGTGTACCTGTTATTTTTCCATCACTATCTATTTGAACAGGCTGCGTTAATGTATTCGTTCCATTAAAAATATATTTGTCTCCAACCTTCGTATTGGCGATGGTCACTAAGTGTTCCTTTAACTGCGCAACCTCATCACCAATGGCTTGTCGCTGTGATTCTTCGTACGTACCGTTACTTGCCTGAACGGTCAGCTCGCGAATGCGCTGAAGGGCCTCAGTCGCTTTATCCAATGCCGCGTCCGTATTCTCGACCCAGTTATACGCTTCCGAAAAGTTGCGTTTGAACTGTTCGACTTCTGTCAAATTCGTTCGATAGAACATCCCTTTCATCGCGACAACCGGATCATCTGAAGGGCGATTAATCTTTTTGCCTGTCGCCAACTGATCCTGATATTTGCCAAGTCTTGAGTAACTCTGGCTTAAATTGCGAAGCATATTTCCCGATAACATACCTTGTGTTACGCGCATCGTTTAGTCACCTACCTTCCTACCAGTCCCATACCGTTAATGATTTTATCAAGCATTTCATCGACCACCGTGATTTGTCTCGCTGCTGCGTTATAAGCATGCTGGAACTGAATCATATTGGTCATCTCTTCATCCAGCGAAACAGAGCTGACCGACTCTCGGCGCTCATCCACTGATTGCTGAAGAACTTCCGTGTTATTTTTCAAACGTGCTGCCTGCTGGCCGTCTACTCCAAGCTTTCCGATCCAGCCTTCATAGTT
This sequence comes from Bacillus songklensis, assembly GCF_042649685.1. Lineage (NCBI taxonomy): Bacteria > Bacillati > Bacillota > Bacilli > Caryophanales > Bacillaceae > Bacillus > Bacillus songklensis. The sequence continues at coordinate 279,387 of NZ_JBHRZT010000073.1, read as the reverse complement.
TGCTTTTAACGTTCCCGTTTTTAGCGGGAGATTTAGACTGCTGATGTTTAATGAACCAGCATCCCCTTGTAAATCAACGGTTCCCGCTGAAAGAAGCATATTGCTTACATTTGCGAGATTAATAGCATTCATCCCGTTTCCTGATTCATTTTCTTTTGTGGAAGCAGCGATATTAGCTAAATCATCTATATTTTTTGAGACTGAGATGTTCGAAGCCGCTCCTTGAGCCGTTGAAAGCTCATCGAAAAAGACAATATCCGTTTTAGTGCCGCCTAAGGAGTAACCTTCTTTATGGACGGCATTAAACAAGGTGGCAAATGAATAAGCCATGTTATCCAAATTGGTCAGCATATCAGGATAAATACCTTTTACTACAAGGTTTCCGTTTGCATCTGTTGTACCATCGCTATATCCGTACGATTCTACTAATCCTTTCAGCTTGCCGGAAGTCAGAATTGATCCACCACTCGTTGCATCCGCTATAGGCATATCAGTCGTTCCGATTGTCAGCTTTGTAATAGGACCAGTCGGCGTTTCCTTTACACCGTCACCGTCCACATCGCTTCCCGGCTCAACGGATATCTTCTGATAGCTGTCTCCTGTCACAAGCGAATACTCATTGCCTTTGCTGTCGACGATGGAAACATTGTATGTTCCTTCTGCAATAGGGAGAGCATTTCCGCCCACTGGTTTTGCTTCTACTTTTACATCAACGAGCTGTGACAACTGATCAAGCAACCGATCACGCTCATCATACAAGTCGTTTGGCAAATAGCCATGCGGCTCGATTTCACTAATTTGCTTATTAATTTGAGAAATTTGCTTAGCGATCGAGTTAATTTCCGTCACAGACACTCCAATTTGGCTTCCGATGTCCGTTTGGATTTGTGACAAGGAGCTAGACAAGTAATGAAAGGTATCGGCTACGGCAATTCCGCGCTGGTGCACAACAGCACGCGCTCCCTCATTCTCCGGGTTGACGCTCAAGTCTTGAAGAGACTGCCAAAATTGGTCCATCGTTTTCGCCAAGCCGTTATCGCTCGGCTCGTTCATGATATCTTCCATTTTCGTAATCGCATCTGAACGGGATGTCCAATAGCCAAGCTTGTTGTTTTCCCCACGATACTGGACATCCAGGAAGCCCTCACGCACACGTTGAATCGAACCAGCCTCTACCCCTGTCCCCATCTGCCCAGGAATCTGAGGACGATTCATGGCCGGTGCGGGATATGGTTCTGTTTGCTGAAAATTGACACGCTGGCGTGTGTAGCCGGGCGTGTTGGCATTGGCAATGTTGTGACCTGTCGTATAAAGGGCTGCCTGTTGGGTTACCATGCCCCTTCGGGCGGTTTCAAGCCCGTGGAAAGTTGAGCGCATGTGTTGATTCCTCCGTTTCTCCGTTAAGCCTTTGAATTAAACATGGAGTGGCTTTTTACTGCATTTATTGGTCTCTTTGGTTTTTCGTAATTGAAGTTTTTGGGCTGTGGTCGAATGAGATCCATCGTCAAATTGACAAATTGCATCGATTGATAAATGAGCTGCTGATTCAGTTCATTCCGTTCCTTTAAGCTCTGAATGCAAGCAACCAGCTCGGTTTGCAGACTCCTTAATGGTTCTTTCTCTGTAGAATGAACGGCTTCTATCACATCTGACAATGTCGGTTGTTCCCCTTGAATGGGGTGGCCGCTCAGCAGTTTGACTGTCTCCTCGTTTCGCTCCCGCTCCAGCTGACTGATGAGAGCAATATGCGCTTGTTCATGTTTCAATATCTCATTCAGCGATTGAAGATCACCTTTTTTTATGATGTCTGTTTTCCGCTCTGCAATCGCCAGTAAACTTTTATGGACAGTAAGCTGCTTCGTTAAAATCTCCCTTAGCTTTTCAGCTTGCACGTTCGTTCATTCCTTTATTATTTTTTGGAATAAAAATCCATAATGCCTTTTGCTACCGCTTCTGCATCCACTTTGTACGTCCCGTTTTGAATTTGCTGCTTCAACGATTCAATTTTCGCCTGGCGTTCTTTGGAGATGCGATCAGCTTGCTGCAATTCCTTGGCCGCAGAAGAAATCTCGACTTGATCCTGTTTTTTTGAGGCATTTTTTAGGTTTTCCGTCTTTTCCATCTGTTTTTTATATGGATTCACACCGAATGTTCCAAATGAATTGATTTTCATTTCCTTCACCTCTTTTTGATAGTATGAACGCTTCTTTTCTTTACACTTATTATCGGCTAAAACGGAGGAATGTTTATCATCTAATCAAAAGATGTGACGAATCTCACATCTTTCACATTTAGATAGGTCTATCGCCCGCTCTAACGGGCTGTAAGACTGTCAAGTACCTATAAACAGCCGCCTTTAAGAGCCAAATTAGCTCAACTAACTGCCATAGAGACCTTCTTCCCATGACGGAAGTTTCTCTTTATACATTTCGTTGCCATTCCTCAATTTATGTCTGCGCAAAAGAAAAAAGTGATGAAGCTGTTTTGCTCGATCACTTTTTTCCCACATTTTATTTTAAAAAATCCCTATCTATCACATGATACGTTGCTCGCTCCGTTGTCTTTGTTTGTTCCTGCCGTTGACGTTCTTCTATTTCTTTCATCGTATTCAGTTCTTTCTTTAACTCATCCCGGCACTCCACACAAATCTTCCCTTCACGAATAAGCGTACCGCATTGGTCGCAAGGATAGCCGAGATTCGGAAATTGAGCAAGCTGCAGACGTCCTTGTTTAATAAATTTATGAATGAGGCTCTCTTCTACTCCCGTTGCTCTTACAACCTGCATAAGCGTAGCCATTCGGTTTTCACGTTTACGGATATATTCATAAACAGTTTGGAAGAGCTGATCTTCTTTTTTATAACAAGCTTCACATACACTCCGAAATTTATTTTGGATATAAAGGCTCCCGCATTGTGGACAATTCGCTAACTGACCCATTTCCCCTACTCCCTTTTTCTTCTTTTTTAGTTTTCATATCGCCCATATATAGGGATTTTTATATAGGTATAAATACCTATTATCCTCTAGCTAGTGTTAAAGAAGAAACGGATTTACAGCCGACTTCACTCAATCCCTTCGCTGCATGCCTTAGTGTTGTGCCGGTTGTATAAATATCATCAATAAGCAATACAGACTTTCCTTCCAGGGCAGCCTTATTTTTCACCCTAAACAACTGATCTGTTTCCAGCCGCTCTTTCCGCGTTTTTTGTGACTGTTTTTCAACATGATGGCGTTCTAATAAATCGTGTACAGGCTGTGCCAGAAAATTCGCCAATACGACGGATTGATTAAAGCCTCTTTCATATAGTCTTTCTTCGCTGAGGGGAATCGGAACAACCAAATAGCTGGAATCATAATGAGCTTGATATAGCTTCACCCACTTTCTTTGAAACACTTCCGATAATTTATAATCACCCCGAAACTTATACAAGGCCATCATTTCTTTCATCCAATCGTTGTAAAGGTAAAGAGAACGATTTTGCCGGAGAAGGCCGCTCCAGCCTTCGTTCTCTTCCCACCTGACACAATCCAGGCAATGTTCTCCTTTTCGATAGCTTTCTTCGAGTTCTTGAAACGGCCGGCCGCATACTTGACAAATATCGCCTTCAATCAGTTGAAATTTCCCCTCACACCTTTCACAAATGACGGGTTGCTCTGAGGGAAAAAGCAAAGTAGTCCATGTTAAGTGACGCTTCAACATTTGATCGCAAATCAGGCAATGCTCATTCATCTGTCAATCATTCCTTTTTTTTCGTGCTTCCCTGTTCATTTGCTCGATCTGTCTTTTGGCGAGCAGCATATTTTTCGTTTTGCCGTAATGAAAAAACACTAAATCTCCGTCAGGGAATTGCGCACTTCTGCCGACGCGGCCCGAAATCTGTACAAGGGCACTTTCCGTAAAAATATCATCTTCCGCTCCAAGTACCGCTACATCAATATTCGGTACGGTCACTCCTCTTTCCAAAATCGTCGTTGTTACGAGCAAAGGAATCTGCCCATTCCGAAACATCAAAACTTTTTCTTTTCGATCCGGATCTTCCGCATGCACTCCTTCTATCCGTTCATCCATCACCTTCAACAATTTCACCACTTCAGGGATTAACTCAATCCGGGGAATAAACAAAAACGATTGCTTCCCATCTTTAAAACGTTCGGTGATCCATTCATGGACATTTGACGGAAGCCTCTTTTGCTTCAAACTCTTTTTCCAGTTGCCGCACCATTCAAAGCGAGGAACAGGCAGCGGATGGCGATGGTAACGAGCAGGTATGGTGACGGCTTTTCGTTTCCCTTGTTTGACTTCTTTTTGCCATGTTTGATTCGGCGTGGCCGTTAAATAAATGACCGCTGCATCCTCTCTCTTCGCTTTTTGTACCGCATATTGAAGCATCGGTTCGACAGAATACGGAAAAGCATCGACTTCATCGATAATCACCACATCAAACGCTTGAGAGTAGCGAAGCAGCTGATGGGTGGTGGAAATGGTGAGCGGTGCCTGCTTTCCCCTGTCCTCACTGCTGCCGTACAATGCGATCACCTCGACTTCGGCAAAAGCTTTCTGAAGACGAGGCTTAAGTTCCAGTACCACATCTGTCCGGGGAGTGGCGATACACACCTTTTTCCCGAAAGCTAAAGCTGCTTCAATTCCCGGGAACAATACTTCCGTCTTCCCGGCACCACACACGGCCCATACCAGAAGTTCCTGTTTATGTTTAATAGCTGTCACCACTGCGCCAGATGCGATCTTTTGAGCAGGCGAGAGCGTGCCATCCCAATGAAGGATGTCAGCGGGAAGAGAAAACGCAAGAGGAGGGCCTGTCCAACGAAGAAGCGGTGTACATTCACTCACCCTTCCCATCACGATACAGGCACGGCAATACGTACAGACTTGTTGGCACCGGGCACAATGAAAAGAGGCAAATCGTTCTTGCTTTTCATTGCCGCAGCGATGACAAAAGTATCCTTTTTCCTTCTTGATTCCTTTTACATAGGATAGATAGCCATGTTCATAATGTTGGTGAATAAGTGTAAGCGGGAATGGGAGGTCATCGGGGAGAAGCTCTTTTCCATCAAGAAAAGACTGTAAATCGGCAGAGTACGAAAAAGAAGAATTCATCGGGGGATTGCACCACTGGGGGATAGAGGAAATCGGTTGAAGGTCAGAACCCTGTGCTGCCAGGGGCTCAGGCAAAAGCTGTTTGTCTATAACGGTAAAACGCATTCCTTCACTCCTTTTTATTTTTCTCACCCCTATCATAACAAATAATAGGTATTAATTTCCATTCATCCATCTTGAATTCACTAAAAAGATCTTCGTATAAGAGTTTGACAAGGGACCGTAAGGTTGCTTGTCAAACTCTTATGCGTAAATGATGGAACATGGATGCTCTCTATCCATGTTCCATCATTTACGTGTTTATGATTTCATCCTTACTTGCTGTTATCTCACTTGTTTTGTTTCGATGGAAAAGAACATACGAACCTACAATCAAGGCAGCAATGAGCATCGTAAGAGCTACTTGTGAACGCATGGAATCAATAAACGCCATGGCAATCAAAATAGCGAGAATCCCGGCTATCGTGACATAGGTGAGATAAGGGAACAGCCACATTTTTACCTGAAGCAGTTCGGGATTTTGACGTTCTACTCTTTGGCGCATCTTTAAGTGGGAAAACGCAATCACAAGGTATACTAATAGAGCGATTCCGCCTGAGGCATTGACCAGGAACAGGAACACTTTATCTGGAGAAAGATAGTTGAAGATGACAGCGATGTAGGCAAAAAATGTTCCAAACAAGACCGTACGAACCGGCACACCATTTTTATTTAACTTTAAAAATGCTTTTGGTGCATCCCCCGCTTTTGCCATTCCATATAACATACGCGAGTTGGTATATAAACCGGAATTCAAGCAAGAAAGGACGGCAGTTAATACAATGAAGTTGAGGATTTGAGCCCCGGCCGGGATTCCCACATGTTCAAGGACAGCGACAAACGGGCTTTTTAAAAGGTTGGCAGAATTCCACGGAAGCAATGTAACGACGACCGCAATCGAACCAATATAAAAAATGAGAATCCGCCAAATAACACTATTGGTCGCAATTCGGACCGCTTTTGACGGTTCGGCCGATTCCCCCGCAGCTACCGCCACGATTTCCGTACCCATAAAAGAAAAAATAACGACCGTAATTCCAAGGAGGATCGCTCCGACTCCGTGCGGCATAAATCCGCCGTTTCCGGTTAAATTGGAGAGTCCCGGTGCTTCCACTCCCGGTACAAGCCCGAAAATAACAGAAAGTCCGAGCCCAAGGAATAAGATAATGGTGACGACTTTAATAAGCGAAAACCAATATTCAAACTCTCCGAATGATTTGACCGAGTAAATATTGGTAAGGGTCAATAAAACCGTTAATACGAGGCTTAATAGCCAGGCCGGAATATTAGGGAACCAGTATTGGATATTGGCTGCCCCTGCCGTCGCTTCGATCGCAATAACGATCACCCAGAAGAACCAGTATAGCCAACCTATCGTGTATCCCGCCCATGGACCGATTGCTTCCCTTGCATACGTGGAAAAAGAACCGCTTGTAGGATTCAGGGAAGCCATTTCCCCCAGCATCCTCATGACAAACACAACGAGCAGCCCGGCAAGTGCATAAGATACAAGAGAACCCGGTCCGGCAGAATGAATGACGGCACCGCTTCCCATAAACAAGCCTGCTCCGATGACTCCTCCAATTGAAATCATCGTAATATGGCGGATTTTCAAATCTTTTTTCAACTGATTTTCTTTATGGTTCACTCGTCCACACCTCTCTATATATAAGTTCCACTTAATTTTTTAACCTCTGTCACCGGTCCTTCTTCTATTTGCGTCTTTCTGTTTTTTCATCTTGAACAAGCTTACAAAGGTTCTCGTATAAGCGGCTGACAAGAACCCTTAATGTCGATTGGCAGCCGCTTATGCGTAAAGAATTTAACATGAAGGGTTTTGCCCATGTTAAATTCTTTATGTGGATTTATATAGTAGTTTAAATAACGGAAAAAGAATAAGTCCGGTTACAAACAAAAACAAAGATATACTAAAAAATCTCTGATACTACTACAAGATGCTTGAAGAGGAAATCTTTAGAAAAATGACGCTCCCTAAACTATTAATCTTCTATTTACCCTACACACCCCGTTTATCCAGATCCTTGTCACCTCCATTTGCTTACCAAACCATCTGTAAGCGCATTCATATTATTGTAGTGATTTATTTCGATATCTCCCTCCTTTTCCCTCTCTATTTTTATGTATCATTCTCTACTTTACTTATTTATGAATCCATTATCATTAGACAAAGTGTCAAATAAAGAGCCTCTCCCATTTTACATTTTTGCAAGCATTCGAAAGGAACTACGACCTTTTTCGCAAGGTTTAAATAGTCGCGATTTCATTAATTTAAATCAAAAAAATAAGAATAAATACTGTTTTATCAAATTCATTTTTCAACATCAGCTTTGGCTTTTTAAGCCACTTATAGTTTTTCTGTCTTTGCATCTTGAATAGGCTCACAAAGGTCTTCGTATAAGCGGCTGACAAGAATCCGTAAGGGAGATTGTCAGCCGCTTATGCGTAAATAATTGGCCATGAATGGTTTTTATTCATGGCCAATTATTTACGTGGACTTATATATAAATCCATTTTCATTTTTCAACATCAGCTTTGGTTTTTTAAGTCACTTATAGTTTTTCTGTCTTTGCACCTTGAATAGGCTCACAAAGGTCCTCGTATAAGCGGCTGACAAGAACCCGTAAGGGAGATTGTCGGCCGCTTATGCGTAAATAATTTGACATGAATGGTTTTTATTCATGTCAAATTATTTATGTGGATTCATATAAAAAAGAAACGACAAAATATTTTTGCCGTTTATTTTTTATACCAGCCGATTCCAATGGCCCCTTCGCCAAGATGTGTCCCGATGACCGGGCCGAAATGGGATAAGCTGAATTCCACATTCGGGTACGTTTGTTCGAGTTCTTCTTTGATTTCTTTTGCTTCTTCTGGACGGTTCGCATGGATCACAACAGCTTTCATTGGCCTGCCTGGCTTTGCGTCTTCACCCAAAAGATCAAAGATGCGTTTTAGCGCTTTTTTACGTGTACGAATTTTTTCAAATGGAACAATTTTACCGTCTACGAAGTGAAGGAGTGGTTTGACTTGAAGAAGACCTCCGACAAAGGCTTGTGCGGCATTTAAGCGTCCGCCGCGCTGTAAGTGGGATAAATCATCGACCATGATATAGGCTTTCATCGACTGTTTCATTTCATCAAGACGATGAATGATTTCTTTTGGCTCTTTCCCTTGTCTTGCCATCTCTGCGGCTTCAATGGCATAAAATCCTTGAACCATGCAGCTGATTTCGGAATCATATGCATACACGTCAAGTCCTTCTACCATTTGGCCTGCCGAAATCACACCTTGATATGTACCGCTGATGCCGCTCGATAATGTCACCACAATCGCTGCATCATAGCCTTTTGCCAGTTCTTCAAACAAACTGACAAACTCACCGATTGGCGGTTGGGATGTCGTCGGCAGCTGTTCGCGTACCTTTTCATAAAACTGTTTGTCTGTCATATCGATTTCTTCGCGATATGTTTCTTCTCCGAAGATGACACTTAAAGGAACCATATGTATGTTGAGTTCATCGCGCAGCTCTTTCGATATATACGCTGTACTATCCGTAATAATCGCTGTTTTCATCAGGAAAATCCATCCTTCTAAATAGTCTCAAAAAGATTTTTTCATACGTTCAGAACGTATAAATGGGCAACGCTGAAGCCGATACGACGAAGCTGCCCATTTTAAGTCTGAAGTATAAGCTCAACTGCACCTCTGTCTTCGCCTTTACAGGCTTGCCAATCGGCGAGTTTCTTTATCTTATTCTACACTATTTTCGTTTTCTTTGCATTAAAGCCCTCCTATGATAGGAATATATTAACAGACTTTTAATATATGAATCCACATAAAGAATTTGACATGAGCAAAAACCGCTCATGTCAAATTCTTTACGCATAAGCGGCTGACAATCTCCCTTACGGGCTCTTGTCAGCCGCTTATACGAGAACCTTTGTAAGCTCGTTCAAGATGAAAAAACAGAAAGGTGCAAATAGAAGAAGGAACGGTGACAGAGATTAAAAAATTAAGTAGGACTTATATTTGTGCACGACGGCTGCCGGCACATTTTCAGTATTAGACTTTAAGATAGCCAACTCCTCAAAACATAACAGACAGCATTCACCTGCTGCCTATTACGTATAGATGTTGACCAAAAGACCTTGGATTTCTCCGACCATGCCCAAAATGCGAAGACCGTCTTTTTGATCTGACAATACTTCATTTGTCAGTTCAATAAGCTTGTCGTCGGCTTCCTTCACAAGCTTATGAATGGTAGAGCCCCCTCTCATGTTGAAGCCTCGCTGTTCTTTTAGCTGCAGCCCGTTGTTGACCGCTTCATCCATGAATTTTTTCACGAGCTTTTTATACGTCCTAAGGGAATCAATCGATTGATATTTCGCAAGCTTCTTTCCTTGTTCTTCAATTTCCTTCAGCATTCTAGCGTACCGCTCATCACTCACTTCGTATCTCTTATTCGATAAGACGTGGGTAAATGTCACCGAATCTTCCATTTCTCTTTCTTTTCGCTCAACTTTATGATTGGCTGCTTTTGTAATGCGCTGGACCTCCACATGCCTCCTCCTTTCCCATCAAGCAGTTTCGTCATTTTCAATCTCTTGGATAAACGTCAGCATTTCAGCAATGACGGCATAGAGCTGTGGTGGAACGTGCTCGCCGAGATCGATGTTTGTCATGCTTTCAAGCAAGGCTTCATCCTCCTGGATCGGAACTTGCTGCTTTTCTGCTTCTTTCACCAATTTCGACATAAGCGTTCCCGCTGTTTGATGCAAAGGCTGGATGCCGCTCTCCCCGTATTGCCTTAACACGACTTTTGATTTTTGTTTATGTGGATAAGAAGTGTGGTTCATCATATCGAATAGTCAAAACCTTCCTGCCGGGGTTTTACATGAGAGTGCTTTGAAACCGTCTGCTTTTCGGTTTCTTCTGTTGTGTCCCCGAACTTTTGATAGTGAACGGATGTAATCTCAAAGCCGATTTCCTGAATGGCTTTTGAGAGCTTTTCTGTTAATGGTTTTGCTTTTTCCGCAAAAGCTTCTTCATCGTTTTTAAACGTGATGCCAAGCCGGCGGTTGACAGCCATAAGGGAAATGCCTACATCCCCCAGTGTTTTCGTTTGCAATAAAAAGTATAGGCTGCAATTTTCCCAATCCATCTTATCAAATTTATTTTGAGCTTTAATGAATACTTTTACATCCCTGACTTCTTCGCTTACCTGAACAGGAAGGTGAAAAAAAGCATTCTGTACTTGGTTTGTCCCTTCATGTTTATTTAATAACTGCTGCCCCGTTATTTTCTGCAGCATACTTCCTAAAGCTGACGGAAGTTTCTCTGCTCCTTGTTTCTGCTGTACAGCTAAAATCATGCTTTTTAAATCGTTTGCGTTTGGCACTTCTTTATTTTTAAACACAAGAGAATCCATTAACTCATTTTCCCGGTTCAATCCAAGCTGACGGACCAGTTCAAACACTTTTCTCCCCGTCATCTCTTGCGGTACTGCAAGTTGAGCGGCTTTTTTAACTGCTTGTTGGAAAGAAGGCTCGGTACGGGCGGAAAGCAGTTCATCTTTTACATAGTGCACCATTTTTACTTCTGAAGGCTTGTATTCAATTTTTTGGATCAGCTCTTTCACTTGATGGATGACTTTTAAGGAATCTTGGGTCTCCCCTTTTGACAGAAGCTGTTTTGCTTCCTTCAACAAATTGCTTGCCTGCAGCATGGATTTTTCGGTTTTCATGTCTGCATATAATAAAAAATCGCTCTTTAAGATGGCTTTATCCAGCTTATGGATGACCATCTCTAACAAAGGAGCTGCTTGCTCTTTATTCACTTGCAAACTTTTTTCCACAAGCTGGAGGCTTTGATGAGTTTCTTTCTTGTATGTCTGGAATTCCTGAGTGATTTGTTTAAGTTTCTTTGTAACCGTCGTCACCATCACATCTTTTGAAATTGGCTGAGAGTCGGTTGATATGTGTACGTTTTGCTCGGTAACACTCTTCATCCCGTCGTATGATTGAGCAGGTAATTCCGGAAGAACCTGCCCTTCCTCAACCCCTTCGCTTGAAAAAGGGGATTCCACGTGAGTCCAAGCTTTCTGTGTATCCATTTCTTCCATGATGGATTTGACTAAAGGGCCTATCTCTTCTTCTGTCACTTGTACCATTTGTTCGGGCGTACTTTTTATTGACTCCATAAACGTAGGAGCAAGTTTTCCGTTCAATGCTTCATGGACAGCTGACAACACAGCCGCCTTGACCGGCAATTTTTTTTGCAGAGCAGCTTCCACCGTTCTCTGTTTTTCATCATTCGTTCCTTTTGTCTCCTTCCAAAACGAAACGATCGGTTTAATGTGCTCCTGACGAACTCTCCCCCGCTCCAACTGACGTTGAATGTATTGCTTGGCTTCTTGTTTTCCCTCGTAAAGCCCAATCTCCGCTAACACAGCGTCTATATTTACAAACAGGGGGGCCTTTGCTGGAACAGCCGTAACATTTTTGACTTCTACCGCTTCTCCGTTCATTTTTTGAACTTGTACCATGACTTCCTTTTCCGTACCGATCGGCTGGTCGAATTTCATTTTCACGTCCTTGCCGTTTACCTGAACCATTGCTTCCGTATCGCTTAGCTTTTCAGTTATCGTTCCCTTTACTACGTCTCCTTGTTTGAAACCGCCCGATTCCGCTATTGGTTCTTTTCCCGTCGTCCATAACTGATTTTGAATTTGCATTCTTTTCACACTCCGCGGTCCGTTCATGATTTACCTTTTGTATCGGCCATTTTCGTGGAGATTTTCATATAATTATCCATTTTTCACCTCTAAATTCTTCAGCTTGAAAAATGGATGAAAATCGAAAGGACCCATCACGAAAATCCTTGGTTTTACAGGATTCCCACAATCGGCCCTTTTAGGAAAACGATGGAACTGGGTTCTGAG
>NZ_JBHRZT010000073.1:212415-267128 GCF_042649685.1 Bacillus songklensis | reverse complement strand
CGGAACGACAAGGATCCTTGTCGTTCCGCGACACCTCTTATCGAACTTCTACCCAGCCGTTTTTAATGGCTACGACAACCGCTTGTGTACGGTCGTTTACGTTCATTTTTTGCAGAATGTTACTGACATGGTTTTTAACTGTTTTTTCACTGATGTATAAGGCTTCACCGATACCGCGGTTGCTTTTACCGTCAGCCAAAAGCTGCAGTACTTCACACTCGCGGCGCGTTAATAAATGCAACGGACGGCGAAGCTCTACTTCCTGCATTAAGTAAGTGGAGGCTTGTCCTTGAGAAGCCAAACGGCGATACTCTTTCACAAGGCTGTGAGTCACTTTCGGATGTAAGTAAGAGCCGCCTTCCGCCACGACTTTAACTGCTTGAATCAGCGCATCCGCATCCATTTCTTTCAGTAAGTAGCCGCGGGCACCTGTTTGCAGGGCATGCGTCACATATGTCTCATCATCATGAATGGATAAGATGATGACTTTTGTATCAGGATTTGCTTCCACAAGTTGTTTTGTTGCTTCAACACCGTTGACAGACGGCATGTTAATATCCATGATGACAACATCCGGCTCGTGTTGCTCCACAAGTTGAAGAGCTTCATTACCGTCATCGCCCTCTGCTACAACTTCGAAATCCGGTTCGAAATCTAAAATACGTTTTACACCTTCACGAAATAATTGGTGGTCATCAATAATTATGATTTTCGTCTTCATCCTTAACGCCTCCCCAAACGTTTCGATCCTGCTGGTTCCTCTTTAATCTTCTAATTTGGCAACGGGATTTTTATCATGATGAGCGTACCTTGACCTGCTTTAGAAGTGATGTTTAGCTCTCCATCCAATAGGTCGACTCGCTCTCTCATCCCCATTAGGCCAAAAGAATGTTCTTTCTTATCTGCCTGATTGAAACCTTTTCCATTATCCCGAACAACCAATATGACATGTTGCTCAGTCGTTTCCATTTTCACTTGAATTTCTGAAGCTTCCGCATGCTTTAATGCATTGGCTACTGATTCTTGCACTAAACGAAATAGAGCTACTTCTAATTTTGAAAGAATTCTTTTTTCTTGTCCAATGGAAATAAACGTAATTTTCGGATGCCCATTGTTGTATTCCTCAATTGTGCCTAAATATTTCCGAAGTGTCGGCACTAACCCCAAGTCATCAAGTGCCATAGGTCTTAAATCATATATGATACGACGAACTTCATACAGAGCTGAACGAACCATTTTTCGCAAATCTCGTATTTCCTGTAATGCTTCTTCTGGACTACGTTCCCGATAAACACGCTCAATAAGCTCTGATCTCATCATGACATTGGCAAGCATTTGAGCAGGGCCATCGTGGATTTCCCGTGATAATCGTTTGCGCTCTTCCTCTTGCGCCTCGATAATCCGAAAACCGAAATATTCTTTTTGAATGGCATCCTCCACGATTTCCCCAACCTGCCTTAAATCACTGGTTAAGTAATTTAGCACAACGGAAATTTGACCGACTAAATGATCGGCACGATTCATCGTCTCACTTAAAGCAAGGAGCCGTCTTTCTACTTCATCCCGGCGTTTGCGGAGCTGAGCCTCGGTCTGTCGATTTATCATGAGCTTTGTTTGTAAATGGTGCGCCTTTTCATACGCATCTTTCACTTCCGGCTCCGTGTAAAGCTTAAAATGGCGGCTTACTTCAGACAAGCGCTGGCGGGCGAGACGAGCATGCATTTCAAGCCGCTCTCCTTCTGTGATCATTTCGATGACTTGCATTTTCAGCTGTTCAAGCTCTTGTTTTAGTTGATCATATTCCTTTCTCGCATCTTCAGCGATTTGGTAAATTTCATCTTTACTATTGTCCACGGTAAAAATAATCTTATCTAAAATTTCATCCAATACTTTACTCGTTAATTTGTTTTTCGACATCGCTTCACCTCAAAAAAGGCAAACTTCCTGTTGCAAAAAAGTTATTTCAAACTATACCTTCTCTCTATACAATTCGTTCCCCTTCTTTTTTTATGAGGGATACTAGTATAATTTTAGTAATATTTTTTAAAATGCTTAAACATATTATTTATTTGCCGCCTAAAATTTGACGTTTTATAATGAACAAAGGTTACAAATTTATTGAAATAACGACATATTATACCCTTTTTATGCGGGTGCTAAACATTATTAAAATTTTCATTCAGGAGGTTTGATATTTTTGTTACCTCAATATTATACCGTAAAAGGATATGGAGAACATGAAATCGTCATTCAAAAATCCCGTTTTATTTGTTATGTGAATCGGGTGACGACAGAGGAAGAAGCCCAGGAATTTATTCAAGAGATAAAAAAGAAACATTGGAATGCCACCCACAATTGTTCAGCATATCTAGTCGGTGAACATGATCAATTCCAAAAAGCGAATGATGATGGAGAACCGAGCGGAACAGCTGGCGTACCGATGCTTGAGGTACTGAAAAAGCGCGGCTTAAAAGATACGGTCGTAGTCGTGACCCGCTATTTCGGAGGGATTAAACTCGGGGCAGGCGGTCTTGTACGGGCATACGGAAAATCTACATCGGAAGGAATTAATGCCGTTGGAGTGGTTAAACGCACGCTGATGCAAGTCATGCACACCACCGTTGATTACACATGGTTAGGAAAGCTGGAGAATGAATTGCGTTCTTCTGTGTATATGTTAAAAGAAATTCACTATTTGGATAAGGTCGAGATTGAAACATTTGTCGAAGAAAGCCAAACGGACGCATTCACAAACTGGATGATCGAGCTGACAAACGGGCAATGCGAGATTCGAAAAGGAGACGTCACGTATTTAGAGGAAGATGTACAGGAAAGGGAACGTCCATGAATAGGAAAACCCACCGACAATCGGCTCGGGATAAAGTGACGGTTTACGAATAATCAAAAAACATGTACAATGAAATTTGGCGTATCTTGTTGAATCTTTTTATTTGACTATATAAATCCACATACGAGAGCCCTTTTAGCTTATTCAGGATGACTTGAAGAGGGATTCGCACGAACAAAACATTTAAACCAGTAAGCCGTTTACTGTGCTGAAAAATTAGATCGGGTTTATATAGTTAGTCAAACTTATCATTCGCCGCGTTTTTTAGATGAATACCTTAGCATTTCTTCTGCTGTCAAGAAATGATTCGTCTATCCTTTCTTGTTGGACAAAAAAATTGAATATTTACCCATAGATAGAGTCTTGTTGATGTGCAAGCGATGCACACATAATAAAAGAGACCATTTAATTCTTATTAAAAGGAGAGACCGTATGTCTGATTATAGACGTTTCCAAAAAAAGGTGAATAAACGCAAACGGAGAAGAAGATTATTCTTCATATTTTTCTTGCCCATTTTAATTCTTGGGCTTAGCGCTACAGCCTACGGCTCATATTTATTTGCAAAAGCGAAATCGGTTGTGAACAGCTCGTTTGAAGAGGTTGGAAATAGAGATACTTCCCCTATGCGGGAGGAGGAAATCGATCCGAAAAAGGATAACATTTCCGTGTTATTCATCGGAATCGATGAGAGCGATATGCGTAAGGAAAAGTACGGATATAACGGCTCAAATACCCGTACAGATTCCCTTATTTTAGCAACACTGAACGAGAAAAATAAATCGGTGAAGCTGGTAAGTATTCCGCGTGATTCTCGTGTAGAGATTGCATGTACAGGGGAAAAATCGAAAATCAACTCCGCCCATGTAAAGGGCGGCACCTTGTGTACGATCGAAACGGTCGAAAAGTTGTTCGATGTACCTGTTGATTATTATGTGAAAGTAAACTTCAATGCCTTTATTGAGGTGGTTGATTCACTCGGCGGTATTGAATTTGATGTTCCTTATGACTTAAAAGAAAAAGATTCAAAAGATCGCCATAATGCGATTGTACTGAAAAAAGGCCGGCAAACCTTAAATGGTGAAGAAGCATTGGCTGTGGCGAGAACACGAAAATATGATAACGATATTGAGCGTGGAAAACGCCAGCAGCAATTAATCCAAGCCATTGTAAAAGAAGCGGCTTCCATCGGTTCCATCACCAAGTACGGCAGTATCATTGAAGCCATTGGCGATAACATGAAAACGAATATGAAATTCGGCGAGATGCTGTCGTTCTACGATTATGCCACACACGGTTCAAATGTTAAGGTGGAATCCATTCCATTAAAAGGTGAAGATTATCAGCCAGGCAGTGTATATTATTACAAGCTAGATGAAGAATCGGTAGAAGAAGCCAGCGAGTTGATGAAAGCTCAACTTGAACTGCCAGGCAGCAAACCACTGAAAGAGCTGGAAGCGGAAATGAAGGCAGAACAATCCGGAGGCTCTAATACAGACAGTTCTACTGAAGAATAATAAGTAAAAAGCCATTGATGTTTTCCGCATCAATGGCTTTTCTTATGGGCTTTAGAACAGTGCAAGAGCCTTGTCCAGCCCCGACAAGTATAAAACGAATAACAAAGGAAGTCCTGATTTCTGGAGTGGTTCGGCTTATGGCTCAAGGGGCAAGAAGGCACAGCTGGATAATTTCAATGTGCAATCTACACTTTCTTATAAAAAAAGAGCGGCGCTCTTGCACCGCTCTTTCCCCCATTCAGTTCTTCACGCGACTGTAACGTACACCGCGTACAAAGTTTAAGATCGGGCGATAATTTTTATCCACCAATCCGATTTTTTCTACGATGATCTCAATTGCCACGAGCAATATTCCCAGTACAAGAAGGGATGCCCACATTCCTTGGACTTTCGAGAAGATAACAGCTGCCAATCCAAAGATGGCGCTCATCGCATAAATAATTAATACCGTTTGACGATGGCTGTAGCCTAAACGCAGCAAGCAATGATGCAAGTGCGATTTATCCGGCGCCGATAGAGGTTTGTTTTGAACGATTCGGCGAATAATAGCAAAAAAGGTATCTGAAATGGGAACACCCAAAATAATAACGGGAACGATAAACGAAATAACGGTTACGTTCTTGAATCCCAATAGGGACAATACAGAAATAATGAACCCTAAAAACAAAGCGCCTGTATCTCCCATGAAGATCTTGGCAGGGTGAAAATTATATACAAGAAAACCAAGCGTGCTTCCTAACATGATAAAGCCCATCGTTGTAACGAATCCGTTACCCATCATGATGGCCATACCTGAAATCGTGATTAATACGATGGACGATACGCCTGCTGCCAATCCGTCTAATCCGTCAATTAAGTTAATCGCATTCGTAATCCCCACGATCCAAATAATCGTTAGTGGAATACTTAAAAAGCCAAACTCGAGTGTACCACCGAATGGTAAATTGATGAATTGGATTTGGACGCCGCCGTAGATGACGACAACACCGGCAGCAAGAAGCTGGCCTGCCAATTTAATTTTCGGTGATAATTCCATCATATCATCTAATACGCCTGTAATGATGATAATGAAGCTTCCGATTAAAAGAGGAAGTGCATAAATGCTTGTCGGCTGCATAACCAAGTACCCAACGAGGAAACCGATGAATATCGCTAAGCCCCCAAGACGAGGCATAATACGCTGGTGAACTTTACGTTGATTTGGTTTATCTGTAGCACCTATTTTAAAGGCCAATTTTTTGACCAAAGGAGTGGCTAAAATAGATGTAATAAAACAAATAAACAAGGTCAAATATAACATATAGACCCTCCTTAAGTTTATCTTAACCAAAACGATTGCTTACGCATACGTTGTCTTTTGCAATGGATACTATTACAAATCGTTGCTTATTTCTCCCACCTTTAACAGACGATAAGGGCTTCACCTATATAAAGGCAATTGGTGAGAAACTCACTATTCGACACCCTTCGCGTCGAACAATCTCTCTTGATGGAAGTTTCACTCTATTTGAATATTCGAAAGAATTTTCGCCTCTCCCATTTTTAATAAACTCACAACTTGGATTATAACACAATGAATCTATGACTTAAATAGAAATTTATTCTCAGCCTATCTCTCCTTTCGACTACTATATTTTTCTCTATCGTCTACAAATTTCCTTCTTTTCTTGAAATATCAACCAATTTCCCCTTATATTTTGCTATAATGCTAGATAGATAGCTTTTTTACAAGAATTAGATCGATTTTGGGAGGTTTTTATGTTACGTTTTAAACGAAAATTGGCGATTGCTGTTTGTGTTTCCTCGTTATGTATAACCGGTTTTGCCGCGTCCCAAACCTCAGCGAACGCCGAATCTGTTTTAGCCAGCGTTGAGTGGGTAATGAGCAAAATTAATCCGCTGCAAAAGAAAGTAGACAATTTAGAAACAAAAGTGAAAGACTTGGAATCTCAAGTAGAACAGCTCAAACAAGAGCTGAATCAGCAATAGGTGCCTGTCATGAAAAAATGGTTACCTCTTCTATTAATGCTGATCATGATGACAATATTCCCTTCTTCTTCTTTTGCAGCAAGCAGCGGATTGCCGTTTGCATATAAGACGGAAGTGAAAGTTCGTTTGTTACAAAAACCTACATTTTCTGCTTCTCTTACAGGTACATACTCCTTGATGGACCTTAATGGCAATAAGCTGATTCCTTTAAATGGGCAAAACACGATTTCCTTTCAACAGCAAAACGGTCAAATTACGGCAACGTTTGGTACTCAAACGGTCAATTCTTCTTTAGGATTTGCCGTTTATGAAACAACGATTAGCGATGGAAATCAATTTAAAATTACAGGAATGGAAACAGCATCCGGTTCAACGGACGGGACGATGACATTCCGCGGTTCGTTCACGGTCAAACCCGATAAAGACCGCCCTCTTGTTCTCAATGTGCTGGACATGGAGAATTACTTAAAAGGTGTCGTTCCTAGTGAAATGCCTGCTTTATGGCATGCAGAAGCGGTAAAAGCCCAAGCGGTTGTCGCAAGGGGCTACGCCTATACCGATGTGGAAAGAAGCGACTTCTTGGAAATGACGATTGCAAGCCAGGTGTATAAAGGAAAAACGGACGAACACCCGAACTCGACAAAAGCGGTGCTTGATACGGCTGGAATCTATGTAACGTATGGAGGAAAGCCGGTTAAGACTTATTTCTACTCCAGCTCCGGCGGGAAAACGGAAAATGCAGAAGACGTCTGGGGCAATCCTGCACCATATATTCGTTCCGTCGAGGATGGCTTTGACCGCTATCAAGGCAACACACATTATGGATGGGAAAAAGTCGTTCCAACGAGCACGATTGCCCAAAAGCTCAGCTTACCGAGCACACAAATGCTTTTATCTTTAGAGGTGGCCTGCCGGACAGAAGGCGGTAATGCCAAACAAGTCATTGCCACCATTTATGATAAAACGTCCAATACGTTGTCAACAAAGCAGATATTCGGAACATCCGTCAAATACCCGGATGCTTACCGCGGCTTTTTCGGCGGACTCAAAAGCAGTAAGTTTTCCGTTTCAGCCGACGCTTCCTCTTCTGTCATGAATGGAAGCGGCACAATTGAAAAAACAAACTATTTAGTGGGATACAAAATTCAAAAAGCGGATGGCACAACCGAGCATATCGAAGACCTGAACATCAAAGTCCGAACGAAAGACGGCAGCAGTTTGGTCTCTACCTATCCAACCAACTTTACATTTAAAGGCGATGGATACGGCCATGGTGCGGGTTTAAGCCAGTGGGGCGCACGCGGTATGGCTGAAGCCGGTTATAAATATGATGCCATCTTAAAGCATTATTATACTGGCGTCGAAGTGAAAAAGTTATATTAAAAAAAGCGTGATGGTTTTAAAGCCATCACGCTTTTCTTGATTGTCTAGCTGCGGCTCCTAATCTTTCGGTCGTTTCACGTCTGCCCATGAAACCAAAGACCGGTTTCCCGGTCAGACGCTCCAACGCCTCTCAAGATTGGGCAGTCGCCTCCGCCTTTCTTGTCCAGCTGCGAAAGCCAGCCCCTACGGTCATTTCGCTTCTTCCTGCGGAACCAAAAAGCGGTTCCTTCTCAGAAGCTCCAATTTCCTAGGGGGCTAAACAGGCTTTCTCCGCTTTTCTTTTTTATGGTTGCATTTTCAATGCCCGATCGACAAACGCCGAAAATTGGGACCGTTTTGTAGGATCCTCCGGCTTGAAATAACCATTGCTTCCGGTTGCAATTCCATATTGAGAAATGACTTTAATCGCTTCATACGCTTCCATATCACGGGACACATCTGCATAATCCTTAACCGTCGTCCCGTTATCCTTTAACTCGAAAGCCCGCTGAAGGACAAGTGCCATATGTTTTCGCTTCATGGAGTCATTCAATCCAAAATACCCATTGCTCCCTTTGAAAAAGCCTGCTTCATACACCGTCATGACCTCTCGTACATTCGGATGAGTGTCCGGTACATCCTTAAAAACAGAAGGCGAATTCGATAACGGAAGATTGAATGCCTTGATTAGCATGCTGGCTGCTTGATATCTTGTAATCGTTCGTTCCGGATAAAATTTCTTCTCTTCCGGATATCCTTGAATGATTCCTTTTTCGTAAAGGCTCATAATATTGGAATAAGCCCAATAGCTTTTCGGAACGTCCGTAAAGACCAGGGAATTTTGCTGCTGTGCCAATAGCATGTCCACTTCGTGCTTTAGCTCATCCGCTTTTGCTGACACTTCATTGGCTTTGGCATCCACTTTCCCCACTTCCGCTTCTGCCCAATCTACACTAGCCACTTCCACACTTTCAGCTGCCTTTGTTTCTTGTTTGGCTGTTTCTGCACTGCAGGCCGATAAGGCAAACAAGGAACAACAAGCACTCCATACAATCCATTTCTTTCTCTTCATTACATTTCCTCTCCCACGCTGCTATGGTGATTTTTTCATCTTTTTGAATATCTGCTCTATTTCAGCTATACGACAAACCTTACTGAACACCAACACAAAGATGATGAAAACGATAAACCCGATAGCCGCATTAAACAGCGACATCGGCAAGTGAATGATGAGGCTTGTGCCGTACAAAGCCAATGCCAGTAAAACAAAGAATATTCCATATTTCGTTAAATAAGTGAAATTCTTCCTCGTTAATTTTAACACGAAACGACTGGCAATCAATAGGAAAAAAAGTTGTGCATACGCGCTGATCGTGGTTGCCAGAGCAATGGCATCGGCTCCCCCTTTTTCAATCCAAAGGAGAATGAGACCCACATTGATTCCAAACACGGCGATGACACCGCTGATAACGGGATAAAGGGATTTTTCCATGGCATAAAAGAAACGCGTCACATATACATTGGCAGCATGGGCAAACATCCCGATCACAAACCACTGCAGCAGCTCCGCCGTAATGGCTGTTGATTCAGCCGTGAACGACCCATATTCAAACACAAGTTTGACCAAGTCGTAAGCGTATATGAAAATAAAAATCGAAATAGGAATGATGGTTACCAATAAAAGACGCAAGCCTTTATCATACATGGCGGCCACTTCTTCAAACCGGCCGTTCGCCACCTTCGCTGCAAGCGTGGGATAAATGACGGTCGTCACGGCCGTCATTAAAATAACTTGAGGAAGCTGGACGAGCTTGGAAGCATAGTTCAGGGCCGCTACAGCTCCTTCTGCCAACTGGGAGGCAAACATGCGATGAAGGAGAAAATAAAACTGCAAGGTCGCCCCGCCGAATAAAATGGGCACCCCTACCTTGAGCATCCGCTTTGCGTACTCGCTGTTTTCCATCGCAAATCGAAAACGGAAGGAAAGAAAATGATTCCGGCGCAGTTCTCGTACCAATAACAGGACCATTAATACGGACCCGAGCAATGCTCCCCATCCATAAGCCTGTGCACCCATGAACGGATAAAAGAGTACCGCAAGCAAAACAAAACCAGCATTATTAACTAACGTTGAAAATGCTGGGCCAAAAAAGCGGTCGTGTATATTTAACAAGCCGGAAAACCACATCGATATGACCAAAAACAAGGTCGAGGGCGCCATAATCGCAAACAGGCGGGCTGTTTTCTCGCTTTCCTGTGCAGTTAATCCGCTGAATAACAAGTCGGTTATTTCGCGCGAAAGCAGGACAAATAAAAGAGATAAAACAGCCATGGCAATCGTTGTATAAGTAAAAACGAGCTCTTTAAACTGTTGTTGCTCGGTACTGGACTCAACTTTTTTATAAATACTGATGAAAGCTGTTGTGATGGCCCCTCCCACCACCAAATAAATAAAGGTGGGAATGGTATACGCCAAAATGACGGAATCGGCCAGGGATGACGTCCCGAAGTGGTAACCAATGACAGCTTCACGCAAAAAGCCGAATAAACGAGAAACGATGTTTAAAATAGTCACAACACCAATGATTTTCAGAAGTGATTTCTTGGACATCGTTTATTCCTTCTTTCTCCCTTTACAACTTACACATTTTCCTCAATGAAATTTTCAATAATGGAAATAATATCATTCCGCCCGCTTTGAAACGGTGCAGGTTGAAAAGAGTGGATTTTCTCGATGACAGCACCCAGGTCTTGTCCGTCATGCCAGGCGATCAAATGACCGGTCACTTCAAATTGGTTGACGATCTCCAGCTGATGATCATCATTGTGTTCGCCATATTTGACAAGTCTGGGGGCAGCAATCATTCGCTTTCCCTTTTTTAATCCGGATGTGATGGACCCCGTTCCTCCATGTGTGATAATGTAAGAGGCTTGATTATACAGTTGGTCCATCTCTTCGTAGCTCGTAAATTTCACAAGCTTCATGTTCGATGACTTGTATGGAGTATGACCGGATTGCACAATCACTTCTTCCCGAATGTTGCCTTTTGCAATTTGCTGTTCAACAGCCTTCAGTAACCTTGTAAACGGTAGCTCATGCGTTCCTACTACAACTAAAATCAATAGATTGAACCTCCATATACAGCTTTTGGATAATGCACTTTCATTGTTTCCCATTGCACAATGAAAAGGTCGGCAATCGGGTAAACGAGTCGTCCGGAAAGAGTCGGAGTGGTCGTCTTGGCAAAACTTTCAATAAAAATGACTTTTTTCCCGAAAAGCTTGGCAATGTAACACATCGGTACAGCTGTATGTGCGCCTGTTGTGACGATGACATCTGGTCTTTCTCTCAAAAACAGATACAATGACTTGAAGCAATTGTACGTAAATTTAAATAAATAACGGAATAAATAATTTCTCGCTCCATACATTAAAAACGACATGTCGTATTCTTTTTTCAGCTCTTCTGTAATGACAGAACGCTCTGTGACAATATGATAGTCATATGTGGAAAAAAGCGGCTTTAACTGCAGCAGCTGTGTCAAATGTCCTCCAAGGGAGGCAATGAACATCACTTTTTTCCGTTTTTCTTTTTTCTTTAGCATTTCTCTCTACCCTCCAGGAGGAGAATAAACCTCTAACACTTTTTGAATTACATAACGTTGATCATTCTCTCGCGCTCGGTTTTCGCCCTTTTCTATCAATTCTTCCACAATTTGTTCATTTTGTAACACATCGACAATCCCTTTATATAAAGATTGTTCATCTCGGGGTTCTACTAACACTCCGGCACCGTCCGCCAATAAATAGCGAAGTCCTCCTACTCTTGTTCCGATAACAGGAGTATGGCAGCTCATCGCTTCAAGCGCCACAAGTCCGAACCCTTCAATATGGGAAGGCAGTACAAACACGCTGGCCGCATTCATCCACACGGCGATGTCTTGCTGCCCCATCGGATCTAAAATATGAACGTCCCTCAACCCGTACTCTTCGATCAACCCATCCAGTTCCTGACGAAATTTCACGTCTTTTACGGCTCCGATTAAATAAAGGGACGCTTTTTCTTCTTCCTTCTTCACTTTAGCATAAGCGGAGACTAATTCCACTAAGCCTTTTTGACGAATTAAGTTGCCGACAAATAAAATCATTTTTTCATCTTCCGGAAGATTTAACTGCTTGCGGGCTTTTTCACGCCCTATAGGCCTAAATATTTCACGGTTTACACCCATGTTAATGATGGATAGCTTTTCTTCCGGGACATGGAATTCTTCATGAATGCTGCGATGAAGTTCATGTCCAACCGCAATGACGTGATCGGCCTCCTGCAGAATTTGCTGTGTCCACTTTCGGATTTTCGGTGACTTCTTCGCCATCCGATCGATATCACCCCCATGGGCTGTAACAATCATCCGCTTCTTCCACAATTTTTTATATAACAATGCTAACATTCCGGTCGGAAATACATAATGTGCATGAACGACATCATACGATTTTCCTTTTGCCAGCACATTGGAAAATGTACTGAGCAGCCACGTACCGTACTTTTTCAATACATTTACTTTCCCCATATTTGGATTCGTGACAGCCATTACATCAACGTCAAGTCCTTCTTTCCGCAATGCCTCTACCTGGTTTTTCACAAAAATCCCAAACGTTCTGGCTTGCTTTCCCGGATACATGTTGCTGAGCACAAGTACTTTCTTTTTCTTCATGTCCAATTCACCATGCTTACATTAAATTCTTTAATTGCTCGATTCCCTTTGCCGCTTCCGCTTTAAAAGCGCTGGAGATCGCATCAAACTCTTGAAGAGTTCCGCTCCAATCCATTTCCATCCGCTCGACAAGGGACAAAAACCGATTCTCTTGTTCATCAAGAGAATGAATGGCAACAAAGTTTTCTGTTTTTCCAATGGTGCGCATAAAATCTTGCACTTTCTGGTGATAGCCAATCCCTATAATCGGGGTCCCGGCCGCCACTGATAAAATTAAAGAGTGCAGCCTCGTTCCAATGACAAGGTCATGCCCCCGGCAAATATCCACGATATGATGAGGATATAAGTTATCCTCCATAATAACAGCTGCCTGCTGATATTTCATCTGCCCGAAAATATCTTTGGTCACTTCGATATCTTGGGGATATTTTGTCGAGAAAAACGTGACCTTCATATCTTTTTCTTCCACAAGACGATCCAGGTTTTGGGCCATTCCCTTTATATAAGCATGGTACTTTTGATCATCCGCTGACGGCCAATATTGACGGCTGAAATAAGGCACGGCCGTGACAGCTGCCTTTTGTACCCTTTTTCCTGCTTGCTCTTTTTTTTCTGAGGGGACAAAAAAAGCAGGGTCTCCAATGACCTTGATCTCTTTTTGAATCCCGATAGAATGTAAAAGCTCCTTCGATTGCTCATCACGGACCGAAACAGAGTCCGCCTTATCGATAAGCCGTTTGATGAAAAAGGTACCCGGCTTTGTCGTAATGGGGCCGGCTCCTACTCCATAAACCGCCACTTTACACCCTGCATAATGCCCCAATTGCCCAAGGGTGCTGTAAAGCGGCGCATCACGCTTGTACATATCCATTAACAACCCGCCGCCGCCAATGATTAATAAGTCCAGCTTTTTCATAATGGCATAGCTTTCTTTGACTGTATGTAAAATCGACAAAAGCAAGTTCCCTTTTTTATGTAACAAACGAACTGATTGTAAGCCGTATCGTCTTGTTGTGTTTTCCGGATTATTGCTAAATACAATAATATTCTCTTTTTTAATGGCAAGATGGTCTGTTAATTGTGTCAAAATGCCCGACAAAATAGCTTCGTCGCCATTGTTGTCATGACCGTAATTTCCGATTATGCCTACGCGCATCAGACATACACCTAATTCATTTTAATTTTTTAGTGAGGTTGACCTTCAGGAAAAAACGCCTTGAAGATCAACCTCATGACAGCATACTCTTTATATTCATATACGATCCTCTTTGTGGAAACGACATGAATGCGTCATTTCCGCAAAGCTGTTCTTTAACTTTTTTATTATACTACTCTTATGACAAGGATTAAACCTTTGTTTTACGTCATTATATCAATTTTTTGCAGGAGACGACAGCTTTAGCCATGATTCATCACGTATGCAGCAGCCTGTAACACGGAAGAGTGAATAGGAAAAGAGGATGACTCAAAAGGTATAAAAAGACATACCGATCGAGTCATCCTCCTGAAAGGACCCATCATGTTTTTAAACTAAAATGAACCGTTAAAGAAACCCTTGGTTATGCTGGATTTCTCATGACGGTTCATCCTTTTCTTATTTTTTATAGTATTCCACAATGCCGCGATAAATCGCTTCAGCATACAAATCATAGTATTTGCTTGATTTCAGCTTTGCCAGGTCTCCTGAATTCGTAATGAACCCTAACTCGACAAGAATACTCGGCATATCATTGTTGCGCAGTACATAGAAGTCATTGTCTTTAATGCCGCGATCTTCTGTGCCGACAAGTGCAATAATTTGCTTTTGGATTTCAGCCGCCAGCTTTTTGCTTTCTTCACCGTTTAAGTTTTCCGATGTATCATAAAATGTTTCCGTACCGCTTGCGCTCGGGCTTGCGGAGTTCACATGAATGCTGACGAACATGTCCGCGTACTTATCTTTTGCCAGTTCGACGCGATCGCCAAGCGTCGGGTATGTATCACCTGAACGGGTCATGATGATAGTAGCGCCCGCTGCTTTTAATTTCGCCTCTACGCGCTTTGCTACTTCTATTACAATCTGTTTTTCCGTGATACCGGCACCGATGGCACCCGGATCTTTCCCGCCGTGGCCGGCATCAAGAACAATCACTCGTTCTGCCACAGGGTTGCCTTCTGTATTGCGAAGCTTTAAGTAAAGCTTATTGACATAACCGGTTTTGCTGCCAAACTGGACTTTCGCCCAATATCCACTTACGGATATAACCGGTACTTTTTGACCTTTTGAAAGCTGTCCGATGATTCCATTGTTTGCAGAAGGGCCTGAGCGAACATTCAGTCCAGACGTTAATGCTACCGCTTCAGTCTCCGTTTCGACGTTAACTGGAGGTTTCTGTGTTTCCACTCCACCCACTTCATCCTCTGCTACTTTTACCCGAAACTCCGGATTGAGGGTGCGGGCCATGAAGACGGAGAATTGGGCGCGTGTAATGGATTCCATCGGTCTGAATCGTCCGTTGCTTCCTGTTGCAATCCCTTCATTATAAAGTGCGCTAATATAAGGGCGCATTTCGTGATTAATGTACACATCCACAAACGGTTCTGCCGAATCGGCAGGTATCGGAATGTCAAAGGCATTGACAAGTATTTTACTCAATTGTTGGCGTGTGAGTAAATCTTCCGGTCCAAAGATATCTGTGCTTTTTCCGGAGAAAATACCAAGCTGAACCGCCCTTTCAATCCAGCCGGAAGCCCAATGGCTTTTCGGAACATCGGAGAACTTGGCGGTAGAAACGGCTGCCTCTTTTTCTCCCAATGCAAGTAGAATCATTTTGGCCGCTTGGGCACGTGTCACAGAATTCTCAGGTGCAAAATAGCTCCCCTTCGAACTTTCGTAACCTTTAATAATGGATTTCGAACTTAAGTAGTTAATCTCCTTACTTGCCCAATAGGTAGATGGGACATCATAAAAACTATTCATGGCGGCACTTACCTCCGTTACGGGCTGAGGATTAACAGCCGCTAACGGCGACATCGTGACAAAAAATCCTACAGCTGTGCAGGATAGGATTTTTTTTAACATAATTTGACGGCTCCTTTCAATTTGCATCATATTTCTAGGTTAACAAATATCTTCCTATGTTTCTATAAAATATTAGTACTGTTTTTCCAGAACAGACGGTTAGGAAGAAAGTTCCCTATGTTACATATTATCTATCAATATGAAAATATTGTAAATTCAATAGTTTTAAAGTAAAATATTGGGGTACTTGAAATCGTTTGGTTGTATGTTCTTTTTATCGGTTGACCGGAAGAAAAGTTTAAGAGAAATGGATGATTATGTTGAAAAAGCTGGGAATTTGTTTATTATTAGTCGCTCTCTTCCTGGGGCTCTCACCTGACAACACCCGGGCAAAAGCCCAATCCACCTACATCGAGATGAAATACAACCATGTCCTTGCCTATCAAAAAGTCGGTGAAAAACTAAGGCCTTATATGATTTTAAATCCACATCATGCCTATAAACTCGAAGGCTCAGCAAGCCGGAACTGGTATAAGCTGAAGGTAGAAGGAGCCGACATCTATGTAGCGAAGATTCGAACCAAAAAAGCGTTGAAAGAACATGTCCAAGATCTGGATATGGACTATCAACCTACAAACAGGACCATTACACCGCATCAAGAGATACCGGTCTTTGTGAATGATTCAACAAATGACAAAGTATTTGCTCATTTATTAAAAGAAGTCACATACCCGGTGTTGTTTGAAAAAGATGATTTTTATGTCATTGATATAGCCGGTGTCAAAGGCTTTGCTTTAAAGTCGGCGGTGGATATAACGAAGGAAGAACTGGCATACACAAAAGCCGTTCCGGTTCTGATGTATCATCATTTATTAAAGAAAGCCGAGAATCAATTCCCGAACAATAATGTCATATTAAATGTAGAAAATTTTGAAGAACAGATGAAATACCTCGCTAGTCAAGGCTATAAAACGATTACGATCGATGAGTTGATCCGCTATATGAACGGAGAAATCCGCTTACCGAATAAATCGATCCTGATCACATTTGATGACGGCCACAAAACGAATTACTTATACGCCTATCCGATTTTAAAAAAATACAACATGCATGCGGCCGCCTTCATCATTACCAATCGGATCCAGCCTCAGCCCGCTGTTTTCGATCCATCCCGCCTGCAGTTTTTGAGTGTACAAGAAATGCAAGCCATGAGAGACGTATTTGAATTTGGCAGCCATACAAATGGCCTGCATAATTTAGAAGGAATGACTTCACAAGTGTTATTGAAGTCTCCAGAAGAATTGCTTGACGATTTCGGGACAAGCCGTGCGATTCTCCAAACTTCCTATTTTTGCTATCCATTTGGACAGTACAATGAACAAACGGTCTCCCTAGTGAAACAATCCGGCTATCAAGCGGCCTTTACCACTAAAACAGGCTATGCAGAACCACATGAATCGCTGTACGACATTGAACGCTTCGGGGTTTACCCTTATACGACAATGGAAGAGTTTAAAAGAATCGTAGGAGGCTTTAAATAAACGTTTGTTTAAACCAAAAAAGGCTGCCGCCAAACGTCTTTTCACGTCTGGCGGCAGCCTTTTTAATCTATGAATCCAACTTAAGTTCTTAACATCATCTATTGCTTGTTATCCTGTTTATATTCCTCTATTCTAACATCCTGAATAGACTCAAAAGGTTCTCGTATAAGCCTTCGACCAGGGAAATGGCCGAAGGCTTATGCATAAAGAATTGGACATGGGCGCTTTTGGCTCATGTCCAATTCTTTATGTGGATTTATATACTTATTGTAAAATCCGATAGAGGAACGCACTGAATTGTGCACGCGTTACCGCGTTTTGCGGGCGGAATGTGTTGTCTTCCTTATACCCTGTTGTAATGCCATTGGCAGCCAGGGCGGAAATTTCTTTAAATGCCCAAAAATCATTTGGCACATCTGCAAAATTTTGCGGAATGGTTCCCGTTAGATTGTAAGCACGGGTTAAAATGGCCGCCATCTGGGCTCTTGTTAACGTGCCGTTTGGATCGAATCTTCCATCTTGCTTCCCTGTTACAATTCCCATATTGGCAATCGTAGCGATAGCATCGTAGTAAAGATGATCTGTCGGGACATCCGAGAAGTTCGGGTTCGTCGGATGGGATGTATCCAGCTTCATGGCTTTTGCCAATAAGAGCGCAGCATGAGCGCGTTTTAATGATTGTTCCGGTTTGAAAGAGCCGTCCCCGTATCCTGTAATAACCCCAAGCTCTGTCCAATATTGAATCTCGTTGTAGGCCCAATGACTATTTGGCACATCTGTAAACAAAGGTTTCGCAAAAGATGTTTCGTTGCTGTAAACGGCTTGCAGCTGATCAAACGCAATCGCTCCTGTACCTTGCTTTTCAGGAGAAGCCTCCGCGACGTAAATCTGTTTAAATGTCAGCGGCAATACGGCATTAGCCGGAATAGGCGCTTGGACGTGCTTCCATCCTGTCCAGTTCAAGCCGCCTTCTTCTGTAAAGTTAATCGTATGTTCCGTACCGTTGCCATCCACGATTTTTCCGCGAAGCCAGTGGCCCTTGCCGTCTCCATGCACCCAAACACCCAGGCTCAATGGTTTACCTGCAATGGCCATCGGCTGATTTGCATTGGCATAAGCGGCTGCGATTTCTCCTTTTGCTGGTGTAAAGTCATATTGAAGCTTTAAGGCACCACTTCCTTCATTCATAACATCACTCGCTGCAATTGAAGCATTCGCTCGGGCAGCTGAACTGCTCCATTGGGAGACATCATCCAAATTGCTCACCGTAATTGGATCCCCCCCTACTGTAACCGGAATGGAAGCCGATATCGAATTAAAGGAAGCTGCAATGGTTCCTTTCTCTTTTGCATTGCCCGCTGTAAATAAACCGCTTGGTGAGATTGTTCCTGCATTACCCGAAACGGACCATTTTAGAACAGAAGGATTCAATGCAACGGTTTTGCCGTTTCCATCTACTCCTTTTACGCTAAGCTGTGCCGTGCTTCCTTCTCCAATCGGAAGAGAGCTTGGCTGGATGATGATTTGTTTAATCGTATCATTCACTGTTAATGGAAGCTTCGCCACAGCTTGTCCATATTTCACGACAATCGCGCCGCTCCCTGCTTTTGTTGCCGTAAAGGTCATGCCATTAAATGTACCCGCAAGATCCCCTTCTACAGACAGGGATACTTGGGCCGGATTGACCGCCAACACATTGTTATAACGGTCTAAAGCAGATTTGACGCTAACGGTAGTCGTGCCCCCCGAAGCGATAGCCGGAGCTGTAAGCGCCGCTTTTAACGTGACCGCTTCTCCCGCCGGTGCCGTACTTACGGCCTCAAGGGTCGTTGAAACCAACCGTTCATCAGGCTGTGATGGCGTGTTGGCCAATGTTGCGTAAATATCCCCGGGCTCGCGAACGGCCATCGTCGTAGAACCGCCTCCATCCAGGTTTAGGGCTCGGTCCGCTCCGAGGCTTACTAAATACTCGGCGAATTCTGATAGCGTCATCCCGCTCGCATACCCCCGCTGACGACCATCAGCGGTCACAAAAAAGACTTTGCTGCGATCTTTGTTGACCGCTACAGCCGTACGCGGATTGCGTTCTTTCGCACGCGAACTGTTCGGATCGATCGTCATGGATACTTTACCGTCTTTTACAAGCATCGGACCGCTTGCCAAAATGTACTGGGCATTTCTCCATTTTTGCTCCATATCAATCGTCAATTGAAGCTGTGTTCCCGGTTTGATTTGAGAACCAATGGCTGCAAGCGCTCCTCCCTGCAGGGATAGAACAAAACCATTTTTGGGAATAGTCGAATTCCCTACTCCATACGGCGTCACGGTTTGAACGGTTCCTGTAACGACCTCTCCGAACTTCAAGCCTTGATCAACCGGCTTTGAAGCATTCGTCACGACAATTTCCATTCCATATGTGTTCGTTCTTGTACTTTCATAGCTGAACTGAGGTGTGTAAAGAATCGCCTCATTCGTTCCGCGCGCCTTATTAATAGAAGAAATCGGAAGCTGCCCGCCTGGATATGTAACAGAGGACTGGTAAGCAAACTGATCAATCAACGGCTTTCCGTCACTCGCCATTCCAAACGCGGTCGGCACACTCATGTATTCATCGAAACCGCTTGAAATAACCCCTAAATTCATGATGGTATTATTGACGGCCAGCAAATAAGCGGGAAGATTGTTATCAAAATGAAAGAAGCCCGCATTGACCGCTCCTACAACTGAGTGACCCGGAGATGTATCCGCTTTTGCCTGTGAAGTGACAGTCGCTCGTTTTGTGAGCGGATCCGGGACCCCTACTTCCACTTTTGTATAAGGATCTGCCAAATTCATTTCCAATACACGGACTGCCTGCGGCGTGGAACCTCCATGACGAATGTCCTTGTATGTAACTCCCGGTGTGACTTGAATACGTTCATTGACCGTGCCGCTCGATACTTCAATCGCCTCAGCGGTTGTGGCATGCATGCCGCTCGCAACAACCTGGAAACCCAGCACCAGGGCAAGCAACGGTTTTTTCCAATTCATTTTCCCCCAACACTCCTTACTATTTTTCTACGAAAATATGAATGGCTTTTGTCAATACCTATCATATTTTGGAAATTGATGACTATTTTTCTCGTACTATTGTATAATACAATAAGATTCATAGGAAAGGATAGGGAAAAAAGGATGAAGCTTACTCAAAAGCTCACAATCAACTTAGCTGCCGCCATCATGCTTCTTTCCGGCTTTGCTTCCAGCGCTTATGGAGCTGAACCGATTGACGAAGTGCGGGATTATGTCGAAAACTTTTATGTCGATAAAGTCGATGACTCTGTTCTCCATCTCCCAACCATCGATGAAATGTTATCGAAATTAGATCCATACTCCACTCATTTCACCGCAGAAGAGTATCAACAGTTTATGAATGCCATCAACCAAAGTTACGTAGGAATCGGGATCGGACTTGATCAACAAGAACAGCAAACGGTCATCCCGACCGTTTATCCTGACTCTCCGGCAGACCGTGCGGGGCTGGAGGAAGGAGACATCATCGTTTTCATCGACGGGAAAACGACCCTTGGATTGACGATTGAAGAAATCGCCCAACTCCTTCAAGGAGAAGCGAACACAAAGGTTTCCCTTGCCATTCAACGCGGTGAAGAAACGAAATCATTTGAAGTGACACGAGAGGAAATTATCTTCCCGACCGTCATTGCCGAGCCTCTGGCGGGAAATGCGGGCTATATTTATATCGCCAGTTTTAACGAAGACACGGTACCCGAGCTGCAGCAAGCGTTAGCGGAGATGCCGGGTGTTGAACATTGGATTGTGGATTTACGTGATAATCCTGGCGGCTATGTCGATTCAGCGCTTGAAATGCTTGGAATGTTCCCGACCATTCGAACAGCTTTAATCGTAGAAAACAGAGGGAAGCGGGAATATTATCGGGCCATCCCGCAGCAAAGAAAATTTGCAGGTCCTGTCGCTCTTCTCACGAATGAAAACAGTGCCAGCTCATCCGAAATTGTGGCAGGAGCCTTAAAGGCAACGAACAATGCGACATTATACGGCCAAACCACATTTGGAAAAGGCTTAATGCAAAGCTTATTTGAACTGCAAAATGGAGATGTCTTAAAGCTTACGACTTATCGCTTCTATACTCCAAAGGGTGAAGTGATCCAGCAAACAGGGATTTCTCCTCACGTGAAAACAGACACTCCACTCGAGGACGCCCATGAAGCATGGCTGGAAGCGAAATATAAAACGTACAAAGAATGGCCAAATTTACAAGATGTAGAGCCGACGAAAAGCTTCACCGTCACGTTCCCTACAACCGTAAACGGCCGCTCATTGATCGGCAATAAAATTGAATTAATCGAATTGGGCGGACAAGCCGTTCCCATCAGCTTGAAGCAAACAAATCTTCGCCAAGTCACCATTCAACCGACAGAACCGTTAAAACCGCATGGAGAATATATGGTAGTCGTACATCCTGGATGGAAGACGTTTAAAGGGAAAGAAATGAAGAGCGGGAATATGGTGGAAGTGGCCGTTCAATAATATATAAATCCACATAAAATAGGGAACATGAGCAAAAACCGCCCATGTTCCCTATTTTACGCATAAGCGGCTGCCACTTCATTTTCTGATGCTTTAACAACGTTATCTATCAGCACCTGAAAGTTTGAAGCCGGTGTCCCTTCATTCGTACCAATTGTTGTGTCATTAAGAGCCTCACTGAATGTCAACACAATTCGGGAACCATCGGAAGCTACAACCGCACTGAGTATGGAAAGAAAAGAAGCACGTCAAAAAAAGGAGCATTTGCCGGGAAGCAGATGCTTTTTTGATTGCCCCTAATCAGTAATGAATCGGTGCAACCGATAGATTTCTTGATGACCACAGTCGTTAGGATGAGGATCGCGGATATCCGAGCAGAAGTTTGTCCATGCACATACCTTCCAGGTCCCATCATACCATTGTCCTCTAAAAGAAGAAGAAACATCGACAACTTTATAGTTATAAATTGACTTATAATAAGGGTTTTGAATAGCCCCATTGATTTGTTGAATAAAATGGTTTGTTTTTGAATAGTTAGGGTCATTTCCCTTATAAGGGTTATAAACAGTCATCACGTAAATTTCAGCATTTGAACAAATTCGATAACGAATCTCATACAAAATTTGCGGCCACTGTTTTCTAAACTCTTGTGCCCCTTTTCCAGCACACCCCTCATTAATATCCATATAATTGTTACTAGCACAAAAAATAAGATTACCGCCGCCTATACTTATTGTCACTAACTTTGACTAAAAAACTGCTGCTCGCGTTTCCGAATCAAACCTAAGCTGCCATAGTAATGTTTTGCTCGTCATTCCAGGCACTGCCCGATTACTAAGAAAAACCCTTCCAAATAATTCTTCAAGAAAATGACAAAGATACTGAACATATCCAAAATTATGTGTTCCACCCCACCCTGCTGCTATCGAATCTCCCAATGCAGCATATTGGAATGACGGTTGGGAACATGGCAAGTAAAAAGTCAAAGACCTCTCCTCCAATTTATTTGAATTAAACAATTATATTTATTTCGATTATCTTCAATATATACGTTATAAATAAAAGCCAGGCGGTCATCATGACTGCCTGGCTTTAAACATATTTATTCCAATGTTAATAAATATTAATCAAAGCATCTTGTTCTTGTGCAGAAAAGCCTGTTGAAGCATCTACCCAATAATCATGCCCTTCGCCTGTCACATTTGCTTTCCTTACGTCTTCTGAAAAGTGATTCGCTTTTACTACTTGATTCCTCAAGTTTTTATCGACTATATAGATCGATTTAGAAAATTCGACCTGACCAAAGAACGGCCATGCCAAATTTTCTAGACCTAAGCGGCTGGCACCCCCCTTGCGGGGTTGGCGCCAACCGCATAGGTGAACCCTTGAGGGCGAATTCAAGTTGTCTGGATCACCGATTGTGATGCCTCTTGATTGAATGAAGATGTGTCGAGTTATTAAGTGGAATATATATAATGCACGCAAACTGTTAAACGGATCAGGTAAAATTCCTTTATTTAATGTTTCCGCCATTCCTAATTGGGTTTTAGAATTTGCTCCAACTGCGACTCCTCCATCATGAAGATATGGGGCGGACCAATAAAGACCAATGAGACTAGGAACTTTATATCCTCAATGAAGCGGGCTGCACAACCTTTTGAACTAGCACCTGCTTATGTATATTTGGCTTCAGACGATTCCTCATATGTATCAGGACAAATTCTGCACGTAAATGGCGGAACCATTGTAAATGGATGAATGAATCTCAGGAGAAATCGTTTATTCGTTGCAAAATTCAGTGTTATAAATCTTTGAAAATACAGGTATATAAATTTGTCAAACTGGAAAACCTTCTAGTAGATATGTTATGCTAGCATCTCTACATACTATCTAAAAATAAAAGGGTGAGGTGTTTGAATATGAATAAAACGGAATTGATCAATGCTGTGGCAACACAAACAGAATTAACAAAGAAAGATGCGGCAAAAGCTGTGGATGCATTATTTGAAACGATCTCTACTACACTTGCTAACGAAGAAAAAATCCAATTAATCGGATTTGGAACGTTTGAAGTGCGTGAGCGTGCAGCTCGAACGGGGCGTAACCCGCAAACAGGTGAAGAAATGCAGATTCCCGCTTCCAAAGTTCCTGCTTTTAAACCAGGTAAGGAACTAAAAGAAGCTGTAAAATAAGCAATTAATAAAGAAAGCGCTAAGGAAGCTTTTGTGTTCTCCCTTAGCGCTTTTTTATGAGTAAGCGATAGCCTGATGTTTAATCACTTCGTTCGCACCGTTGTACGCCATACTGATTGCGCAGGCCATTCTTCTTTTTATTGTTGGAAATGCCACCATCGGTATCTTATTCCCTCTTTACAAACAGCTTTTTCAAGAGTATATTAGCTGAGGGAACTTTAAACTTTAAACTCAATCATATCTTGTATCGCTTAATCCATAAGGAGTGGGGGACCCAATCTTGTGCATAGTCACTTGGGGTGAATCCTTCTTAAGAAGGCAGGGCTACTCTCAAGGCCCGAATCCGACAGCTAACCTCGTAAGCGTTTGGAGAGAAGGTTTGCTTTGTGTTTTCTTAAAAAGAACACTGAGTAGCATCTCAGTGTTCTTTTTTGTGTTCCTTTACGATCAGTTTTCACTTTTTAGGAGGATTTATAGTGTTAGACATACCAATAGAGGGAATTAGTAAAATCAATAAAATAGTGACTGTCTGCATTCATTAATTAAGTCCTTAATAGACATACTATGGCCATTAAGAGTCTCATTTAATCTTCTTTTTTCGGTCTTAAAATGAATGGATTTATGTATACGGAGGTAAACGGCGTGAGTTATTCAATTTTAAAAAGAATATTAATTGGAAAACCTCTCAAAACCAGTCAATTAGGAGAACAAAAATTAAATAAATTAAAAGCCCTTGCCATTTTGTCGTCAGATGCACTTTCTTCTGTAGCTTATGGAACGGAACAAATTTTAATTGTGTTAGCGACGATTAGTCTGGTTGCATTTTGGTATTCCATTCCAATCGCGATTGGTGTGTTGGTGCTTTTAACCGCCTTGATTCTTTCATACCGGCAAATCATCCATGCCTATCCCCACGGCGGTGGCGCCTACATCGTTTCGAGGAGCAATCTGGGGGAAAATCCTGGACTCATTGCAGGGGGCTCGCTATTAGTTGACTATATTTTAACCGTAGCCGTGAGCGTTTCAGCCGGAACGGATGCCATTACATCCGCCTTTCCACAATTACATGAGCATAACGTGATGATTGCTTCTTTATTAGTTGTTTTTATTACCCTTTTGAATCTCAGGGGTGTAACAGAATCCGCATCCTTCCTTGCCTATCCTGTATATTTGTTTGTACTGGCATTGGTGCTTCTCATTGGCGCAGGAATATGGCAGATTTTAAGCGGACAAGTACCGGCTGATTTACATACACCTATCGGAACAGTCGTTCCCGGCATCAGTTTATTTTTATTACTCAAGGCTTTCTCATCTGGTTGTTCGGCTCTTACTGGAGTAGAAGCCATTTCGAATGCAGTCCCTAACTTTAAAGAACCGGCTGCCAAAAATGCCGCCAATACGTTAGTCATGATGGGGATCATCCTGGCGATTCTTTTTTCCGGCATTACGTTTTTAGCTTATTGGCTGGGAATCTCACCTAAAGCCGAGGAAACAGTGGTATCACAAATCGCTGCCGAAGTATTCGGAAGAAACATCCTATATTATTTTATTCAAGGGACGACGGCTCTTATTTTAGTCCTCGCCGCCAATACGGGCTTTTCAGCTTTTCCGTTACTAGCCGTTAATTTGGCATCAGACAAATATATCCCGCGAATGTTTTTGATACGCGGAGACAGACTCGGCTATTCAAACGGGATCGTCACACTTGGAATCGCGTCGATTTTACTTATTGTTGCCTTTAAAGGAGAAACAGAGCAATTAATTCCCTTGTACGCAGTCGGCGTATTTATTCCTTTCACCCTTTCGCAAACAGGCATGATTGTCAAATGGTTAAGAGAGAAGCCTGCCGGTTGGATGTACAGGTTGACCATTAATTTGATTGGAGCGTTGATTACTTTAACCGTCCTGATTATTTTCTTCACTACAAAGTTTTCTCAAGTTTGGTCTGTCCTGATTTTCTTGCCGGTGATTGTTTATATGTTCCATCGTATTAAAAACCATTATGAAGCCGTGGGGGAGCAGCTCAGAATTAAACCAGGTGAAGAACGTTTACAAATGGAAGGAAATGTCGTGATTGTCCCTGTTGCAGGGATTACGAAAGTGGTCGAAAATTCCTTGAACTATGCCCAGTTAATCGGGGATACAGTCATTGCTGTTTATGTCGCTTTTGACCGGGAAAGCGAGAAACGGATGGAGGAAAAGTGGAAGGAATGGAAGCCCGACATTCGTCTGGTGACACTACATTCCCAATATAGAAGTTTAATGAGGCCTCTTTCCCGATTTATCGATTTAGCTGAGGAAAAGGCCGCTGAAACCAACCATACCCTGACCGTGTTAATTCCTCAATTCATCACGAAAAAGAGGTGGCAGGATATATTGCATAATCAGTCAAGCTTGCTGTTAAGAGTCTATCTCCTCTATCAAAAAAATGTAATTGTCACGACAGTACCTTATCGATTTAAAAAATAAAACTAGCCCAAGGGCAGCAAAAAAGCCGT
The DNA here is from genome assembly GCF_042649685.1 of Bacillus songklensis. Classification (NCBI taxonomy): domain Bacteria; kingdom Bacillati; phylum Bacillota; class Bacilli; order Caryophanales; family Bacillaceae; genus Bacillus; species Bacillus songklensis. The sequence continues at coordinate 240,922 of NZ_JBHRZT010000073.1, read as the reverse complement.
TTTAAAACGGCTTTTTTGCTTGCTTAAATATGGTCTACCCTTTTATCTCGCATCCTTTGTTCCATTCACGCCTCCGTCATTCGCTTAAACTTAACATTTTGATTGTACGATTTTCACCTAAAAACGCACTTCATCATAAAATAGAAAATACTTCTTAAGAATTCATTAAAAACATTCGGAATTTTGTTTACTATGAAATAGTATTGTTTTATAATCATATAAAAATACTCGGATTTAAATTAGGGGGACAACAAGATGAGTATCAGTATGACGGTTATGGGGTTAGTGGTAGGGGTTTTAGTAGGATTAACAGGGGTAGGAGGAGCAGCCCTTTTAACTCCCCTTTTAATAGCACTAGGTATCAATCCTTCTATCGCAGTAGGAACCGATCTTGCCTATAATTCCATTACAAAGCTATTCGGAGCAGCTCAACACTGGAAGCAAAATACCGTTAATGTTAAAATGGTGAAATATTTAGCATTGGGCAGTGCTCCTAGTGCAGCGATCGCGATTGGAACTCTTCATTTTTTTCCAACATTCCACCAGCATCAGGAGGAAATTATTAAACATGCCCTTGGATATGTCATGACCTTAGTAGCCGCTTCCATTATTATTCGAGTCTTTTTCGATAAGAAGATACGCCCTAATCGTTGGCAGATGCAGCCTCTTGAAGAAAAACGGGCACTAACCATTGCCATCGGCATTATCTTTGGTTTTATAGTCGGACTCACTTCCATTGGCTCTGGATCTTTATTTGCCATTGCCATGTTATATTTATACAGAATGAACACTTCTGAATTAGTAGGAACAGATATTGCACATGCCTTTTTGTTAGTAACGGTTGCAGGTATATTAAATGCCAGCTTTGGAAGTGTGGACTATATGCTGACAGCTAATTTGCTAATAGGATCCATCCCTGGAGTGCTGGTAGGCAGCAAGCTATCTACGAAAGTTTCCGCTAAGCCTCTCCAAACTGTAATGGCTGCGATCATTTTAATTAGTGGATTAAAGCTTATTTATTAAATAAGCTAGTGTTTGATAGATACTCATTCGTATAACGCCTCGCTTTTAACATGACATGATGGCTAAAAGGCAAAATAGCTTTATGTATATCCTCTACAGACTTAGTTAACACAACGATTCTTATGAGAAACGAAAAGGCCGGACTCATTTCAATCCGGCCTTTTCAGCATATTTCGAGCGGTGATGCGATCATTCACTATATTATTTACTTCGGGTAGTGACAGGCACGACTTCCCTTAAGGTGAGTGTACCGACAGTAGAAAGCGGCTCCGTAAAGAGAATCGTCACTTTATCTGCTGCCTTTACGTAGCTCAATCCTTTTACAGCTGGAGCCACTTCTTTAATTTCACCGCGTTGTGCCGCCAATGCGCGATAGACGAAAGAAGCAAACTGCGCACGGGAAAAATTTTCGTTTGGACGGTACAGCTCTACGTTTGTCACCCCGCTCTCGTAAAGGATTTCGATGTGATCACGGAATTGGGCTTCAATTTACGATAACTATTCACCATTCACGAAATCCCCCTCAATGTGTTAGATATTGGTAGAATTTTTACCATCAGGGGATATTTAACCTATTGAAAGGTAAATAAAACCTATTAAAGTAAAAATTTTTCAGTTTTTTAAGAAAAAGCTAGATTACTATATGAATCTTCCTAAAAAGAAAAGAGAGTTATCGTATTAAGCGATAACTCTCTCAATATATTCCAAGCACTTGGATTAATAAAAAGAGCCTATCAGCTCATAAGCTGGATAGACTCTTTCAAAATCTATTAATTAGCGAGTGGCAGTTACTTTTGTACCTTTAACAATTGCATTGCCGGCCGCATCTGTTGCATCAGCTGCGTCAAGTACTTTCACATCAACTGTACCAGTAGCAAGGTTAACATCTGTTACATTGATAACAAGTTGGTTCTTTTCTACTGATTTAGTGTAAGTGTCAGCTTTTGCTGCTTCTGTTGCATCAACACCATTAACTTTAACTTCAAAGTCAGAGAAGTCTAAGTCTTCAGCCGTGTCAACATTTTCGCTGAATGTAAGCACGATGTGGCTTCCATCAATCTTAGCTGAAGTTAATGCTGGAGCTTTGTTTTCTGTTACTGTAACAGTTGAGTTAACTGTATCCATAACATTTCCAGCTAAGTCTTGAACATCAGCAACTGTGAATACACTTGTTTTAGTTGTTTCTACAGAACCTTTTGGAAGTACAATTGTAGCAACTGTACGAGCAGAATTTAAGGAAATTTGTGTACCTTCTGGAAGGTTCGCTCCATCTAGCTTGTAGTTAGCTGCATCAGTTGCAGAACCTGCTACTGAACCACCTTTAACAGCTTCGCTGAATGTTACTTGGACAGTTCCGTTTTCTGCGCCTGCAGCTACTTGAGCTGTTGGTTTAGCAGTTTCTGCTGCATCTGCTACTTTGAAGTCGATTGCTTTCGCTGCATTTTCATTTTCACTGATTGTTGTGTCCGCAAATGCGCCTGCAGCAATGTGAAGTGTATAATCTCCATCTTCAGTAACATCTACAGAATTTAAAGCTACTGTAGCTTTCTTGTCAACAACTGTTACATCTGCATCTTCCACAGCATAACGAACGCCGTTTTTATCCATGATGTAAAGTTTAGCAGCGTCTTTCTCAGTTACTTCTTTGTTGAATGTAAGCTCTAAAGTGTTAGTTGCTGCTTTATATTCAGATTTTTCAACAGCAGGTTTTACTAAGTCTTTAGAGATTGTTACTTCTTGCTCAACTTTTGTACCTACGTTGTTTAAAGTATCTTTGTAGCCTTCTACAGTCACTTTTAATGTAGCTGTATCTTGACCTTCGCTGTAAATAGAAGGAGCAAAGTTTAATTCAAATTTGTTGGTTTCACCATCTACAGCAACAATAGCTGGAGTAACTGCAGTAGTACCTTTTACAACTTTAAGAGTGGATCCGTTCACTAATGCAGCAGCCAATTCTTTATTGAATTCTACTACAACAGTATCTTCATCTTTAGCTGTGATAGATTTCACTTGTGGAGCTACCACTTCTACAGAGTAAGCGAATGAACCAGAGTATAAGCTCATTTTGTTATTAACTAAATCTGCAGCTTCAGAAACAACTAAAGAGTAAGCTTTACCGTTTTCTAATGTTGGTAAGCCAGCTTTTTCAATAGTAACTGTTGCATCATCGTTAACAGTAATATAGTCAGCTGAGATGCTTTGACCGTTAATAACGATAGTAGGTACAGCTTCTGTATCTAAACGCTCGCTGAATGTTACTGTTACATCGCCGTTTTCTTCAGCTTTAGCAGATAAAACTGTTGGTTTTGCTTCATCAACGAAGAATAAAGGCATTACAGCTTTTTCTTCTAAAGACTTACCGTTTGCAAATTCAACATCTTGAACTTCTACAGTGTAAGCTGTTTTGTTAGTTAATAAGCCGCTTAATTTGACGATAGCAGTTTTTCCGTCTTCTTGTAATTCAACATCTGCTACTTCTTCTAAAGCTGAACCTTTTTTCACTGCATAGTTAGCAATTGTCTCAGCAGAATCTTCATCTACTTTTGAACTGAATACAACTTGGATTTCGTTAGCATTGATTGCTTTTACTTCTTTAACTTCTGGAGTTGCAGCTTCAACAACCACTTTCACAGTAGCTTTTTTGTCAGTACCTTCGATTGTACCTTCTACTGTTTGAGTTCCAACTTTAGAAGTGTCAACTGCATCCCACTTAACAGCTACGTCTTTCTTAGAACCGTTAGAGTATGTAACTTCTACAGTTTCAGGAAGTTCTGCTTTTTCACCTTCCATTACTTTCACGTCAGCTAATTTTTCAACGTCAGTGATTTCAAGTTTTTGTGCTTCTAAAATACGGTATACGAATGTAGCGAATTGAGCGCGGGAAACTGGCTCTAATGGACGGAAGTTGCCGTCAGCTACTTGAGTCACACCGTTTTCTACTAAGATTTCAATGTAGTCCTGGAAATCTGCATAAGCTGTGTTTAAGTCTTTTAAGTTATTTTCGAAAGCATCGCTATGCTCTAAGTTGAACGCTTCAACTAATACTTTCGCCATTTGTTGGCGAGTGATTTCTTTGTTAGGCAATAATTGACCGTTAGCGCCAGTCATTGCACCAGCTGTGAATACTTCGTAAGCCGCTTTTACTAACTCTTCGTCAGCAGTTGCAGGTACGTCAGTGAATACTTGTTCCACTTTACCTTCGCCTTCGATTGTACGAGCGATCATTTTTGCAGCTTGGCCGCGAGTGATCGATTTGCCTGGTTTGAACGTTCCATCTGGATAACCGTTGATGATACCAGTTTCAGATAAAGCATCGATAGCTTTGGCATGGACAGAGTTAGCATCCACATCAGAGAATGAAGCTGCGCTTGCAACTGGAGCGATCGCGCTTGCTACAACAGCAGCGGATACTGTACCAGCGATAAATTTACGGTAGTTCGTAGACATAATTAAAAAATCCCCCTAAATAAAATATCTCATATCTTGCTAGATATTAGCTGTATTTGTCGATTAATGTCGAAAGATATCATTTGTCCCAATCGAGGAACTCGTTGACTCACTTTCTATTAAAATACTATCATGGAATTATAGGGAAAAAAAGAGGTTATTATTGTATGGATTACCATGTTTATGATATATTAATAAATTATGGTAATTGATAGTTCTAAAATAGTGGTATATTGCTTCATTTTTGGATAATTAAACCCATTAAATTGTAAAAAAAATGCGTGATTGGAAATCAATCACGCATTTTTCATTCTTTTTACGGAGTAAAATAGTTTTGATCATAATAAGGGACGTTACTCCCATTGAACGCTACTCCTACACCAAGATATGTCCATTTGGGCTGTAAGATATTCTTCCGATGACCTAGTGAATTCATTAATGCCTCATGAGCAAAAATACTGCTGAATTGCCCCATGGCAATGTTTTCCCCTGCCATCGAATACTGAATCCCATCCCGGTCCATGCGCTGGAATGGAGATAATCCCTGTAAATTTTGATGGCTGAAATAATCATTTTTCGCCATATCTGCACTATGCTTTCGGGCCGTATTGGAAATTGGATCATGCCACTTCAAGATAGACAAACCGTTTTTGGCTCTTGTCGCATTCACTAAATCGAATAATTGCCATTCAAAGCTTTGGCGAAGGGAGTCGCTTGCCATACCGTAGAAGCCGTTCTTTCTATCTTCTACACTTTTCTCAGTAAGCTGAACTGCCGTCACGTTCTGTGAATTATGTAAATCGTAGAAGAACGTGACATAAAAGTTTTGGATCAGATACATATCATATTCATCATCTTCAACCACATAGCTTGTTCCATTTTTTTGAATGGTTTTGAGCGGAATCCCGTAAGCCTGGCGAACAGCCGATTTAGGGGAACCGATTTTGATTCCTTTGACTGTGCTGAACACGTTTTGGTCTGTATACAAAGCTGCTACCTTGCCATTTAAATAACCTGTCATAAAAAACTGCTGGTAGTTTTGATGATAGGTGTTCCATACGATTCCGTATTCGTTGATTCCTTTTCGCTTCGGTGCTCCGAATGAAGCTTCAACTTGTGATTGAGCTTCTCCAATCGTAATACCGTTTACTGCAAAGTCTTTCGATTGTGGAGCAACAGGTCGTTGAACGATTTTTAAGCTTTCAGGAAGACCGCTTGCATGGAAGCGATACAGCATCGTCACACCTTGAGCTCGTGTGAGGGAAGCATTCGGATGAAAAGACTCGTACGTTTTTGGATATGTTCCCTGCTTGGTTTGATATCCAGTGGAGATTTGATGGTCGTACATCCATTTTACGGCCTGTTCTTCGGTCATGACCTTACCTGTTACAGCCTGAGCCAGTATCAAAGCTGTATCCCCGCGTCGAATCGGGACATTGGCTTTCGCTATTCCTTTTACAGGAAGATGGTAACGTTCCGCAACTTGATACGCGGTAGACCAGTGATTAGCGCTTAAAGGAGTGTCCCCCAATTCTTTCGGTGCAAGATAACGGAGCAGCATGGTTAAATATTGACCTTCTGTTAATACCTGATAAGGTTTCAACAAATGCTCATTTACATACCCTCTCATCACCCCTTGTTCAACAGCCCATGTGGCAGGCTGAGCCCAATACGCCTTCTCGTTGAAGTCATGATAAGCAGTAATACTAGGGCTAACACCATATGAATGATTACTTGTAAAATTCAAGAGAACTGCCATCATCACAACGAGGGTTATGATTCGTTTCATTTTATCTCACCCCTTGCTCTAGTTATCTTTAATTCTATTATAAGGAATCTATTTATAAGAAAACAGGTCTCTATCATACTATTTTCCAAATCCATTCGACTCTAAACGTATTATATAAATCCACGTAGACCTTTTCAGCTTATTCAAGATGCGGCCGCGAATCGTATAAAAAGCAAAATCGAAGGTTAAAAAATTAAGCAAAACTTATATAGATTTATATATTTTCACCTCCATCCCTGAATGTTGAGCCAACAATAATAAGCATTTATATAGATAAAAAGTAGGAGAGGCTGGCCCAAAAGGAAAAAACTCCTTTCGGGCCAGCCTCGCAAAATGACGTATATGAACACTTCTTTGTTATTTTAATGAATTGGCGAAAATCGCATTGGATAGCAGTCGATAGCTTTGTTGAGTATGGGCACGGAACGTCAGGTCGTTCGCATAAGCCACTACATTATAGCCGTCTTTCTGCCATGAGAAGGCCATGACTTGTCCTTTCACTTGTTCTTTCCCTGGCCACCATCCCGCTTTGTAAAATTCACCTTCATTGCTTACCTGTAATAACACTTGCGCTTCTTGCGGAAGGGATTTCACCCATGTACCGGAAGCCGTATAAATCCACTCCTGGTTGCTATACCCGGATGTATACGTTTGATTTGGCGTGACATTCATTTTTAAAATTCCCTCATGATAGAAGTCTGTATTCCCGAACTCAAATCCAGGAATGATGTTTTGATCTTTTATAGACTTCAATGCTCCGCCGCCGGAGAAGATATATGTCTTTCCTTTTTCAATCTTCGCTTTTCCTTGGTCATCAAAGACAATGGAACTTTCCGTTGCCGGTGCAACCGTAAAGCCAAGCTCTTTCAGTACGAACCGGGAAGCCATACTGCCTGTGGCGGCTATCGTTTTCTTCTCTAATTTCTTCGTCAAGAGTTTACCAGGGTAAGGCTTTGCATCTACTACATATTTGTGGGAAAGCGGAAGTAAATCTGCATACTTCACCACAAAGTCACCTTTGCGATAACCAAGCTTGTTTTGATTCACATAGCGCACTTCTTTTCCTTGTGCGAGCAGTTCATTGACAAGCTTAACTGCATCATTGTTCGTATTGTGCACAACATATGTTTTCACTTTGCGTTTCATATCAACAGCGGGCTTGTTCACTTTCTCTACTGGCTGCGCGGCATTTACAAAAGCATTTTGCTGATAGATTTCATAACGGTTAAAGCCGCGTAAATCCGGGAAGTTCGTGATGACGGAATCATACATCGCTTCCCAATCCGATACATCCTCTCCGTCTGATAAGACCGCATTCGCCAAACCGCGTTTTGCCTGGTGCATCGGCACGATAAACGAACCTTTCGGATATTTGACACCGTCAATCACTGCTTCTTTTGTTGTTTGCTCTACTTGAATGCCGTTACGAATCAAGTATTCTACCATGTTATAAACTTCTAAGGCATTTTTTTGTAAAGACTTTGCCACCGGCAAGACATAATAGTCAGGGAAGAACTTTTCGTTCTCGCCGCGATCACGGCCGATGACTTTTCCTTCTTGGTTCACCAGCCATTGATCGACCGCTTTGTTATCCTCGCCGTTTACACCGCGCTTAAAGATTTCCAATTGATTCATGTATAGCTGTTCTTTATGGTCGAGTGCATATTTGACCGCACCCAGGCCTGCATATAATAACGCTTTGTTTGATTCTTCGTTTAAATCAGGAATTTCAATCGTATGTCCCAGCGCACCATGGAACATCGCAAACATCGCGGTATAAGCAGTCGTTGCATCATCCCATCCATTTTTATAGTCCAGTGCCGGGATTTCGTATTTCTCATATGCCGTGTTTGCTACACCGGCCTGTCCCATCGCATAGGCATTGTCAATCATGCCGTCTATCAACAAATCGTATTCAAAGTTAGGATTATGGGGCGGTGTACAAGGCTCAATTAAAAATCCTTTTACGAACCCGTGAAAATCCAAGAAGGATAACGGCGTCCATTTTGCGATTTCTTTTGTGACATTGATTGACTCTATCTGTGTTTGATTGCCATTGTCACGGTTTAAGTCAAAGCCGTTTGCGTTTTGTCTCGTGTTATGAACGCGTCCGTCTCCGTTATGGGCAAGGTTGAACACAAAAATAAAGTTGTCTAAGGCATGATTGACATCCAATGTCACGGTTTGTTCTGTGCCATTTACATCCGTCGTTTTATAGGAAAGGGTATCTTTTGTCGCGAACTGCTGTAAAAGATCCACTAACGCATCCACACCAGGTGCTTCATCCGGGTGAATGTTATTGAACCAAATCGGCACTTGATAGTTTTTAAGTTTTCCAGATTGAATGTCTTGCTGCAATTGTTCCGGATTTTCCAATGCCAGCGGAAGAGTTTTAGTTAAATAGGCGTCTACTGCCGCCTTATCTTTTGCGAGCACCACCAAATGCATATCTCTTCCTTCCACCGTTTTCCCGATGGATTGATATTCAGCGTAACGATTCGGCTTCTTGTCTTTAAAAATTTGATCGATCGCCGGTTTAATCTCCTCATATTTACGATAGCTGTCATATACATTTAGTTTTAAAGAAGCATTTGCCTTCGTTCCCTTCCCGGCATCTGTGACAGCTAATTCATAGTTGTTTATGAACGGCGGGTATTTGACACGAATATTGCGAGGTGATAAATCATTCGTACCGAATAGCAGGTCAAAATGAAGAGTCGCTTTGATTTTGTTGGTTCCTTCTATGTATTGAGGCGGTTCTTTAAAGGTAATATAAGGATCACCCGTGAAGTCCCCTTTTTCGTTATTCCACTTTTTCCATTCCTTTAACGGCTTTCCTCCAAATGTCCATTGCAATTTAGACAAGTCCGCCTGATACCCTAAATCGAGTTCAACCGTTACATCTCTTGCTTCCGTCATGGAAAGCAAAGACTTGTTGACTTGGAGCTGTTTCGCCTTCTCTTCTGCTTTGACCAACACCGTGCTGTGCGGCACAAAGATAGACAACAGCAGGACTGCGACAATGAAAAGCAATTGCAGCTTTTTAATCATCTTCTCATTCCTCTCTTTTTATTATTTTTTGAAAATTAAGTCATTTATTTTTCGAGAAAAGCATATCATATCTTTTCGGAAAACGAAATATATAATGATAGGACCGCAATGAATAAAAGCTTGTCCTCCCGTCATAAAAGGTACAATAAAATCGAAGGTATAAGAGGGCGGGCTCATTATAATAAAAACCCATATTCACAAGGTTTTATGACCTCTTTGATATGAATCCACATAAAGACCTTTGTGAGCTTATTCGAGATGGAAGAACTGAAAGGCATAAATAACCTAAAAATCAGTAGTGAATGTTAAAAACTTAAATTGGAGTTATATATCTTATAATATAAATGGAGGAGTTTTTTTACAGAGAGAATAGAAATAGGTAATTTATGAGAGTCTTTGCTTGGCGATTTACAACCTTGAATCAATTTGCTAGATTAGGTTTGATGTATCCTTAAGATGGAAACAGAAAGGAAAGATCATATGCAATACAGTTTACGTTATAAAGAAACAGCGAAAAAGCAAGATTCCCATTTTTTTGCTAGCCCGTCACGCTCTTTGCATACCGAAGAAAAACCGGCTTCACGCCTGGACAAAAAGCGAACACAGCAAAAAAAGCCGGTTCCAAAGCCGCCTTTATACTCTGTTGCAGCATTAATCGGCATCATTCTCCTTATCATTTATATTGTCGGTTCACAAATGTCCAAGCCTGAGCGGGTCGTACAGCAATTTGAAGAGGCCGTTCACAACAAGGATTATGGATATATTACGGATGTCATGAACGACGGGCAGGACGAAATAACGGCAACAGAAGAAGATGCAAAAGCCTTCGTCTCTTACTTAACAAAAGACAAAAAGCAATTCCAAAAGACGATGAAAAAGGTAAGGGATTCCTATATGGATGACCCGCTCTTTGCCGACCAGCCGATTAAACCGTTCATTTCGTTAAAACAGGATGGGAAAACATGGTTATTCTTTGACCGCTACATATTGAAAGTCGAAACGTATAAAGCCAACCTTTCAAGCAACTACGAAGATGTGAACCTATATATCGGAAGCAAGAAAGTCGGCACCACAAAATCGGCAGACGATACCGTTACAACGCAGCCCCTGTTTCCGGGGATTTATACGTTTAAAGCCCAGCCGAATAAAGCATACGGCACTCTTGAGACAAAACAGAAAGTAGATGTAACGAAATCCATTCATAACAAAGCCCAGGTGTATTTGGAACTAAAAGGCGAAAAAATTTATCCATCTTCCAACTACGAAAGTGCCCATTTGTTTGTAAACGGGAAAGATACAGGTAAGGAAATTGGAAAGATTGATTCGTTCGGTCCTGTCAATACGGACGGTTCAGTTATCATATACGCCGAAAAAAAATTCAAAGACGGGGTTAAACGAAGCAAAAAGGTAAAGGTCGAAGATGAAACGGACATTTACCTGCCGATTGGAGAAGATGAAACAGCCGAGTCAGCGGAACAGGCAGAAGACAAGGACGCTGATGTGGGAGATTTTTTAAAAACTTATGTTTCCAAATCCATGGATGCCGTAAACGAGCATGATTTCTCCATCGTTGAAGATATGCTCATCAAGGGAAGCCCATACGAAAAACAAGCAAAAGAGTATCTGAAATACTTAAAGAAAAAAGGGATTACCGAGGATTTAAAGGAATTTGATATCCGAAACATCGAACAAGTATCCAACGACAAGTATGTCATTGAAACGTCTGAACAATTCGAGATTCACTACAAAGACGGCTCAACGAAGCTCAAAAGCTTCAACAGCCGCTACGCCGTCCAAATAACCGAGGACGGGCCGAAAATGCAGGATTTGCTTGAAAGCAAGCAAGTGCAGAGCGAGGATCTCGACTAAGCAAAAGACCATCTTACGCTTATGAGAAAGCGGCAAGATGGTCTTTTTTCCACCCTCAACATCCTCTCCCACGTTCTTTTCCCTGCTTTCCTCCTTATTTCGTCAAAAACACTGCACACCCCAACGCCGCCATCACCGTCCCTAAAAAGACGAACAGAGACGTCCAAATAACTTCTTTCGTCAATGTTTGTTTTCCTTCCGCTTGCAGTTTAAGGGAAGCCCTTGCTTCGTCTTCATTCCCGCTTTTTTGAATGCCATAGCCGCATACACGGCAGTAAGACTTCTCTTCGGCAGGGGCGCCGCACTTAGAACAAACCATCATGATATCCTCCCCCTGTATGTCTCCATAAACGAAGAGTGTTCTTTCCCACACATACCAGCCTCTTCCATATGTAAGAGCGATTATTATATGTGTAATCATCGTGATGCTTAAAAAGAACTCTTGTTTTTTCACTATATGACAGAACTGATTGGGAGGTTCATCACATGAGGAAGGCCCATAGCACGTTCTTCCATGCTATGGGCCTTCCTCACTTTGTTATAACTTAAAGGCTTGCGTCAAAAATTGAAGATCCTGCGACATTTTCCTCAAGGAGTTCGTCGATACGTTGATTTCTTCGATCGTTTCAAGCTGTTCATTTGTAAGACTTGCTGCTTCTTTACTTTTTTGAAGGGATGCATCGGCGATTTTATCCATGTCCATCACAGAAGCCGTCACTTCCTCGGAACTTGCAGCCATCTGCTCTGATATGGCCGATACCTCCTGGATTTGCTCGGCGACCCGTTCAACTTTATTTACAATTTCACCGAATGCTTCACCCGCTTGATGAACAACCTTCATGCCAAGCTCGGCATTTTCTGTCCCTTTTTCCATCGCGAGAACAGCTTGGCCGGTATCATGTTGTATTTGCCGAATGAGATCACTGATTTGTTCAGCCGATTTTCTGGATTCCTCAGCGAGTTTACGCACTTCATCTGCGACGACCGCAAATCCTTTTCCATGCTCCCCGGCCCGTGCCGCTTCAATGGCCGCATTGAGCGCCAGGAGATTCGTTTGGTCCGCAATGGCGGTAATGACCGATAAAATATTGCCGATTCGCTGGGAGTGCTCTCCTAATTGCTTGACCACGCCTGCAGATTGTTGAACGGAATCACGAAGGGAATCAATCTGGTTGACGACATTTTGGATGACCTGTTGACCGTTCTGTGCTTCAGTTGCCGCTTTTGTAGAAGATTCCGAAACAGTGGAGGCAGACTCTGCAATGCGTCCGATTCCCACCGCCATTTCTTCCATGGCCCTTGCACTCTCATTGGTCCCCCTTAATTGGGATTCTGCTCCTTCCTGAACATGTTCCATGGCAGAAACTAAATGTAAGGCGGCAGTCTTTGTTGACTCACTCGTAGCCGTCAATTGTTCAGATGTGGATGATAAATCAACAGCGCTCTCGTTCACCGTTATAATGATGGCCCTTAAGCCGGCGATCATCTGGTTGAAATCTGCCGTTAACCTTCCAATCTCATCTTTGGATTCATATGTACCCTTTACGGTCAAATCCCCTTGTCCCGCTTTCGCCATAAGTGATTGCATATCTCGAAGCGGCTTTACGACAAGGCGAACAATGACAATACCCACTCCTAAAAGAAAGATAACGGCTACGGCCGTCACGATCGTAGAAAGCATAATGGTAGAAGCTGCCTCTTTCTTATTGGCAAGGTTCAACTGCTCCGCATCCTGCTCGTTGCGCTTTTTTAACTCATCCAGCTGGAAAAGAACTTGATCGCGCAAGCCGGATACATGTTCTAAATAATAGTCATATGCTTCTGCATTTTGCTGATTCAACGCCATTTGAATCGAGGTAAAGCGCTCATTTTGATAGGTATGGAGCGTCTCCTGCAGTTCTGTTATCATCTTTTTCTCTTCACTGCTTAAGGGTAGTTTCTGTAAGCTTTGGAGCCTCTCTTCAGAGCGCTTTGCCGTCTCTTGAATATTCGTGCTCAAATCCAAACTATACTTATCGTCCTTCGTCACCATTAACTCCAATGTGTACGCTTCAATCGAACGGATGGAAAAGCGAACTTCCTCCACCCATTTAATCGCCTGCAATCGCTGCGTATACATTTCATCCGAGTTTTCCTTTACATTTTGTAAGGAAAAAAACCCGAGCAACCCATTGAACACCAAAAATAAGATAGCCGAAATCAACAAGATCCGCATCTTTGTTCGAATGGTGACATTTTTTAAAAGCTTCATCCTAGTCCCCTCTTCCTCATGAACCAATGATAATCTATGTATATGTTTTACATCGGTTAGAAATGGAACTTGTTTATAACAGAACAATAAAAAAAGCCGCTGGCAAATGCCCGCGACTTCAAGAGACAAGCTATACAAAAGTATACTTGCCGACGAGATTATACTTATCGTAAAACCTCGGTTGGTAGCTTTACTGTAATATGAAAAGACACTCTATTTCAATAGGAAATTTTTTCTGAATAATTTTTTGGACAAAAAGAGTTCGAAAGATTTATTTTTATTCCAACTTTTATCTATTATGGTATTTTTGTGATAAAATCATCACAATTTTCTTACATATATTATGAAATCATACATATAATGACTGAATTGGAATGAAATTCTTGATGATATTCCTATCTTTTTTTGCATATAATAAAAGTGATAAGATTTTGGTTGGTAAACCAATTTGTCGGCCTGTTTTAGTAAACAGGCTCTTTTTTGCCCTCTTTCTCTTCTTTTCCTTCTAGTCATCTTCTTATATAGTAATCGTAAGGAACTCTTTATTGAAGGAGACTTATGATGTCAAAAACATACTTTTTTTTATTCCTTATCTTATTCTTCATTTCCGCCATGCCTCTGACAGCGAAAGCCGCCGGTGAACAGGAATGGATCATTCACTTAAAAAATGATAAAGAGGTAAAGATGATTCCATCATCTTCTCTCAAGATTCTGGAGCAAGAGAAACATGAATGGAAGGTGACGGCAACAGCAGAAGACATAAATCGCCTCAAGGCATTTCCCGCTATCCGGTTTATCGAGCCAAACAAACAGAAACAAGCCAGCTCTGTTTTCTCTTATGACGACCCTCTGCTATTCAAGCAATGGGGATTGGAAAAGATTCATGCCATGTCTGCTCTTTCATCCTATAAAGAAAAGCCTCGTAATCTTCTAAAAGGATTAAAGATGACAGATGAACAAACCGGTCAAACAATCCTTTATGAAGGGCAGGCACTTCCTGCCGACGAATGGAACATCGACGTCCAAAATATGCCGCTATCTAGAATATCGGTCACATTGAATCATTTTGAAGGCCCCTGGACCATAAAAATTTTCGATGAGCATGGAAAACTGCTCGGAGAAAACGAGGGAGCCTTTTTAACTATAGATGTTTTGCTTCCTAAAAAGCAAGCATTTCGTACTTTACGTGTACAAATTCTGGGAACGGAGGACTGGAAATCACAACCATCTTTCCGGAAAATATACGGTACATATGCATCAAGAGTCGCTGTCATTGATTCCGGAATCTCTTCTCATGAAGACTTTTGCGAAAACGTGTTAATGAGTCTCGGACATGATTATGCCGAATCCCTTCCATATGCAGAAGACACGTTTGGTCACGGAACATTTGTGACAGGTGTTTTGGCCGCCTGCGGCAATAACGAAAAAGGCATCACGGGAGTCATCGGAAATGCTCCTGTCGATATTATCCCTTTAAAAGTATTGGACCGATCCGGAAACGGGGATGACTTTGACATTAGCCAGGCCATTCTCGACGCCATGAAGATGGATGTGGATGTCGTCAATATGAGCCTTGCAGGAAAAGGAGAAACGCTCATGCTGCGTGAAGCGGTCATGAAAGCTCTCCAACACGGCATGACCGTTGTGGCCGCTGCGGGCAATCAGCAAACCGATACAAGCACCATTTACCCGGCCTCTTATCCAGGTGTTCTTACGGTCACCGGGATAACAGATCAGTCTGTCCCCATTCCGATCGCCAACTATGGATGGGACGTGGACATCAGCGCACCAGGGGTGAATATCGTCAGCACCTTTAAAGAAAATTCATATGAAACGATGCGCGGCACATCACTCGCAGTCCCTTATGTGAGCGGGGCCGCGGCACTCTTGAAAGCTGAACATCCTGATTTGGATGCCGTCTCGGTCTATCATATGCTCGTCCGCTCCGCCCGGGATATCAAAGAACCAGGGGCAGACATTTACACAGGCTATGGCTTACTTCAAATCGAAGAGGCGCGTATGCTTGCCCGGAAACAGCCGAACGTTATGGAGTGGCTGACATTGAAAAACGGACAGCCGCTCGTTCAACCGGCCTCTCACTTGATCGGGTTTTCAACGAGCCTTTTGCACAAACAAGCATGGCTGTTTGTAAATGATACTCTTCAAAAAAGCTGGCCCATCACCGCCAACGTGATGACCGTCTCTCTTCCTTCTATTAAGGGACAAGCATCGGTACAAACCGTAGTGACAGACTCTAATCAAAGATTACTAGCCGAGCGACAGATTCAAATTCAGGGTGAGAAGCAAGAGGAGAAATCCTTTAAGGATGTCCCCTCTTCCTTTTGGGCCCATAACGAGATTCAGCAAGCCGCTGAACTCAGCATCATCAACGGATATGGAGATGGGACCTTCCATCCGAACGAATCCGTCAGCCGCCGCCATGCGATGATGATGCTGAACCGGTTCTTTCAATGGCCCATCCCTTCCCAACTGGAGCCTCCGTTTGAAGACGTTCCAGTCACAACACCAGGATTCCTGTCCGTTTCATCCGCTTACGAACAAGGGATCATGAAAGGATACGATACCATCTTCAAGCCGAACAACCCGTTAACAAGAGCGCAAATGGCTCTTATTTTGGCCAAATCTTTAAAGCTGGATGCACCTATCAAACAAGCTCATCCGTTTGAGGACATTCCTTCCTCACACTATGCTTATAAGGAGATTCAGCAGCTTACGGAGCTGGGAGTGGTGACAAAAGCCTCCCGCTTTCGCCCGAATGGAACCGTCACCCGTGCGCAGCTTTGTGCGATGATCATGAGGGTGAGAGCGATTCAATCGTAAAATAAAAGGAACATAAATAGGATAACAACCTCTGTCACAGGTCCTTCTTCTACTTGCGCCTTTCTGTTTTTTTCATCTTGAACGAGCTTACAAAGGTCTTCGTAGATTCATATACATGACAGTGGTCAATACCCATCAAAGCAGACACCTATCCTATTTAAAAACATGGATGACAGATGGCAAGTTCGTGCCTTCTCGACATTTTCTTGCATATTTTCTTATAAATGACAGGAATTCTATTATATAATAGGACAAGTAGAAAGAATCATTGTGAAAGGTGGGGAGTTCGGACATGAATAAGACATTGATTATTGTACCTGCTTACAATGAAGAAGAATCCATCGCCGCTACATTGCGGGATTTGCTCATCATTAAACAAGAGCGGCCGTTTATCGACATATGTGTCATAAATGACGGATCAAAAGATCGGACAGCTTCCATCGTCGAATCTTTTGAAGATGTGACACTCGTTAATCTTCCATACAACCTCGGCATCGGCGGAGCCGTTCAAACAGGCTATCGTTATGCACATCAGCACGGATATGATATCGCGATCCAATTCGATGCAGACGGACAGCATAATGCCGATTCAATTGATGCTTTGATTCAACCTATTTTATCAGGAGAAGCGGATATGGTCGTCGGCTCCCGCTTTTTGGAGAAAACAGATTACAAAGGGGCTGTTTCCCGGCGTCTCGGCATTTATTACTTTACCTTGTTGCTTCGCCTTCTCACGGGACTTACCTTCACGGATCCTACATCGGGCTATCGGGCTATCAATAAAAAAATCATTTCCCTTTTTGCTTTTGACTATCCGAAAGATTATCCCGAGCCGGAAGTATTGATCCACTTGACGAGAAAAGGATTTAACATCAAGGAGATTACGGTTCATATGAAAGCCCGTCAAGGCGGAAGCTCTTCCATTACTCCTTTGAAATCCATCTATTATATGACAAAGGTTACGTTATCCATTGTCATTCAACGTATTGTAAGGGAGTGAAGATATGAGCATTATATGGCTTTCCCTTTTCATAGTAGTCGGCATTTTTATTTTCGTTATTGAATCGGTAAGAAGGGGCATTCTGGAAACGAAGTATTCTATTCTATGGATTATCACATGTGTATGCCTCGGTATTTTAAGCTCAAATGAAGCGATCATCAATAAGCTGGCACATTGGCTCGGCGTCTATTATGCACCGTCTCTTCTTTTCTTATTCGGCCTGTTGTTTTTGCTTTTCATGGTGTTTGATTTAACAAGAAGAGTGTCCAAGCTGAACCATCAGCTCGTTTCATTGGCACAGGAATATGCATTGCTGAAACAAAAATATGAGAACGAAGGAAGTAAAAAATCTTGATTTACGGACTTGTTTTACTGAATATCTGCGTGCTGGTCACAGGCCAAATTTTATGGAAGATAGCCGTTTCATCTATCCAGGAATGGAATATGCAATCGGCCTTATCATTGGTCATCTCCCCATTCTTTATCGGGGGAGCCTTTCTGTATGTATTGGCAACCGGTCTTTGGCTTGTGATTTTATCCAAGCTGCCGTTAAGCGTGGCATATCCGTTTCAAAGCATCAGCTATGTATTCGGGGCTGTGGCGGCTTATTTCATTTTTAAAGAAACGATTTCCATTCAGCAATGGATTGGCATCGCCGTCATTATTTTCGGAGTCTATTTAATCGCAAAGTAAAAAAGGAGGGAAAGGGCGTTGCCTCCCGTCACATCGATGAAAGGGGGACACTCATCCATGAAAAAAGGGTTACCCATTATACTTGTGCTGCTTTTATCTTTCTCACTCCATCTGTTTTTCTTGATCGAGCATCCAGGATACTTCAGCCTTCATGGAAGCCGTGATGCCCAGAAATATGATGAAATGGCACACCGTTTAATCGAAAAAGGCATATATGCCTATAACGCTGAAGAGTCGAACGCCTACGTCACTCCTTCGCACCCATTTTACTTAACAGGCATCATCTTACTGGCGGACGCTGTTTCCGTTGATTACATGACGTTGGTTCGTCTCTTTAATATGGTACTGAGTATGGCAACCGTTTGGCTAATATATGCCATTCCAAAACGATTATTCCAAAATGAAAGGATCGGTATTTTAAGTGCTCTTTTATATGGAACCTATTTAGCGCCGCTTCACTATTTCCGTTCCATGCTGACGGAAACACCATCCATTTTTATGTTCATGCTTTCGATTTACATTTTTATAGTGGCGATTCAAACAAAATCAACGAAGCTGCACATATTATTTGGGTTTGCGGCGTCCATTACCATCATGTTCCGCCCTACTCCAGCGCCGATGCTGCTGTTTGCCTGGGCCATCGTCATCTATCAAACAGGCTTTAAAAATGCCATAAAAATAGGATTACTCTGGTGGATTGGACCTCTTTTCATTATCCTGCCATGGTCCATCCGCAACTTGATCGTTCTTGGTGCGCCATACATTTTCTCATCCCATTCCGGGAACCCGATGCTGCTCGGTACAAACCCATATTACATGATGCCGGAAGAAACGTTACTCGCTAAGTGGAGAGAAACGGGAATGGAGCAAAGAGAGTATGCCATCGTTCGGATCATCGATGGCCTGCGCTATCAGTTTGCGCTCTGGTTCTCATGGTTTACGCTCGGCAAAACGATTTGGATGTTCCAGCAGCCTGAGCCAATCGGAAACTATCAAGAATTTCTGGCAGCTCCTGCAAGACTGTATGTTTATCTTGATCATTTCTTTGTCGTCTTCAGCAGCTTTATCACGGGCTTTGTATTCCGTAAGCATAAGCCATTGCTTTGCTTATTTATCATCTTCATTAGTTATGTTGCACTTTCAAATATGTTCTTGCCGTTGACTCGTTATGGCTCTTTCATCTTCCCTGTCATGTGCATCATTGGATCGTATGGGGCTGTGGTGACGGTACAGAAATTGATGCGGTTCAAGAAAAAAATGGCGGCTTAGTTGCAAAGCGCAATACACCTCCTTTCATCTTATCGGCTAATAAACGCAGGAGGAATAAGAGGTGAACCGCTTATGGCTAACAAAATCATGCGGAACAATGGCTACTGTTATCGGCATCATTGTCATCGTCCGAAATACTTCGAAAATCCCGTCGAGATAAATCTCGACGGGATTTTTCTATTTTAGCACGGAAAAGAATTAGCCGTTATGAAACTAAGAAACAAAAACAGATGGAACGATCACAAGGAAGCATGATCAAATTGAATCAGCCTGTAAAACGCGGCAACATTATAGGATAGGTTCAAAATTAGTAAAGAAATCAAGCCTTCTTTAAAAAGAGAGAGCCAGTTTCGGAAGATACTTATAGTTTTCAGGCTCTAACGTTCTAACCCCAAGTTCCAAAAATTGGTTCTGGTTCAAAAACTTCAAGATAATTGCAATGAATCTCTAAATCTTGGACATACTGATACTATCAGTTTAAGTTTTTTGCACCAGAACCGAACAAACCTTAAAAGGTAATGTAAAAGGAGTGACAATGTGAAGGTAACAGGACAAGGTTTTACTTCGATTGTAACAAGTTACTTTAAGAAGCTCAGATTTTTCGAATCTTAGCTTCTTGCTTTTTATAAAGACAATCTAACGAATCTCAAATGCAAAACACTACTATTCATCTCCTGAAAAAGCTGTCACCCTGTTATGAAAGGGATGACAGCTTTTTCATCCTTATACCATTTTCGGCACAAGATTAAAGCAACGCTTATAAATCCATATATAGTCCTTTTCTTTTAAATCACGCGGATTGCCTACTGTTTGTGGGTCTTTCATCGCTTCTTTCGCCAGCCGTTCAATCATATCAGTCGGAACGCCTTGTTGTTCAAGACTTGGAATCTCTAAATCTTCCACCAGCTCATACACCCAATTAACGGCTGCTTTGGCAGCTTCTTCCGTTGTCATGTGAAATGTATCAATTCCGACTGCCTTTGCAATACGTGCAAATTTTTCGGGATTTCCTTTCCAGTTAAACTCCATGACAGGTCCCATCATGGCCGCGACACATTGTCCGTGTGCAACCGGAATGATGCCTCCCAATGTTTGGCTCATCGCATGAGCGGCTCCTGCCGATTCACTTCCATATGAAAGTCCAGCAAGCATAGCCGCTTGAGCCATCCCGTAACGAGCTTCCAAATCCTCTCCATCAGCAAAAGCACGACGAATGTATTTGGCTACATATTCCATTGCCATGAGGGCCACTGCATCCGTAATGGGCTGGGCATATTTCATCGTATAGCACTCGATCGCATGGGCTAATGCATCGATACCTGTCATGGCTGTTACATGCGGCGGCATGGAAACGTGGAGCTCCGGATCGATGATCGTTAAGTGCGCAGCGATTAGTGGGCCGCCTGTATTAAATTTGAATTGTCGCTCTTCATCGGTAATAACGGCCCATTGCGTAACTTCAGAGCCTGTACCTGCTGTTGTCGGAATGGTCGTAAGCGGCGGAATACGGTGTTCAAGCGGCTTTTTCCCTTCCACTGCTTCATACTCTAGAACGCTTTCTCCATGCACAACTTCTACTCCAATCGCTTTGGCCGTATCCATCGAACTACCTCCGCCAATCGCGACTAAACCGTCACAGCCTTCCTGCTTATAAAGGGCAGACCCTTCATTGACAAGTCTCACCGGCGGGTTTGGTTCTACTTTATTGAATAATAAAATCTCTACATCTGCTTGCTTCAAGCTTTCAATCGCAGGGTTGGCCACACCTGCATGGTAGATCCCAGGGTCTGTCACAAGCAATGCCTTTGTCACACCCATTTTTTTAACTTCCTCACCCAGGTGCTTGATCGATCCGATGCCGTGTTTAATAACGGTCGGAACCTCAAACGTATGAAATTTATGCATATGCTCTACTTTCATATTTAAGCTCATCTATCATCATCCTCCTTGTTGTTTTTCCAGTAAGTATGTGTTACCCAAACCAGCCAACCGGCTCAGGTTTTGTATTGCGGTAAATATGTTTGAGTTCTGTATATTCTTCTAGTCCCAAGTGTCCAAGCTCCCGTCCGAAACCGGATTGCTTATAGCCACCCCATGGTGCTTGAGCGAAATACGGATGATAATCGTTAATCCATACCGTGCCCATTCTTAGACGTGATGCCACATATTCGGCCTTTTCGATATCTTTTGACCAAACGGCGCCCGCAAGCCCGTAAATGGTATCGTTGGCAAGCGTGGTCACTTCTTCTGCGGTTTTAAAGGTTTCCACCGTTAAAACCGGTCCGAAAACTTCCTCCTGAATAATTCTCATGGAAGAATGGCAATTTGTAAAAATGGTAGGTAAGTAGAAAAAGCCGTTTTGCAATTCAGGACCGCTTGGACGTCCTCCTCCTAAGACGAGTTTTGCTCCTTCTTGTTTGCCGATTTCTACGTACTTTTCCACCTTCGCACGATGTTCTGCCGAAATGAGCGGACCGCTTTGAGTTCCCTCATCGAAGCCATTTCCAAGCTTAATATTTTTTGCTCGTTTAACAAGTTCAGCCACAAATTGGTCATGGATGCTTTCTTCTACTAAAAGGCGGGCGCCTGCAGAACAAACTTGACCAGCATGGAAAAATACCGCGTTTAGCGCCTGGTCGACAGCCGTTTCAAAATCCGCATCCGCAAACACGATATTCGGGTTTTTCCCTCCCAGTTCAAGCGCAATTTTTTTCACATTGCCGCTTGCTGTTTGCATAATTTTCTTTCCTGTTTCAATACCGCCTGTAAAGGAGATAAAATCCACATTATGATTTTCCGATAGTTCGGCTCCGACTGTGTCTCCTCTTCCAAGTACAAGGTTGGCGACGCCTTTTGGGACACCTGCTTCTTCCATTAATTCGAAGATTTTGATGGTTGTTAATGGGGTTATTTCACTAGGTTTGACAACAATGGTATTTCCCGCAGCCAATGCCGGGGCAATCTTCCACGATGCTTGCAATAACGGGTAATTCCACGGGGTAATTTGGCCACAAACTCCTATAGGTTCACGAACTACCCTGCTTTGCGAGTTTGGATTTGGAGATGCAATGATGTCACCGCCATTCTTATCGGCAAGACCTGCATAGTACTGGAATACATTGGTGATATCATCCATATCTGCTCGGCTTTCAATGATCGTTTTTCCAGTGTCCAATGTTTCTAACGCAGCTAGTTCTTCTTTATCTCTTCTAATCAAATCCCCTATTTTGTGGACGATGGCTGCTCGTTCACTCGAAGATGAGAATGCCCATTCACCATGATCAAATGTTTTTCTTGCTGCTTCAATGGCTTTTATGGCATCATTCCGATTTCCTTCTGCCACGACAGCTATGATTTCCCGATTAAACGGATTAATGATTTCTCTTGTTTCTCCTGATTCGGATAATAACCATTCGCCGTTAATGTACATTCTTTTCGTTTCTGCCAAGTCAGTACCTCCCTGATTCGTTAAGTTTGTTAAAAAAAAATTTAACATTTTTAACGATTTCACTGTAACACACTTCTGATTTATTCGTCAAAATAAAATTTTCGATATTTTCTTTCAATTCATTTTTTATTTTTCTGTTGAATTATCCTTAAATCGCATGAATGAACCGTCGATATTTCTCTTTTTTAATGACAAATGTCTCCCCCGTTTTTACTTTTTCCTAAAAAATTTTTTGACATTTCTTAAAAATTCTTTAATATTGAACTTGTAAAAAAAAATTTAACAAACTTAACGAATTAAGCGAAAGGAGAATAAATTTGAATCAAACTCATGATCATCGAGCCCAATCCACCATTGAAGAAGCAAAAAAACTGGTGATTGACTCCATCGCTGAAACCATGGATTTATACGGTGTTACTAGAAGTGTTGGTACGTTGTACGGCACCATGTATTTTGAAGAAGATATGTCGCTTGATGAAATGCGGGAGGAACTCGGTATGAGCAAGCCGAGCATGAGCTCCGGTGTGAAAAAACTTCAAGAATTCAATATGGTCAAAAATACCTTTCGTAAAGGGAGCCGCAAGCATACCTTTATTGCTGAAAAAGATTTTTTCCGTTTCTTTAAGAACTTTTTTTCAAAGAAATGGGAACGGGAAGTCGTTATCAATCTCGAAGCGGTCCAAAGGGCCCAAGCGAAATTACAAAGTGTCATGGACTCAAAGGATGTATCGGATGACATCAAGCAACAAGCTTTCATTATTTTTGACCAACTGGAAGAATCCAAGACATACTATCACTGGCTAAAAAAACTCGTAAAAGTGATTCAAACAGACGAGATTTTCAAATACGTACCAATTGATGAAAAAGAGCATGTATAACTTCGGTAATATGCCGTCTCTAATGGGACGCGCATCATTATAAAAAACAGAATATTAAAAAAATAAGGAGTGATGTGAGTGCTTGAAAAAGCAGCAAGTACAGCGAAACCAGTGAAAGAAATAACTTCTGAGGCCAACCGATCGAGGTGGCCCAAGGTTCTGTTTTTTTGTGCAGTTGCCTTGGGCATGCTCATTTCCATCGGGGTAACAAACCGGGATATTCAATGGGGCGGTTTTATCTCGATGCTACTTTTTTATGGATTTGTCTATTATATCGGTGCCTTCATGGCCGCTAAAAAATCGGAAACATTATCAGATATGATGGTTGCCCAAAGAGGACTTCCTCTTACTGTCGCTACGTTTACAATGGCTGCTACCTGGGTTGGCGGCGGCTACATTAATGGAACCGCCGAGTCTACGTATGCAAGCGGCATTGTTTGGGCACAGGCGCCATGGGGATATGCATTGAGCTTAATTGTAGGCGGTATTTTTTATGCGAGGAAAATGAGGCGCTATGAGTTTATGACCTTGATTGATCCCCTCTCCCAAAGGTTTGGTGCTAAGCTAGCAGCCGTTCTGTATATTCCGGCTCTGCTTGGTGAATTGTTTTGGAGTGCTGCCATTTTAACCGCTCTTGGTACGACCTTTGGGACCATTCTAAACATTGACTTTACCACCTCTATTATTCTATCCGCGGTAATCGCCATTGCGTACACCGTCATGGGCGGTATGTGGGCAGTAGCCTATACGGACTTATTCCAAATGTCCATTTTACTTATTGGTCTTTTTTTGGTCCTTCCATTTGCCCTATCCAGTGTTCCTGGGGATCTTCCTGTTTTGTGGGATCACTATAAACAGGAACTGGGCACTTATGCGAACCTCTTCCCTCCCCTTGACGGATGGAAAGACCCGGCCTGGGGAAACTGGTATTGGAACTGGTGGGATTATGCATTACTGCTTATATTCGGCGGGATTGCCTGGCAAGTATATTTCCAGCGTGTCCTCTCTGCCAGGGATGAAAAAACGGCAATGTGGTTATCGATTACCGCCGGTGTTATTTGTCTAATTGCGGCTGTTCCAGCAGTAATGATTGGGATTATCGGCTTTAATGCCGATTGGAATGCATTCGGAACACAACCTCCTGAAAACCCGGCTAACATACTTCCGCATGTATTGCGCTATTTAACTCCTGAATGGGTCGCAGCAATCGGGTTAGGAGCGTTAGCCGCAGCCGTGATGTCTTCGATGGACTCTTCGATTCTATCGGCATCGTCCATGGCTGCATGGAATGTGTATCGCCCTCTCGTCAAACCAAAAGCAAAAGATGACGAATTAAAAAAAATCATCAAACGTTCGATCGTTATTGTTGGAGTAACCGCAATGATTATCGGGCTGAGTGTCAAGAGCGTCTATACACTGTGGTATCTTGCCTCTGATCTGGTGTACTGCATTCTTTTCCCTCAGCTTACGATGGCACTCTTTTATCGAAATGCCAATTTTTACGGCTCATTAGCAGGATTAATCATCGCTGTCATACTACGGTTTGGAGGAGGAGAACCGGCCTTTGGGATCCCGCCGTTTCTTCCATATCCGATGATTGAAGACGGTGTCGTTCTCTTTCCGTTTCGAACACTAGCGGCCGTATTATCCTTTATTGCCATCTTTGTCGTTTCTGAATTAACGAAAAAGAAATGCCCTCCACGAAAGTTAGTGAAAATGGGGGATCAACAAAAAAAGATGAAATAAGAAAAGGCAGGCGTTATATATGACGCCCGCCTCAACTTGTAGAGAAAGGTTTATTTTTTCTCTACAAGTTGAGGAGATCTTAAAGATCCCTTCTTTATTGTTATAATGTTCAGTTAACTTAATGTAAATGTATTTTACAAGAACAAAAAACGTTTCAAAAGTCTGTTAAGTCACAATAAAGTTGTTTAAGTCACAATAAATTCGTTGAAAAAACAATAATGTTGTTTAACTTTTTTTCTTTAACTCCCGTGAAAATTTAACAGGAACAAAATCTGAAAAGACCATACTTAAGTAGATCCGGCCAACATGTTTTTAAAAAAAAGGATGAGCTCCAAGATCATAAAATCAATATGCGGTTGAAAATAGATGACGTAACACCCTTTCGTCCCGTGGAGTAAAATAGAATAGGCTGGTGCAATAACCAAAATAGGGTTCATCTCCCGTACGTGCTACCCATATAGGGCGTGACAATCTGTAGTGCACCGTGGGCGCTGAAGTCAGATTAACGGCTACCATAGTGTATCGACCTTCCTCGCCAGACTTAGCATCAGTATAGACACAAAAACGATATTTTCATCATCTGTTGTGCTGCAAAGTACAGCATGGGGGGCTAACGGGATACGTTAGTCGAACAAGGTTAACAGCAAATTTGTTACAATATAAAAATGAGAATTCATTTATCACTTATTCTGCATACTTAATTTCATTTCAGTTTTTGACTTGGAGTTTAATAATTAAATAAATATATTTATAACTTTTTAAGCTGAACGAAGTGAACTTTTAGTTTTAAGGAAGGGGCATAGGGACGCTGTCCTTGAGTGGAGTATAAGGGAGCACAGAGTTCATCTGCAAAAGAAAAGTCAATAACTTGATCTACTTGACTCCAAAACGGATGGGAGGGAATAGAGGAAAAGATTTCATAATCGGCGAGGGCTAATTGGCCAAAGGTTTTAAACTGAATGTGAGACATTATAATCACTCCATACGTGGTATATAGCCTCATTTTACCGTACATATGGAGTGAAAGGTGGTTAGTTTTAAAATATTTGAGTTAGAAATGGCGAAAGAACATATTTTATTAGTTAATCGACAGTCTCAATATAGGTTCTATTTTCTTATCAAATGATTTTCGCACCAGAACTTTATGTACATTTAGATTTCTGTATAACCCCACTTCTTTTATAGAAGTAAGCTCCTCCTTCCCTTCAGTCAAGAAAGGTTAAGTTGTAACAAGTAAATTTGCCTCCTCAGTTGTAACAATTTCGATTGCGCGTTTCATGATGTGAATCATTTCCTTAAGATCTTCTCTTGAACTAACTAATGGAGGCATGAAAACAATGACGTCACCCGTAGGTCTTGTTAACATCCCTAATTCACGCATCTTAAGTGTTGTTTTGTAACCAACTCTTTGCTCAAAAGGGAACGGCTCTTTTGTTTTTTTGTCTCTGACAAGCTCGATACCACTCATAAAACCAAGCTGACGGATATCACCAACATGAGGCAGAACAGATAATTCCTTTTCAAAGAGTTCCTTAATATAGTTAGCTTTTTCTGAAACTTGCTGTACGATTTGATTCTGTTCAAATAATTTAAGATTTGCTAAAGCTACTGCACAGCCAAGTTGATTTCCGGTATAGGAGTGACCATGGAAGAACGTCTTCAATTTTGTATAATCATCATAAAATGCCTTATAAATCTTTTCAGTTGTGAACGTAACGGCGATTGGTAGATACCCTCCTGTAATTTTCTTACCTGCAGTCATTAAGTCAGGAAAGACGTTTTCATGCTCGCAAGCAAACATTTTTCCAGTTCTCCCAAAGCCAGTTGCAACCTCATCAATAATCAAGAGAACATTATATTTGTCGCAAAGCTCGCGTACCCGTGATAAATACCCTTTAGGCATGACTATCATACCGCCTGCTCCCTGAACCATTGATTCAACTGTCAAACCTGCAATTTCCTCATGCTTTTCCTTAAGAAGGTTTTCAAGGATTTCTAAACTTTCATCACGACATATCTCGGCATCACCAGAAGGATGACGATAAACATAAGGTACAGGTACTTTATAACTTTCAAACATTAATGGTCCATACACCTTATGGAAAATATCAACAGCACCTACACTAACTGCCCCAATTGTATCTCCATGATAGCCATTCTTTAACGTTATAAACTTTTGCTTTTGGGGAAATCCGATATTCTTCCAGTATTGAAAAGCCATTTTGATCGCAATTTCGACAGCCTCCGCACCACTATCGGAATAAAACACTCGTGATAATGGTTTTGGTGCGATTTTAACAAGTTTTTCTGCCAGTTCTGTTGCCGGTACATTTGTCATACCTAAAAGTGTTGAATGTGCAATCTTATCTAGTTGGGCACGAATTGCATCATCTAATTCCTTTTTACGGTGTCCATGTACATTCAACCAGACAGAAGAAAATCCATCATAATACTCGTTGCCATCAATATCTTTTACTTTAATTCCTTCTCCACTTTCAATGATTAAAGGATTTTCATCATAATCTTTCATTTGGGTAAAGGGAAGCCACAGGTATTTCTTGCTTTTTTCGATTAAATTCATAATCAATCCTCCATTTTTAATATAGTTGGTACTTTTTCTAGGTAATATATGTATTGTTCAATCTCTTGCTTAGAAGTTAGATGAGCAAAATACGTTCTCCCTCTTTTTTCATCATCACATTCTTTCATCTGTGTAAAAGAGTTCCATAGATATCGCTTATTTTTCTTGCCCAGTTCATCGTAGCTTAGCATTACTGCCACCCGCGTTCTCACTACTGGTCTTTTCCTTTCTTTTTTTGTTAACCTAAATAAAATTATAGTTAACATTTAAAAGAATGATACCATAAAGATAACGAATTATACAATTCGAAGTTTTCAATATTCTATAACGAATTTGTAATTTCAAGAATTAAAATTGATTCCAAGTGTGTGAGTCGGGGAAATAGAACATAACCATGAATCAGGAATGTGCTACAGAGCAGGCGGTAGAATGATGCGGATAAAAGAAGATGCTGGTCGGTTCTGGTGCAAAAATAAATTCTTATCCACGATTTTTTCAGAAATTCTTCTTCTTTAACTATGCTACCCCGTTAACTTAAGAAGGAAAAGTCCCAATAGGGTAAACTTCATGGCCATCAAGTTAACATGGACAAGTAAAGGATTAGACATAATTTCTACAAGG
>NZ_JBHRZT010000073.1:204441-212219 GCF_042649685.1 Bacillus songklensis | reverse complement strand
TTTCTCGCCTTAGCCTACTTTTTTAATTCACTTACTTGGGGTAATCATGAAGGGGCTAATGATAAAGATGAATTAGGTGAACATGTTACAAGACAAAGTGTAAAGATAAGTTACTTTGCTTTAATGATATTATCAGGTTTAGTTTTGTTCATCTCGGAAGGGGTATCTAATTTGAACGATATTGAGAATTTCCCTTTGCTAATTGTTGTAGGTCTTACATTTGTAACACTTCCGATAACAGAATTTATATATTCAAGGAGATATAGATAATCACTTAATAATCAGTTTCTTGTTAAAGTAACGGGGATTTTTCAAGAATAAAAGTGCAGCCAGCATAAAGAAAACGATACTCCATAATAGGGCGCCATTCTTGAGGAATGGGCGCTCATTTTACATTTTAGGGCCAGTTTGTTGAACAACACCTTTAAAGAAAATTGGATATCCATGTTAAAGGTTAGAAGAGATTGTGAAGGTTTGTAGTTAAACTGTGGGGAGGTTAGTTTAAGAAGCTTTTGGGCAAGATACCTACAAAATTAATAGTAGGTGGTTCTTATTGAAAAAAAAACTCTATGTAATTTTATGTATCCTGTTTTTTATAAATAGCACTGCTGTTTTTGCAAAGTCAGAAATACCAAGTCAAGAATTTATTAATAAGTATTATTTTGATGTTAATTTAAAAGGGGTTAAAGATATATACTTCTTCAGAGAATTCCCCTTTTATAATGATAAAGGACAAGTTTCCCCTCTAGGTAAGGCAGTCTTATCTGTATTACAGGGTGATATATGGACATGGGTTAGAGAACCAAGGATTTATGTTAAAGAAAACATTGCTTATATACACGCAGTCAAGTTAGATGGATTAAATTTGTTATATACACTAAAAAAAGAAAATAACGCTTGGAAAATCGTTAAAACTGAGAAGAAGAAACTTCCTACGGTTGGTAGTGAAGTTATGCTCGAACAAGCATTTTTGAGGGCTATCGGAACAAAGATACTCAATGCAACAAAAACGTATTATGGTAAATCAAGGCTTTTTCATTCGGAAAGGATTGTTGATATTGTTCGAGATGAATTTGATGATAAATACGATATAACAATTCAAATTGTTACTTATGAAAGATCGGTAATGCCTCCTTACGGTTTCGATACAATTACTTTACGAATACCAGGTTTTGAAGTAATAAAATACGAACATAAAGATGTTTCAGATATTGGAAAAATACCATTAGCAACCCATTGAAATGTGAAGGTAGTTCTTCAACTAAAGGCGCGTTTCTGTAATAAGAACAGCGTCTTTTTTTATGAATTGGGCCATTTTCTGGAGTAAGAAAGGAAATTAGATAAGTCAGATAAAAGCCGATATTTTTATATAGAGATCGATATATACAGAGTTAAAATTGTTGATAAGATAAGAGAAAAAGCAAAAACGATTCCCGATCGAAAGTGGTTAATTGGAACTGGTTGGGATAAGGAAAAGTAATAGAAAAAGCCAAGGAAACGTCTCTTGGCTTTTTAAATTATAGGTTATGTTAAATATGGTTGTTGAATTTTGACATCAAAAGGAAATGTACATACCACTCGGATGAGTCAAAGAGCTGGCTTATTAGGTCACTAACAATGCCTTAAAAGAATACGTTAAAATCATTTATCGAATTCTAGCCTTACGAAACCCATCGCCGATATTAATTACCGCATATATAATAAATATGACCATCACACCACTAATTATCCATGTTTCAAATTGCTTGGCTGTTGTGGTAAATAATTCAGACATATACGTTACAAATTCTTGGTGCAATAAATTTGGATTGCTTAAAATGACGATGAATACAATGGTTGCGGAAAGCTCGATAGCAGTGTTGAAGATGGCCATTTTTTTCGTCCATTGGCCCTTGGTTAATTTATAGAGAGCTAGCGTAATATCAAGAGCGATGACAACAAGAACAATTGGCCAAAAAGTAAGTAAAACCTCCTGATTTAAAGCTGGAATGACGAAATCAAGTCGATCTCCGCCGCCTTTATATATACCTATAAGGTGATTCGCATAAAAATAAAGGGTGGCCCAAATCGCTGTCCACATTAAACTTCCAAATACTTCGAACTTGGTAATCGCTTTTTTCTTCGGAATATAAGGGATGTTTTTCAAATCATCAGGTGTCCATTTTTTAAGACCTGCTGATAAGGGCTGCTGATCTTTTCCTTTATCTGTCCTTTCTATAATGGCGAAAACGACTGTTAACCAGAAAAAGACTTGGATCCCCACTTCGATGATAGTCCATATTCCTTGACCCATAATGGTGAGAACAACATTTAGAATGGCTTCTTCTCCGTTATAACCAATAAAATATTCGGCAACCATAGAAATCAGCCCGATCATAGAGGCAATTGGTAAAATCATTTTTAATAATGAAACATATATATCAAAATAGCGTGGGCCTATGAGATGCATTGGCTGATCTCGGTAACCGCTCGCTAGTGCTGCAGGATGCCCTAATTTTCCAAGGACCTTCTTAACATCTTCCTCGCTGTAATCATCAGGCAACGTATCCTCAATGGTTGAACGCAGCTCGAGTGCTATATCCTCACGGTTTTTTTCAGGCAGCCTACGAGTGACTTCTTGAACATAAACCTCAATCAAATTCATCTTCCTCATCCCCTTTTAATAAACCATAAAGTTCTTTCGAATTTTTAATCCATTCCTTTTTTAACTGCAAAAAGATTTCCAGACCGTATTCACTTAAAACATAATACTTACGGGGCCTGCTCTCAGATGTATCCCAGCTGCTCGTTACTAACTCTTGTTTTTCTAAACGGCGAAGCAATGGATATAAGGTACTTTGATCAATGTTAATGCCTGATTCCTCCAATAACTGAACAAGTGAATATCCATACTGTGGTGTTCGTAATTGACTTAAAACGGCTAATGTCAACGTTCCTCTTCTAAGCTCTGTCGTTAATGAATTCAGTAAAGTACTCATTCACCCACCTCAATTTTATATACTATATGACATACACTATATGGTTTATACTATGTATCGTACACTATTATGGTTACAATAACAATTGAATTTTCATATATTTTCTCCTTAGAGCAAAGCAGCAAGGTATTAATTTTAATAATGTAGCCAGTGAAGCAGGAGTCTTAAAGGGGTACGGAAACGATTCTGGATTTCAGGGACCACTATGGAAAATAAAACCAAAAATCAAGAATTAGATGTTTAATGCCAATAAAATTGTTCCAGAAAAGGGCGCCATAGTGGAACAAGAGGAGTTGTTTTAACAACAGCTCCTTTTTCGTATGTAGCTATTTGGCAGGTTAATTTAATAACCATCCCTAAAATATGGTAATGGGACTATAATGATATTGAGGTGAAGTAACATAGTGATTTTTACTCTAAACTAAATATGGAAGTGATTAGCTGTGGATTTTCTCAATGACTTTTTTACTTGGGCGTTTGAAAGGCATCACAATATCCTAAGTTGGTATATTCGCCCAATATTTTTATTACCGTTTTGCTATTTTGCTTATAAAAGAAGTGTTAAAGGCATCATAATTAAATTAATTGCATTATTTACAAGTATGTTTTGGTTTCCGAAACCGACAACGGTAGACCCGAAAGTAGAAGAATTTTTAGCAATGGAAATGGATTATTTATTTGGAGAATGGAATGTTATTAAAGTTTGGTTATCCTCAATGGTTCCATTGACAATGTACGCTTTAGCATATGCATTTTGGAGACATTCTTGGAAGTATGGGATACTGGTCATTAACTTAATTGCTATACTTAAAGTTCTATGGAGTTTATATGCAGGCGATGGTTCAGGGGTAGCAGTGTTTTTACCAGCTTTGATTGATTTAGTGATTTGTAATTTAGTTATTTGGATTGCTTACAGAGTTGTAAAAAAAGAAATACAGATAAATCAACTGATACCAATTTTTAAATTATTTGCGTTTATACTTTTTCAACAAACGGGGGCTTTAATGAAGTTCCCCTTTGAATTTTAGGTGATGATTTACTATTAACTATTTTCAGCAATCGGGCGCGTTGGTTGAACAAGAAGTAAAAGGATGATACATATTATTCATGTTAATATGTATCACCCTTTATTTTTTATGATTTTTTACGATTCAGGTCTTGATAAATCATTTTTTGCGTGATTTGGCTCCATTGCTACATACACCCTATTTTTGCGAGCGGTCACCTATTATTTAATTTCTTTTATATAAGCTTTGTGTATCTTATATGCAGCATCAAAATCGCCCTGGGATATAAGATAATCGATCCATTGCCTATCATGTTCACCATAAGCAATTGGTTCTCCAAAATAATCATACTTCGGTTTTTCATTCACTCCTTCGAGAGCTTCGAACCTTTCAATGCTGTTATCAGATAGCAATGCTAATTGAACCATTAGATACTCTTCCTTACTCAACATTTCGTCTTGTTCCTCATAATACTCCGCAAATTCATCGAAATCCTCAGCGTTAGAAGGCATCTGATAATGTTGGCCGTTGGCAAGTTTACTGTTAATTTTCACTTCTAAAGCTTGCATAAGTTTTGAGTTAAAGAAAGTTTTTGAGACTTCAACTTCTTTTTTCTCCAAATCTAAAATATGAAAGACTTGTTCGCCATCGTAGCTTGAATGAATATATCGTTTTTTTTTGATCATTCACTTAAGTTCTTTAAAGAAGCGGGGGGCTATCTCCCATTCCCTTATCACTATTTTGTTTCTACTTTCATTCCAGATCGGACTTCAGAAGAAGGGTTCTTCAGAATGGTATCTCCATGTTTTAAACCTTCAAGTACTCTATATGCTTTCTTATTTTTCACTTCGACACTAATTTCCCGTTTTTTAAGCTTTCCTTTCTCTACTACATATACATATGTAGTATCACCTTTCTTAATCACACTGCTGCGAGGAATGGCGATTTCCATTTCAGAAGGAAGTTCTACATGAACGGTTACATGGTAACCCGGGAATAGATTCTCATGTTGATCAAGCTGTGCCCGGAATGCATAAGATGAGACTGCTGCCTTGGATGGTTTCGCATTTCCATTTACTTTGTCAGGATCGTCTGTAGTCGGATAATCACTTACAGCTAATATATGACCATCCCATGTTTGGCCGGGTACTGCCTTAGCCTTCACTTTAATTGGCAATCCGGATTGAATTTCATTTTTTTGTAGTTCTGTCAATGTACCCTGGATTTGATAAGGTCCATTTGAATAAATGGTCATAATGGGTCTCTCATTTTTAGAAGCTGACTCGTCTTTTTTATCTTGTCCAGCTTCTGCATCTCCAAAATCTATCCGCCCGACAGTACCGTCCATACTGCTATAAATGGTCAAGTTTTGTTTTTGTTTTTCCAATGATTCTTGTTCAAGTTTCGCTTTCTCCAACTGTAAATCAGCGATTTGTTTCTTACTTTCTTGCTCTGCCACCTCTTGGCTAAGCACCACCATTTTCATGTCTGTATCAAGTGCTTCCTCCCCTTCCAAGGTGTCCATTTCTTCTTGGAGGGAATCGATTGCTTTCTGCGCTTGTTCACTGCTTAATTGCGCCATTCTTTGCTCCATGGCATTTTTCTTTAACTGACCCTCTAGATTTTCATGTTCATACTCAAATAACTTTTCTCCCTTTTTAACAGCTTGTCCTTCTTTTACAAACACCGTTTGAATATTCCCTTTAGATGGATCAAGATAGAATGTCTTCGTGTCACTTGCCGCAACCTTACCCCCAAGCGTGTTCTTCTCGTTCGGCTTGGGCTTCTCAATATTCACAAACTGTAAGTCATCGTGACTCGTTATTTTTGCAGCCATCACACCGCCAGCTGCTGCGATAATAAACGAGGCAACCACCACCATAACGGTCCACTTCTTACTAAAGCGCTTTTCACTTACAGTCTGCGCTTGTTGTTCTTCCATCTTACAGCACCTCTTCAATTAATTTGTCATATCTTTATAAAAGTTCCATACTACCCTAGTATAATCCATCCAATAAATAAGTTTAATAGAAATCTAACTTAGGACAGGAACTTTTTTATATGTGTCTTTTTAACCAAGATTGATTGTGGACCATTTTGATGGATCCTTTTGAGAGAAGCAGCAACATACACCAAAACAACAAGAAGAAAATAGGCAATAACGCAATTATCCCAATTAGAAAGCGAATATAGAATGAAAAGCATCTTTCTCTCTCTTTATTTTTACCCATCCTCATTTCGACAAATTTCGTATAGTGACAGGCACCTACCCTACTAGTAAAATAGTCTTATGAATTTGGAAAGGATTGATTATATTGTATTGCCCTACGTGTGGTGAAAAATTAGCGGAGAAAGTGAGGTACTGTCCTCATTGCGGAAAAAAGCGAAAAAAAATTTTATTTCTTCTTATCTTAACAGCGATCAGCATTTTAATCTTTAGCGGCACTCTTTATTATTTTTTCAGCCAGCAAGATCAGCAAGCGAGCACCAAAACAGCCGTTGCCCCTGTAAAAGCGGAGAAAAAAGAAGAAAAGCAAGGACCAAAACCTGTACAGGCATCTGCCGTTTCAACAAACACTCTCCCGAAAGATACAAAAAAAGAACTGACCGAAATCATTGCGGAGGTGCAAAAAGGGGTTTATACGATTTTTACCGAATCAGGCCAGGGGTCTGCCTTTTTAATGAATCATAAAGGAGATATTGTCACAAACGCCCATGTGGTGGAAGGCTATTACAATGTATCTGTTAAGGATAAAAACGGCGTTGCACATGAAGGGAAAATTATCGGCTATTCGAACACAATCGATGTGGCCTTAATCCGGGTACCCGATTTAAAAGGCGAAAGCCCTCTTCCGCTCGAAACAGACAAAAAAGCGGTAATGGGAGAAGAAGTCATTGCCCTTGGCAGTCCAATGGGATTGGAAAATACAGCGGCATTCGGTTACATAACAGGTATTGACCGCAGCTTTTTCATCGGAAACCGTTCATACGAAAACATTTATCAAATGTCCGCTCCCATCGCTCCCGGAAGCAGCGGCGGGCCTCTTGTTTCAAAAGCGACCGGAAAAGTAATCGCCATTAACTCAGCCAAATTAATCGGACAGGACGCTGTCGGATTCAGCATTCCGATGATGGATGTGAATGGGCTTATTCAAGGTTGGAGCAAACAGCCATTGACCGAAGAGGAAATTGATGCACTCTTTTATAATGAAAACGGCGACTATTATTATGAAGATTTATGGTCAGACGATGAATGGTACTTCGACGGCGGCGAAAGCAGCGATGACGAAGCAAACGAGTATTACGACATTCCTTCCGAATGGTATGAGGAGCCGGAAAGCGAAGAAGAAGCCCCTTCCGATGATGAAGGCGACATGTATGATGATAGTGAATCATATGATAGTGGCATACCGTATGATGAAAGCGAGTCCTCTGATGACAGCGTACCGTATGACGAGAGCGAACCTTCTGATGAGAGTATACCAGTCGATGAAAGCGAGCCCTCTGATGATAGTATACCAGTCGACGAAAGCGAATCCTATGAGGACAGCATACCAGCCGATGAAAGCGAACCCTCTGATGATGGCATGCCGGACAACGAGGGTGAATCATACGATGAAGAGATGAATAGCGGGTACACGGAAGAAATGAATAGTGATGGGGAATACTAGGATTCCGTAAAGTTCAGGCATTGACTTGGGCGTGTATTTCTCCTTCCAAAAATCCATCAAAATCACAAAAAGAGAGCAGACCACTTTTTTAAGTGGTCTGCTCTCCTTCTTCTTCTTTTGCA
>NZ_JBHRZT010000073.1:0-204272 GCF_042649685.1 Bacillus songklensis | reverse complement strand
TTGGCGCCAACCCCGCAAGGGGGGTGCCAGCCGCTTAGGTCTAGAAAATTTGGCATGGCCGTTCTTTGGTCAGGTCGAATTTTCTAAATCGATCTATATACACCCTTCATCCCTACTATTCTCGAACCGATAAAATAACAGATAAATAACCAACGATTCGCCACTTTTCTACATGCTTGCCAAAAGTTATCTAAAAAGAAGATAAAACATGTCATTAAAGTGCTTAAGGAAATGGTAGAGAAAAGGAATAAGACAAGAACCTTAACTCAAAACAAAACTCTTTTCCAACATTAACAAAAACATCGTTCCTTGATAGGTTAAAAAATTAGGTTTCTTCCTCCTTATCCCCCCTTTTTGTCCTATCACATTATTTGATTTTTCAGTTTATTTAAATCATAAAAAAGAGGGTAACAATCCTTATGAAATTGCTACCCTCTCTTTATTTTGACTATTTGTTCTAATTTTTGAATCAGTTTTTACATCGCTAATCCAGCTAGAATTCAGACTTCCCATGTGGCAAATGTTGATGGCAGTCGGTTGATTTTTCGTATCCAAGCAAATGACGACAAAGTATTCTCTGTCAGCTTCCGCCAAAAACTGCCTGAACAACTTGTTTGCATCATCTGGTGACTTAATTTGACGACCCTTGTAGAGCAGACTTGATTCCTTCACCATTTTGAGACTAACGATGTTCACTCGCTTAGCTGATTGATTCTTCATTTTCACTCCTCCTTCTAGCAGTTCCATTTGCTTTGCTTTCTTCACTTCATAGCGGTTCATCAATTTCCCTCCTAAAATGAAAATAGCCCCAATCCCTTGATGGAATTGAGGCTGATAGAATCTTATTCAATATCATAATATATACTTATTTTTCTCGTAGATACGGTTTTGAAGCAAAAAGAAAAAGCCTCTCAGAGATTGCTCTCCAAGAGGCTTTTCATCGTGTCTTTCGACATATATTATTTAGACCATGTTGTACCGTTGAATACAACTGTTTCAGCTACATAAGCAGCGCCATCTGCGTCCTTAATAATGTCAGCTTTAGCTTTGAATGAGTCTCCAACTTCAGCAGTTGCAGTTGTACCACCAGCTGTTGCAAATGTGAATGTTACCACACCTTTACCAGAAACAGTATTGTATGTTGCATTAGCAATACTTACACCAGTTCCTTCAAATAGGTTTGCAACGTTTGTACCATTAGCAATTGCCGAGCTACCGATATATAATGGTTCGCTGAATGTTAATGTTAAGTCATCGTTATCATTAGCAGCTACAGCATCAACTTCTGCAGTTGGAGCAACATTAGGAGTTGGAGCTGCTGCATTAGATGTAATTGTGACAGTATCAGCGAATCTAGTACTATTAGGAGCAAAAGAGATTGTTACTGTGTCGCCCGCCTTAATATCTCTTAAGTTGTCTACTTCAACTGCATCTACATCAGTTGCGTCGTATACATCTCCATCATTTGCAAATGTATAAGTACCTGCTTGAGGACCAGTAATTGTGATTGTTCTATTTTGAACATCAACTCCATTAGTTGCAACTACACCAGTTCTAGTTGTTGGAGCTGTAATATCCTTAACAAGTTCACTATCATCATTGATAGTTAATTCAACTGTTTGACCTTTAGCAAGAGCACCATTTTTCACTTTATCTACTTTATACGTTTTCTCTACGCCGTTAACAAAAGCACCGATTTCAGTGATTTCGCTATCAGTATTACGTAAAACTTTTGTAAGAACAGCATTGTAATCAGTAGTCTCTTCTGCATCAGAGTTTTCGATTACTAGATATTCTACTTCGTTTTCATCGTTGTAGTAGTAAGTAGCACTGGAGATTTCAAAACCTTTGTCTTTTAATTCTCCCCAAGTTGTCACTGTAATGTCTTCTGCATCTGGAACATATCTTGAACCTGCTGGTTTAGTGCTATCCCAGCCTTCTGAACCATCAAATACAACTGTATCAGACAATAATTTATAGCCATTTACATATTTATCGTCTAATTTCAGTAAGTTGCCAGAGTTTAAAGTAGTATTTGAATTAAAGAATTCAAGTTCTTTCACTTGATTAGAATCATTTGTTTTAACTTCGAAGAATGCATTGTCTGCTCCAACTGTAGATAAATCAATAATTTCAGCAGCTGCATTATCCCAATTTGAATCTGTAGTGCCAGCTGGTAAAATGGCTTCTCCATTGTCAGCCAATGCAATAACTACTCCTGTTGCATTGCCACCTTTTCCTGTGTTACCAGCAACATCAGTTCCATCACCAACTAATGCAAACTTATCAATTTCAACATTAGTTCCAGGGAAGTTTTCGCCAGTTTCATATACATTGCCCGCAGCATCTGTAATCTGATCTAAGGAATCAATGCGGAAGCTGTAAATTTTTTCTTCACCTTTTGAGTTTAAACCATCTAGTTCAACAGTACCTCTATCAGCAAGATTTCCATTGAAATAGTATTCTGCTGCTTCAGTTGAGTGGAAGCCTAGAGTATTAGAATTAACAGCTTCTTGTTTACCAGTAATGTAAACTACATCGCCATTGCGATCTAAGAATAGAGTGACTTCTCCACCAGCTTGGAATTCTTCTGCATCGTCATCAGTTAAATTTTTAAATTCGTCACCATCAAGGTATTGAGTCTGCTTACCATTGTAAGTTACATCTGTGTAAGTATAGTCTTTACCATCGATTCGAAGATCGTTTGCGTATACTGTCTCAATCTCTCCAGTTACTGTAGAGTTGAATACTTCTGCTACTCCGTCTCCATCATTTGAACTATCGTCAAAGAAGATTACATCGCCTGGTTTAAGGTCAGCAGTTTTAACAGTTTTACCACCTTTGAAAACAACAAAGTCTTCTAAATCAAGTTCGTCGTCGTCAGCAGCGACTACTACGTCTCCATCAACTTTATCAACTACAATGAAGTCATCCCAGTTGTAAGCAACGATACGTTCAACGTCTCCGTTTTTATCGAATAATACTTTAGCATAGTCATATTCAGCGCCATCAGCACCAATAGCTACTTTTTGATCATTTAAGTAGAAATCAAAGTCTTCTGCTAGGCTATACTTTTTACCTGTGCTCTTAACTTCAATTTCGCCGTCTTCGTTACCAGCACGAGTTTCCGTTACTTCGATAGCATCTTCAATAACAGTTTCGTCTTCGAATACGTATTTTACAAGTTCACGATCTTCGTTATACCATACGCGAACTTCACGACCTAATGCCTCGGCATAATCAAAATTGAGTCCTTCAGCGTCAGCTACATTAACTGTTACGCCACCCACTGTAAAGTCTTTGTTTTTAGGGTCGATATCAGAAACTCGATTTTTCACATATGCAGGGCGGTTGAAAGTAGCTTCTAAAGTTTTACCATCAACTTTTACTGTCACTTTATAGTCTTGAAGATACTCAAGTACCCCTTCATCTTCTACTGAATATAATTCAACTGTTGCTACTTTACCGTTAGAAGATAATTTTACTTCTTTTACACCATACTTAGATAAAGTATCAGCATCTTGAATTGTGATATCAGAAGTTTCAAGACCAGAAACTGCTTTATTGAATGTGATTTCTAAGAATTTGTTTGAATCATCAAGTGCAGTTACGCCTGTAATTGCAAGTTCACCAGCGTTAACGTTCATCGCACGGTAAACGAATGTAGCAAATTGAGCGCGAGAAACTTTTTCAGTTGGGCGGAAGTTACCGTCAGCAACTTGAGTTACACCGTTTTGAGCTAAGATTTTGATATAGTCACGGAACTCAGGATAAGCTTTATCTAAGTCCTTTAATTCTGCAGTTTCATCTTTCGCTTCAAGATCGAAAGCTTCTACTAGAACTTTCGCCATTTGTTGACGAGTTAAGTCAGATGCAGGCATTAAGTTGCCGTTAGAACCAGTCATAACGCCAGCTGCTTTTACTTCAGATGCAGCTTTTACTAATTCTTGGTCAGCAAAGTTTGCTGGAACGTCTGAGAATGCTTGTTCCACTTTACCTTCACCATCAAGGATACGAGCGAAGATTTTCGCAACTTGACCGCGAGATACAGATTTGCCAGGGCCGAATGTGCCGTCAGCGAAACCTTTGATGATTCCTTGTTCAGTTAAAGCATTGATTGCTTCTGCATGTACACTGCTTGCAGGAACATCTGAGAAAGATGCTGCACTTGCTGCTGGTGCTACAGCGCTTGCCACTACAGCAGCTGTTACAGTACCAGCTACAAATTTACGATAAGATTTTGGTTGGTAAGCCATTGAGTTATTTCCTCCCTTGGTAAGTTCAAAAATATTGCAAACTAACATTAAGAGTCTTTTTATCTATGTATCTTTATATCTCTTAACACTAGTCGACTAACAATTACAAATAATAGTATAGATAGTCGTAGGTTTAATGTCAATATTTTTCAATAATGGAAAATATGTGAACATTATGTGTCTATCTTAGTTCCTATAATTTTTCCAAATGAATCATTGACTAGAAAACCTTACCTTTTATTTTACATTATTTGCTTCGTTTTTCAACATTTTTTACATGTTTTTTACAAAAGTTTGTAGATTTTTAGTCCTTAACGCATATGACTTAAGAAATCCAATACACAATCAACAGGAACAATATATGTAGATTCCCGTTTTAATATTCCTTTACTTTTGTTACATAACTGTAAAATAAATATTCTGATTTTCATGTTAGACTAATTTCAGTAAGAAACGACATGAAATCGACATAAAACGGGTAAATACATCATTTTGGTTTGAGGTGTACATATGATTAAACGTACAATATT
This sequence comes from Bacillus songklensis, assembly GCF_042649685.1. Classification (NCBI taxonomy): domain Bacteria; kingdom Bacillati; phylum Bacillota; class Bacilli; order Caryophanales; family Bacillaceae; genus Bacillus; species Bacillus songklensis. The sequence goes on along the minus strand of NZ_JBHRZT010000073.1, from coordinate 199,486 downwards.
CGGAATAGTTTCAAGTTTTTGTATTCTTTTTTCTGCAAACGCTCAAGTTTCTGCACAATCGAATGAAGAGTTAGTAAACTATGAAAAGATCATGCCGGCTGCCAAGAAGTATATCGGAGTTCCATATAAATACGGCGGAACGACAGCAAGCGGTTTTGACTGCTCCGGCTACATCCAGCGAGTGTTTGGGGAAATCGGCGTTTCCCTTCCCCGTACTGCCGGAGAAATGTACAAGCTTGGAAGCAGCGTGTCAAAAAGCAGCTTGCGCGTTGGTGATCTTGTTTTCTTTAATACGACGGGCAAACCGGCATCGCATGCGGGCATTTACATAGGAAACGGGCAGTTCATTCATGCTTCCTCCTCCAAAGGGATTACGATTTCCAATTTAAGCGATCCTTATTATTGGGGACCAAAGTACATAGGCGCAAAACGCATCCTTTCCTATACAATGGGCGAAGGACAATTCCGCGATATCGGATCCTCTTATTGGGCTTACGATGAAATCAAAAACCTCGCCCAGGACCATATTGCATTAGGATATGAAGGAAGCTACTTTAAACCTCATGAAGAAATTACACGTGCTGACGTGGCAGCTTTATTGGCGAAATCATTAAAACTGAATATGAATAATCGTACGCAAAACTATAAAGACGTCCCTTCCGGCCACTGGGCCGTTGGTGCCATCAATGCATTGCGCAGTGCAGGTGTCATGCAAGGGGACCAAAACGGAAACTTCCGTCCAAATGAAGTCTTAACACGTGCGCAATTATCCGCTGTATTAGTTCGTGCGTTTGAACTAAATTCTTCTTCAGCAGCAACAGACTTTAAAGATGTCAGCTCTGATCATTGGGCACATGACTATATCGAAAAATTATCCGCTTCAGGCATTACAACAGGTTATGCCGATCAAACCTTCAAACCGGAAGATGACGTGAACCGTTCTCAATTTGCCGCATTCCTATATCGCGGACTAGAAAAATAAACAAAAAAGAGGAGAATCCTTGAAGTGATTTTCCTCTTTTTTGTTTATAGGTTTTTGAGTTTTCTGACTTACATCTTGAATAAGCAAAAAGATCTTCATAATGGGGCATGGATGGCTTTTTATCCATGTCCCATTATTTATGTGGTTTTATGTAAAACAGAACGTTTTAGAAACAGGGCAAACTGCGATCTTGTGACGTTTTGGTCCGGACGGAAGAAATCTTTTACAATCGTAATCTCATTATTCGCCAGCCGGTTAATATCTTCATAGTTCCAATGCGATGTCGGAACATCTTGAAAATCAAACGCCTTTTCCGTTGGCTTGTACCATTTATCATATGCTCTGACTAAAACCGACGCCATTTGCGATCTTGTCAACGGCTCTTTCGGACGGAAAGCTCCGCCTTTTCCCATCAAGCCATTTGCCTCTAAAATGGCCATTTCCTTATAATATAAATCTCCCGGCTTGATATCTGTCGCTTTCACTTGATACCCCTGTGGCAATGTTAAGCCAAGTTCTTTTACGAGCATTTTCGCAGCATGCTGTCTCAGCAGCGGCTGGTTCGGACGGAATAGGCCATCCTGATACCCCGAAATGACTCCCCTTATTTGCAAATACGCAATGGCGGCGGCTGTTTCATTGTCATTTGAAAGGTCAGGGAATACTTTCACATTCCCGCTTTGGAGATTGACAGAGGATACATATCCTTCCATCCCGTTTCCTTTTACTTTATACATCACCTCATGCGTTGACGTCCCGTCTTTTTCAAGTGGTCCTCCGGTAATTTGTAATGGTGTGTAAGGAAGCAGCCCTTTTACGGTAGTTCCATCCACACGATTATATAAGCCACCTTGGCCCATTGTATAGACATACTCTCCGCTTTGATGCATCTGTGTCGTTTTTGTATCAAGTCCAGGCCAATTGTACGCAAGTGTTTCAAACTCCATCGTTCCGTCATCATGATAGTTGACTTGGAACTGGGGAAAGGCTTGAAGCGGTACATGGCTGAACTGACGGATGGCTTCAAATACTTGATCTTGATACGTTTTCCCCTTTTCCGCCGCATTCGGGTCGTTTGCCTTTGTTAACCCATCATATGCCATGACGGCAAAATACCAGTGTTCAAGTTTTTGAGGATCGTGATCATTGATTTTCGGAGTGCTCTTTGCGCTCTCATTCCACTTTTCTTTTAAAAGGGCGGCGCCCGTTTCCATATTGTAACGGATGTCGTATTTCAGCCTTTCCTTATCTACATTTTTAGCCGCCATGTCGGCTTCTGACATCTTCACTTGCAGGATTCCGACACCGCCATCAGAAGATATGATCGGCTGTCCGTTTTCATCGAACTGCTTCATGCCTGTTTCTACATATGCCATCGCTTTTAAAATTTCCGGCGGGATGTTGTATTTTATGGCTGTTTCGTAAAGCATCGCTTTTGTTTCGGCGATCGATGGCTGTTCCTGCTTATAAATGTCTTCATAACTTGTTTTCGCTTCTTCGATACGGTCGTATGAAAGGCGAAGTTTTTTCGAGCCGCGGTTGAATCCTTGATCGCTATGCTGAACGGCCTGGAAGGCGACTTCAGGAAGGGAAAAGCCGTCAAATAAAGGTTTTGTTTGACTGTCCATCTTGCTTGCTTCATACCATTTAGATAGATTGGTTTGATTGTTCAATTGATCTATTAAAATAGGAAAGTATTGACCTTGCAAGTCTTGTCCCAGTAGATACGTTGTTTGGTTGTTCAGGTTAGGGGAGTAAAACTTCAAGTCTTGATAATACCGTCCGAGTGAACTGCGTTTTTCATCCACTAAATACAAGCCAAGCGGATGTTGTTTTTGATAGTCGCTTGAATGGAGCTTTTCCATCCAATACGTTTGCAGATCTTCATCTTCAAAGGCCGTATGCAGCTGCGCGTTAAATTGCATATGATGCTTTAGTGCGGTCTCTGACCCGAATAGCTGAACATAATCCTCCGCTAAAATTTCCGACATCATCCACTCGTATGCCCCGTCCCCTGTGTTGGCTTCCGGATACCGGGACAGGTCCCTTGCATGTGCATAGTCAGATTCCATCCATTTCTCCGGTAACAGGGATTCATCTTTGAACAGATGGTAAAACGTGAAGTGATGTCCGTATTCGTGGGACAGGGTCGTCGCTATGGACTCAATCGTTGAAAATTGATTGCCGCCGTAAAGGTGAATCGTACGGTTTGAAAGCAGTTCTACACTGCGGGATGAGTGCTCATACTCCGCAAAGTATTGCCCCAGCACGCCTTTACCGGCCGGAAAATCAGGAAAAATGACAATTTGCCCGAGAAGCTTGATTTCATCTCCATGCTTATTTTTGAGCAATTCAGCTTCTACCGCCTTTAACTGGCTGACCGTAGTCCATTTCGGGCTGTAGCTTTTAATCGTAAGGCCTGTCGGGCTTTTATAAGAAGCCACCAGCTGATAATAATCTTCATAATCGAATTGGGCACTTTTCGCTTTCGTTTCATCGATAACATGGGCCGATCCGATTGATGGATCAGCTAGAAACAAAAAGGCACAAGCTAGTCCAATAGATGCAAGTAGTTTTTTCATTTTGTCCCTCCTCTTTGTTCCATATTATCACAAGTTTTCTAGTATTTGAGACACAAAAAAAGACCCGCTTTTTCAAGCGAGTCTTTTAGTCTACATTAACTTTTTACCATCAGCTTTTGTCTTTATCCTATTTCTTCTCCCCTTCTCATCTCGAATAAGCGAAGAGGGTCTTCGTATCATATTTACTTGCCTTCGATTGTTAATGTATAAGGATTGTTGCTGGAGCGCACATTCGCATCCTTCACTTCGACGAAGTACTTGCCTTTTGCCAATTGAACGGTACCTACTTCGCTGTCATTGACAAAATATTGATCCAGCTTGGCGACTTGCTGGCCTTTTGCATTGTAGATCGTCACAACACCGTCAAGCTCCATTGGTGTATTGAACGTAACGTTGTACAGACCTGCTGCCGGTGCGTTGAATTGGTAGAAGTCTTTATCTCCGAAATCGACACCAGGGTTCAGCAAGGCTTTCGCTTCCCATTTTTTCGCGCCCGCTTGTTTTAAGGAAAGCGGCTTGGACGGTACATTGTTCGTGACTTTTGATCCTAAGTCCTCATCTTTTGTATTGAGGGCATTCAATGCCAGCTCATATTCGCTGATGCTTGAACCAAGCCAGTTTTCCACGACCATAAAGTAGCCCACATCTTTTTTCGCTTTAAAAGAACCTGATTCCGGTTCGCTGTCCCAGCCATGGTCAAAAATAACGAAATTGCCCGCTTCCTTGTCATCCATGTTCATGTTTCCGTTTGTATCTTCCACCACTGATACGACCGCGTCAAGAGGCAGAGTCAATTCAAATGGCAATCCCGCTTTTTGCTCCTCGGTTGTTTTGAGCGGATTTAAATGGAACCCGAATAACGCATCATTTTGACGATGCTTATAGTAAAATACATCAATGTCGCCAGGCTTGATAAAGTTACCTTTTACTTTGCTTCCCGCTTGCAATGTTTTGGCACGAATCATCTGATCATTGTTTTCATTTGGATCGACAGGAGCATCCTTCACTTTCTTCCCGTTCAGTTCATATGGATCAAATGATAAGCCGTTCATGTTGGCAGTGTTTAAATAATATTTCTTGCCTTTTTCCAGGAATAGCGTCATCTTCGTTTCCGTTTGTTCTTGCCCCATTGCAAATGGATTGAATGACATCCAAGAGCTGTAGGCAGGGTAGATATTATCTTCTTTTTCATCATAGACGAAAAGCGTCATATCCGGCCTTAGTGAATCGGTTTGATTCATCGCCAGTTCATAAATGGCTGATTCTCCCACTTCAAATCGATACCAGTCCTGGTCCCCGGACTTTTGGAAGTATCCGTTTTTTTCTTGCCCGAAAGTAAACGGTCTTGCCGCTTCTTTAATGTTCTGGAATTCCTCTTTGCTCATGTCAAACCATTGGCCGCCGCCAAATAAAGAGAAGTCGTAAGGGCTTGTCTTATAGGTACGGTTTTTGAACATTTCAGCCGGTGATTGCTGCTGTTCTTGTTCTCCTTTCACTGCACCTTCCATATCCTCTGGCATCGGCTCTTCTTTCGGATAGCCGTCTTCATCTTCAGGAAGCTCTTTCGTTTCAGCTTTTAACTCATAAGGAAGAAGAGAACCGACAATTTGTTTTTGTTGTTCTTCTGTCCCTTGCTCAATGATCGGCCCAAAAAAGATCATGAAATCGTTAAATGCTGCAGCTTCTGCCGATACTTCCAATACATACTCCATTTCCGGCATGGCTTCGAATGTGATGGATTCTCCTTTGCTGAATCCATTGTTGTTGCCCCACACTTCCGGGAATGGCCAATTTTCTTTTTCCCACTCCGGCAGATCTTTTGGCGGTTCTTGATTCAGCATTTCAGCCGGGTAAATTTTCAACTCCGTATCCAAGCCCGGTAAAGATGATAACGCGAAGTTCACCTTTGTCGGTTCATCAAACTTGAATTTGAAATAATCCTTGTCCGCTTTTTCATCATTTAATAAAGTGAGCGGACTACCTTCTAATTTAGAGCTGTTGAATGGCAATTCTTTTATTTCAATTGGCTCTTCTTTCGTTCCTACCTCATCGGAAGCCCCGCTTGCCTTCATTAACTTCAATTCATATGTGGACTCGCCGCTTTCACTGTAGTTTTCATTTTCGTCCGTTACCCCAATGAGAAGGGTTCCTTTGCTTGGTGCCTTAAACAGCTTGGCTTCCAATTCGTTTTGACGCCCATTTTTGACTTCAATCGTTTTCTCGGCTTTACCTCCCTGCGGGTAAAACTTCAATTTCAATTCATCATCATAATTTTTTGCACCGCTTAAAATCGATTGAACGTACTCCCCTTCTTCCAGGTTCACTTTCACCCAATCGGTTTGTCTTGGTTTTGTCAATTTGCCCGTACGTGTTGTTCCTTCTTCTGAAATCGTAATCGGTTCAGCCGTATTAAACATTTCATTCTCATTTTGATCTTTAAAGGTTGGTAGTTTTTTAGGATCAAAGTTTAATGCAGCTACCGGATTGACCAAGCCGTAGCCATAATCCAAATCATAGCCTTTATCTCCAAGGTCGGCAGCCGTCTTTTCAAGAATGGCTTCAACTTGATAAGAGTTCAAATTTGGATATTTGGACTTAATGAGTGACGCGATTCCGGCCACAACCGGCGAGGCCATTGATGTACCGCTCATTTTGCCGAACGTCGATCCTTTTATAGGTGTGTAAAGGGAACTGTACACATCTTCTCCCGGAGCCACGACGTCAAGGACCGGTCCATAGGTCGAATACCATGATTTTTTCTTTTGATCGTTTGTCGATCCAACTGAGATGACTCCATCATAAGCAGCTGGATATCCATACGTCATGTCCGCCGAGTTTCCTGCAGCCGCTACGACGACCACTCCTTTGTCTACCGCTTTCTTAACGGCTTCTTCAACGAGCGGCATTTCGATATATGCCCCTAAACTCATATTGATGACATCCGCGCCATGTTCAGCCGCATAAAGAATCGCATCGGCCAACACATAATCACCGCTGAACTGATCAAATACACTGATCGACATGATTTTTGCTTTCGGATTGATCCCATGGCCCCCAACGCCGTTACCTGCAGCTGCCCCGATAATTCCGGCTACATGTGTCCCATGTTCTCCCGGAGGTGCGGGATTGGCCGGGTCTGCGATACTTACCGGTGAGGAGATGCGCCCTTTGAATTCAGGATGATTGGCATCGACGCCCTGGTCAATGACCGCAACAGTTACATCGTTCTTCCCGGCCATGGCGATGGCTTTGTCAATTTGCAATTGGGAGAGATGATACATCTCTTTTTCCTTCGGGTCTCCCGCATTACTCGGGCTGCCGAACATCTGCAGCTTCACGCTCGGCGATACGGAAGCGACACCGCTTACATGGCGATAGGCCTTAAGCGCATCTTCCATCTTTCTGCCCTTTTGCAAGAGGATGACTTCATAACCGAACTCCGGATAAGAGCGGATCACTTGTCCGCCAAGCTGGCGGTGTTGGGTACTGGAAAGTTTTTTATTGTATTTCACGATGATCGTATTATCGCTGTACTGCTGTAAATCTTTCTGCTTCTCCTGGTAAAGCAGTTTGTTTCTTTCCTTTGTCGAGATGTTCAACCTTTCGAGCAAATTATATTCCGGTTTTTCTTTTCCGGTTGCCGCTCCATTCACGGAGGCTGAAGCGACGGACGGGATCAGTAATGAAGAAGCCAGTCCAAACATTAAAGCCTTTTTCTTCCAATTCCCCATGTATATACCCCTTTCATATGTAAAATTTACCAATACAATATATAGACGATTGGTGCAGGGAAAAAGTTTCATAATTTTTACAGTTTTTTCATATAATTATATTTTACCTTAATTTGGATATGGAACGAAAGAAAATGTTTGCCAATTTAAAGTGAAACTGGTAAAGAAGAATGCTATACTGTTTTTAGAAAATAGTTAGAAAGGCTAGGAGAATAAGAGATGTTATCTTACATCAAGAAAATGATTGGCGATAACCAGGACAGACGAATTAAGAAATACTACAAAATGGTAGAAGAGATTAATCGTCTCGAGCCTGCTTTTGAAGCGTTAACAGATGAAGAACTTCAACATAAAACAATTGAATTTAAACAACAATTAGCCGAGGGAAAAACGGTATTTGATATTCAACTCGAAGCATTCGCCACTGTACGTGAAGCGGCAAAACGCGTGCTTGGCATGCGCCATTTCGATGTGCAGTTAATCGGAGGCCTTGTTCTGACAGAAGGAAATATCGCAGAAATGCCGACAGGTGAAGGAAAAACGTTAGTCGCTTCCTTGCCAAGTTACTTACGGGCTCTTGAAGGAAAAGGTGTTCATGTTATTACGGTAAATGATTACCTGGCACGCCGTGACCGCGATCTCATTGGGCAAATCCATGAGTTTTTAGGATTAACGGTGGGCTTGAATGTACCGATGATGCCGCTTGATCAGAAAAAGATCGCTTACGAGGCAGACATCACATACGGAGTCGGCAACGAGTTCGGCTTTGATCACCTTCGTGACCATATGGTGTACGATGTCAATCAGCGCGTACAGCGCCCGTATCATTATGCCATCATTGATGAAGTGGACAGCGTGCTGATCGATGAAGCGAAAACACCGCTCATCATCGCCGGCAAAACAACTTCCAGCTTCAACTTGCATCATTTATGCGCCAAAATCGTGAAAACATTTGAACTCAATGTTCATTATCACTATGATGAAGAAACAAAAGCGACGAGCTTCACAGAGGAAGGCATCGAAAAGATCGAGCAAGGATTCGGCATCGATAACTTATACGAGCTGGAGCACCAAACGCTTTATCATTATATGATTCAGGCATTGCGCGCACATGTCATGTTCACAAGAGACGTCGATTATATCGTAAAAGACAATAAGATTTTACTTGTCGATATGTTTACAGGCCGTACAATGGAAGGCCGTACATTAAGCAACGGCTTGCATCAAGCGCTTGAAGCAAAAGAAGGCGTCGAGATTACAGAAGAAAATAAAACGCAGGCATCCATCACAATTCAAAACTATTTCCGCCTCTATCCTGTCCTTTCCGGAATGACCGGAACAGCGAAAACAGAGGAAAAAGAGTTTCAACAATTGTATGCAATGGATGTGATCCAAATTCCCACGAACCGCCCTATTCAGCGTCAAGATGAAACAGATCTTGTGTTCGCCACCATCGATGATAAATATAAAGCCGTAGCGAAGGAAGCAAAACGCGTCCATGAAACAGGACAACCGATCCTGATCGGAACGACTTCCATTCTGCAGTCTGAAAAAGTGGCAACGTATTTAGATGAAGTGGGTTTATCGTATCACATTTTAAATGCCAAAAGTGTGGAGCAAGAAATTGAACTCATCACCAGCGCCGGCCAAAAGGGCCAAATCACGATTGCGACGAACATGGCAGGACGCGGAACCGACATTAAACTGGGAGAAGGCGTCGAAGAATTAGGCGGACTTTTCGTATTGGGAACAGAACGCCATGAGTCACGCCGCATTGATAACCAGCTGAAGGGACGTTCCGGCCGCCAGGGAGATCCGGGTCGTTCTCAGTTCTTCATCTCGCTTGAAGATGATATGTTCCGCCGCTTTGCAAAAGAAGAACTGGAAAAGATGGAAAAGCAGCTTCAAACGAACGAAGACGGTTTGGTGCTCAATAAAAAGATCGGCGAGTTCGTTGATCGCGTGCAACGCATTTGTGAAGGAAGCAACTACTCCATGCGCGAGTATAACTTAAAGCTGGATAACGTGATCAATGAACAGCGCGGGGTTATTTATAAACTGCGTGACAAAGTCCTTCTGGCAGAAGACAGTTTATCGCTCGTTGAACCGATGATTACGTCTTATGCAGAAGCTGCGATGAATCAAGTCTGTCATGAAGAGATATTACCGGAAGAGTGGGATATGAAAGAACTGGAAGAAGAAATGAAGGAAATTCTCCATGGCTTTCCTATTTCGTTCGATCATCCTGTTCATGAGCTTGATGAAGTGGAACAAGTGGTGTTCCCTGCCATCAAGCAATATATCGAGCAATTAGAGTCATATAAAGAAGATGCCCGCTTCCAATATACGTTCAAAACCATGCTTTTAAACACGGTCGACCGCGAGTGGATTAAACATTTAGAAGCCATGGAGCGTTTAAAAGAAGGAATCGGCCTTCGCAGCTACAGTCAAGAAGATCCGATGCGCCAGTACCAGCGTGAAGGATTGGAACTGTTCACCAGCATGTACCATCATTTAGAAAAGGAAGCGGCCAAACAGCTGGCACAGCTAGTGGAAACAGCTCAAGAAATGAAAGCAGAACAAACAGTGCAATAAGAAAAGCGCAGGCGACTGTTCAATTGTATAGAAGTTGGCAGACTAAAATCGCGACGTCCTGTCGCAACGTCTGCCTTTGTACGTCCTGTACTTCGGAACTTCTGACCGGGAAACCGCTCTTTGGTTTCATGGGCAGAAGTGAAACGACCGAAAGATTAGGAGCCGGAGCCGGACAATAAGAAAAGCGGAGAAAGCCTGCTTAAACCGATAGGGCATTGGAACTTCTGAGAAGGAGGCGCTTTTTGACTCCGCAGGAAGAAGTGAAATGACCGTGCGGTTTGGCTTTCGGAGCTGGACAATAAGGAAAAGCGCAGGTGACTGTTCAATCTTGAGAGGCGTTGGAACTTCTGACCGGGAAACCGCTCTTTGGTTTCATGGGCAGAAGTGAAACGACCGAAAGATTAGGAGCCGGAGCTGGACAATAAGAAAAGCTTCCATCAGCGGCAGGATCCCCTCCCGCTGATGGAAGTCTGAGCATAAACGGGGGTTTTCACATGTTATCGTTTTTTAAATGGAAAAGCAAAAATCCGAAGAAGCAAGGATTAGACAGCACCGTTGAGTCGAAAGACGTAACGGCTGCGGAAGAAACAGCAGTAGAAGAAGAGCTTGTGCAAACGAAACTTTCGATTCATCCTGATTGGAACATCACGGAAGAAGATAAATATGTGTATCAATTCTTGAACAATGATTGTGAGCCATTAAAGCCGAATCAGCTTTCATTATCCGGCCTTGAGCTCCGGCATGAGGAAAAAACGGGACGTGTCATTGTCAACGCGCTTGTGCGAAGCAGCTTAAATCGTCCGATCAAGCTGGAAGAAATGGCTCTTGTCTTATTAGGATCCGAAAAAGAAGTATTGGCGAAAAAGCGTTTTGATTTATCGGAATTAGGCGAGCTTCCGGCTGCTTCAAGCCGCCCGTGGAATTTCGTCTTTGAGCCTTCGACCGTCAAAGCCGCTGAGCTTCCTGAGAGCGGCTGGACTCTTGCTTTCCAACTAAAGCCTGCCCATAAAATGGACCTGGAAGAAAGCTGGGAGCAAGCTTTACCGGAAGAAGAAAAAGAAAAATTGAGAGAGCTTGTAGAAAAACAACTGACGCCGCCGCAAGAAGGCGAAGTGAACTTCATGGGTCTGCAAATTCGCCAGGACGACAACGAAAGTTTACACGTTTCGGTGTTAATCCGAAACGGCAGTGAAAAAGATGTCACGTTCCAGCAAATCCCTCTTATCGTAGAGGATGCAAGCGGTGAAGTGATCGCAACAGGCGGATTTCATCTGAACGATTTTACCGTCAAGGCTTACACAACGAAACCTTGGACATTCATTTTCCCGAAAGAGCTCGTTCAAAAAGAAACAATGGACTTAAGCACATGGAAAGTGTACCCGAAGCAATAAGAAAAGCGCAGGCGACTGTCCAATCTTGAGAGGCGTTGGAACTTCTGACCGGGAAACCGCTCTTTGGTTTCATGGGCAGAAGTGAAACGACCGAAAGATTAGGAGCCGGAGCTAGACAATAAAAGAACCCGTTGAGCATCATGCTCAACGGGTTCTTTTATTGCTGTTGGCAAAAGACCGTGAGGTCATTTGCCAACCCCTTATGCATAAATAACCAGGCGTGAATGGTGTTTATTCACGTCCCGTTATGATGTAGATCTCTATAAAAAGAAGAATGAGAAAAACGCCTAAACCTTTAGGCGTTTTTCTCATTGGGCTACCAACCGAGGTTATTATTTCAAAAGAAGGAAATATTTCTCTCTACTCTCATTTTACCATCTAAATGCATCGAGGACAATTTGTTTTTTTGTTTTTTCTTCTAAATAATTTAATCCTCGATTAGCTCGCGGTCTTGCTCGATGCTTGTGGATATAATCGCGTACACAATCATGATCAGGAACACTAAATCAAGTAAACCCGTATGAATGGAAATCATGAAAATGGTCATCACGAAACCATACGCAATGGTCTGATAGGACTTCGCGCCCGTTTTCATCATTTGGTTATACAACATCGTCAACACCGCTCCGTAAATGGCCAATCCAATCGCCACCGCGACATAGCCGCCTTCAATGAACAATTGACCTAAAATCGTTGGAGTCGTTGTACGCCCTGGGCGTGTAATGTAGTTTCCATCCTTGATGGCATACGAGTTCACGGCATCCGTAATCATCATACGAGGCGACACTTGTTCACCCGGCAGAACGGTCGAGAAAATTCCTTTATGAAGTTCTCCTTTTAAATAACCGTGATCTTCTGTATATTCCATGATTTTACTTACAACGATACGGCCGGTTACCATGGTTTCCGTTAAGGCACGGATGGCTTTAGGCGTCTTGTTTACTTCGCGTCTTAGCTGCAGAATTCGATCTGCTTTCTCCTCTGTAAGCTCCACTTGCGGACCTTCACGTTTGTTGAATTCTTTCGTTGTGTCTTCTGTGAGGACACGGAACAATCCAAACAGCGAGAAGGAAACAAAGATGATCGTCATGAATAGGATCAGCCATGACGTACTAATACGGCGTACCATGTAGTGGAAAATCAACATGGATGTAAAGAACATAATGGCAATGGCTGTCCGATATCCCATTAACATGAATGCCGCAAAAATGAACAACAATAAGATAATATACGATTTTTTAAACTGTTTTTCCTTAATGATGCGGTAACTGATAATAAAAATGACGGCAAACCATAAAAAGGTACTTAAGAAGTTCAGTTTCGGATCCAAATTACGGCGTACGGATTCATCCGTAATCCCGATTTGTCCCGTAAACAACATGATCAAATAGCTCGCAAGGCCAACTAGTCCCAGTAAATATAAAAACCAAATCGTTTTCCCTTTTAAAAATCCCAAACCGAATGTCGGGAACGTCCAACCAAGTTTTCTCACTACAAATACGGCGGCATAATAGGCCAATAATCCGACCAAAATGACCGGCACAATATTTTTCTTTGCATCAAACAGCTCGACACGACCGAAGTCAAATAAGCTGAAGAAAAAGTAAATGATCATGATTGATGGAAAGAAAATGTAGGGAGAAAATACGTCATATTTATTAATCGTTCGAATAATACGATTGTTTTTTAACATAAAGGTGCTGTTACTAAAATGGTTAGTAACACTTACCTCCCTTCACTTGCTTTACGTTTAAATTGCTTAATGTTGACTAATTCTCTCATGGATTGAGAACGCGTCAGAAATAAGACGGCAAAATACACTACGGCTCCGATGACCATCATCACCGCTACATACACATATACGTTCCATGATAACATAAATCCTTTGATCAATAATAAAACAACGACCATCACAGCTGTTGCCACAAACACTTTTCCATACTCTTTCGCCACATAACTTAAGCTGAACCCGCCTGATAGTTTATAAAGGGTGCTGAACGTAATGGCAGAGTAGACAAACCCAACGAGCGAGAAGGACAGCGCAAGGCCGGTCGCACCCATGGTTTTGACTAAAATGGCATTGAAAATGATGTTGCATATGATGGAAATGATGCCAATTCGGAGCATATAATGCCCTTTTTCCAATGTATAAAAGCCCTTGGCGATGACGGCCTGGATACTGTAAAACAGCACCGATCCCACATAATAGACCGCGTATTCGCTTGTTAAAGCGGTAGATGTTGCATCAAACTCTCCTCGTTGATAAAACACCTGCACAATTTCTTTCATGAGCAAGACCATGCCGGTCACAGTCGGAGCAACAAATAGAAACATGAAAGACAAACCTTTTTCAATTCCTTTTTTAAATAGCTCCATATCATTGCTCGTTTTGGCCTGGGCCAGCAAAGGAAAAATAATCGTGGCAATCGTTACACCAAAAATCGCTTGAGGAATGTTGACGAGCCGAAACGCATAGTTTAAGTTCGCCACCACCCCTTCTTCCAAACGAGACGAAAAGATGGTATTAATGAGCAGGTTGACTTGTCCAACAGCTATCGTTAAGCCAACAGGCAGGAAAATCAGATAAAAGGCCGATACTTCCTTTCGATCCATCGGCTGTTTCCAGTCCATGAATTTGCCGGGCTTCAAATACATTAACTTAATAAGGAACGAAATGACCGTTCCTATAAAATAGCCGAGCGCCGCAGAATAAATCCCGAGACGATCATGAAGCAAAATGGTGCCCCCGATTGTGGCAAGCACGACGCTTGTTTGTGAGAAAGTCGAAAACGAGAATTTTTTCTGTGCATCAAAATATCCTTCATATACGGCATTAATTCCGACTAAAAAGACGGAAGCAAAATAAATGACGGCTGTCCAAACAGCAACATCAACCGCCTCCGCTTTCGGATACACAAGCGGAGTAATAAAAGGCGAGACCGCCATGCCAACAATGGAAATGGCAAGGGAAATCCAAAATGTTCCCTTTACAATGTTGGTTAAATGAGAAAAGCCTTTTCCTAATGCGTTATATTTATAATAACTCGGTAAAAAAGCCTCCTTCATTCCTGTTAACATAAATAAAATGAGTGTATTTGGAATGATCATTGCGGCTAAGTATGCATCCGCTTCATGAGAAGAGCCAAAATAATTGGCAATGACAAGATCGCGCAGCATACTCGAAAACTTTAACAAAAGGGTTGAAATGATCAGCAGGATACTGGCAATTCTTAATTTTGACATAGGAAACCCTTCTACCCTTTAATGACCTTGATTAAAAATTTCGGTAAAATCAGCTGTCTTTTCCAACGCCATGGTTCTTTCAAGAGTCGATAAAACCATTCAAGTCCAAGCTTTTGGAAAAAGGCAGGGGCCCGGTTCAATCGGCCGGATACGACATCAAAAGAACCCCCTACTCCCTGGTAAACGTAAGGAGCAAGTATCTCTTTATGTTTAATAATCCAGTTTTCTTGCGCAGGACTGCCTAACGCCACAAAAATAATTTCAGCGCCTGAAGCATTGATCGTATCTCGAATGACATTTTCATCTTTTTCATATCCATTCAGCGTGCCGGTAATTTGTATCCCCGGGAACATTTCTTCAAGCTTCACTTTTGCTTCGTCGGCGATTCCAGGCTTAGCTCCATAAAGGAAAATTTTCTTTTGATGGAGAGCCGCTTCTTTACAAAGCTGAAGCATCATATCGATTCCCGTGACACGGCTGCGGATGTTTCCGCCTTTCAGGACGGAAGCAATGATCACACCAATCCCGTCTGGAATTTGATATGTCGCTGAATTCAGAAGCTGACGCAAGCTTTCATCTTGTTGGGCCTTCATGATTTTTTCGGGATTAATGGCTACAATAAAAGCTTTTCGCTTTTCTTCGATGTCCGCTAACAGACGAGATGTTAGCTGCTCATATGTTTCAGCACAAACATCTACCCCTAAGATGTTTTCTTTCATCTAATCACCTATTCAAATATAAGTTATTACAACGTCTTTACTGCCTAAACCGTTATATGGATTAAGGAACAAAGGCTAAAATCGCGACGTCCTGTCGCAACGCCTTCGCTAGTACGTCCTGTACGTCGAAAGGCTAAAATCGCGACGTCAATCACCACGCCTTTGCTGGTACATCCTGTACTTCGTCAGAAAAACAGGCTCTATGTAAACGATATCTGTTTATAGAGCCCGTTTTATTCATTCATTAAAATGCGGAGTGTTTAGAGTCTCCCAATAAGAATACATCAAATCCTCTTTGTTCCCAGCTGTGGCGGTCAATGCAGTTTTTCGTATCTACAATCACTTTTGTGCGCATTGGCCCTTCTACCAACTCAGGCTGCATAGATTTGAATTCGTCATGGTCTGTTAAGATTAAAATGACATCGGCATGGGCGACAGCTTCCTCAAGAATTTGAGTTTGGCGCTCTAATTTATTTTCCTTGATATGCGGATCATATGCCGTATAGTCGAGTTCAAGCTTTTCTAAATACTTGATTACGTCTGTGGATGGACTTTCACGCATGTCATCAATATTCCCTTTAAATGCCAGTCCTAATACCGCAACACGTCCATGCCGAATACCTTTTCGATCCAGAATATTTTTCACTTTTAACGCTGTGTATTCCGGCATCGCGTCGTTTGTATGGCGCGCTAACGAAATGATTTTCGCCAACTCCGGCTGTAATTCCACCAAGAACCAAGGATCGACAGCGATACAATGGCCGCCTACTCCAGGCCCCGGTAAATGGATGTTTACACGAGGGTGATAGTTCGCTAACTTGACCGCTTCCCACACGTTCACACCGATTTTTTCACAAATTTTCGCCAGTTCGTTTGCAAATGCAATATTCACATCACGATACGTATTTTCCATGACCTTTACCATTTCGGCTGTTGTCGCATCCGTCACGTGAATGCTGCCTTGTACAAACGTTTTATAAAGTTCAACCGTCATACGGCTTGACTCTTCACTAATACCGCCTACAATACGATCATTGTTTACTAATTCTTCAAATACGCGACCTGGAATGACACGCTCAGGTGAATGAGAGATAAACAACTCGGTGCCAAATTCTAAACCTGTTTCCTTTAAGACCGGCATCATGACATCTTCTACTGTACGAGGAGGTACCGTTGATTCTAAGATCACCAAATTCCCTTTGCGTACATATGGCACGATTGATTTTGTTGCTTCACGTACATACTCTAAATTCGCTGTCTTATCCGCATTAATCGGAGACGGAACCGCGATAATGAACACATCCGCTTCTTCCGGTGTTGTAGAAACCGTAAAGTTGCCGCTGTCTACCGCTGAGTTCAAGCGGTCTTGTAAACCGTTTTCTTCTATATGAAGTTGCTTATTTTTGATAAGATTTACTGCTCTCTCATTAATATCCACACCATGTACCTGCAGGCCGTGGTTTGCAAACATAACTGCTGTTGGTAACCCGATATACCCTAAGCCAACTACGCATAATTTCTTTGTCATTTCAAAAAATCTCCTTTGTATGACATGCTTCAGAATTTAAAACCTAAATGATATTATATCTAAAAACACAGAATCATCATAGCATTTATCTTAAATCATGAAAAGAATTTCCGTTATTTGATTCTTAATTGTAATAATTAAGTTACAAATATCACTCTTATTGTTCCTCATTTCGGAAAAAAAGTTTCATATATCCTGTTTTTCCTCTAAATGTAAAGAAAACCCGCCGATTGGCGAGCCTGTAAAGGCGAAGACAAAGTGGCAGCTGCCCTTATACTTCAGACTTAAATCGGCCGCTTCGTCGAACCTGCCGCTGCGCCGCCGATTTATGATTTCTTAACGTACAAAAGAAGCGGAACCGTCCGCTTCTTTGTTACGCTTTATAGACCGGCTCACGACCAATGGACACATACGTAACTGGATATCGACTTGCTTCCTTCACATCATAACAATTGCGCCCATCAAAAATGAGCGGATCGTTCATGTGCTCTGCATAAGCAGACAGCGGCAGCGATTTAATGTCCTCCCATTCCGTCACGATGAAGACCAGGTCCGCCTCTTTAATCGCATCAATGGGCGAATCGGCATACTGAATGCGGTCACCGTACAACTTTTGAACACGCTCTAAGGCAATCGGGTCATACCCTTTGACGATTGCCCCGGCTTGGAGCAGCTTATCAATTAATAGAAGAGAAGCCGCCTCACGGATATCATCTGTATTTGGTTTAAAAGCCAGGCCAAGAATCGCTGCTTTTTTCCCCTTTAAGGAACCGAGCATTCGCTCTGCTTTTTCAAACAGAACGACTCGTTGATGGTTATTGACTTCAATGACAGATTCAAGCAAGTTAAAGCGATAGTCAATTTGATCTGCCAGCTGAGCCAGGGCTTTTGTATCCTTCGGGAAGCACGATCCCCCATAACCGATTCCCGCACGCAAAAATTCTTTTCCGATACGCTTGTCCATGCCGATTCCATTCGCGACATCGTCAATGTCCGCTCCAACACGCTCGCAAATGTTGGCAATTTCGTTGATGAAGCTGATCTTGGTTGCCAAAAAGGCATTGGCCGCATACTTAATCATTTCTGCACTCCGAATGTTCGTTACCACAATCGGCAACCCGAACGGTTCATAGAGCTTTCTCATCTTTTCTGCTGCTCGCTCGCTCTCTGCCCCGATGACAATTCGGTCTCCATGGAAGGTGTCATGAATGGCAGATCCTTCACGTAAAAACTCCGGATTGGAGACGATCTCTACTTCCACATTTTGCTTTTTCTTTTGTTCAATGATCTGTTTGATGCGATCATTTGTGCCAACAGGAACCGTACTTTTCGTCACCACAATCACGTCTTGGTCAATATGCTCGGCTATGGCTGAAGCCACTGCCTCTACATATTGCAGATTGGCAGATCCGTCTTCATTTTCGGGCGTTCCGACCGCTATATAAATGATATCTTTATGCCGATAAGCTTCTTCAGCAAAAGCTGTAAAATGAAGGCGCCCCGCTTCAATATTTTTTTTAATTAATTCATCAAGGCCCGGTTCATAAATGGGAGAAATCCCATCCCTCATCCGTTGCACCTTTTGTTCATCAATATCGAAACATGTGACATGGTAGCCAATATCCGCAAGACACACCCCGGTGACGAGCCCAACATAGCCAGTTCCTGCGATTGAAATCTTCACAGTATTCCCTCCAAACTACTTCTTTGTTCTATATGAATTCACGTAAAGAATTTGACACAAGCAAAAAATGTTCATGTCAAATTCTTCACGTGTAAGCTTATTCAAGATGAAAAAACAGAAGGGCACGAATAGAAGAAGGACCGATGACAGAGATTAAAAATTTAAGCAGGGCCTATCTATATATAAGTCCAATTAAATATTTTACCATAATCTTATACCTTTTATGCTATTCATGACTGTTCTTGCCTCTTGGATAGGCTGAAAAGTTCTTCGTATAAGCGTTCCACAAGAGACCATAAGGGTGCTTGTCGAACGCTTATGCGTAAATAATTTAGCATGGATGGTTTTTATCCATGCTAAATTATTTACGTGGATTTATATATTCCCGCTTCATGACCTCTTGAAAATAATCAAGCAAATCTTGGCGAAGATTGTCTCGTCTTAACGCAAAATCAATCGTTGCCTTAATAAAGCCAAACTTATCCCCTACATCATATCGAACGCCTTGGAAATAATAAGCCATGACGGATTGGAACTCGCTTAACTTTCTGATGGCATCCGTTAATTGAATTTCTCCTCCCGCACCCGGGGGCAGCCCTTCCAATATCGAAAAAATCTCCGGAGTTAGTATATAGCGTCCCATAATGGCATAGTTGGAAGGAGCCTGCTCAAGCGTTGGCTTTTCAACAAGGGATTGGACCTGAAAAACACCATGATCAATCGGATCACCTTTTGGATCAATAATCCCATACTTTGATACTTCTTCATTCGCCACTTCCTGCACACCAATAACGGAACAACGGTATTTTTCATAAACGTCGATAAGTTGACGCAAGCAAGGGATCTCCGACTGAACAACATCATCGCCCAACATGACCGCAAAAGGCTCATTTCCGATAAAAGTTCGAGCACAATTAATGGCATCGCCTAACCCTCTTGGCTCTTTCTGGCGAATGTAGTGGATGTTAGCCAAATTCGAGATTGCTTGAATCTCCTCGAGGCGTTCCCACTTATCTTTCTTCGCCAGCGTTTCTTCCAGCTCATACGATTTATCAAAATGATCTTCAATCGCCCGTTTCCCCCGCCCGCTAATGATCATAATATCTTCAATTCCGGACGCGACCGCTTCCTCTACAATATATTGGATCGTTGGTTTATCCACAATTGGAAGCATTTCTTTAGGTTGGGCTTTTGTGGCAGGCAAAAAACGCGTGCCCAATCCAGCTGCCGGAATAATCGCTTTGCGAATTGTCATTTTGTTACTCCCCCCCACTCAAAATTCGCGTAATCCCGTTTATCTATTATATTGAAGGAACATCCCCATCTATGCGAAGGGAATGTAAAAAACTTGTTAATTTTAGTGTCACGAAGCTTGTCTCCAATAAAGCTCTTCCCTTTTGGAAGAAGTTTCACCTTAACTATCATAACAAAACCTTTTGTTGAATGCCATTTCAATCCTTTATAATAGCAAGTATGGAATTTGAACGACATTGACTAGCGGAGGCATTGAAATGAAAGAAGCGATTTTGCAAGCAGGTGATGCTTTAATTCAGCTCTTGGATTATCAAGACGACACAGTCCGGAAAAGAATTCAAAAAGGGCTTTCATTATACAGGCAGGGCTACGTTTATAACTTGAAAGAATTGCAACATTATGCGGGGGTCGTCGTCCACGATGAGAGAGAATGGATGGTGCTGTTGAATCTCCAGGATCTTTCTAAAAGTGAATGTGATTGCGGAGATTCTGACTTTTGTCCTCACCGCCTCGCCGGTTTCTTTTACGCCTATGCAGCGAGCGGACGGGTCGGGGATTTGCTTGAGAAGTGGAAACAGCAATCTGCCTCTCTCCAAATGGCTTCTTCTTTAGCTGCTTTTCGCCCTAAAAAAGAAATGTCCATCAACAGGACAGATCACTCGTATTCATTGAATGAATGGCAGGACTTGTTGGAGGATCGTTATGGGCGATTTACACAGGCTAAGCTTGTTCGCAGCACTTCCATTTATGCGGAACTTTACGAACAATATTTTTTATCCTTAACGAAAGAGGCACCTTCTCTCTCGCCGTATCGGGAATTATTTATGATTCATGCAGGCCTTTTGACGTTTATGAAAATGTGTGATGTGATGAGCACACAGAAACTGTCCAAGCAAACGTTCAATGCCTTTGTCCGCACGCCGTTATCCCAGCTCATTTATGAGATTGAGCAGAACGTGTATAAAGCAGCCCAGACATCGATGCCTTTTTCAGCGGATACCCTTTTATATGAAACCATGAAACAAATACGCATGGTGCTCTTTTATACATCGGCTCTCCCGTATGAGCGTATCGATTTATACCGAACTCTTTGGACACATTTGTTTAAACGTCCGAAATGGATCAAAGAGGAAAAACAATACCTCGAAAACGTACATGGGTTTCAGTTGGAACGCGATGTGGTTTTCGCCCATTTACTCGTGCTGGAAAAGCAAGATGAAAAAGCCGTTGCCTTTTTAAAACAGGCTGATTTATCGATCTTCCCCTATGTCTTCAAGTGGGCAAAGGATCATATTTACTATAAAGATGAACAGCGGGCAAACATCTGGCTCCTGTATATCAAAGAACGAATGGCCCCCTACATCCGTACCCTTCCTTCTTATCAAGGGAGCAGAGCCTTTGTATCCATGCTGTTATCACTGTTTGAAAGCTACAGTGAATTGTGTCGGGACAAAGCGGTCTATACAGATGCTTTACGAAGTTTGCTGCCATACAGTTTTGTGGAATACAGCCAGTATTTATATGAACAAAAGCAGTTTCAATCATGGCTAGAGCTGCAAGCGGCTTTTCGTTACGATATTTTAGAATATGACCGAAGCATTTTAAAGGATATCGAAGCCAAAAACCCGAAATGGCTTCTGCCTATTTATCATCAGTCCATTCAACAATCGATCGAAAAGAAGACTCGTTCAAGCTATGAAGAAGCCGTTCAACATTTGAAAGAGCTCCAGAGACTATATAAGAATTTGCAAAACGAGCAAGTATTTACTTCATATTTACAGCAGCTTACCCAATCAACAAAACGGCTGCGTGCATTCCAAGAAGCGTTAAAGAAAGGAGGCTTCGCTCATGATTGATTTGTTTTCGATGACCCTGCATGCCCAAATGATGGAAGACGGATCTTTTTTTCTTTATTTTACCGACCAAGATCACAAAGGGGTCGGCGCAGATATGTGGAAGCATTCTGTCTTCCTGTGGCATGAACCCTCTTTTTATGGAACTCTTCTTGAAAAAGGAAAAAAAGACGGACAAGAAGGCATCATATTGTCTCCGGCATTTGCCCTATCCTTTTTCCGTCACCAGGCAGATGACCATATATTAGGATATAACATGAGCAGTGAGACCCGAATGTATAAAAGAAGTGCCGAAGCGGTTCATAAAGCGATTGAGAGCGAAAGCTTCGAACCTGACTTTTCTTCATGGAAAGAAGGAAAAATGGCCTGGAAAGCTGATCACCTCACCTCTATTGAACAGCAGTGGCTTTCATCTGCCGTGAATGAAACGATTGAAACGGATGAAGAAGTAAAAGACGTGTGGGAAGAACTCGTCGCTTCCTATCCTTTATTAAAGCCTTCAGCAGGAGATGTATATGTGTTTGATGAACAGGATTGGCATGAGAAAGTTGGCTGGGTGCAGTCCGCCATCCCTTTTTCTTTCTTGCTGCGTCTGCAGGAGCCGGAAACAGACGGCGAGTTTTGGAAGCTTGAAACATTGTTGCGTGACCAGCAAACCCACACCATTTACTCTTTCTCAGACAAACTTCCAAAAGAGTGGGAAGGATATGAACCGTTTATCGACCGCCAATTATACATCATTCAAACGCTCGTACCGGAGTTATTTTCAAGAAAAGCGGACATAAAATCCAGTCTATCGGAAGAAGAGGTATGGAAATTTCTTACCCAGTGGAGTCTATCCCTATTGGAAGCAGGCTTTGAAATCCAGCTCCCTTCATGGTGGCAAGCGGTCAAAGAAGCGCAGCTTTCACTTAAAGCTTCTCTTCGTGATTCCGAATCCTCGAATCGGTCCGGCCTTGTCGGATTACAGTCACTGCTTGACTTCAACTGGAAAATTTCAACAAGAGGGATCAATCTTTCTGAGGAGCAATTCCTTCAACTTGTAGAACAAAAGCGGAGACTTATTCAGATCAATGGGCAATGGATTCAATTGGACCCCGTCTTTGTTAAACACGTTCAACGTCTCATGACAAAAGCCCAAAAAGAAGGACTGCGATTTTTTGATGTGCTCGAACAAGAACTCACCCATCAGGAAAAGAACCAAGTCATGTTGGAAGATGGGGAACTTAAGCATCCATTTTCCTCCATTCAAATCGAAGTAACGGAGACGTTTGCCAAACTGGTGAATCAGCTTCATGATTACACCTCCCTTCCTGAAAAGTGCATCCCTCCATCCTTCTTGGGAGCATTGCGTTCTTATCAGCAGCAAGGGGTCAACTGGCTTTTGTTTTTACGGGACCTCGGATTAGGCGGATGTTTGGCGGATGATATGGGCCTCGGAAAAACCGTTCAGCTTTTGGCTTATCTATGTTATGTGCATACCCATGAGAAGACGAATCCCTTTTTGATCGTGTGTCCTACTTCCGTAATCGGAAACTGGCAAAAGGAACTGGAGAAATTCGCTCCTCACCTGCGCGTTTATACCCACTACGGTCCAAAAAGATGGAGTGGAGATACGTTTTTGGAGGAGTTTAAGAAGACGGATGTTGTCATTACTTCCTATCCGCTTCTATCCCTCGATGTAGATGACCTTTCCAAACCAATATGGGGAGCTGTCATTTTAGATGAAGCACAGCATATTAAAAATGCCCAAACAAAGCAAGCAAGAGCTGCAAGGAAATTAAAGTCAACTCATAACATCGCCTTAACGGGCACACCAATCGAGAATCGCCTGACCGAACTGTGGTCCATTTTTGACTTTATGAATCCAGGGTATTTAGGAAGCTTGAACCGCTTTAAAACGAAGTTTGCAACACCGATCGAGAAACAGCAAGACAAGGAGCAAATTCAGAAGCTGCAGAAACTGGTCCGTCCCTTTATGTTGAGACGAACGAAACAAGATGAGGAAGTAGCGCTCAATCTGCCACCGAAACAAGAACAAAGAGAATATGTCAGCTTAACATTAGAACAGGCCTCTTTATACGAACAACTCGTAAAGGATACGTTTGCCGAGATTCAAAAGCTAACAGGATTTGAACGCAAAGGGGTTATTTTAAAACTTTTGACAAGGCTGAAACAACTTTGTGACCACCCTTCCCTCTATTTAAAAGAGAGCCGTCCTAAGCAAATTGCGGAGCGATCGTTAAAACTAGAGAAACTGCTTGAACTCGTTGAACACGTTCGCCTCCAAAATGAGAGCTGCTTGATTTTTACTCAATATATCGAGATGGGACACATGATGCAGCAAACATTAGAAAAAGCGTTAGGTGAGAAAGTTTTATTTTTACACGGAAGCTTAAGCAAAGATGCGAGAGATGACATGATTGCAGCATTTCAGGAGAAAAAGGCCCATGTCTTTATCCTGTCCCTGCATGCAGGGGGAACCGGGCTGAATCTAACTGCGGCCAACCATGTGATTCACTTTGACCGCTGGTGGAACCCGGCCGTTGAAAACCAGGCGACAGACCGCGCTTACCGATATGGACAAACCCGCTTTGTCCATGTTCATAAATTGATCACCCTTGGAACTATCGAAGAAAAAATCGATCAAATCATTGAAAAGAAAACAGCGTTAAATGAGCAAATCATCCAAAATGAGCAGTGGATAACAGAGTTGACGGACGGGGAACTGGAGGAACTTTTCTCCTACCATTAAATCCACATCACCTTTTTAGCTTATTCAAGATGTAGGAACAGAAAACCCGTAAATAACATAAAAAGCAAAAATGGATGTTAAAAATCAGGCTTGATTTATATAAGAGGAGACGAACATGCAAAAGAAGAAGAATCAAAAGAAGAAGAATCAAGAGAAGAAAATGAAAGAATCAGTAAATAAAGATGAAAAATGGAAGGAACTTTACCGATTATTAAAGAAGAAGCTAAAAAAGTAAAGGGTGAGCCTATTTACCCTTTACTTTTGTCCTTTATTCTATCATTATTATAGTATATATACCATTTTTTTCTTTATACATAATGCTAGATTACTATATTAAATATACATAGATTGTATTTAATGGTTCAACACCACTTGTCGCTTTTTGTGTTATTTAAAGTTTTTCTGTACTGACAGCTTTGAATAAGCAAAAAAGGTTCTCGTATAAGCATTCGACAAGGGCCCGAAAGGGAAATTGGCGAATGCTTATGCGTAAATCATTGGACATGGATGGCTTTTTATTCATGTCTAATGATTTATGTGGATTTATATAGATAATACCTTTTACAGGAGGATGCTCATGAAAAGGAAAGTTCTTTCGGTCTCCACTTTTGCGGCTTTAGGTGGAATTGTGTTGTTTCAAAGCCCTGCCCATGCTGATTCTGATTCTATTGAAGTTAAGCCCGGTGACACCCTATGGTCGCTCTCCAAAACTTATAAGACGACAGTAGCCGAGCTTAAATCTGTCAACCATTTAACATCTGACTCTATTTACACAGGACAAAAACTAAAAATTCCAACTTTTAAGCAGACATCCGTCTCTTCCCTTATGGAAATGAAAAGCCCTGTAAAGCCAGCGAAATCATCCGTTCAAGAAACGGAAAGCACCTACACCACCCAGAGCGGGGATACATTATGGAAAGTGGCGCAACGTTTTAATATGACCGTTGCTGAGCTAAAAACATTGAATTTATTGCGATCCAATACCATATATGTCAACCAGGTGCTAAAAGTAAAAGGCGAGCCGTCCAAGACGCCTGCACCAGAACAAAAGGAGATCCGGCCCGCCCCTGTTTCTGCCCCCTCATCGAATGAGGCGATTTCTCCTGGATCAGAAGCAGATACATATACGGTTCAACCCGGTGACTCAATATGGAAAATTGCCCAACGTTTTAACTTGACCGTTGCTGAGTTAAAAGACTTGAACTTATTGCGTTCAAATACGATTTATGTGAACCAGACATTAAAGGTAAAAGGTTCTCCCTCCATTTCTCTCAATGAAAAAGCAAAAGAAACACCGGCTGCTCCTGAACCGGCTTCCCAAAAGATCCAAATTGATTTTACAAAGTTGATTAATGATGCAAAAGCTGTTATGGGCACACCTTATAAATGGGGAGGCACTACACCGTCAGGATTTGATTGCAGCGGTTTGATTTACTATGTATTAAACAAACAAGCACCTGTTAAGCGACTGAGTACAGCGGATTATTGGAGCCAATCCACTTCCGTAAGCCAGCCTCAACTTGGAGACTTCGTCTTCTTCTCTACATACCAAGCAGGCCCTTCTCACATGGGTATTTACATAGGAAACGGACAATTTATCCATGCTGGAACTTCAAACGGCGTTACAATCGCAAGCTTGGATAGCAGTTACTGGAAAGTCCGTTATTTAGGATCGAAACGCTTGACGCAATAAAGCGACAATGAAAGGATTTGTCATGAAAATCTTGGGTTTCTCATGACAAATCCTTTTCTGTTTTAAACGAAAAATGCCCGATTAGTTGGGGCTAATCGGGCAAATAAAAAGGGGGGGGCAAACGAAGAATCATTTTCTTTCTAGTAGAATGCTTGAAAAAGAAAAGGTTTCTTTCTCCTCTTCTTTACGAAGGGGCTTTTACAAAACGTAAAAGTAAATGGGAGAAGATGTGAAAGTTGCTAGTGGAAATCACCTCCTTTCTGTCGATGCATAGGATTATATGAGGGAGATTTGTGAAGTGCACGGACATATAAGCAAAGGAAAGGCATCTCACACGATCGGACATCGACATTTTAGTCTTTCGACGTACAGGATTGTACTAGCAAAGGCGTGGTGATTGACATCGCGATTTTAGCCTTTCGACGCACAGGACGTGCTAGCGAAGACGTTGCGACACGACGTCGCGTTTTTAGTCTTCCGACGTACAGGATTGTACTAGCAAAGGCGTTGTGACAGGACGTCGCGATTTTAGCCTTTGTTCCTTTTATACATTCACCGAAACCGTATGACTTAAAAACTTGATTTGTTCTGCCACCACCTCTGTGACATACGTTTTTTGATTTTGTTCCTTTTCGTAACTTCTCGTCTGAACGCGTCCTTTAATTCCAACCAGAGTTCCTTTTTGGCAACGCTGTGCAGCGCTCTCTGCGCTTTTTCTCCATAATGTGACCGTAATAAAATCGGTGCCGATTTCACCATTTTGATTTCGAAAATCTCTCGGGACAGCCACGGTAATAAAACAAAAAGGAACACCCTCCGAGGTGTAACGCAAGTCGGGGTCTTTCGTTAATCTCCCAACTAAAATAGTTTGATTCATCATCGTTTCTCATCTCCTTATGCCGTAGGGGACTTTTATTCTCAATAATTTACAATTATTGTGTTATAATAGATGGGGACACTTAAAACATGGAATAAATGGGGGGATTGGATGAAAACTTTTAAACTTGTTGCGTTAGAAGCCGCTTCTTCAAATTCCAAAGACACTAATTATCAAACAATGGAACTTATAGATGGGCTGATCATTAATAAAGAAAATGAGGAAAATCATTGGATTATCGAGGCTTTACTTCCTAACACATATCTTTCCTACTTCGAAGAACTCTCCAAACAACATCAACAGGTAAAACTACAAGCAACCATTTCCAAGAAAAGCAACGCCCCTGCAAACTTTTCCGCCAGCATAATTGGCATCACAAAAATGAAGCAGCATTTCAGCGTATTGTTCAAAGGGTTATTAACAGGTAATAAGGCCCATTCTCCAGAAATGATTTTAGAAGACTTAATTGAGCAGGGATTAAGCGGGGATGCTTTGCTTCAAGAATTTAAGCGCAGGCTTTACGAGAAGCGGAAAACCCGTTCATCCATTAAATAAGTGACAACGGCAATGAATCCAGTCATGCGGGAAACCAAATGCAACGCCTTATTGGATGGAAAGCACGGTATTCAAGACCTTTCTATTTTTTTATTGAATGTCTTGTGTTGTTGAAGGGGATCAAAGACGCTGATTTGAATTTGTTTCCCTAAAATCAGGTGATCATAATTCCAGCGTTTACTATCGTCCTCAACATTCCGAAGAACAGGTCTTTTCAGATAAAATCTCACTACGGTTTCTCCTCCTTTTCTCGTTGATTCTATTTCATCATAATACATTTTTCCTATTTTTCAACCTGCGTTAGATGACTTATAGATGTTGATAAATCCAATGTCGTACTTTCTTCTACAAATTTCTTGATTGTTCTACATAAAGATAAAAAATTTGTCGTTTTTTCACTCAAAATCCTATTCATTTTTTATACATTCTTACAATTATTTACCATTTTCGACTAAATGTTCCCTTCTGTTTTTGTTTTCAACATATTGTATTTTTATTCATAATATTTGAATTTTCTGATAAAAATGTTCTAATTCTTCACATTACGATTTGTGTTCCTGATTGGAACGTGAAAAGTACACGAATTTTTGTAAATACATATGTATCAGGAAAGAATGGTGATTGAATTGTCAAATCTAGCCTATAATTTGAGATTTTACCGCGAGAATGCAGGATTAACTCAAGGAGAACTGGCTGAACATTTGAACATTTCCCGTTCTACATTATCAAAATGGGAGAGAAATCATCAGGAGCCTTCACTCCGCGATGTCATTGTCCTTTGTGATTTCTTTCAAATTAGCTTGGATCAATTAGTCGGGAGAAAACAAAAAAAGCGTAAGCAAGAAACCTTACAAGAAATTCAGAGCACATATGATTTTATCGATAATCCTTTGAATGACAACGCGCATAGCTTACTGCTTTTTTTAAAAGAATATCCGAAGATTGAAAATCAATTACAGCAATTATCCAAGCTTCCTTCCAAGTCTCAAAAGAAACTGCTGCCTCTTATTCAAGCGTTGCTCGAAAAAGCGGTAGCCATGGAAAAATAGGAGATTGTTTTCATTTGCTATTTTAGTGACCTATATAACAAAAAAACGCAGGGGACGCCTGCGCTTTTACTCGTTCGTTAATTTCTCGATCCAATATTTTGCTTCCGCTTTACAAGAATATGTCACATCGTCTAATCCCTTTTCTGCTAAAAGGGCATTCAATCGCTCCATCTGCTCGTTCGTTGGTGCCTCATTGACAATCTTCTCGATTGTGCTATTAATTTTACCTGCTAACTCTTCATGAAACGTAGAATCCGCTTTATCTTCATTACTAAGCCGTTCAAACCAGGATGCGTGATTCTCTATGTACCTTCTCCACTCGCGAATAAACTCTTCCGTATCATACTTCTCTTCATTCCATTCGATTTTGCTCATGTACTGTTCAAATGCGACATGGATAGAACGCGTGATACTAATTTTTGTACCTTGTGGCAAGTTTTTAAACATCGATGAAAAGTACCCCCAAACTATTATCTGACTAATTTATAATTTTAGCAGACTTTAAAGTGACTGTCATCACTGAAGGAAATTTTCGACAATGGGTATTTTTGGATATTTTTTATTCTTAAACCCAACATGTAATAAGCCGATTCCTTTTAAAGAAACCGGCTTTCACTATCATTCGTCTTTGTTGTCTTCATCATTCAAATCTCTTGGATCTTCTACTGCGTCTTCCGGATCTGGATCCGCATCTTTTTCATCATCTTTGTTGATTGTGTCATTTTCATCGACACCAGGTGCCATGTCATTTTCAGCATCTGTATCGCCATTCAGATCGTTTGTGTCATTGTTGTCATTGTTGTTATTTGTATCATTTTGATCTGCCGGAGCTTGATCCTCATTTCGATCATCTTCCGGAGGCGGCTCCTGATCATTATTGTTACAGCCCACCATCAACATGGCAGATAACAATGTACCTGTTAGCATGAGAAACCATTTTTTATTCATAGTCATTCTCCTTTCTACGATTATGCATGACCTGCATTCTATTGTTTGGTCTTTGCTTATCATTCCCCATATATATGGAATTATGTATTATCTTTCAACAAATAAAAAAAGCCACTCAAAAGAGCAGCTTTTATGTACTAAATCAGTTCATTAAAACATTAAGATTAAGGATTATGCCTGCTTTTCTCCAAGCGCGAACATGATTTCCGCTTCACACACGATTTCTCCATCAACAGTAGCGGTTCCTTTGCCTTTTCCAATCGATCCGCGCACTCGTACCATTTCCACTTCTAGTCGAAGCTGGTCACCCGGTTTCACTTGCTTTTTGAAACGGCAGTTATCGATTCCTGTGAAGAAAGCTAAACGTCCGCGGTTTTCCTCTTTTTTCAACATGGCAACAGCACCTACTTGAGCAAGCGCTTCAACGATAAGCACTCCCGGCATCACCGGATAATCTGGAAAGTGACCATTAAAAAACTCTTCATTGGCAGATACATTTTTAATGCCAACAGCTGATTTCCCTTCTTCCACTTCTAGAATGCGATCAACTAATAAAAAAGGATAGCGATGTGGAATTATGTTTTTAATTTCTTGAATATCAAGCATGATAACCATTCTCCTTCCTTGTTTTATCCCCCTCTAAGGAGCATTAGAACTCCCGCTTTTCATAAGAGGGATAACTTAGCTCGATTCATTCAACTAATCATCAGGGTGCCTCTCTGATGAAATTTCATTTTATTTATTCTTCCCTTTAAGAGCGAAGACCGTTGACGAGCCCCATCATTTGATCGGCAACAGAAATGGATTTTGCATTAAACTGATACGATTTCTGTGTTAATAGCAACTCTGACATTTCTGCGGCTAAGTCTACATTCGATTCTTCCAGTACACCCTGCTGAATGTCTAAATCAGACCGTTGTGTCCCCCGTGCCTCTTGTACAACATCCTTCATTGTTAAATTTAAGGCATTTAAATCTGGAAGTCCAAATAAGTTATTTCCTGCCCCTTGCAGCAAGTGAGGTCTTTTCACCTGAACGACCCCAAGCTCAAATACCTGATTCGGAGTATCACCGTTAGCTGATACAGCCGCAACGTTTCCATTCGGCTCAATTCGGATGTTTTGAATGGGGCCTTGTACTACAATTGGTTTATTGTTCTGATCCAGAATGGCATTTCCTTGTGAATCTGTCAGCATGAATCGGTTATTGGTCATCGATGCCAAATGAAACGATCCATCTCTCGTATAGCGTACAGCTTGCCGGCCATTTTCATTCACTAATACTTTAAAGAAAAAGTTTTCTTTTGTCAGGGCTACATCCAGAAGTCTTTCTGTTTTTTTCAAGGCTCCCTGATTTGTCTGAATGTTCGTATGGGCTAATTTAGCACCTACTCCCTGGCGGATTCCATAAGGAGTGTTTCTTCCGTTTTCCTTTCCGATATTCAGCTGATTATCAAACTGCTGATACAGCATGTCACTGAAATTAGCTTCCTGGCGTTTATATCCCGTTGTATTGACGTTGGACATATTATGGCTAATTAAATCAAGTTGATGCTGTAATTGAGTCATTGTATTGGATGCATTAATCATAGAGCGGTTCAATGTAAACTCCCCCTGCTTTAGCGTTTAACCTGTTCTTAACGTAAACGGCCAATCTCATTGGCGGCTTTCTCCATGCTGCGGTCATAGGCCTGGACAATCTTTTGATTTGCCTCAAAAGCGCGATAGGCACTTAATAATTCTGTCATCGTTTGAGTGACATCTACATTTGAGCGTTCTAATGATCCTTGCTGTATATCAAAGCTAACAGCCGGATTTCCAAAAGCTGACGGGAGGGGAAGTTCATTATCTGTCCGATATAAGCCATTTCCTTCTTTCATCATGCTATTGGCATTTTCCGTCATAGCAATATTCAGTTGGGCTACTGATTGGCCATTTTCCATAACAGTACCTTGAGAATTGATTTGAAAATCGGTACCTTGCAGCTGAATTGGTTGATTATTTCGATCCATGACATACAAGCCTTCATTTGTTGTTAAAAATCCTTGTCCATCAAGAGTGAAGTTCCCGTTTCTTGTATAACGGATTGAATTGTTTTCATCCCTGACGGTAAAGAAAAATGTCCCTTTTACACCTTCCTCATTAACAGGGACTATACGATTTATTAGAGCGACATCTGTCCGCCGCCCGGTTTCCCTCACATCACCTTGTGCAAAATTAGGGGTAACCTCTTGCACATATACCCCCGTATTAAGCAAACCTACTTCTTTCTTTCCTGTCCACTGGGATTTGTCTTTACCGGGAACTCCGTTGCTTTGGAGCTGCTGGAGAAGCATTTCCGGAAAGGCTCTGAGGGAAGCCTGATCGGCCTTGAATCCGGGTGTGTTTGCATTCGCCATATTGTTTGTCAACATATCCGATTTTCGTTGCTGTGAAAGCATCCCTGTTGTTGCTGTGTAAAAACCTTTGAACATTTTTCCTCATCCTTTACAGAGAACTAAACTATACGTTTAATTTATCGTCATCTGTGGAAAAAACTAAATAAGTTGGCGGCGTGGTAATTTATCCATATTGTCTAGCATAATGCCGGTTCCGATTGCTACACAATCCATCGGGTTCTCTGCGATCAACACAGGGACCTTTAACTCTTCAGCCAACAGCTGATCGATTCCATGCAATAAAGCCCCGCCACCGGTTAAAATAACGCCCCGGTCAATGATATCCGCTGAAAGTTCTGGAGGGGTACGTTCTAAAACGCTTTTAGAAGCTTGGACAATTGAAGCAACTGATTCACGAAGCGCGCCTTCCACCTCATGGGATTTTATTGTAATCGTACGCGGCAATCCACTGACCATGTCTCTTCCGCGAATATCAATTTCTTCATCACGCGACCCTGGGAATACGGTACCGATTTTTATTTTGATATCTTCCGCTGTACGCTCACCTATCAAAAGTTTGTATTCACGTTTCACATAATTAAGAATTTCGTGGTCAAATTTATCTCCCGCTGTTTTAATCGAAGACGACGTTACAATATCCCCCATGGATAAAACCGCTACATCTGTTGTTCCGCCGCCAATATCGACTACCATATTCCCGCTCGGTTGGAAAATGTCCATACCCGCTCCAATCGCAGCGATTTTAGGCTCTTCTTCTAAATAAACTTTTTTACCGCCGCTTTTTTCCGCTGCTTCGCGAATAGCTTTTTGCTCGACAGACGTAATGTTGGTTGGGCAGCAAATTAAAATGCGGGGTTTAGATAAAAATCCTTTGACATTCAATTTATTGATAAAATGCTTAAGCATTGCTTCTGTAACATCAAAATCAGCGATCACTCCGTCTTTTAAAGGTCGAATCGCGACAATGTTTCCAGGGGTACGCCCTACCATTCGTCTTGCTTCTTCCCCTACCGCGAATACTCTCCCAGTATTTCGATCAATGGCCACTACTGAAGGCTCATTTAATACGATTCCTTTTCCTTTTACATGAATTAATACATTAGCCGTACCAAGGTCAATTCCAATGTCTTTTGCTAACATAATCATATATCCTCCTTCCGTCAAACGAGTCTTTGTCCCGTTCTAATGAGCGATAGAACATTCACTTCCCTAAGTGAGCATAACCGTTCTAACGAACTCAATTAGTTCCACTAACCATCACGGGGATGACGAACTCCCCCTGATGGAAGTTTCACTCAATCCCGTTCTAACGGGCGGTAAAATCCTCCATTTTCTGAGCAAGGATAACCGCCGCGCTTCTCTAAGCAGGATAATCGCCCATAGAAACAACCATCAGGGAGACCGGAGACCAACTCCACTGATGGAAGTTCCATACTATTTTGCTCTATTGGACGGTAAAATTATCCATCCCTTAAGCAGAATGAACCCCTCCAAAGAACCTACTTCGTTTAACTAACCATCAGTCAAGGAACCAAGACTAGGAGTATGGCGCCTTTGTTTGTACGTTCATGTATTTCACAAGTCTTTGCCAGCACATGCTGTGCATCGAAGCATTCCTTGATGGAAGTTTCACTTGATATGATTTCCATGCTTTTTTACCTAATTTAATATTTTATCATAAATTAACTTATCATGCAGATTTATTTTAAAATGGTTATAAAATGAAATTAGAGAATTTTGAGCCGGCTTCTTTAATATAATTAAAACGGACAAGGGGTTCTAGGCTTTTTCATTGCGCATCCTAGAATCCATTGTCCGTTCCGGTACTTTTTTATTTACTGGACTGGTTCCTCCTGTAACTCCTCCTTTTTATATTTTAATTTTGTCGCTTCCCCTCCGCGAAGATGTCTGATGGATTTATGATAATCAAGAATCTCTTTTACTTCATTTGCTAGTTCAGGATTGATTTCCGGGAGTCTTTCTGTTAAATCTTTATGGACTGTACTTTTAGAGACACCAAATTCCTTCGCAATGACACGAACGGTTTTTTTCGTCTCTACGATATACTTTCCAATCTTGATAGTTCTCTCTTTGATGTAATCGTGCACACCACTCGCCCTCCCCAAATTGGATGTGAGAGGCGTGAAATGAGAGTCGCTTTTCCACACAACGAAGAAGTGTTTGTCATTGTTTTATCAAACCTTCGAAGGCCGTCACGATTCCTCACCTCATACACTCTCTTTGTTAGGTTTGTAACATTTTATTAGCTTGGGTGAAGATATATGCTACAAAACTCAAGGCGGACAAGGAATTTATCAGATTTTTTAAAAAATATTATGTTCTTCACCTAAAAAGTATGGAAATCTGACTTTTTTTAACTTTATTTTTTTGTTTGTAAAACCATAATGGAATTTGCCATTTCTCAAGAAATTTGTCTTGTTTCCACCAGTTTGTCGAACAACCATAGCACCCGGGAGACATTTTTCCTCCACTGGTGTTATTTATAAAAGTCGACATAATTAAACGGACATGGATAAAAAGCATCCATGTCCTTTTGGTTATGCGGATTTACAGATTATGCGTTTGTATTCGTATCTGAAGCATCAGACGAAGGTTTAGTTCCTTCTTCTTTCTTCTCTTGATCTACATTTTTGCTATCTTCTTCAGATTTTTTGTCTTCATTATCTGTAGATGGTTGTTCAGCATTTTCAGATGCGTTTTTGTTGTTTTGTTCTTCTGTATTTGTAGTAGATTCACTTGGCTCGCTTGATTCCGTTGAAGTTGATTCAGTTGGTTCTGCTGATTCAGTTGGTTCTGTTGATTCAGTTGGTTCTGTTGATTCAGTTGGTTCTGTTGATTCAGTTGAATCACTTGCTTTTTGTTCTTTGATAGCCGTTAAAGGTTTACCAATAAAATCATTTGGATTTAAAGGTTGGCCGTCTTTACGAACTTCAAAGTGTACGTGGGTTTTAGCTTCTTTATTAAATAAGCTCTGGCCTGATTTTGCGATCACTTCACCTTGTTTCACTGTATCACCAGCTTCAACTTCCACATTCGCCAATGATTGATAGTGAGTCACAATGCCGTCTTGGTGATCTACTTCAACGACATAGCCAAGAATTGGATCTTTTTCAGCTTTTGTAACAGTACCGCTGGCTGCCGCTACTACATCAAAAGACTTTCCGTCCTTCATCACAAGGTCAATCCCTGTGTTTGGATGGTACGTATTATTATAAAAAACTAATGCGGCTTCCTGATCCTCTTTTGATGCTTTGTCATCGTAATACTTGGTTTGTACAACAACAGACTCAGAATCCTGTACCGGCATTTCCAAATGCTCTAATTGTTTGTTCACTTCAACTGCTGGTTCTTCTCCGTTGTATGCTGTACCTTCCGATAATTCATCTGTTCCATTTTTTCCATTCTTGTCGCCGTTAGCTTGGAACCAAAGAACAGCTGTTAAGATAAGCGCTGCACTAATAAGATAAATTGCAGGAAATACCCAGCGCTTTCTGAAAAATTTTTGAATTGCTGTTGGTTGAGAAATACGTTTCTTTTCTTCCTCTCTCATGATTATCACCTCAGCAACCATTCTGAACAGAAATGCGAGGATATATACACAAAGAAAAAAATTTTTTAGATTATTTTTCGACAAAACCAAAAAATCTATGTACCCGATTTAAAAAAAGCCTATACATAAAAGGAAAAAATAAGGTCAACCTACTAATGAAAGCCTTCAATTACAGGATGGGTCTAACTGATCAGAGCTGACACCGATACTTGTATGTTAGAAGAGCCATGTTTGAATACTAAAAAAACCACCTTCCTCATCGATTACAACCCTTAGAGGAAGGTGGTTTTTATCCCGCATTAGCAGGCAGTAAGACCTCCACTGATGGAAGTTTCCTTTATATGACCGCTATTTTTTAGCCGTCAGTTTTGATAAAAATGGATCATATGAGGAAACGGTAGCACCCTGATAATAATAAGTAACAATATCCTGATAATTCTTCCCTTCCGTCGCCATACCATTCGCTCCATATTGACTCATTCCAATACCGTGTCCGTACCCTTTTGTGGTGATGATAATCTGGCTCCCTTTTCTCTCCCAAGTAAAATCAGTAGAACGCAAGTCAAGCTTTTCTCTTATTTCTTTTCCTGATAGCTCTTTTCCGTTAATGGAAACCAATTCTATACGCTTCCCGGGAGTGCGTGCAACAACCTTGCCTAATGTACCATTCCCCGATAACCGAACCCCTAACTTCTTCTCAAAATCATGGACATCTATGACCATTTGATCGAAATACTTGGGTGATTGTTTATCCCATGGGCTTGCTACACTTTTCAAATAAGGCACTGAGTTAGGCCAGTATGCTTCTGAGTTCTCGGTATATCCGTTACTTGTTGAAAAAAAGGCAGCCGTAATCGGTGTATTTTCATATGTCAAAATCTTTCCGTTTGTTTCAGAAACGGCTTTTCTCACTTTTTCTATTTTCCACTCATAATCACGTCCCCATACTTTCTTCAAATCTTCTTCATTGTAATAAACTTGATGAAGAACAGTATCTGTTACGTTTGCTCCTTTTGGGACAGATGGATCACTGTTACTGAGCAACTGCTTAACGATATAAGTGCGGGCAGCTAAACTTTGCGCTTTTAGCGCTTCCAGCTCAAATTCTGCCGGCATTTCTGCCGCTACTACCCCCAACACATAATCTTCGAGCGGAACTTTCTCAATTTGCTTCGTTTTCGTTCGGTAAACGGCTACCTCTACGGTGGGACCTGAAGGAGCCTCCGTTTTTGCTTCGGCTGTTCGAAGTTCCTCACCTAATTGTCCACTCGTCTTATCTGCAAACGGAATGACTAATAATGTTGGGATTAATAAGATCATGACAAATAATGATGACACTAGCACGACAATTGGTTTTACATGTTTCATCAACAATCGATCCTCCATCTATACAATTTGAGGAACATCCTCATATTCATACATATGGAGGTGGACAACCTTTTATGACATGAGGTTTTGCCAATGGGACCGTTCTTCCATTGGCAAAACCTCATGAAATGGGCCTCTATGTGAATTAGAATAAAACCGAAGATTTAGGGAAACGGTCCATTTCGTCAAAACCAAGAGAAACTAGAGAACGAAAAAAGGAGCCGATTGATCGGCCCCTTTTTATTATACGTTTATATCTGATACTTGTTGAATGTTTTCTGTTTGTTGGACTTTGTCATTGACTCGTTCAATGTCAGCACCTAATGCCGCCAACTTTTCATGGAAATTCACGTAGCCGCGGTCTAGATGCTTAAGCTCCGTTACACGAGTATATCCATCCGCCACAAGCCCTGCTAAGATAAGAGCTGCCGCTGCACGTAAATCTGTTGCTGCTACTTCGGCCCCTTGAAGTTTGCTTGGACCATTAATAATAACAGAACGTCCCTCGATTTTAATGTCTGCATTCATACGGCGAAACTCTTCTACATGCATAAAACGATTTTCAAAAACCGTTTCTGTAATCATGCTTGTGCCGTTCGCTGCTAATAATAAGGACATCATTTGAGATTGCATATCCGTAGGGAAACCAGGGTGAGGCATCGTTTTGATATCTACTGCTTTTAAAGATTCAGGACCGATGACACGCAATCCATCTGCCTCTTCAATCACAGTTACACCCATTTCTTTCATTTTAGCAATAAGTGAGCTTAAGTGCTCTGCTACTGCACCTTTTACCAATACATTTCCGCCCGTGATAGCAGCTGCTACCATAAAGGTCCCAGCTTCAATGCGGTCAGGAATAATGTGATGTGTAGCACCGTATAATTTAGAAACACCTTCTATACGGATTGTGCCTGTACCAGCACCACGTACTTTAGCCCCCATCGCATTTAAGAAGTTCGCTAAATCTACGATTTCCGGCTCTTTTGCTACGTTTTCGACAATGGTTGTTCCTTCAGCAAGTGTTGCTGCCATCATAATGTTTTCTGTTGCTCCAACACTTGGGAAGTCTAAGTAAATTTTTGCTCCGTGTAATTTGCCGTCTACCTTCGCATCGATAAAGCCATTTCCTACTTTTACTTTTGCACCCATTGCTTCAAAGCCTTTTAAATGCTGATCGATTGGTCGTGAA
This sequence comes from Bacillus songklensis, assembly GCF_042649685.1. Lineage (NCBI taxonomy): Bacteria > Bacillati > Bacillota > Bacilli > Caryophanales > Bacillaceae > Bacillus > Bacillus songklensis. The sequence continues at coordinate 161,519 of NZ_JBHRZT010000073.1, read as the reverse complement.
CCAATTGCACAACCTCCAGGCAATGCTACACGAGCCTTACCTGTGCGAGCTAATAGTGAACCCATAACGAGTACAGATGCGCGCATTTTTCGAACATATTCAAAAGGTGCATCTGTTTTTAACTCTCGAGATGCATCTACAATAACACGATTTTGCTCAAATTTGACCTCCGCGTTAAGGTAACGTAATACCTCACCAATCGTAAATACATCGGAGAGAGCAGGTACATCATTTAGAACAACTTTTCCATCACTAGCTAATAAGGTTGCAGCGATAATAGGCAAAACAGCATTTTTTGCACCTTCAACTTTTACAGTGCCGTTCAACCTTTTTCCGCCGCGGACGATGATTTTTTCCAAGGTATTCCCCTCCGCGTCCATTTTCTCTATATTAATATTCAGACGTGATAATAGGTGTGCCAACGACAAAGGTCGTCTTACCGCCCATTCCAGTCTCTCGCAATCCTATTTGCAGATTCATTCTATGTTGTCGGGTTGGAAGAGCTTCTTTCCACATTTCAGTATATGCTGACACCGAAACAAATGACTCTTCTATCAAAGACTCTGTCGGTACAGCCTGAAACTCATCCAATAGTTGTCGGACCTTTAGTGACAAAACACTTTCAATCTTATCATTGAATTGTCCTTTCACACAAGAGAAAATTATGGGATTAAATGTGAAAAGTTTGTGATAATGCTTGTCGTAAGTCTCCACATATTCATGTGCCTGCTTGTCTTCCCACTTATCCCCTTTTACACTATATAGCAAATACGTATAAGCTCTCTCATTTTTGAGGGTCCAAACTAATTCAATTTCTTCTTTCAAGGAAGAATCTTGATGCTGTGAGGTACCGGTCGCTCTCCACGTTTCTCTTTCCCCTTTTATTTCCCAATCGAAACTTGGAAATGTCTCTTTCAGCTCAAGAAATTTGGCTTCAAAGCTTTTTTTGTCTTTTATTGTCGAAAGAGCTTCACGAGCATATAAAGACCACTCGTTTATTTGGACAGGCTGATCCTTTAATATATTTATTATTTGCGGCAGTGCTGGTTCTTCCTTTGTTGCCACAGTCACATAATTTCCATAATAAATGAAGAAAGCAAGAAAGAAAATAGCCAAAAAGACACTAATTTTTTTACTCATTCCGTCACTCCCTCTCCTTATCCATCATTTTTTCCGGAATGGATAAGGACATACATAAAAAAACTCGCCACAATATGACAAGCGTGAAAGAAGAAGGAGCATAACAGAGGCTGGCTGAACAAGGAGTTTTACCATCTTGTTCAGCCAGCCTCTTCATCTATACGTCATTACGCACCTAGGAAAAAAGTGTCGGAATGCGTTGGGACCAAAATAAATAATCCAGAAAAAAGTTACTCACGGCCGAGCCGATGGTGATTGTCAGCAAGATCAGCAGAAGCCTTGCTTGAATGACTCGGTTTGGCTTCATTAATTTCTCAATTTGAAACCCCTGTAATGCCCACCAAGTCACCACAATAAAAAACAAATGAGAACAGAGCGTCATAATCGCTTGTTGCCCCACACCAGCTAACATATCGCTACCCTTCCTTCTATCCCTTTCTAACCGGCGGCAAGGCCCCGCTTTCATGATCAACACTCTACGCAAAAAAGAGAGGGCTGCCGCCTCTCTTTTTATTAAAACATAAATGAACTTAAGAGAAAAAGTCTTCAAAGTTTCCTAAATAGTGAAAGAAAAACTCATAAGCAATGTTTGGGAAAATTCCCAGTAAGACCGTTCCCGTTACACAAATAATTAAAGGCAAGACTAGTGTGCGAGATATCCCAATGTGACTCGTTTGGCCGGCCGGCCGAAAGAATATTTGGACAAAGATACCGAAGTAGTAATAATAAGAAACAACAGTCGCAGCAATCATGATACCCGCTAATATATAGTGTGCTGGTTCTGTAACAAGAGCTCCCATGAAAATATTTAGCTTTCCGATAAAACCTGCTGTTCCCGGAATTCCAGCGAGCGATAGCAGAAAAATCCCCATCGCGATCGCCAAAAATGGAGAACGACGGTACAATCCAGTAAAACTTCCCAAATCCTCTGACTTGGTATGGGACGTGACCAGCTGAATGACAATAAATGCCCCTACATTCATCAATAAATAGGCCATCAAATAAAACCATATGGCATCAAGGACAAAAGGAGATAGTACGGTAAATGCGACAAGTATGTAACCGGCATGCGCAATGCTCGAATATGCAAACAGCCTTTTTATATTTTGTTGTTTTAACGCAATCGCATTTCCGATGATCATTGTAGCGGCAGCCAAGAAGGCAATATAGTCTTGCATGACAAGCCAAAGAGAGGTCTCCCCTTCTTTTGCCGGGACGTTAGCAAATACCGTAATGAAAATCCGAAGCAAAATAACAAAGCCTGCTGTCTTTGAAATGACGCTTAAAAAGGCGGTGACGGGCAGCGGAGCACCTTCATATACATCAGGAGCCCACATGTGGAATGGAACCGATGCGAGCTTGAATGATAGGCCAATGAAGATCATAAAGAAAGCGATGGCTAATAAGAATTCATATTGCGGATTTGTGAGCTGATTCAATTGGGCCGCGATATCCAATAGGCGCGTTGAACCTGTCAATCCATAAACATAACTGACTCCAAATAGGATAAAGGCAGTGGAAATACCCCCATTGATGACATACTTCATCGCCGCTTCATTGGATTTTTTATTTTCTTTTCTAATTCCCGCAAGAATATAGGAAGAAAGAGAGAGCAGTTCCAGGCCGATAAAGAGCGTAATGAGATCACCGCTTGAGGTCATCATCATCGCTCCGAGCAACGCCGTTAAAAGCAAATAATAAAATTCTCCCCGATAAGTTAACCCTTCTTCCGGCCCATATTGAACAGCCATGAACATGACAAGAGCTGAACCAACTAGCAGCAGAAGCTTAAATAATTTAGCGAAAGCGTCTAAACGAAATGTGTCCTCTAAAATATTGGCTGATGGGGCCCCGATTAGGAAGAACAATGATACAATCGCCGCTAAAATCCCCGCTAATCCAATATAACCAAGTATTTTGTGCTGCAGCTTTTTTCCCGCAAAAAGATCCAGGAGAGACAATAGGGTGGCCATGCCCAAAATGATGAATTCCGGTGTCATTAGTGTCCATTCATAGCTTAATAACGTTTCGATGTCCACGCTGATCACCCCCCGATTCCCAATGCAATGGACTGAATGGATGTTTGAATTAATTCTGTTAAAACGGCCGGGTACACACCTATTAGAATAATGAAACCAAGAAGGATGGCCACTGGCAGCGCCTCAATGCCTTTAAGATCTTTCGCTCCTTCATATACTGGATTGCTTTTTCCAAAGGTCATGTTTAAGACTGCTCTCAGTAAATATACGGCTGTCATAATGATACCTAGTGTCCCAACCGCTGCCAGGAAAGGCATCACTTTAAATAACCCTAAAAAAGCCATGAACTCACTAATAAAACCCGACATGCCCGGCAATCCCAGGGAGGCCATCGTCCCTGCCAATAAAAAGCCTGAAGCTAACGGCATCGTTTTAGCAAGCCCCCCAAGACGAGAAATGGTCGAAGTATTGACTCGTTCATAAAAGACGCCCACAAGGAAGAATAACAATGCTGAAATAAAGCCATGTGATACAACCTGAAAAATAGCGCCTTGCAAACCAGCTTCATTCAACGAGCCCAGTCCGATTAATACGATTCCCATATGCGAAACACTGGAGTATGCAAGCACCTTTTTGAAATCAGGTTGGATAAAGGCCAAAAAGGCACCATAGAGCAAATTAATGATACCCAGTACTACTAGAATACCGGCAATTTTCTGAAACTCTTGCGGAAACATCCCAAGGCCAAACCGAATGAAACCAAATGCACCAATTTTCAGCAAAACGCCTGAATGGAGCATAACGATGGAAGGAGGTGCTTGTACGTGGACTTGGAGCATCCATGTATGAAGCGGAAAAATCGGAAGTTTAATTCCAAATGCCACTAAGAGCGCGATAAGTAAACCAAACCGTGCACTTTCCGATAATGGAGCGATGGTCTGGACGTCCCCCGCCCCCCTGTTTAATATCTCTGTCAGCAGAGCAATGTTAGAGGTTCCCGTTCTTGCAAGTAATGTCACAATGACGATCAATAACACAGCCGATCCGAGACCGTTATAAAGAAGAAACGTGTATGCCGCTTTTTCCCTTTCAAAAAATCCCCATTTGCCGATGAGGAAAAACATTGGAATGAGGGTGATCTCAAAAAAGATAAAAAATAACACAAGGTTTTCTGCAGCAAACACACCAAGCATCCCGACTTCGAGTAAAAGAAACAGCATAAAATATCCTTTCCATTCATGCTTAATGTAGATGGATGCAATGGCAGCAAGACTTGACAGCAAAGCGGTTAACAAAATCATGGCTAAGGAAAGACCGCTCAATCCCAACTCATAGCGAACAGCAAACGCCCCTTCAAGCATGGGGAAATGGCCGAATTGAAACCAATCATGCACTTGCGCAAAATCTGTGTACGCTTTTCCTGATTGAATTTGACTATATACCCGTATCGCTAATGCAAGGGGAATAAGGGTTGCTAAAAAACCAACCCGTTTAACGAGATGTTCCTTGTTTCTTGGAATAAACAACAAAGCAATTATGCCAAGAAGCGGGGAGAAAACAAGCCATGATAAAAGATAGGAATGATTCAACTTAAATACCCCCCTGACACCGCAAGTATAATGATCAGCACAGCCAATCCAATAAAAGCAACTGTTCCATAACGCTGGGTTTGGCCGTTATGAAGACGAGCTCCATTCTTTCCGATGGACTGAACCGCAGATACAACCAACGCGATTAACCCTTTAACAAAGAATTCATCGATATATTTGCAGAAAAGGCTAATGATCTTCACAACGTTTACAACGGTTCCCCGATAGAACTCATCTACATAATACTTTCGGTATAATACCGAATAAGTCATCGGAAGGGCTCCGCTTAACCAATCTCTTGACCATGCCTTTTTGCCATACATCATATAAGCAATCAAAATTCCAATCAAAGATATGACCGTTGCCAACACCATGATCCATAAAGGTCCCTCAATATGTCCATGTCCCAACTCAGGACGATTTTCCGTCAGCCAGTCACCCAGGAATGTACCAAACCACGGTGTTTGAACATAACCGGCTCCAACAGCCAGCACCGCTAACATAATCATGGGCATGGTCATGACAGCTGGTGATTGATGAATGTGTTGTTCTTCTCCACGGAAATCACCACTAAACACCATAAAGAATAGACGGAACATATAAAAAGCTGTAAATAAAGCAGCAACTATGGCAAGAGCAAATAACACGTAATTTCCGTGGGCCCAGGCTGCAATTAAGATTTCATCTTTACTAAAGAACCCTGAAAACAACGGCACACCACTGATCGCCAGGGTACCGGCCAGAAACAGAATTCCCGTTAGGCGAAGCTTCCTCCACAGGCCTCCCATTTCTTCAATGTTTTGAGTATGTACTGCATGAATGACACTTCCTGCCGCCAAGAACAATAAAGCTTTAAAGAAAGCATGTGTCATTAAATGAAAGACACCGGCTACATATCCAGCCGATCCGAGTGCCAGCATCATGTAACCAAGCTGGCTGACAGTTGAATAAGCCAATACCCGTTTAATATCCTTTTGGACCAAACCAATGGAAGCGGCAAAAATGGCCGTAATCGCTCCAACTGTCGCTACAATGGTTAAAGCTGCCTCACTTGCTGCAAAGAGCGGAAACATGGTCGCTACTAAATAAACGCCCGCTGCTACCATCGTTGCAGCGTGAATTAAGGCTGATACAGGAGTGGGGCCTTCCATCGCATCCGGCAGCCATGTATGAAGCGGAAGCTGACCTGATTTCCCTATAGCACCGATAAAAATTAAAATACTCGTTAAGGTAATCATGGTTAAAGGAATCGTGCCGGCTCCAACAGCCTTAAATATTTCATCATATTCAAAGCTGCCCACTTGCCAGAATAATAGAATCATACCAATGAAAAGGCCGACATCCCCTATACGTGTCATAATGAATGCCTTTCTGGCAGCAGCAAACGCTTCTTCCTTATAAAAATAAAAACCGATTAACAGAAATGACCCAAGACCTACAAGTTCCCAAAATACATAAAGCTGAAGCAGGTTGGGAGAAAGGACAAGCCCTAACATCGCAAATGTAAACAATCCGAGATATGCGTAAAAAACAGAAAAACGCTCATCCCCATGCATATATCCTTTTGAATAAACATGTACTAAAAAGCTGACAAGCGAGACAATCACGATCATGAGCGCATTCAATGCGTTCACTTCAAATCCTGCTGTTATAATCGTATCACCGATTTGCAGCCATGTACCTTCTGCCTTATAAGTCGGTCCCTGCAGTCGATTCACCAATACTACGACAGAGAGAATGAATGAAAGAAAGGTGAAGAATATCCCGATGTAGGCACTGTTTTCCTTCAAACGCTGACCAATGAGAAGAAGGAACAAAAATGAGATAAGTGGAAAAACCGGTATGAGCCAAGCATTCTCCATCATCGTATTCCCAATCCCCTTTTTCCGATGCTTTCCGTATAGTCAAATATATACAGCCTTCATCGTTTTTAATGCTTCATTGAATCCATTTCATCGATATTAATGGTCTTTTTACGACGATAAAGAGCCATCAATATCGCTAAACCAACTGCTGCTTCTGCCGCTGCCACCGTGATGGTAAACAGCGAAAAGATTTGACCTGTAATATTCGGATTTACCCCGTATTTACTGAATGCCACCAGGTTCAGGTTCACAGCATTCAGCATGAGTTCAATGGAAATCAGAACGATTACGGTGTTACGTTTTGTAAGAGCCCCGTACAATCCGATACAAAATAAGATGATGGCCAAAATGAGATAAGCAGATAATGGGATACTGCTCATTTTTCATCTGCCTCCTTTTCATCTTTTTTCGCTAGAATAATAGCCCCAATTAAAGCGACAAGCAGAACAACGGACGTTAATTCAAACGGAATGATGTGTTTCGAATACAAAGCAATTCCAATCTGTTTCGTATTCTCCTCATGCAAATTCACTGCCTGGTCACCAAATGATAAGTTATGAATTCCTAGAAACATGAAAAGTCCAAATCCAACAACCCCAATTAAAATAAGAATTTTTCTTCGCCAGCTCACTTTGTCTTCTTCCTGATCATCGTGTCTGGTCAGCATGATGCCAAACAGCATAATAATGGTGATGGCCCCTGAATAAATTAAGACTTGGACGGCAGCGAGAAATTCGGCAGACAACAGTACGAATAAACCGGCAATACTAACAAATGTGAACACAAGCGCTACGACCATGTGGACGACTTTTGTTAACTGAATCATCAACATGGCTCCGATAATAGCTGCCAATGCGAGACCGATAAAGGCAACAAATTCTCCTGACAGCATCATGCCTTATTCTCCTTTCTCACATTTTGATCATTTTCATCGAGCCACTCCAGATTTTTAAACAAATCATCCCGGCTGTATTCCGCCAATTCAAAATTGTTGGTCATCACAATTGCCTCAGTTGGGCAAACTTCCGTACATAAATCGCATAAAATACAAATTTCAAAGTTGATGTCATACGTATCAATGATCTTCCCTTTTTTCGCCGGATCTGGATGCTTTTTTCCCGTCAATTGAATACAATCTGTTGGACAAATATTGGCACATTGATTACAAACGATACATTTTTCAGGATAAAATTTTTGAATGCCCCTGAAACGATCTGGCAGCGGAATAGACTCGGTCGGATAATCATATGTCACTTTTTTCTTCGTTAAATTTTTTAATGTGTAAGCTAGCCCCTTGGCTAAACCAAACAATGTCCCCACTCCTTTTAGAAGAACAGCTCTTTTACAATAGCTGTTACAAAGATATTGGCTAACGCAATTGGCAATAGGACTTTCCAGCCGAACTCCATGAGCTGATCGGCACGTAAACGCGGAAATGTAATACGAAACCAAATAAGCAAGAAGACAACCGCACTGAATTTCAACGCAAACCAAACAGCGCCCGGTATAAAATCAAGGAATCGAACAGGATGCCACCCTCCTAAAAATAAAACGGTCGTAAGGGCAGCCATTGCGAAAAAATACACATATTCTGCCAACATGAAAAACGCCCAGCGGAAACCTGAATATTCCACATGAAACCCTGCAATGAGCTCAGATTCCGCTTCCGGCAAATCGAAAGGTGTACGATTAAGTTCAGCAACAGAAGCGATTAAAAAGACAAGGAAGGCAACAGGCTGTAAAAAAATGAACCATACCTTTTCCTGTGCTTGAACAATCTCGTTTAAATTCAGGCTACCTGTTAACAAAATGACGCCTAACACCGACATAACAAGAGGGATTTCATATGAAATCATCTGAGCAGCAGCCCTCATTCCTCCCAGCAAAGCGTATTTATTGTTGGATGCCCAGGCTCCTGTCACAACTCCAACAGTCGATAAACCGGATATGGCTATGTAATAAAGCAGCCCTACCCCAATATCTGCAAACTGTACGTGTTCCGTAAACGGAATGGTTGCTAAAACCATAAAGGCAGGTGCAAACGCAATGGCGGGCGCTAAAATGAATAAAGGTCGATCTGCCAATTTAGGAATGGTGTCTTCCTTGAGCAAAAGTTTTAATACATCGGCTACGGTTTGCAGCAGTCCCCATCTTCCACCGACTTGATTGGGTCCGATACGCCCCTGCATAAAGCCCATGACTTTCCGTTCCGCTAAGATGCCATATGTAACAAATCCTAATACAACCATCAGCAAAGCGGTCGCAAGCCCAAAGAAAATAAGAAAATTCATCCATCCTGGTGAAGATTGAAGCAAGCTTTCGATCATTAACCATCAACCTCCCCGAGCACAATGTCAATGGCGCCTAAAATGGTAATTAAGTTGGCCATGTTCTCCCCTTTTAGCAGCCTCGGCAAGATTTGAAGATTGTAAAAAGACGGGCGCCTGAATTTCAGACGATAAGGTTCCTTTTTTCCTTCACTCGCGATATAGCAGCCAATTTCACCCCTTGGTGACTCAATTCGGACAAACGCCTCCCCTTTGGGTGCTTTAATGATCTTCGGCACTTTTGCCATAATGTCTCCATTTTCAGGGAATTGTTCCACTGCTTGCTCGATAATCTTTAATGACTCTTCAATTTCAGCCATCCTGCATTCGTACCTGGCAAACGCATCTCCCTTTTCTCGTACGGGAACATCAAAATCAAAACGATTATAGATTGAATATGGTTCATCTTTCCGAAGATCCCATTTCACCCCTGTGCAGCGAAGGTTGGCACCGCTCAGCGAATAATTGAGGGCCTCTTCCTTCGTGTAAACCCCTACCCCCTTTACGCGGTGAAGGAAGATCTCATTCCCTGTCACAAGGTCATGGTAGCCCTTCAGTTGTTCTCTCATATATGGAACAAACTCACGTACTTTTTCAATCCAGCCTTCAGGTGCATCCCACTTAACTCCGCCAATCCGCATGTAGTTGAATGTTAAACGAGCTCCTGATAGTTCATTTAATAAGTTGATAATCATCTCCCGCTCACGGAAGGCGTACAAGAAAGGACTAACGGCACCGATATCTAATAAATATGTTCCCCACCAGACAAGATGACTGGCAACACGTCCAAGTTCCATGGCCAGAACACGTAAATACTCTGCCCGATCGGGAACTTCGATTCCCATCATCGTTTCAACCGCATGGCAAATGACATAGTTATTGGTCATGGCCGATAAATAATCCATTCGGTCGGTGTAAGGGATAATTTGTGTGTATTGGAGATTTTCCGCTAATTTCTCTGTACCGCGATGAAGATAGCCGATAACAGGTGTCGCTTCTTTAATAATTTCACCGTCTATTTTAATGACAAGGCGAAGTACACCATGTGTGCTGGGATGCTGAGGGCCTACGTTTAAAAGCATTTCTTCTGTACGGATCATGTGCTATACCTCCACATCGTAAGGCTCGTAATCTTTTCGTAAAGGATACCCCACCCAATCATCCGGCAGCATAATCCGTTTCAGATTGGTATGACCGTCAAATATAATCCCCAGTAAATCATAGGTCTCACGTTCAGGCCAATCAGCTCCTGCCCATAGCTTTGTAATGGAAGCAAGAGCTGGCCGTTCACGATCGATTTTAACCTTTAAGGCGACAGGTTGATGATTTTTATAAGAATAAAGGTGTACATATACTTCAAAATGTGTTTGGAAATCTGTTCCATGAAGTTCCGATAAATAGTCAAAGCTCAGTTGTTCGTTATATTTAAGAAATTCGGCTATTCTGTAATAGGTAGTAGGTGTGGCAACAAGGGTAGGAACGTCCTTAGAAAGACGATTGATATAGTAAGCTTCTAAAATCTCTTCACCTAAATGCTCTTTGATGACTTTCACATATTTATTCAGAAGTGGTTGATTAAGAGAAGGTGGTTGTTCTTGTTGAGGTGATGCTGTTGTTTCCGAACCGGCAGCTTTTGCCTTTGCCTTTGCTGCTGCCGCTGCTTTGGCTTTCGCCGCTGCAATGGCTTTCGCTTTTTCTTTTGCCAGTTCTTCTTCACTTTTTTCTGATGAATCAGCCGCTTTTTGTTTTGCCAGGGCCTGCGCTTTCGCCTTGGCTGCAGCGGCTGCCTTTTTCTTTGCCAGTTCCACATCGTATGCACTTTCAGCTGCCGCTTCCTCTTTCTGTTTCTTTAACTCTTCCACCTTTCTTTTCGCTTCTAATTTTGCTTTTTCGGCAGCTTCTTTTTTTAATTGCTCCAGTGATTTGTCTTCACTCATAGACTAAATCACCCTCTTTCCAGTTTTGGCTTCATAACGTATTTTTTCTTTTAATTTATTGATTCCATATATTAATGCGGCTGGGTTTGGTGGACAACCAGGAATATAAACATCGACAGGGACAATTTGATCAACGCCTTTGACCACTGCGTAGGATTTCACATATGGTCCTCCTGCCGTTGCACATGACCCCATGGCAATGACCCATTTCGGCTCAGGCATTTGATCATATAGCCTTTTAACAATAGGCGCCATCTTTTTGGTAACAGTTCCAGATATAATCATAACGTCGGACTGCCTTGGGGATGTGCGGAAGAATGAACCGAAACGATCCAAATCATAGTGGGAAGAGCCTACTCCCATCATTTCAATCGCACAGCATGCAAGCCCGAAAGTAAGTGGCCATAAAGAATTGCTTCTTGCCCATGCTTTCAATTGCTCAAGGGTCGTTAAAAAGATATTGCGTCTCATCTCTTCTAATTCTTCTTTTGAAATATGCTCTAAGTTTAGTTCCATTTCAGCACCTTCTTTTTCCAAGCATAGATTAATCCGATTAACAGCATAAAAACAAAGATGATCATCTCAATAAGCGCAAACAAACCTAGCTGTTCGTATGCAACAGCCCATGGGTATAAAAAAACCGTCTCCACATCAAAGATGACAAACATTAACGCAAATATATAATATCTGACGTTAAATTGGACTCTTGCTTCATGAAACGGTTCAATTCCACTTTCGTATGTTGTTTGTTTTGCCGCACTCGGTGCATGAGGTCTGAGAAATCTTCCGGCTGTTAATGCTGCGACAGGCAACAAGATGCCTAATAGCAGGAAAATGAAAACAATCATGTAATTGTTGAGATATGTATTGAGGCTGCCCACAAATATGCCTCCCTCCTTAACAATTATCGAAAAATTTAGAAATGTATTGGTAATATTATAACAAATCGCCTATAGAGTGTCGACAACGTATCTGTTTATGTTTGTCTAATATGTCATTTATTTCAATTAAACAATCATCTTCACCAAGTTCTTTCAGCCAATGCTTTCGTTTTTATGTGCGATTAGGAAAAATAGATTATTGTCATTCCCTGAAGGCTTTTGAGTCAGCCCCTTATGAACCAAAAAAATCGTGAGCCTCTGCATATCTCCTGTTCCTTTCAGCAACAAGCGAGGGGATAAATAAAACCCCCTTAAGGAATCTCCTTAAGGGGGTTATTGATTAGGATTAAAATTTACGTTGACTTACCTCAATACGGTTGATGGCACGTTTGAGCGCAAGTTCAGCACGTTTAAAATCAATATCATCTTGTCTGCCTTGTAAGCGTTGCTCAGCGCGTCGTTTCGCTTCTTCAGCACGATGAACATCAATCTCTTCTGCTTGTTCAGCAGCTTGTGCTAAAATCGTCACTTTATCTGGCCTTACTTCAAGGAAGCCGCCGCTAACAGCTACCAGCTCAGTGCTGCCCCCTTTTTTCAAGCGAACAGCTCCGATTTCAAGTGGAGCTACCAACGGAATATGTCCTGGTAAAATACCAAGCTCACCGCTCTGGGCTCTCGTACTTACCATTTCCACATCTGCTTCATAAACTGGGCCATCAGGAGTCACTACACTGACATGAATTGTCTTCATTTAATTCCCTCCTATGTCCCTTATATTAAGCTTCTACTCCCATGCGTTTCGCATTTTCGATAACATCTTCAATTCTTCCTACTAAACGGAATGCATCTTCAGGAAGGTGGTCATACTTGCCATCAAGGATTTCTTTGAAGCCTTTTACCGTTTCTTTAACCGGTACGTATGAACCTGGTTGACCTGTGAATTGTTCCGCCACGTGGAAGTTTTGAGATAAGAAGAACTGAACACGGCGAGCACGATGTACGACAAGCTTATCTTCGTCAGAAAGCTCATCCATACCAAGGATTGCAATAATATCTTGAAGCTCTCTGTAGCGTTGTAATGTTTGTTGTACGCCGCGTGCAACTTGATAATGCTCTTCACCAACGATCTCAGGCGATAGTGCACGAGAAGTCGATGCAAGAGGATCTACCGCAGGGTAAATACCCATCTCCGTTAATTTACGCTCAAGGTTTGTTGTTGCATCCAAGTGAGCGAATGTTGTAGCTGGTGCCGGGTCTGTATAGTCATCGGCAGGTACGTAAATCGCTTGGATCGATGTTACGGAACCTACGTTTGTTGATGTGATACGTTCTTGCAATTGACCCATTTCCGTTGCTAATGTCGGCTGGTAACCTACGGCAGATGGCATACGGCCAAGTAACGCCGATACCTCTGAACCAGCTTGTGTAAAGCGGAAGATGTTATCCATGAAGAACAATACGTCCTGGCCTTGCTCATCACGGAAGTATTCAGCCATTGTTAAACCTGTCAAGGCAACACGCATACGCGCACCCGGCGGCTCGTTCATTTGTCCGAATACCATCGCTGTTTTCTTGATAACGCCGGAGTCGCTCATCTCATGGTAAAGGTCATTTCCTTCACGAGTACGCTCACCTACACCAGCGAATACAGAGATACCGCCGTGCTCTTGAGCGATGTTGTTGATAAGCTCCTGGATTAATACTGTTTTACCTACACCGGCACCACCGAATAGACCGATTTTTCCACCCTTGATATATGGTGCAAGTAAGTCTACTACTTTGATACCTGTTTCAAGAATTTCTACTTGAGTCGAAAGCTGATCGAATTTTGGCGCTTGGCGGTGAATAGAATCACGGCGAGCATCTCCAGAGATTGCAGGATCTAAATCGATTGTTTCACCTAGTACGTTGAATACACGTCCTAATGTTACATCACCTACAGGTACGGAAATCGGAGCACCTGTATCTTCAACTTCCAATCCACGAACAAGGCCATCTGTAGAAGCCATGGCGATCGTACGAACTGAATCATCACCTAAGTGAAGGGCAACTTCTAAAGTTAAATCAATATCAACTTCATTTTCGCCACGCGCTGCATGTTTAATTTTTAAAGCGTTATAAATAGCAGGAAGATGTCCACTGTCAAACTTTACGTCTACAACTGGACCCATAATCTGAGTAACGCGTCCTTTCATCGTTTTCCCTCCTAACTTGCTAGTAACAAAACATTTATGTTTTCACGTTCATTATTCAAGCGCTGCAGCTCCAGCAACGATTTCCGTAATTTCTTGAGTAATCGCTGCCTGACGAGCTCGGTTATATGAAAGCGTAAGTGAACGAATAAGTTCTTTTGCATTGTCCGTTGCATTTTTCATTGCTGTCATACGGGCAGCATGCTCACTTGCTTTTGAATCTAAAAGCGCTCCATAAATGAGGCTTTCCGCATATTGAGGTAACAGGACTTCTAAAATTTCCTCTTCAGAAGGCTCAAACTCGTATGATGTTAACTTCTTATTTGAAGCAATGTCAGTTAGAGGCAAGAGCTTTTTCTCCGTTACTTCTTGTTGAATGGCACTGACGAAATGGTTATAAGTCATATACAACTCATCAAAAGTGCCGTCTGCAAACATACTAACTGTTTTAGAAGCTATTTCTTTGATATCGGCAAACGAAGGCTGATCCGCTAAACCTGTAATCTCTAACATTATCGGAATGTCACGCTTCTTGAAGAAATCACGTCCCATACGTCCGATCGCAATAATGGCATACTCATCTTGTGAACGATGGCGTTGTTGAATCGTATTATAAACAGTACGTAATACGTTACTGTTAAAAGCACCTGCCAAACCGCGATCCGCTGTAATCACAAGATAGCCTGTTTTCTTCACTGGACGTGAAACAAGCATTGGATGCGAAACACCAGTGCTGCCCAGTGCAACATTAGCCACTACATCTTGAATCTTTTCCATATAAGGAACAAATGATTTTGCATTTTGCTCAGCACGATTGAAATTCGCTGCTGATACCATTTCCATCGCTTTTGTAATTTGGCTTGTTTTCTTTGTGGAATTAATACGAGTTTTTATATCACGTAATGATGCCAAAGGTTCTCACCACCTTTTAATAGACAAAATCGAGCCGTTTTACAGTAAATAATTATGAGACGGCAACAGCGCAAAAGCTGCCGCTGCCCCTCATGTATTCCGATCTAAAGCTTCACTTTCTTATTCAGAAACGACGAAAACCTTTTTGAAGTCCTCAATTGCACCGTTGATGTCTCCTTCAGCAGGAAGATCACCTGTTGTGCGGATGTGATCTAATACTTCTTTACGGTTTTTACCTAACCATGTTAAAAACTCATCTTCAAAGCGGTTAATATCTTCTACCGGAATGTTGTCTAAGAATCCGCGAGTTAACGCGTAAAGAATTGCTACTTGTTTTTCAACAGCGAGAGGTTTATTTAAACCTTGCTTTAATACTTCTACTGTACGAGCACCACGAGCAAGTTTTGCTTGAGTTGCTTTATCTAAATCAGAACCGAACTGAGCGAATGCTTCTAGTTCTCGGTAAGAAGCTAAGTCAAGACGCAGCGTACCCGCTACCTTCTTCATCGCTTTGATTTGGGCAGAACCCCCAACGCGTGATACCGATAAACCAGCGTTAATCGCAGGACGGACACCTGAGAAGAATAAGTCAGATTGTAAGAAAATCTGTCCATCCGTAATTGAGATTACGTTTGTAGGAATGTAAGCAGAAACGTCACCTGCTTGTGTCTCAATGAATGGAAGAGCAGTGATAGAACCTGCACCTTTTGCATCTGACAATTTCGCTGCACGCTCTAAAAGACGGGAGTGCAAGTAGAATACGTCACCAGGATATGCTTCACGACCTGGCGGACGGCGTAATAATAGTGAAAGCTCACGGTAAGCTGACGCTTGCTTAGTTAAATCATCGTATACAACCAATACGTGCTTGCCATTGTACATGAACTCTTCACCCATTGTTACCCCAGCATAAGGAGCTAAGAATAACATTGGAGCTGGCTGTGATGCAGAAGCTGTTACAACGATTGTGTACTCTAATGCACCATGCTTACGCAATGTTTCAACTACGTTACGTACAGTCGATTCTTTTTGACCGATCGCAACGTAAATACAAATCATACCGTTGCCTTTTTGGTTAAGAATTGCATCGATTGCAACTGCTGTTTTACCTGTTTGGCGGTCACCGATAATTAACTCACGTTGTCCGCGTCCGATTGGCACCAATGCGTCAATCGCTTTAATACCTGTTTGTAATGGCTCATGTACTGATTTACGATCCATTACACCAGGAGCCGGACTTTCGATTGGACGAGTTTTTGTTGTTTCAATTGGACCTAATCCATCTACTGGTTGGCCTAGAGAGTTTACAACACGGCCGATTAATGCTTCCCCTACCGGTACCTCCATGATACGTCCCGTACGGCGTACTTCGTCACCTTCACGGATACCTGTATAAGGACCTAAAATGATGATACCAACGTTGTTTTCTTCAAGATTTTGTGCCATACCCATGACACCATTAGAGAATTCTACAAGCTCTCCGGCCATAACATTATCAAGGCCGTGTACACGTGCGATACCGTCACCGATTTGAATAACTGTACCAACATCGCTCACTTTAATTTCAGACTGATAATTTTCGATTTGCTTTTTTATCAGTGCACTAATTTCTTCAGCTTTGATGCTCATCAATTTCACCCCTATCTACGATCTGTTCGCAAGAAGTTGGCGCTGAATACGCTCTAACTTGCCGCTTACGCTACCATCATAAATGCGATTGCCAATGCGAAGCTTAACGCCCCCAATTAGGCTCTTATCTACGATATTTTGAATTTTTAATGACTGTCTTCCTACTTTTCTCGCAAACGACTCAGATAACGCTTGTCCTTCGTTTTCTGTTAAAGGTCGAACCGAATATACAGTTGCTTCTGCCGTACCTTTAGACTCGTTCGCTAATTCAACAAAATCCGACACCATCTCTATCACAATACCTATGCGATGACGTTCTAAAAGCAAAGATAACGTATTTTGGATTTGTGGAAGCAAAGTAGAGAATGCTTCTTTTAATAATGCTTGTTTTTGTTCAAATGAAACTTTTGGATGCTTTAGTACAACCAATAGTTCACGATTTTCTTCAAATACTTTTTTTATAACAAGAAGCTGTTCCTCGAACTCGTTTACTGCATTCTGTTCTTGTGCTAATTGAAAAAGAGCCAATGCATAGCGCTTCGCTACTAAATGTTTGCTCATCGCGCTTCTCCTACCTCTTGAATATACTCTTTAATCAAGCTGTCCTGGTCTTGCTCAGATAATTCTTTTTCAATTACTTTAGAAGCAATAAGAACAGATAGAGATGTTACTTGCTCACGTAAAGCAGCAACAGCTTGCTCTTTTTCGCGCTCGATTTCTTGCTTAGCTGTTTCTTTAATGCGATCAGCTTCTGCACGAGCTGCTGCAACGATTTCTTCTTTCTTATCTTCTGCAGCCTTTTTAGCATTCTCAATCATTACCTGTGTTTCTTGGCGAGTTTGCTTTAATAATCCACGTTGCTCTTCTAAAAGCTTTTTCGCTTCTTGATTGCTCTGTTCCGCTGCAGCGATTTCACCAGCGATATGTTCTTCACGCTGCTTCATAATCCCCATTAGTGGACCGAAAGCATATTTACGTAATAATGCCATTAAGATTAGGAATGTTACCAATTGGAAAATGATATCCCCAAAGTTAACGCCTGTCGCATGACCAGCAGCTTCTCCTAATACAAACATATTTGAATTAAATGCCACAAGAATTCACTCCCTTCAAGAGTCTGTCTTCATGCTACTCTCAAAAAATCAAGTTCAACCTATATTCAACAACACATTTATTGTCTGTTCATAAAGCAATGGCGAAGAAGGCCTAAAAACGATCTTCGCCATTTATGTGGGGGAACTAGTCCCTTTATTATCTTCCCATTACGATGAACGCGATAACTACGCCGATGATAGGAAGTGCCTCAACTAATGCGATACCGATGAACATTAATGTTTGAAGCTTACCTTGCATTTCTGGTTGACGAGCAACCCCCTCAACTGTACGAGAAACGATTAAACCGTTACCAATACCAGCACCAAGTGCCGCCAAGCCAATTGCGATTGCAGCTGCGATTAAATTCATTGTAGAAAGTCCTCCCTTTTTATGGTAAAAAAATTATGAATTCCTTAAAAATTGCTTTTTATAATTAATGGTCATGGCTTACTTTGTGAGCCATATAAACCATCGTTAACATAGTAAAGATAAATGCTTGGATTGTACCAACGAACACACTGAATCCTTGCCAGATGATCATTGGAACGGCACCAAGAACAGCACCAAACACACCGCTTGTCCCAATTCCTGCAAGCAATGTTAATAAAATTTCACCTGCATATATATTCCCGTAAAGACGAAGACCAAGCGTTAATGTATTCGCAAATTCCTCAATGATTTTTAATGGGAATAAAAAAGGCAGCGGTTGAAAATACCCTTTAAAATATTCGCCTGCCCCCTTCAGCTTAATCCCATAATAATGGGTGAGGACAACTACCATCACGGCTAACGTTAAAGTAATTGCAGGGTCTGAAGTAGGCGATTTCCAAAGCAATTTGCCATCGATTACGATTCCAAACGGCAAGCCTAACATGTTTGATACAAAAATGTACATAATCAATGTCATTCCAAGCGTAAGAAATCGGCCGCCTGTCTTCCAGTCCATTGTACTGCCGATAATACCCTTTACGAAATCCATGACCCATTCCATAAAGTTTTGCAGGCCTGTAGGACGGACAGAAAGGCTACGAGTGGCTGCCACAGCAATGATGAAAACGATCGCAGAGGCAATTAATGTCATCAAAACATTAGATAGGTTAAAAGTTAACCCTGAAAATGTAAATGTAAATGCACCGTGTTCCAACAGTAATTCACCTCTCTTCCCGTTCAGTTTCTATTTGCGTATGAGTTGGATAAATAAATCTATCATAATGACAATATAGGATGTCATTAATCCCAAAATGACACTTGTTAAGTGAAAGATGCGGGGATATTCCACAGCAATCATAACAGCTAAAATCGCGACAGCAAATCTGGTGAAAGTACCAAATGATCTAATTCTCTTTCCTTCTGTAATAGCCTGTCCGACCTTGTTTTGCTTCCGGGCTAAAATCCATAAATTGTACAAACTGAAAGATGTTCCCAATATAAGCCCCAGAAAAACAGAGTGGTATGGAGTAAAACCCCATCCAATCACAAACAGAGCCAATATGAACAATATGTAGAATCTAAGTCTTGGAAACAATTGTTTGATATCTTGCATGGCTACTCTCCTGAGAAATAGTGGCGAACTGTTCGAAGCATTGCATAAATTCCTGCTCCCAGTCCGAGTAGAAGGCAAAGAATAAGAAAAAGTGGTTCGGTTCCAAATTTTTGATCAAGCCATCTCCCCAAAAATAGCCCGAGTAAAACAGAACCCACTAACTGTGAAAGAATCATTGACATTGCTGTCATTGCTTGTAAGGGATGACGCTGCTTTCGACTCATTTTACCGCCTCTCTTTTTGGCAAAATTTTTTAGTGTTTAATTGATATTTATTCAGGGTAAAGACAAATAAACACTGCCAAAACAGCTGAAAAATTGTCGAAAAAATACGATATTTTTTGGTTGCTTTCTTCTATTGAAAACCTTACCATATATATCCCTTGTTAGCATACAATAGGACCTATCCAATGTCAATGTGTTATAAGGAAACTACACAATTTGTCAAAAAATGTACACAATTTCACAGTATAAATAGTGGAAAATATAGTGCCATATTTCTTTAAATCCATTTTTTGTATTAAGTTATATAGTTTAATCCTTTCTTCCTATAGTAATAGTGGATTCCAATACATCTTCTTTGGAACCTTTTTTAACGAATACTAGTGCTTTATACACTCCTGCTGGAAGCGATGTTTTTACCAGCTCCTTAACCAGCCCGCGCGATACTTTCCTTTTCACATCCAAATAATGAACAAACTGCAAAGTGATCGGATCATACAAGGCAATCCCCATTTCATCCGCTCCCCCGGGCAGAAACAATTCATATACATACTCTCCTGATTGATCTCCTTTATAAAAACGAAAACCCATCACACGCGGATAACCCGGCTCCCCTACCATATATATATAGGGTAAATAAATGCTTTTCTCTGATGTTTTCACAGTTAAGAAACCAGAATGAATGCCCTTTTTCATCCGGGAAACATCTACCCTCAAGTGAATGTCTACCTTTCTTTTCTCATTCGGGTGCAGCGTAAAGGGTAAAGGAAGCCGCCATTCTTCTCCTTTTCCATCAGGCAAATCAAAATAATAAGACTGAGAGCGGTTTGATACATTTTCCACCGTTAATGATAAGGTTTGTTTCCCAAAAGAGTGTGTCCCCTCTTGCACCCCAAACGACAGCGAACTCGGATAAATAAGAGTCGAAGCATTTACTGCTTCCATTATTTGCACTCGTCCGCTCCCCTGCTCATAAGGAGCATAGTATGTTCCATCCTCTTTTTTCAATCGTTTAGCAGTGTTCATTAAAGCCGCTTTCACTTGTTCTGCAGACCAGCTGGGATGAGCCTGTAAAATCAAGGCACACGCCCCTGCGATATGAGGTGCTGCCATACTCGTTCCATGCATTTCTTCATATCCTTTCGGAGTCGTGCTCACAATATTCATTCCCGGGGCCACAAGATCGGGTTTGATTCCCCATGTTTCCGTTACAGGTCCTCTTGAACTGAACGGGGCAAGGAGATCTTCTTTTTTCTTATAAAAAGAATAAAGGGTGGCCGATTGTTTCATTATTTCTTTTTCCACTTGATCGCCCGTCTCTTTACTCATGGAGACAATCGGAATATCCGCATTTTGCTGTAATAAACCGATAAAAGTACCAGATACATGATTGGCTATAATTAAAGCGACCGCTCCCGCTTTTTCAGCGTTCTTGGCTTTCTCCTGAAAAGAAAGACCCCCGCGGCGAACAAAAGCAACTGCCCCCCTTGCCTGTTGGAGTTCTTCTTCCTCCCCTATGCCTGCATTCACGATTTCATATCCCCTTCTTAACGTCCATCTTTTTGCTCCGATAAACGGTGTGATTTCATATTTGCCCGGTAATAACCCTATCTTAATATAAGGAACAACAGTAGGAGGAGTCGAGGCACCGACGGAAATGGACTTAGACGATGTTCCAGGAGAACCTACCGACCACAATTTCGGGCCTGAGTTCCCACTCGATGTCACAGCAATGATACCTTTTTCCACTGCTTTATCCAGAGCCAAGCTTGTCGGCCAATCCGGTCCGTTCACCTCATTTCCCAAGGATAAATTGAGAATATCCACTTTATCTTCAACAGCTTTTTCAATAGCCAAAAGGACTTGTTCAGACGTTCCCAATCCCCCTGAACCTAAAGCTCGATACACATAAAGATCTGCTTCAGGGGCCACTCCTCTCATCCTTCCATTTCCCGCTATAACTCCAGCCACATGTGTGCCATGAGAAGTAGGAATTCCTTCTTTTGGTAATGTTTCCATCGGATCACCATCCAATTCGATTGTGTCATAGCCTCCACGGTAATTGTTATGAAGATCCGGATGATGATAATCAATACCTGTATCAATGATTCCAATTTTTATTCCGTCCCCAGTTAGGCGACGGCCTTTCTGATCGAGTACTCCCCTCACCCGTTCTCCTCCGATGAAGGGAATACTTTCATCCGCAAACAATCTATAGTAAGAGATAGGATAAGAATTCATGATAAATGGTTCACGTTGAACGGCCTGCAATGACCCATACCGCCCTTTTGCCGAAAAACCGTGAAACACTTCATTGTAAGTTGTACGGATATCTAAACCCGGGTATTTATCCTCCAGGTATTGTACCGTCTTCTCTCCTATCTCTTCTTCGGCTATGAAGATCTTCGTTTCGATTTTGTTTTCTAAATAGGAATCAACAGCCGGTCGATCAGGAATTGTATAAGCGTCTGTTTTAGATATAAAAAAGAAAAAGGCAAACAAAACGATCATGCTTTTTTTCATAAAAAAACACCCCTCACTATAAGCGTGTCACAAAGACAAGCTTTTCATGTGAGAGGTGTACCACATCCCTATGTTAATGGATTGAATGTTTCAGGACGTTTCTCGCTGCGTTTAAAGTAGAAGCTGATGGCATCACCGATACGTTTAGAAGCAAAGCCATCACCATAAGGGTTAGAGGCATGAGCCATGGATTCGTAAGCTTCCTGATCCGTTAATAATTGATTAGCAAGCTGATAAATATTTTCCTCTTCCGTTCCTGCCAGCTTTAACGTTCCGGCTTCAATTCCTTCCGGGCGTTCTGTTGTATCCCGCAATACTAACACCGGTACGCCAAGAGATGGCGCTTCCTCTTGTACGCCTCCGGAGTCCGTTAAAATAAGATGGGCTCTGGACGCAAAATTATGGAAATCAATGACATCCAGCGGCTCAATTAAGTGAATGCGCGGATCTTGCCCCAACACTTCATCCGCCAATTCACGCACCACCGGATTTAAGTGTACAGGGTATACAACCTGAATATCATCGTGCTCTTCTACAATTCGCTTCACAGCCCGAAACATGTTTCTCATTGGTTCGCCTAAATTTTCACGACGATGGGCAGTTAATAAAATTAAACGATCTTCGCCCACTTTGTCTAAAACAGGATGAGTGTATTCCTCACGAACCGTCGTTTTTAGAGCATCAATTGCCGTGTTACCCGTAATAAAAATCGCTTCTTCCGGTTTGTTTTCCCGCAGCAGATTGTTCGCCGACTTTTCAGTTGGAGCAAAGTGTAAATCTGCCAGCACTCCCGTCAATTGACGATTCATTTCTTCCGGATAAGGAGAGTATTTATTCCATGTACGCAATCCAGCTTCTACATGGCCCACAACAATTTGATTATAAAAAGCAGCTAAGCTGGCAATGAAGGTAGTCGTTGTATCGCCGTGAACAAGGACGATATCAGGCTTCACTTCCTTCATGATGGCATCCAACCCTTGCAGCCCTCTTGTTGTCACGTCCATCAACGTTTGACGATCCTTCATGATATTTAAGTCATGGTGCGGATTGATATCAAAAATGTTCAAAACTTGATCTAACATTTCACGATGCTGTGCCGTAACGGTTACAATCGCTTCAAATTCTTCTGAACGCTTTTTTAGTTCTAATACAAGCGGTGCCATCTTGATCGCTTCAGGGCGAGTCCCGAAAATGGTCATCACTTTAATTGGCTGGTTCATCTTTATCACCTTTTATGCGGAATTTATTTTGTACCGAATAAACGATCGCCTGCATCTCCTAAGCCAGGAACGATGTAGCCATGGTCGTTTAGCTTTTCATCTAATGCAGCAATGTAAATATCAACATCAGAATGTGCTTCCTTAATTGCTTCTACCCCTTCAGGTGCCGCAATTAAACACATGAACTTGATGTTTTTCGCACCCCGTTTTTTGAGGGAGTTGATTGCTTCTACTGCTGATCCCCCTGTTGCAAGCATCGGATCAACAACGATGAAGTCACGCTCTTCAATATCGCTTGGAAGCTTCGCATAGTATTCAACCGGTTTTAACGTTTCTGGATCACGATATAACCCAATGTGACCTACTTTTGCTGCAGGGATTAACTTTAAAATTCCGTCTACCATTCCTAATCCTGCGCGTAAAATAGGAACGATCCCTAACTTTTTACCCGATAATACCTTAGACGGTGTTTTGCAAACAGGTGTTTCGATTTCCACTTCTTCAAGAGGCAAGTCACGTGTAATTTCAAATGCCATCAAGCTTGCCACTTCATCTACAAGTTCACGGAACTCTTTCGTTCCTGTATTGATGTCGCGTATGTACGTTAATTTATGTTGAATTAGCGGGTGGTCAAATACGTATACTTTTCCCATCTTGATCTCTCCTTTTTCTTCCGTTACACATCGAAGTACCATCCTCATGAGAATGGTACTTAAACAAATTCGCTTCATTTGAAGGAATTTTTGCATTGTGTCTATTTTACAGAAAAAGCAAACCTCATTCAAGGTCGTTTCATCAATTCTCATGAATTGTTAGGAATTTGTTAATTTTGCGGCATTCATCCTTTTTCTGCACATACAAAACCTCGACTGGCGAGATTTTGAAGACACAGCTATTCTTAAATTCAAACCGAGAACAGATTGCTTCACTATCATAATGTTCTTAACGCAAAAAGTACCCGAAATCGGGTACTTTTTGGAACTGATTATTATAAATTATAAAGCTTTATATAGCTCGAATTTTCCTGTTAAAGCAGCTACACGTTCACGGGCTTCTGCCAGCTTTTCTTCATTATCAACATTTTTCAACGTTAACGCTATGATAGAGGCAATCTCATCCATATCTTCTAAACCAAACCCGCGGCTTGTTACCGCTGCAGTACCGATACGGATACCGCTTGTTACAAATGGGCTTTCCGGATCATATGGAATCGTGTTTTTGTTAACAGTAATTCCGATATCATCAAGCGCTTTTTCCGCCACTTTACCTGTTAAGTTCATGGAACGTAAATCAAGTAAGAGTAAATGATTGTCCGTACCGCCAGAAACAAGGCTGAATCCTTCCTTCTTCAAAGATTCTGCCAAACGTTTGGCATTATCGATAATGTTTTGGGCATATGTTTTGAAATCGTCCTGTAACGCTTCACCGAACGCTACAGCCTTTGCTGCAATCACATGCATAAGCGGGCCGCCTTGAATGCCAGGGAAGATGGATTTATCGATTTGCTTGGCAAACTCTTCTTTACATAAAATCATACCGCCGCGAGGACCACGTAACGTTTTGTGAGTAGTTGTTGTAACAAAATGCGCATGTGGTACTGGGTTTGGATGGAGTCCTGCTGCAACAAGACCGGCAATGTGTGCCATATCCACCATCAGGTAAGCGCCAACCTCATCAGCAATTTCACGGAAACGTTTAAAGTCAATGATGCGAGGATATGCACTGGCACCTGCTACAATAAGCTTTGGCTTATGTAATCTTGCCTTTTCCAACACATCATCATAGTTAATCGTATGCGTATCCGGATCCACGCCATACTCGACGAAATTATATTGGACACCGCTAAAGTTTACCGGACTTCCGTGGGTTAAATGCCCGCCATGGGATAAGTTCATTCCTAAAACTGTGTCGCCTTGGTTTAAGATTGTAAAGTAAACGGCCATATTAGCTTGTGCACCAGAATGGGGCTGTACGTTTATATGCTCAGCACCAAACAATTGCTTCGCACGTTCACGCGCTAAATCTTCTGCTACATCAACATATTCACAACCACCGTAATAACGTTTACCAGGATATCCCTCGGCATATTTATTGGTTAAAACCGATCCTTGAGCTTCCATTACCGCTTCACTGACAAAGTTTTCCGAAGCAATCAACTCAATTTTTGAACGTTGTCTCATTAATTCATCTTGAATGGCTTGAAAAAGCTGTGGGTCTTGTTGTGCTAATTTCTCCATCTAAAAAATCCTCCTCACGTACACTTTTTTAATTTTCCAAAAATCAAAAATTCCACTCTATTGTAACACGGATATTATGGATTTTAGAAGTTTTATTCCTAAATCTCCTGTTTTTTTTGCAAAAAAACACAAAAACCATTAGAAAAACACGAACATTTCTCTCTAATGGCTTTTTTATCGTTCCCTTTTCGCATCATTCATGCGATATAAAATCATATAGCTGCTTTATATGTAACCTGTGGTTTTTGGTAAAGGAATACACCTACGAACAAGCATGGTTCTCCCTTGTCCGCTCATAAACAGCACGTGCTCCGCCAATCAGTTTTGGCCTTGTCATCGCTAATGTAACATGGGCATTTCCGACTTGCTTAACCCCACACCGAACCGGTACCGCTACATGCTTTAGATGCATGCCAATGAAAGTATCACCAATATCAATGCCGGCATCGGCTTTTATGAACTCTACAACGACCGGATCGTTCATTTGTTCATAAGCAAAGGCTGCCATGGAACCGCCTGCTTTGGGCACAGGCACAACGGAAACCATCTCCCATCCATTTTTTAAAGCCGTCTGCTTCTCAACTACAAGCGCACGATTGAGATGTTCACAACATTGAAAGGCCAGCTGCACCCCATGTTTAATCTGAAATTCCTTTAATGTCTCGAAAATCATTTGGGCTACTTCTGTGGTGCCTGCTGTTCCGATTTTTTCCCCCATGACTTCACTTGTACTGCAGCCAATCACCACCGTCTGCTGTTCATTCAATGGAACTTGTTGGGAAAATTGATCTAATATCGTTTGGAGTTCCTGCTTCCATGTTGTAAGAATAGAGGTCATTATCTACACTCCCCTCTGCAAAAAAGTGAACATGCCCATTTTATTGCATCTATTCTTCATATTGTTTAATTTTATTCACACGATTCTCATGGCGGCCGCCCGCAAATTCAGTTGTAAGCCAAATTCTTGCGATTTCCCTCGCCAAGCCCGGTCCAATGACACGTTCACCCATCGCTAAAATGTTGCTGTCGTTATGCTCACGTGTTGCTTGTGCACTAAACATATCATGTACAAGGGCACAACGAACACCTTTCACTTTGTTTGCGGCGATGCTCATCCCAATCCCGGTTCCGCAAATTAAGATACCTCGAT
The DNA here is from genome assembly GCF_042649685.1 of Bacillus songklensis. Classification (NCBI taxonomy): domain Bacteria; kingdom Bacillati; phylum Bacillota; class Bacilli; order Caryophanales; family Bacillaceae; genus Bacillus; species Bacillus songklensis. The sequence goes on along the minus strand of NZ_JBHRZT010000073.1, from coordinate 135,079 downwards.
CCACTTCTCCGTTCGCTACCTTTTCCGCTACCGGAATGGCATAATCCGGGTAATCTACGGATGTACTGCATTCACATCCCAGATCTTCATAGTGAATACCCATCTCATCCATTAATGATATAATTTCCTTCCGAATGTTCACTCCGCCGTGATCAGAAGCAATTGCTACTTTCATGATCGAATCCTCCTTCTTGATCTCCCATTCCAATAGGCGGTAAGCCCCCTACTGAAAAAAGTTTTCTTTCCCTCCCCCTTATTATAACGTAAAACGCTGAATCGTTAATTTTAATTGTTCCGCTTGTTCTGACAGCTGTTTAGCCATATCGTTGACATCATCCATTAATGAGGATTGCTCCTGGATAGAAGCATTGACGTCCTCTGCTCCTGCCGATGTTTCTTCAGCAATTGCCGCTACTTCTTGGGACTGGATTGAAGTATGATGAATACTTTCCATTTGACGTTTCACTAATAGAACAATTTGTTCAACGGCTTCTACCACTTCATGAACCGATTGGGCCATTTCTCCAATTTCCTTTGTGGTTTTGTCACCTTTAAGCACTTCTTCTTTTGCGACCTCTACTTGATGTTCAATTTGTCCAACAACGTTCCGGACTTCTTTCTGAATGTTTTGGATCAGCTCTGTAATGCCCTGAACTGCTTTGGCACTCTCGTCTGCCAGCTTCCGCACCTCATTCGCTACAACAGCAAATCCTTTTCCATGCTCTCCTGCCCTTGCCGCTTCAATCGATGCATTCAAAGCAAGCAAGTTCGTCTGTCCTGCAATATCTCCCACCAATCGAATAATATTTTCCACCTGATTTGCATGATTCTCCAAACGTTTAACCGCTTCTAAGGACTGTTCATTGTTATTCATTAAATTACGCATACCATCAATTAAATCATTCGTTGCCTGGCGGCTTTTTTCGAGTGAAAAGACCATCTCTTCTGACAGTGTTTTGGATAAATCCGCTTTACTCTCAACTTCTTCTGCCATTAGAATGACTTGTTCAACAGACTCTGATGTCTCTTGGATGGACACAGCAGAACTCTCAGCCCCTTTTGAAATCTCATCGATTGTTCTTGCAATATTATTCGCCTGTAAAGCTGCTTCACTGGTATGAGTCGAGATCATTAACACCTTTTCATTAGTCTGCTCGAAATTTTGTTCAATATTTTTAACCATTTCTCTCAAGTTCTGCAGCATCTGATTAAACGCCAATCCAAGTGAACGAATTTCGTCGTCTGATTTGGAAACTTCAACATTTTCATTTACGATACCATCTGCCGCTTTTTTCGCTACGATTTCCAGCTGTTGCAGAGGCTTGATCAGAAAACCCGCTGCTAAGTAGGCCAAGAACCCTGACCAAAAAATACCTAATAAAAGAGTCATAATGGTAAACAGCTGCTCACCGATCATGTGCGATACAAAAGGATATACGACATAAATAAAGAAAGCACTAGTTGTGTACGTAATAATGGCCAGGATTGAGATAAATAATACCAACTTCAATCTCAATCCAAATTGATATCGAGTTTTTTCCCCATGGTTTAGCCTCCGATATTTCTTATGTTAATCTGTCAATTAATTTATCGACCAGCTCATTCAATTCATTTAATGTTTTCCGATACACATCAAGAGAACTTCCAAAGGGGTCTGAAACATCATGATCGGTTTCCATGACAAATTCTTTCAAGGTATATGTCTTATCGAAGGCTTGGGGGGCATTCTCGATAATTATTTGTTTATGACCTGCTGTCATCGTTAAAATATGGGTAGCCCAATCAATTAACTCCTGATTTAATAGAGAAGCAGAGTGTGAATGTTCAATTCCTTTTTCCCTTAATGCTGTCTTAGCATGCTGTGAGGCTTCACTGCCCGGAAAAGCATATACCCCTGCTGATTTCACTTCTACCCCCTCAATGTTTCTGGCCTTCAACAAAGCCTCTGCCATCGGACTTCTGCATGTGTTTCCCGTGCAGACGAATAAAATACGCTTCATGTGTATATTCCTCCTTTTCTTCCCGTTCCTGCCCTAATGAAAATGATTTCTGAACCACTCTTCCAAATTTCTTTTATCATACTCATTATACCAATCCGTTAGCAAGAACTCCCTTATCATCCATCTCTCCTCATCCCTTTCTTGTTATAATCTAAAAGGAGGCTGAAGCAAAAGTATAGGGTGTATACTTTTGCTTCAACCTCCTAAACATGAAAGAAAACTGCCATTGAAGTAATAACCTTGTATTATAACGGCAGCAATAACTTTATGCCAAATGCCAATAAAATGCTCCCCCCCAGGGCTTCGCTATAGTTCCCAAGCCACCCCTGTACCCTTCGGCCCATTATTAATCCCAGCCATGTTAATATCATGCTGACAAAACCGAAGATTGCAATGGTTAATGCCGTTCTAGCACCAAAAATCCCCAAGCTTAACCCCACCGAAAAACTATCTAAGCTTACACTTAATGCAAATATAATCAATCCGAACCCGACTGGCTTAATAAAACTTTCTTCCTTATGCCGAAGCGATGAGATGACCATTTGTATTCCCAATACGATTAACAACACACCGCCTGCATAAGAAGCGATGGTTCCCAGTTTATCCGACAATACCTTTCCGATTATCATCCCCACAAGAGGCATCCATATATGAAAAAATCCGATTATGACTCCTATATAAAGGATTTGGCGCAAGCGCAATCGAATTAGCCCCATCCCTAATCCGACAGAAAAAGCATCCATTCCTAAAGCCAGCGCCATAATGAGCAACGTAATTAGTTCACCTACGATTGTGGATATGTTCATTTTCCCCCTCCTCGGACGTGCCTAATTCACCATATGCATGTACAAAAAGGTTTAGAATAACGAACACCCTTGCGAAATAAAAAAGAGAGAAGAAGCAACACTTCCTTCTCCTCTCTGCAGTAGGCCTAGTCTATTTCGGATATGACTTGATGACCTGCCGCTTTCATTAACCGATTCATCACAGCCTGGCCAACGCCTTCTTGTGGAAAACTTTCACTTAAAATAATATCCACATGGTGTTCATTGAAAGAACGGAGCACCTCATAAAGATGGGCAGCTACTGTGGATAAATCATGTCTAGTGCCGCAAACCAACACAACATCCGCTCGGTAAAACGATTCATTTTCTAATGTCGTCAATACACCAGCCCGCTTGCCTTGGGCTTTTAGATCATCGATTTTTTGCTGCAAAAACTCCCTCGATCCTTCCACGATGTAAAGAGGCGCATCCGGGGCGTAATGAGTATATTTCATTCCCGGCGACTTTGGCGCTTGTCCACTTGCCAACAGGGCCTTATCCACATTAACCGGACCGATCGCTTCCTCGATCTGTTCCTTCGTGATACCGCCTGGCCGTAAAATCACAGGAATCGCCTCCGTGCAATCTAATACAGTGGATTCAACCCCTACTCCTGTGGGCCCTCCATCCACAATACCGCTTATTCTACCATTTAAATCAGCCAACACGTGTTTAGCTAAAGTCGGACTCGGCTTACCGGATAAATTGGCGCTCGGAGCAGCAATCGGTAAATCGACCGCTTCTAACAGTGCCAACGCTACAGGATGTGAAGGCATACGAATGCCCACCGTTTCCAGCCCGGCTGTTACTTTCTCCGATATTCCCGGCTTTTTCTTCAATACTAACGTTAAGGGTCCCGGCCAAAAACGATTCATTAATACTCGAGCAGGAGTCGGGATATCCACCGCAATCTCTTCCACCTTCTTTTTGTTTCCAATGTGGATAATAAGCGGGTTATCACTTGGTCTTCCTTTTGCTAAAAAGATTTTATCCACAGCCTCATCCGAAGTGGCGTCTGCACCTAGACCGTACACGGTTTCCGTGGGAAAAGCGACTGTTTCACCTTGCTTTAATAACTGTGCTGCCTCTTCTAATTGTGGATAAATTAAATCATGTCCCATAAACTTATCCACAATCCATATTTTTGTCTCCAACTCTTCCACTCCTATGTCATCATCAATATTTTGTTTATTTTATTATAACAGATACTATTTTATTAAAGAGCAATCAACATTTCACGGAAAAAATCAAGATTTATCCACAAAATGTGGATAAATCTTGATTTTATGTTGATAACTATGTGGATATTACTTTTGTCCTGCTCTATCTCTCCCTAAGAGCCCGATCAGTTTCATTTTATATAATTTCCCCTTAGTTAAAGAGTATATTCCATAATGTGCAAGGAAGGTCCTTTTTCTTTTATTTCGATGTAGCTACCTTCTCTTATACAAGAAGGTAACTGATTGTACAAAATTTCACGGAATTTCAGCAGCTCAAAAAATGAAATCGATGCTGTTTTATTGGTAGCTAAATATAGATGCCGCATTCCCTTTTCTTCCGCCACTGTCATAATCGCTTGAAAAAGCACTAGAATGTCTCTTTCTTTTAAAGATGGAGTTACAACTAAAGATCTTAATAGTCCGTCTCCATCGATGGGTTGAAATCCGACTGTTGCCAGCAAGTTTTGCTGATCGTCCTCCATAAGTACAAAATATTCAATATAATCCTCTAGCCCACTTATCTCAATATCAACCTTTTGTAAGAAAGCTTTCACCGAGTCCACATCATTTTTTGTTGCTAGACGAACAATTTTCTCCATTCCTTATCACCTCATATCCCTTTTCTAGTATCTACTCTATGAATAGTAATAAGAAATAGAACCAGGGAAGGATAGAAAAAGGGGTAACTCCCCCCTTTTTCTATCCTTCCCCGTGTAATGGACCGCCATCTCAAATCCAGTAGAATCAATAGTGTGTATATAAGCGGTCCATCACATATGTGGATTTTTTTAATTGAATAGTTTTGAGAATAGCTCTACAAGGAAAAACTTGACCTCTACTTGTTCTTTCCCTTCTTGTTGTTTCTCATTTTTTGGCTCTTCTTTTTCTTTTACTGCTTCTCCGTTTGAAAAATCCAGGAAACAAAGAGGAGGAAATAATACGCACCACCAGTTGGCTCCTTCCCCTTCTCCTAACGTAATCAAAATAGCTTCATACTCTCCCGCCGGATATAAAAATTGTCCGTAGAGTTTTGTTGGAAACCGCACTTTTCCGAATTTGACTTCGACATTTTGTCCAGCTTGATGCTCTTCCACCACTTCTTCGGCTATCTCTTTAATAATATGTAAACGGCCTTTTATTAACTTTCTTGCCTCTTCAATAGATGTTAAATCCTTTACCCATTTGTTGATTTCCTCATTTACGCGATCACGAACTTCTCTTTTTAAAGCCTGGTCTTCATCCGAGTCGCTGTTTGCTAAAATTCGCAGGCGAATTGCTTCATCCGGAATAACCGTCGGTTCATTTGCCTTTACAGCAGATTGTGTATACATTATGTGGCTGTTCGCACCGATTAATAAAAGAAGAAAATAGATAATAACGTATTTTTTCATCATGTTTCCCCACCGTCCCCTCAGTAAAACAGTATGGACAGATGAAGATTATCTTAAACTATTAAATTTCTCCAAAAATAAAAACATATTTTTGGAGAAATTTAATGAAATGGGCCTTTGCCTTAAGCTGATGAAAATCGATTATGCGAAAAAAAGGTCCATTTCATAGAAAACATTCAAAAATTTTCCTAATCAACAAAAGAGTAAAAGTGAAAATCATACTATATATAAATCCACATAAAGAATGGGACATGAGCCAAAAATACCCATATCCAATCCTTTACACATAAGCCTTCTTCTATTTGCGGTTTTCTGTTCTCTCACTTTGAGCAGGCTTACAAAGGTCTTCGTATAAGCGGATGACAAGAACCCGAAAGGGAGATTGTCATCCGCTTATGCGTAAATCATTTACCAAGGATAGCTTTTTTATCCGTGGTAAATGATTTACGTGGATTAACCTAGTTGGGCAAAGACCATGCGATCTTTTCCGTTAATGTCATAGATCACTTCTACACGGGCTTGAGGGAATGTTTGCTCGAGCATCCATGCAACAGCACGAGCTTGTCCTGCTCCCACTTCAAAAGCAATCAAACCTTTCTCCTTTATAACAAGCGGGAGTTCTTCCATAAAGCGACGATAAAAATCTAAACCATCCTCTCCCCCGGCTAATGCCCTGATAGGCTCATGCTCTCGAACAATAGGAGAAAGAATCTCGACTTCTTTATCGGGAATATAAGGCGGATTAGAAACGACTACATTTACTTTCTTCGCTTGCTTGATAAAAGGCTGTAATAAGTCGCCTTGTAAAAATGAAACATTCGCTCCAAGCAGCCGCGCATTTTTCCGGGCTACCTCTAAAGAAGGCTCAGCAATATCAATAGCCGTGACATTGGCCTCAGGCAGCTCTAACGCAAGTGTAACGGCAATGGCCCCGCTTCCTGTTCCCACATCTATAAGATCAAACTTTTTTTCTCCATACTGTTCTCTCGCCCTTTTAATGACACCTTCCACTAATTCTTCTGTTTCGGGACGCGGAATCAGGACCTCTTCATTTACTTGAAAGGTGCGCCCGTAGAACTCTTCTGATCCGATAATATATTGCACAGGTGTCCCTGCCGCATGAGCTTGAACATCTTTTATAAATTGCTCCTTCAACTTCTCATCCAGCTGCTCTTGCATAGAGCTGAACAACATGGCACGGCTCATCTTTAAATGATGACGCAATAACAATTCTCCCGCATTTTCATCTCGATTCGCTTCTCTTAAAAAAGAAGAAGCCCATTTGAGGGCTTCGTACACTTTGTGAAACTCGGCCAACATTAGTCAGCTTGCTCCATTTTACGGGCTTGATCTTCCAAGATGAGTGCTTCAATCACTTCGTTAAGCTTACCTTCCAAGATTTGATCAAGTTTTTGAATCGTAAGACCAATGCGGTGGTCTGTTACACGGTTTTGCGGGAAATTGTAAGTGCGGATACGCTCAGAACGGTCTCCTGTACCGACCGCCTGCTTACGATTTTGATCGTATTCGGCTTGTGCTTCTTGCTGGAATTTATCATAAATGCGAGCACGTAATACTTTCATTGCTTTTTCTTTGTTCTTAATTTGCGATTTCTCATCCTGACACGATACCACAATTCCAGTCGGAAGGTGAGTTAAACGCACCGCAGACATGGTTGTGTTAACACTTTGTCCACCCGGGCCGCTGGATGCGAAGGTGTCGACACGGATATCTTTTTCGTGGATTTCTACTTCCACCTCTTCCGCTTCCGGCAAGCAAGCTACCGTAGCCGTTGATGTATGGATACGTCCGCCTGATTCGGTTTCAGGTACACGCTGAACGCGGTGAGCACCGTTCTCAAACTTCATTTTTGAATAGGCACCCTTACCGTTAATCATGAAAATGATTTCTTTGTAGCCGCCTACACCTGTGGTGGTCGCCTCCATGACTTCCGTTTTCCAACCTTGAGATTCTGCATAACGTGAATACATACGGTATAAATCACCCGCAAACAAAGCGGCTTCGTCACCGCCCGCCGCACCCCGAATTTCCATGATAACGTTTTTGTCATCATTCGGGTCTTTTGGCAACAACAGAATCTTGAGACGCTCTTCTAATTCTTCTGCACGTTCTTCCAGTTCTGAGATTTCCTCTTTGACCATATCTCGCATCTCGGCATCTAATTTATCATCCAGCATCGCTTTTGCATCTGTTAATTGTTCTTTGATATCTTTATATTCTCTATAAGCCTCTACCGTTTCTTGAATATCGGCTTGTTCTTTTGAATACTCTCTTAACTTAGAGGGGTTGTTTACGATTTCAGGATCACTAAGAAGTTCATTTAACTTCTCGTAGCGATCTTCTACCGCTTGTAAACGATCAAACACATCATTCACCTCATTTTTTATCCATAACATTCTAATTATAGTATAGGTGACAACGGCCGTCAAAATCAAATTAGTATATAAATCCACATTGATCATAACAAACAACATTATTCTCAACAAAGCCAAATTAAAAGAAGAAACCTGGCTGTATTCAACCGACACACCCAGGCCATCTTGCAGCACAATAACCTTCCCGGAAGAAGTGCTGCCCTATCTCTGTTCAGCTATTTCATTACTTTCCAATCAACGAACAGCTTTTACATGGAAATGAAAGCGCGGTAATCCTTCAAACAGCTCTTTGGCTGCTATTTCCTGAGCGCGCTTCTTTTCGGATTCACTCATGTCTTTTCCTGTATGAATGGTGACCCAAGCATCACGCCCGTTTACTTTTAAATCTCCTAAGCGGTAAGGTGTCTCCGCCTCAATCACTTCTCTCATTTTTTCATAATCCGTTGTTCTGGCGGGTGTGGTATTGGGAAAATTGGGGTTTTGGTCAGTAAACTCCTCATAGCTGATAAGTTCTTCTTCTACCTCTTTATTATCTCTATGGGTTGTTAACAACTTTCTCCCATTTTCGTCCTCAATTCGGGCATCGTTTGTACTGTTATATCCCGAACATGCACTCATTACTAATACAAATAGTGATAAGATGGCTTTTTTCATACTGACACCTCCTATCACTTAGACTCCCCGTCTTATGCAAGATCAAGTGAAGTAAATTTGAGGAAAAAAGAAGGGGGTGTCTCCAAACCACAAAAACAAGTGGTTTGGAGACACCCCCTCAAAGAAATTGAGACACAGTTATTTTGTTATGGGCAATTCAACATTCGTTGTTTGATTTGACTTGTTAGGTACAATGTGGCAATGACGGCATCTTGGCTCATACGATTCAGAAGCCCCCACTAAAATGATAGGATCATCATAAGATGCCGGTTGTCCATTGATCAGCCGCTGTGTACGGCTTGCAGGCGAGCCACAAACCGCACAAACCGCTTGAAGCTTCGTAACCGATTCTGCTATGGCCATTAACTCAGGAACTTGACCAAAAGGCTCTCCTCTGAAGTCTTGATCAAGGCCAGCTACAATCACACGGTATCCTTTATCTGCTAATATTTGAACAACATCCAAAATACCTTCATCGAAGAATTGAACCTCATCAATTGCCACTACGTCCGTTTCTTCTTTCACTTCTTTTAAAATTTGGGCAGAGTTCTTAATGGGTTTTGCAATCACCGAAGAACCATTATGCGATACGACCGCTTCTTCACTATATCGGTTATCAATAGCAGGCTTAAATACTTGCACGTCCTGCTTGGCAAACTGTGTTCGACGAACCCGGCGAATGAGTTCCTCTGACTTCCCGGAAAACATACTGCCGCAAATAACTTCAATCCAACCGCTTTGCTTCACTACATACATGGCGCGGATTTCTCCCTTCCGTGTAATTCCAATGAAGTGAACCGCTCTCACTCTCTCATTTCATTTATGTAGATGATTACTCTTCCATAAGCCATCATCCATCAATTTAACTTCCTTAACTTTATGAATTCAGTTCAATTTTTAACATCCAAGATTTCTTGTTCTTCTGTTCATGCCTCTCCAGTTTTTCTCACTCGGAATAAACTGAAACGATTTACGTGGATTCATATATATACTTTTCCGTATCAAAAGTGCTATTCAAGTAAAAAACAGGCAAGAACTGAGAGTCACTTGCCTGTTTTATAACATCATATTGATTACTTAAGACCGTATTTTTTGTTGAATCTATCTACGCGACCATCTGCAGAAGCGAATTTTTGACGGCCCGTGTAGAATGGATGGCAATCAGAACAAACCTCAACGCGAATCTCTTCTTTAACAGAGCCGCTTTCAAATTCATTTCCACAAGCACATTTTACCATGGCTTTTTTGTAGTTAGGATGAATTCCTGTTTTCATGCTTTTCATCTCCTTCCGCCCTGAATCATTCTGAAACAGAGTTACATAAATCAACGTGATAGACGAAATAATAGCATCAACTATTTCGTTTCGACATCACATACTAAACACACACATGAAGAAATTATAGCAAGGGTCCACCAGTTTTGCAACTACCTGTTTTTACAAATTATCGTTTTGCAGCCGTGACCGCTTTTTTCTCATCTTCCAATATTTTGAAGAATTCTGCATTTGATTTAGACTGTCTCAAGCGTCTTAAAAATCTTTCTGCAAAATCCGGGGAATCCGACAATGTTTTACGAATTGTCCACAAATGATCAAGATGCTCTTTTGGAATGAGCAATTCTTCTTTACGGGTTCCGGAACGTCTAATATCGATAGCAGGGAAAATGCGTTTTTCCGCTAATGAACGATCTAAGTGAAGTTCCATATTACCCGTTCCTTTAAATTCTTCGTAAATGACATCGTCCATTCTTGATCCCGTATCAATAAGCGCAGTCGCAAGAATTGTTAAACTTCCACCCTCTTCAATATTACGGGCCGCGCCAAAGAAACGCTTCGGACGATGGAATGCTGCCGGGTCAATACCACCAGACAACGTACGACCGCTTGGCGGGATAACCAAGTTATAAGCACGGGCAAGGCGAGTAATGCTATCCATAAGAATGATAACATCTTTCTTATGCTCTACAAGGCGCATCGCCCGCTCAAGTACCAGTTCAGCCACTTTAATATGGTTTTCAGGCACCTCGTCGAAGGTCGAGCTTACCACATCCCCGGCAACCGAACGTTCAATGTCCGTTACTTCCTCGGGACGCTCATCAATCAGCAGCACAATGAGCTCTGCTTCAGGATGATTGGTTGTCACGCTGTTGGCAATCTCTTTCAATAACATCGTTTTCCCCGCTTTTGGGGGAGCTACAATCAATCCCCTTTGTCCGAAACCAATCGGAGCAATCAAATCAATGATTCTCGTCGAAAAATTCCGGGGTTCGGTTTCCAGCACCATTTGGCGATTTGGATAAATTGGTGTTAACGCCGGGAAGTGAACACGTTCTTTCGCTGATTCCGGATCGTCTCCGTTAACTGCTTCTACATGAAGCAAACCATAATAACGCTCATTTTCTTTCGGCGGACGAACTTTACCTGACACTTTATCACCGTTTCGCAAATCAAAGCGACGAATTTGAGAAGCAGAGATATAAATATCTTCCGAACTAGGTGAATAGTTAATCGGACGAAGGAAACCAAATCCTTCTGATTGAATAATTTCTAATACACCTTCCATAAACAATAAACCATCTTGCTCTGCTCGAGCTTTTAAAATGGCAAAAATAAGTTCTTTTTTCGTCAACTTGCTATAATAAGAAATTTTATACTCACGAGCCAATTCGTAAAGCTCTTTTAATTTCATATTTTCTAAATTCGATAATGTTAAACTCATTAAAACACCACGCTTTAATCAATAATTTCCTATTTTTCCCCCATATTGAAGATTGTCAGCAAATATGAGAAAAGATACGGATGGAATAACTTTTTGAAGATAAAGAAGGTAATCTGGAAGTATATTTGAGTAGAGTTTGTCCATACTAAATTGACGTAGCAATTTATATTCTACCCTTTTTCTCTCTTTTTAATCAACATATTTTTACGAATGCTGTCCGCCTTTGAAGGAACAGCATTCGTAAAAGTGTTTCCGGGCGAAACGCTAAAAAGACAGCTAAAAGGAATGTATGTACGAAACTCGCCCGCTATCTCTTATAAAAATGCAAGTTATCATTCATCCCTGCATTAACTATTAAGAGCAAGTTTTTCCTTGATAGCTTTCTTTCATTACCAACCGAGCAATCATGGTCAGGCAAAACCTTTAAAACAATGAGCACCCCACTGGGTGCTCATTGTTTTAATTCTTAATTACTAGATTCGGTTTCTTTTTCAAACTGTGTCTGCCGTCAATAAAACGGACTGTGCCAGACTTAGCACGCATAACTAAAGAGTGAGTCGTTCCAATTAATCCTTTAAATTGAACCCCTTTTAATAACTCACCATCTGTAACACCGGTCGCTGCAAAGATAGCATCGTCACCCTTTACTAAATCTTCCATTCGGAGTACGCGATTGATGTCTTGGATACCCATTGTTCGGCAACGAGTCAGTTCTTCGTCATTTTGCGGCAACAGCTTACCTTGCAGTTCTCCCCCAAGGCATTTTAATGCAACAGCTGCAATGACACCCTCTGGCGCTCCTCCAGAACCGAAGAGAATATCAACACCCGTATGGTCGAACGCCGTATTGATCGCACCTGCCACGTCTCCGTCATTGATTAGTTTAATACGGGCTCCCGCTTCTCTTAGTTCTTTAATAATGTGTTCATGTCGCGGACGATTCAATACAGTTGCAACCACATCTTCAATGTCCTTATTTTTTGCCCTTGCAACAGCTTTTAAATTATCAATAATCGGTGCATTGATATCGATTTGGCCAACCGCTTCAGGTCCCACAGCAATTTTTTCCATATACATATCCGGTGCATGAAGCAAGTTCCCATGGTCGGCAACAGCTAATACTGCTAAACCGTTCCAGCCTCCTGAAGCGACGATATTGGTTCCCTCTAACGGGTCGACTGCAACGTCTACCCTAGGACCATAACCTGTACCAAGTTTTTCTCCAATATAAAGCATTGGAGCCTCATCCATTTCCCCTTCTCCAATGACAACTGTCCCCTTCATCGGAACTGTATCAAATACATCTCTCATAGCAGACGTTGCCGCTTCATCAGCCTCATCTTTTTTACCTCGCCCCATCCATCGTGCAGACGCTAAAGCTGCGGCTTCTGTTACACGTACAAGTTCCATTGATAAACTTCTTTCCATATTCCTCTCCCCCGTTGTCTTTTTAATCTATATAAATCTTATTTATTTTCAAGATAAATCGCTCTTCTTTATATCCTATTCACGCCTTTTCTGTTCTTGCATCCTGGATAGGCTTATACGTAAATAATTCGACATGGATGCTTTGTGTTCATGTCAAATTATTTATGTCGATTTTTATATAACTCCTACTTAATTTTTTAACATCATCTATCGCTTGTTATCCTGTTTATGTTCCTTTGTTTGAGCATCCTGAATAGACTCAAAAGGTTCTCGTATAAGGCTTCGGCAAGGGCCCGTAAGGGAAATGGACGAAGCCTTATGCGTAAATCATGTGGCATGGACCGCTTTTGTCCATGTTACATGATTTATGTGGATTCATATATTCATGAATTTTGAAACTGCTCAATTTCTTGTTCTGTCATTCTTTCTCGCCAGATGACGGCTCCTAAACCTGAAAGCTTGTCCACAAGATGGCTGTAACCCCTATCAATGTGTTCTAATCCTGTGACTTCCGTAATTCCTCTTGCCATTAATCCGGCTGTGACAAGAGCGGCTCCAGCTCGTAAGTCGGATGCCTTCACTTTAGCTCCTTGTAATTGAGCAGGACCATTTATAATAGCAGAACGCCCTTCCACTTTGATTACCGCATTCATCCTTCTTAACTCGTCAATATGTTTAAAACGGGCACTATAAATTGTATCTGTCACTACGCTTGTACCCGCGGCTTTTGTCAATAAAGAAGTGAAAGGCTGCTGCAAGTCAGTCGGAAACCCTGGGTAAACTAGTGTTTTAATATCTACTGCTTTTAATGGCTGTCTACCCGCTACTAAAACTTGCTCAGGATTAGTCTCCACACGAACACCCATTTCCCTCATTTTGGCAATTAAAGATTCCAAATGCTGCGGAATGACATTATCAACCAATACCTCTTTGCCCATTCCTGCAGCCATAATCATATAAGTGCCCGCTTCAATGCGATCTGGGATAATGGAATGGCGGCACCCTCTCAGCTGTTCAACTCCATCGATACGAATAACATCCGTTCCCGCTCCTTTAATGCGCGCTCCCATATTCGTAAGCAATGTAGCCACGTCAATAATCTCCGGTTCTTTCGCGGCATTTTCAATAATGGTACGCCCTTTGGCACGTACTGCCGCCAACATGATATTAATGGTCGCCCCTACGCTTACCACGTCCAGATAAATGCGGGCTCCTTTAAGCTCTTCCGCACGAAGATAAATGGCGCCTTGTTCATTGGTCACTTGAACCCCTAATGCCTCAAACCCCTTAATATGCTGGTCGATAGGACGAGGACCTAAATGGCATCCTCCCGGCAATCCAATGACCGCCTTTTTGAAACGTCCGAGCATGGCTCCCATTAAGTAATAGGAGGCACGCAGTTTTTTGACTTTACCATTCGGTAAGGGCATCGACACCATTTCCGTTGGATTAACCGTTAATTCATTGTTTTCATAGGTTACTTTTCCGCCAATCTCTTCGAGCAAATCGCTTAAAATCTGCACGTCTGAAATGTCCGGTAACCCCTCAATCGTGACTGGAGATTCCGCTAAAATGGTCGCTGGGATGAGTGCAACTGCGCTGTTTTTCGCCCCGCTGATTCTCACCGTACCGTCCAATGTATATCCACCTTGTATTTTTAACTTTTCCATTTTAGGCTCCCTTCCAGTGAAGATAAAACGACTCCACTTCTACTATAAGGTAATATTTACCAATTTATTTTCCGAAATAATGGTTATTTTCATATTACCTAATAGTTTACACGAAAAAAATTTTTTCATGTATAAAATCTTTATTTTTACAGAAAAAGGGGCATCCCCACTTATGCTCGCGGTGAATGCCAAGGTAGATATCCAAACATTTCATTAATAGCTCTTAACGATTGTTCCAATCCTTTAAGAATTGTTCGATTCCTTTATCTGTTAATGGGTGTTTAAACAATTGCATGAGGACCTTATAAGGAATGGTAGCAATATGTGCACCTCTTAAAGCCGCTTCTGTTACATGCATTGGATGGCGAATAGAAGCCGCAATAATTTCCGTGTCAATGTCGTGAATAGCAAAAATATCAGCGATTTGTGAAATCAAATCCAGACCGTTATGCCCTAAGTCGTCTAAGCGGCCTAAAAATGGAGAAACATAAGTCGCTCCCGCCCTTGCTGCCAGAAGCGCCTGATTAGCAGAGAAAATCAATGTTACATTCGTTTTGATTCCCAATTCCGAAAATTCTTTAACCGCCTTTAATCCGTCAGGTGTCATCGGTACTTTAATGGTAATGTTAGGAGCAATTTTAGCTAATTCTTTCCCTTCTTCAATCATGCCTTGAGCATCTGTTGCAATTACTTCCGCACTGACTGATCCAGAAACAATGCTCGTAATTTCTTTAAGACGATCTTCAAATGTGATATTTTCCTTTGCAACTAAGCTTGGATTAGTCGTTACGCCAGCTAAAACTCCCAATGAATACGCTTCCTTAATTTCGTCTATGTTAGCAGTGTCGATGAAAAATTTCATGCCCGTTCCCTCCGTTTAATAAGATATTGAGATAATTAAGATGGTTTATCACTAAAATGAAACCGCCCTAAAAAAGGCGGTCCCATTCATGCAGCAAATCATTAAGCTTTGTTTGAAGAACCGAATTCGCGCATTTTGCCAATAACCGTTTGCTTGATTGCTTCGCGGCCAGGACCCAAGTATTTACGTGGATCATAAACTTTTTGGTCGTTGTTTAATACTTCACGTACTACTTTTGTGAATGCGATTTGGTTTTCCGTGTTTACGTTGATTTTAGAAGTACCTAAAGAAATCGCTTTTTCGATATCTTTTGTTGGGATACCAGTACCACCGTGCAACACTAATGGTACACCAGTACGGTCACGAACTTCTTCCATCTCTTTGAAACCTAAGTTTGGCTCACCTTTGTAAGGACCGTGTACAGAACCTAAAGCTGGTGCTAAGCAGTCAATACCTGTTTGTTTAACAAGCGCTTCACACTCTTTAGGATCAGCGTAAATTACGCCGTCTGCTACTACATCATCTTCTTGTCCACCTACTGTACCTAATTCAGCTTCTACTGATACGCCTTTTGAATGGGCATATTCCACTACTTTTTTCGTAGTCTCTACGTTTTCTTCAAACGGGTGGTGAGAAGCATCAATCATAACAGACGTGAAGCCAGCATCGATTGCTTCTTTACATTTTTCAAAGCTTGAGCCATGGTCTAAATGAATAGCTACAGGAACAGTGATGTTCATGTCTTGCATTAAACCTTTTACAATGCTTACAACTGTGTTAAAGCCGCTCATGTGACGAGCTGCACCTTCAGATACACCGAGGATAACCGGGGATTTTTCCTCTTCAGCAGCCGCTAAAATAGCTTGCGTCCACTCTAAGTTGTTCATGTTAAATTGACCAACCGCATACTTACCTTGTAGTGCTTTGTTTAGCATTTCTTTCATTGAAACTAAAGGCATACTAAAATCCTCCTTAACATAAACCATTGTCAGTACTATCCGAGAAGTTTCATTGGGATATTATGTACAATTCCAAACGTTTCATACGTTCGTTTGAAACATTCGCTTATCGAATAGTTTAATACAGTACTTAGGATACCAACTTACGCGCAAATCAGCAACATATTTAGTCAGATAATCTAAAAAAGAATTAACCCGTCCAGCCGAAAGAAGGAGGCCGCACGGGTCGTCACATGAAGAGGATCTTGCGAATTAATAAAGAAAAATCCTATCGCCACGCGTCAAACCCTCTCCCATTTTAGAAAACATGTCTTGGTAGAATCATTATGGTCAAATTTTTCAATAACCCATTTTCCCAACAAATACCTATCGCTTCTGTATCTCAAAGTCATCTTCTGAGCGATCTTGGCTATGTATTCAATGATCAATTAGATCCTACAGGCAGGTATTGTCGAACAGCTTGACGAATCTCGTCAATATCAAATGGCTTCGCAAAATGCGTTAATGCCCCTAAGTCTTTTGCTTCTTGAATCATGTCGAGCTCACCGTATGCTGTCATGATGATAACTTTAATGCTTTGGTCATGCTCTTTTAATCTCTTCAAGATTTCAATTCCGTCCATCCCGGGAATTTTCATATCTAACAACACAAGGTCCGGTGCATTTTGTTTTGCAATGTCAATCGCCTGAAACCCATTGGCTGCTTGAAAAGTCTGATATCCTTCCTTTTGCAATACTTCTGTCAATAGAATTCGAATTCCGAATTGATCATCCACAATTAATATTTTCTCTTTCAAATGTAATCCCACCTTCATTATTTATATATTATCCATACCTTTCGACTTTTCCTATACATTTCCCTTCTTTTTACTCTTTCATTTCTTTTCGCTATAATAATTCACGTAAAGAATTTGACATGAGCCAAAAACGCTCATGTCAAATTCTTTACGCATAAGCCTTCGCCCATTTCCCTCACGGGCCCTGGTCGAAGGCTTATACGAGAACCTTTTCAGTTTATCCAAGATGCTAGAACAGCGGAACACAAGCAGGAGAAAAAGCGATAGATGAGGTTCTTCTTCTATTTGCATCTTTCTGTTTTTTCATCTTGAATGAGTTTACAAAGGTTCTAGTATAAGCGGTTGACAAGAACCCGCAAGGGAGCTTGTCAACCGCTTATGCGTAACTCATTTGATATGGACGGTTTTTGTCCATGTCAAATGAGTTATGTGGATTTATATATAAGAAAGGTGAATGATATGTTAAAGATTTTTACAACCCAATTGACCGGGTACTTTAAACGAATACAAGAACAAGAAGAATTTCATATAGAAGATGGCGCCAGAATCTTGGCTCAAGCTAGTATAGGCGATGGGACGATTTATATCTATGGAACAGATGAGATGCAAGCTGTAGGACTAGAAGCAACCATGGGACCAGAACCGTTACCGGGCGCCAAGCTGATGGCCTCTGTTGATGAAGTGGAGAATGTAGATCGCGTCTTGCTTGTTTCCCGTTTTTCAAGTGATCCTCATATGATATCCGTAGCCCAGCAACTTCAGAAAAAAAATATCCCAATTGTCGGAATCTCCGTCCTTGAACACAAAGAGAATTCGCCATCACTTGAAGAATTCGTAGATGTTCATATTGATACAAAACTGTTAAAACCGCTCATCCCAGATGAAGAAGGAAATCGCTACGGTTTCCCAGCGATCATGACAGCTCTTTACGCCTACTATGGACTTTATTTGACTGTAAAAGAAATTATTGCAGAATACGAATAAATATAAGAGGCTGACCTAAAGCATAAAAAATATGCTTTAGGTCAGTGCCTCCTGTATGCTAATAAAAAAACCCGTATAAAACGGGGTTTTTTATTAGTTTTTCTTTGCAAGCTCAAATGATGCTCGAACGAACTCTCTAAACAATGGCTGTGGTCTAGTCGGACGAGATCTGAATTCCGGATGGAACTGAGATGCTAAGAACCATGGATGATCTTTTAATTCAATAATTTCGACAAGTCTTCCATCAGGGCTTGTACCGGAGAATACAAATCCTTCTTTTTCCATCGCTTGGCGATATTCATTGTTAAACTCATAGCGATGACGATGACGCTCATATACCACTTCATCCTGGTATGCTTCATAAGCTAAAGTACCTTCTGAAATTTTACAAGGATATAAACCTAGGCGCAACGTGCCCCCTAAATCTTCTACGTCTTTTTGTTCAGGCAATAAATCAATGATCGGGTTTGTCGTTGAAGGGTTAAGTTCAGCCGAATGAGCATCTTTCAATCCCAACACGTTACGCGCAAACTCTACAGATGCTAGTTGCATGCCTAAGCAAATACCTAAAAACGGTACTTTGTTTTCACGTGCATATCGTGTCGCAATAATTTTTCCTTCTACACCGCGGTCTCCGAACCCGCCTGGCACTAAAATGCCGTTTACATCAGACAATAGCTCTTTTGCATTTGCTTCTGTAACATGTTCTGAGTTGATCCATTTTACATTTACATCCGCATCGAATACATAACCGGCATGGCGAAGTGATTCAACCACTGAAATGTAGGCATCTTGAAGTTCCACATATTTACCAACAAGCGCAATCTTCACTGTCTTAGAAAGGCCTTTTACTTTCTCAACTAACGCCTTCCACTCTGTCATATCCGGTTCTTGGCAGTTTAATTTTAAATGTTCGCAAGTAATTTGGTCTAACTTTTGCTCTTGTAAATCCAGAGGGATTTCATATAATGTTTCTGCATCACGACATTCAATAACCGCTTTTGAATCGATATCACAGAATAGAGCAATTTTCTCTTTCATATCTTCTGAAATTGGCATTTCGGTACGAACCACAATCACGTTTGGTTGAATACCTAAGCTGCGTAGTTCTTTTACACTGTGCTGAGTCGGTTTTGTTTTCATTTCACCCGCTGCCTTAATGTAAGGAACAAGTGTACAGTGAATGTACATGACATGATCGCGACCAATATCACTTTTGATTTGGCGAATTGCCTCCAAAAACGGTAAAGACTCGATGTCGCCGACCGTGCCGCCGATTTCCGTAATCACTACGTCTGCGTTTGTTTCTTTTCCTGCACGGAATACACGATCTTTAATTTCATTTGTGATATGAGGAATAACCTGTACCGTGCCGCCCAAGTAATCTCCGCGGCGCTCTTTTCTTAAAACGGTCGAATAGACTTTACCAGTTGTGACATTGCTGTATTTATTTAAGTTAATGTCAATAAAGCGCTCATAGTGACCTAAGTCTAAGTCTGTTTCCGCACCATCGTCTGTTACGAATACTTCACCATGCTGATAAGGGCTCATTGTTCCCGGATCCACATTGATGTATGGATCAAATTTTTGAATTGTTACATTTAATCCACGGTTTTTCAGTAATCTGCCAAGTGAAGCAGCTGTAATCCCTTTACCTAAAGATGATACAACGCCTCCAGTAACGAAAATATATTTTGTCATTTGTTTTCCCCTCCAAGTGATAACTGTACTATCAAAAGTTTTTACTTAAACTTTCGTCATTCATGCATGTTGCCCCATAAACTTTTGCCAATCTTATTTCACATCGCAAACACATAGTTATCTATGTAAGAACACATAAATTTACCTCATTGAAACGATGCCTATCAACATGGTATGGATATAATGTTAATCTTCCACAAAATGAACGAAGCTATTTAAGGAGCTAAAATAAAAATTGCTCCCAAACCAACAAGAGGTATGGGAGCAATAATATAATTTCTATCCAATATAGATTGCGTTCCTATTTAAAGAGCCCAAAAAAGATTCTACATAGTTCAACAAAAAAAGTCAAGCTTCATTATAGCTCTTCGTCGTCATCGCTAGTATCTTCGTAATCTTCGTCATCTTCCAGCTCTTCATCGTCCAAATCGTAATCATCGTCATCAATCACGTCATCATCGAATTCGTCGCTGTCTACGTTGTCAAAGTCTTCATCTTCTAACTCTTCATCAATATCGTCATCGTCATCATAGTCATCTAAATCGTTGAAGTCAAGGTCTTCGTCTTCCAGCTCACCGAAGTCCTCGCTGTCTTCATCTACTACTTTCTTCGCTTTCTTCTTCTTCGGTTTCGCTACTGGAAGTACTTCCTCATCAATTTGATCGTATGGGTACCAGCTTCTTAATCCCCAATGGTTGTCTCCAGTCGAGATGAAGCGTCCATCAATGTTTAAGTCTGTATAAAACTGCGCAATTCTTGCTTTCACTTCATCTTCAGATAAATCTAAAACAGATGTGATTTCATCTAGTAATTCTTTGAATGGAACTGCAGAACGTTCTGATTTACCAGAAAAGATAAGGTAAGCCAGCTCAAGCATGGACATCTCCTGTAATTGCTCTTTTGAGTATTGTGCAAGACTCAAATTCAGCACACCCTTTCTATGTATACATGTTATCTATGAAATATTATCAATATATAAATCCTCATAAATCATTTGACATGAATAAAAGCCATCCATGACAAATGATTTACCTTTGTAAACTCATTCAAAACGAGAGAACAAAAAGGCGTAAATAGTGAAATAGGAAAAAGCGCAGTGACAGTTGTTAAAACATCAAGTCGGATTCATATAAATAATTGAAAAATAAACCTGATGGAAAGCAAAGAAGACACCAAGCCAGTCCATCTTTTCTTCCTAAAAAGACAGGAAAACGGCCTTATATAAGGATAATATATGGCTCCTGTACAAATCCACTATTTGACAAGCTCTTAAATACATACCATTCATTATAAACAAATTCAATGCATTTATGCTAGTACCCCGTTAAATCTTTCAAAAAAAAACTTTCTAAATCCTATAATAACGAACGATAAAATGCTGAACAACTACATTTACATCTAATTTCGCGGAGCCGTCCCAAACGTCTTCAGAGGATAATCATAATCTATTTTTCTGCAATGAACCGTCACCGAAATCCTTGATTTTCTTGGATTATTGATGACGCTTCATTGCAGGAGGGTGTCCCAAGTACGTTTTTTGCACGATTGGGACACCCTTAATAATAGCCTCCTACATATTACGTCGATATTGCCCGCCTACCTCATAAAGCCCTTGTGTAATCTGTCCTAAACTCGCTGCTTTGACTGTTTCCATTAATTCGGCAAAAATATTTCCGTTGTTTCGGGCCGCTTCCTTTAGCCTTTGAATAGCAAGGGAAGCCTCTTTCTCATGCTTTTTCTTAAAGAGCTCGAGCTGCTTGATTTGATATTCCTTTTCCTCCCGTGAAGCCCTTGCAAGTTCCATGCTGTTGATCGCTTCTGCCTCAGGAGGGTTAGGATTCAAATAGGTATTGACCCCAATAATCGGCAGTTCTCCGGAATGTTTTTTCATTTCATATAACATGGACTCATCTTGGATCTTCCCTCGCTGATATTGCATTTCCATGGCTCCGAGCACACCGCCGCGGTCACTGATTCTCTCAAATTCCTGCAATACGGCTTCTTCTACTAAATCGGTTAGTTCTTCAATAATAAAGGAACCTTGCAAAGGATTTTCATTTTTCGTTAAACCATGCTCTTTTGTAATGATCAATTGGATCGCCATCGCACGGCGAACAGATTCTTCCGTCGGTGTTGTAATGGCTTCATCATACGCATTTGTATGCAGGGAATTACAATTATCGTGCAACGCCATAAGAGCTTGCAAGGTCGTACGAATATCATTAAAGTCCACTTCCTGTGCATGAAGGGAACGTCCTGAAGTCTGTACATGATATTTCAGCTTTTGGCTCCGTTCATTCGCTTTGTATTTCTCCCTCATCACAACCGCCCATATACGGCGTGCCACACGGCCAATCACTGTATACTCTGGATCTAAGCCGTTACTGAAGAAAAAAGATAAATTAGGTGCGAAATCATCGATTTTCATCCCCCTGCTTAAGTAGTACTCCACATACGTAAAGCCATTCGCTAATGTAAAGGCAAGCTGGGAAATCGGATTCGCTCCCGCTTCGGCGATATGGTAGCCGGAAATCGAAACTGAATAATAATTTTTCACTCCTTGTTCAATGAAATACTGCTGGATGTCCCCCATCATTTTTAGAGCAAACTCAGTTGAGAAAATACATGTATTCTGGCCTTGGTCTTCCTTCAGAATATCAGCTTGCACCGTGCCGCGCACCGTCCGCAGTGCCTTCACTTTCACTTGCTCATATTCATCATCCGTCAGCGCTCGGCCTAGCCGCTGCTCTTCTTTTTCGACTTGCTGGCTAATGGCTGTATTTATAAACATTGCTAAAATGATAGGAGCCGGGCCGTTAATCGTCATGGAGACAGATGTAGACGGATCGCATAAATCAAAGCCCTCATACAGTTTTTTCATATCATCGAGCGTACAAACATTGACGCCGCTCTCCCCAATTTTACCAAAGATATCCGGGCGGTAATCCGGATCCTCTCCATACAATGTAACAGAATCGAATGCCGTGCTGAGACGTTTCGCCTGATCATCTTTTGATAAATAATGAAACCTGCGATTCGTTCGTTCCGGTGTCCCTTCCCCTGCAAACTGGCGCTTTGGATCCTCCCCTTCTCGCTTAAACGGAAACACCCCGGCAGTATAAGGAAAAGAACCAGGCACATTTTCTTTGTAAATCCAGCGAAGAATTTCTCCATAATCCTCGAATGAAGGAAGCACGACTTTCGGGATGGATAAACCTGACAACGTAACTGTCTTTAGTTTCGTCACAATCTCTTTATCCCTTACTTTTGTGACAAGCTGCTCACTGCTGTACATCTCTTTTAATTGAGGCCATGTTTGTAAATGGTGAACCGACTGACTGCTCAGTTGGTTCTCGACCTCTTCTTTCGCTTTTTCCAGGGTTTCACGGACTTCCCGGCTCGGCTGCAACTCCTGGATTACTTGTAATGCCCCTTCTACTTGATAAAGCTTTCGAGCCGTTTTAACCTGCTCGTCAACCTGTTGATGATACATCCGAATGGCATCTGCAATTTCTCTTAAATATTGCTGACGTTCAGGAGGGATAATGGGATTTTGTCGTACGACATCTTTTACGACCGACAGGCTTGTTTGCCAATTGACATTTGCCTTTTGATTGATACACTCTACTAAACTCACAAAAAATGTATTGGTACCCGGGTCATTAAATTGACTCGCAATGGTCCCATACACCGGCATTTGGTCCAGCTCTCGATCAAACAACAGATGGTTGCGCTGATATTGTCTTTGAACTTGGCGCTTGGCATCCTCTGAACCTTTTTTCTCAAACTTGTTGATGACCACAAAGTCTGCATAATCCATCATCTCGATTTTCTCGAGCTGGGATGGCGCACCGAACTCACTTGTCATCACGTAAATCGATACATCACAAATATCTTTAATTTCGGCATCCGCCTGGCCGATTCCGCTTGTTTCTACAATGACAAGGTCAAAACCGGCAGCTTTTACAATCGAAATCGAATCTTTGATGGCCGCTGACAACTCAGAACCTGACTTTCTGGTAGCCAAACTGCGCATATACACACGCTGTGATGAAACAGTATTCATTCGAATGCGGTCCCCAAGAAGCGCTCCGCCCGTTTTCTGTTTCGTCGGATCTACTGATAAGACAGCAATATGAAGATGAGGGACTTCATTCAAGAAGCGACGCAGCAATTCATCGGTTAATGAACTTTTCCCCGCTCCACCGGTTCCTGTAATACCAATAACCGGCGTTTTCGTCGAAGAGGATTTTAACTTTTCTTTCACTCCTGCCAGCGCCGCTGCATGTTCCGCCTCATAATGGGCCGTGTTTTCGACAAAGCTGATGAGCTTCGCGATAGATAGATGGTTGGAAGGACTTAGCTTTTCTACTTCGCTTTCAGGCTCATGTATTGTTAAGAAATCGCACTCCTCCAACATCATATTAATCATTCCTTGAAGGCCCAGCTTTCTGCCATCCTCAGGAGAAAAAATTCGGGCGATTCCGTATTCATGAAGTTCTTCTATTTCTTTAGGAATAATCACGCCGCCCCCTCCTCCGTAAACACGGATATGGGAGGCCCCCTTTTCCTTTAACAAGTCGTACATATACTTAAAATACTCGATATGGCCTCCTTGATAGGAGGAGATAGCGATCCCCTGTACATCTTCTTGTATGGCAGCGTTTACAATTTCTTCAACCGAGCGATTGTGACCCAGATGGATCACTTCCGCTCCGCTTGCCTGGAGAATGCGGCGCATAATATTGATGGAAGCATCATGCCCATCAAATAAACTTGATGCTGTCACAAATCGAACAGGATGTTTTAAAGAATAACGTTCCATTTTCATCCCCCTGATTTACTTATTTTTGCTCGCTTAAATTATATAACAGGAATTTCATTTGCATGTCAGTATACTCTTCAAGCGAATAAAAGCGATGCAACGCCCAACGGCGAAACGCCCACATTTGTCCTTGTACAAAGATATGATGAGACAATAAGTGTATTTCCTCAGGGGTCAGGTCCAACTCGCCGTTTCTTACGCAATCTGCAATCAACCGTTCAAATATCGACACCATATCGAGCTCTTTATTCAATACATATGGAAGTGCATCTTTAGGCAAAGATTTAACTTCTTGATACATAACAAGAATCTCTTCTTGCATCTCATCCACAACCTTAAAGAAATTCCGGATTAACCTCTTTAAACTCCCAATCGTAGGCTCTTCTGTTTCGATTGACTGTTCAAGGTAATTGCTTACTTGGTCATAAATGCTATCACAAACGAGATACAACACATCTTCTTTTGTTTGAATATACTCGTATAACGTTCCAATACTAAAGCCTGACGCTTTTGCAATTTCTCTTGTAGTCGTCCGGTGAAACCCCTTCTGCTTAAATAGGCTGACAGCGCCCTTAACCATTTGGTCTCGGCGCTTTTCTATCAGCCTTTCATCCTTAACAGAAGCGAGTACCTGGCGCTTTTTTGTCATGTCCCTCACCCTATCATTTATTTCGTTACATATCTCGAAATAACTAAGCGTTGAATCTCTTGTGTCCCCTCATAGATTTGGGTAATTTTCGCATCTCTCATGAAACGCTCAACTGGATAATCTTTTGTGTAACCATATCCGCCAAAGATTTGGACCGCTTCTGTGGTGACTTTCATTGCAATGTCCCCCGCAAATAACTTGGACATAGCTGATTCTTTTCCGTACGGTAAGCCTTGGGATTCCAACCAGGCTGCCTGATAGGTTAGAAGACGTGCGGCTTCAATGCTTGTTGCCATATCAGCAAGCTTAAAAGCAATTCCTTGCTGAGCTGTTAAAGGCTTTCCGAATTGGTGGCGTTCTTTTGCATAAGCTACTGCTGCATCGAGGGCTCCCTGGGCAATCCCCACAGCTTGGGCTGCAATGCCGTTACGCCCGCCGTCTAACGTCATCATGGCAATTTTAAAGCCGTCCCCTTCTTTTCCTAATAGATTTTCTTTCGGTACACGGCAATCTTCAAAAATAATTTCAGTTGTCGGCGATGAACGAATACCCAGTTTACTTTCTTTTTTCCCAACTGAAAATCCTGCCATGTCTTTTTCGATAATGAAAGCGCTCGTTCCCCTTTGTTTTTGCTCGGGATCTGTTAAAGCAAACACCACATAATAATCAGCTACTCCACCATTTGTGATAAAAATTTTCGAGCCGTTTAAAATGTAATCGTCTCCATCTTTCTTCGCCATTGTTCTCATGCCCCCGGCATCGGATCCGGAACCTGGCTCTGTTAGACCATAAGCGCCAATATTTTCCCCCTCGGCCATCGGCTTTAAATACTTTTGCTTTTGTTCTTCTGTGCCAAACTTATAAATCGGCCATCCCGCTAATGATGTATGGGCAGATAAGGTTACCCCTGTTGAAGCACATACTCTTGATAACTCTTCTACCGCAATACAGTAGGCCAAATAGTCACTGCCTGTGCCGCCATACTCTTCAGGCCATGGAATGCCAGTCAAACCAAGTTCCGCCATCTTATCAAAGATTCCACGGTCAAAGCGTTCTTTTTCATCACGTTCTGCTGCTGTCGGCGCCACTTCATTTTCAGCAAAATCCCGTACCATTGTTCGAATCATTTCATGCTCTTCTGATAACTTGAAATACATCGTTCCCATCCCCCCGTGTATATATCCAGTTTAATTTTTCAACTCTTGTCATCGAGCCTTCTTCTATTCGAGCTTTTCTGTTCTCTCTCCTTGAATAGGCTACAAAGGTTCGTCATTTGCCGTGGATGGTTTTTATCCATGGCAAATGATTTATGTGGATTCCTATAGTTGTTTACTAATAACAATGCGTTGAATTTCACTTGTACCTTCATAAATTTCACAAACCTTCGCATCGCGGAAATAACGCTCTGCGGGATAGTCTTTTGTGTAACCATATCCGCCTAGAACTTGTATTGCTTCTGTCGCCGCATTCATTGCTGTACTGGAAGCGAACAACTTGGCCATGGAAGCTTGTTTGCGGCAAGGAATGTTTTGTGAGCGTAAATAGGCTGCTTGATAGGTTAGTAGTTTAGCCGCCTCGACACTTGTCGCCATATCCGCGAGTTTAAAAGCAATCCCCTGCTGGGCTGCAATAGGCTTGCCGAATTGAATTCTTGTTTTGGCATAGGAGACGGCCTCCTCCAAAGCAGCCTCAGCAATTCCAAGCGACTGGGCTGCAATGCCAATACGTCCCGCATCCAAGTTAGCCATCGCGATTTTAAAACCTTCTCCTTCTGTTCCAAGCAAATTTTCTTTTGGAACAAGACAGTCTTCCAGGCTAATCTGGGTTGTCCTTGAGCCGTTAAGCCCCATTTTATGTTCATCTTTTCCGATGATAAAGCCAGGGGTGCCCTTTTCTACGATAAAAGCAGAAATCCCTTTACGGCCCTTCGACGGATCTGTTGATGCAAAGACGATATACGTATCTGCTTCTCCCCCGTTTGTAATAAATACCTTTGAACCGTTCAGCACGTAGTGATTTTCTTTCTGTTCCGCTCTCGTTTTTAAGTTGGCTGCATCGGATCCGGCATTCGGTTCCGTTAAACAAAATGCGCCCAAGTATTGCCCTGATGCAAGCTTAGGCACATACTTCTTTTTTTGTTCCTCTGTGCCAAAGTATATAATCGGATTTGTTCCAACAGATGTATGAACGGATAAAATAACTCCCACCGCAGCGCTGATTTTTGAGATTTCATGAATCGCTATGATGTACGACATAAAATCCAATCCGGCTCCGCCGTATTCCTCTGAAACGGGAATTCCCATTAAACCGGGTTCTCCCATTTTCTTCAAAATGTCACGCGGAAACTCTCCATTCTCCATCCGTTCCACAAAAGGAGCGATTTCATTTCTAGCAAATTCCCGTACCATCTTTTGAAGCATTTGCTGTTCTTGTGTGAAGGGAATCGTCATGAGGCAACCTCCTTATTTATACTCGTAAAATCCGCGGCCCGTTTTCCTTCCTAACCACCCTGCTTTTACATATTTACGCAAAAGCGGGCATGGACGATATTTGTCCTCTCCCAATCCTTCATGAAGCGTCTCCATAATATAAAGACACGTATCAAGTCCTATAAAATCAGCAAGCGTAAGCGGGCCCATCGGATGGTTCATGCCAAGCTTCATCACTTCATCAATAGCTTCTTTTGTCGCGACTCCTTCATAAAGGGTGAAAACAGCTTCGTTAATCATCGGCATTAAAATACGATTGGATACAAATCCCGGAAAATCATTTACTTCCACCGGAATTTTATTTAGTTTTTCTGTAATGGTGTGGATGGCCGCATACACTTCATCTCCCGTTGCCAATCCCCGGATGATCTCGACTAACTTCATAACCGGTACCGGATTCATAAAATGCATCCCAATAATCTTCTCAGGCCGATTTGTAGCAGCCGCGATTTCTGTGATAGGCAAAGATGAGGTATTTGTCGCGAGAATCGTATGATCTGGAGCAATTTTATCTAGTTGAGAAAAAAGGGTCGTCTTTACATCCATGTTTTCCATTGCTGCTTCAATGACAAGATCAACTTTTTGAGCATTTTGCAGATCTGTAGACGTTGCTATCCTATTTAAAATTTGTTGAATCGATTCTTCCGTTAAAACACCTTTCTGGATTTGCCGCTGCAAATTTTTTCGAATGATATTCATCCCTCGGTCAATAAACTCCTCTTTTAAATCATGTAAAATTACATCATATCCCGCCATCGCACAAACTTGTGCGATGCCGGAACCCATCTGACCTGCGCCAACAACCATAATTGTTTGAACTTCCATCATTTCTCCCCCTTATGTTTAGTCAACTTCCACCATAATGGCGTCGCCTTGACCTCCGCCGCTGCAAATAGAAGCAATTCCGATACCGCCGCCGCGTCGTTTCAGCTCATGGATGAGCGTGACAAGAATACGAGCGCCGCTCGCTCCAATTGGATGGCCAAGCGCGACAGCCCCCCCGTTTACATTCATTTTTTCTTTATCGATGGAGGCCAGCTTACTGCTAATTAAAGCGACAGCCGCAAAAGCCTCATTAATTTCAAATAAGTCGATCTCTTCTATTGATTTTCCTGTTTTCTTTAACAATTCATTGATGACCAAACCAGGCGTTTTCGGAAAATCTCTTGGCTCCATGGCAATAGAGGCATGCCCTAAAATCGTTGCTAGCGGTTTGCGTCCCTCCCGTTTTGCACGATCTTCGCTCATTAGAACAAGTGCTGCCGCTCCATCGTTGACACCAGGGGCATTGCCTGCTGTAATCGTACCCGTCTGATCAAAAACAGGCTTTAAAGAAGAAAGCTTTTCAATTGACGTGTCTCTTCTCGGAGTTTCATCGCAGGATACAATTAATGGCCCTCCTTTTCGCTGCGGCACTTCCACAGGTACAATCTCTTCTGACCATTTTTGTTCCTCTAGAGCTGCAATAGCACCCTGATGACTCCTAAGTGCCCAGGCATCTTGTTCTTCTCTTGATATTTGCATCTCTTTGGAAATTTGGCTTCCATACACTCCCATTTGCACACCTGTAAAACTGCATGTAAGGCCATCATGAATCATTAGATCTTTGACCGCCCCATCACCCATTCGCAGCCCCCAACGCGCCTTAGGAAGAAGATATGGTGCATTGCTCATGGATTCCATTCCGCCAGCTACTATCAACTCTTCATCACCCGCACGAATGATTTGATCGGCTAATGTGACGCTGCGTAGCCCTGATGCACATACCTTGTTGATTGTTTCTGTTTTGACATCCCACGGTAAGCCGGCATAATGGGCAGCTTGTCTTGATGGAATTTGCCCCTGTCCTCCCTGGAGTACATTGCCTAAAATCACTTCTTCTATCTCTTCAGGACGAACATCGGCTCTTTGAATGGCTTCCTTCACGACAATTCCGCCAAGTTGGCTCGCTGTCAAAGAACTGAGCATGCCCCCCAGCTTTCCAAATGGTGTACGAACTCCGCTTAAAATCACTGTTTTTCCCATTTCATTTCCTCCCCTTTATTGAACGAGCAGTCGCTCGGCTGCATGACATAGATAAACGCGCATTATAAGCGCGTTTATCGAATTCTCATAAAATAACAGTATTTTCAAAAAAACCACTTATATATTAGTGAACAAGTTGCTCCTTTTGTTCTGGACCGAAGACAGCCTTCTCTAATAATTCAGCTACATCGTAGGTGTTGACTGATTCATCCACTTCTTTCGCCTTCGTTCCGTCGCTTAGCATCGTTAAACAGTATGGACATCCTGAACTGATGACGGTTGGACTGACAGCTAACGCCTGCTCTGTTCTGGCTACGTTGATGCGGCTTCCCGCCGTTTCTTCCATCCACATCAATCCGCCGCCGGCACCGCAGCACATTCCCGTTTCACGATTCCGTTCCATCTCGACCAGCTTGACACCCGGAATGGATGTCAAAATCTCCCTCGGCGGATCATAGACTTCGTTATATCTTCCTAAGTAACAAGAGTCATGGAACGTAATCATCTCATTGACTTCATGAACCGGTTTCAGCTTTCCTTCTTTCACCAGCTTCGCCAGTAGCTCCGTATGATGGTAGACTTCTGCGTTTAATCCGAAGTCAGGGTATTCGTTCTTGAAAATGTTATAAGCATGAGGATCGATCGTCACAATTTTCGTGACCCCGTTTTTCTCGAACTCTTCGATATTTTTCGTTGCAAGCTCCTGGAATAAAAACTCATTTCCAAGACGGCGCGGTGTATCCCCGGAATTCTTTTCCCTGTTTCCTAAAATGGCAAAGGCTACGCCTGCTTCGTTTAGAAGTTTAGCGAATGACAAGGCAATTTTTTGACTGCGATTATCATAGGAGCCCATCGAACCGACCCAGAATAGATACTCAAACTCTTTTCCTTCTTTGCTTAATTCCTTGACGGTTGGGATATGGACATCTTCACGTGCTTCTCGCCAGCTCTCCCGTTCTTTTCGGTTTAATCCCCATGGATTTCCCTGGCGCTCAATGTTGGTCATCGCACGCTGGGCTTCTGCGTCCATTTTTCCTTCTGTCAACACGAGATAGCGGCGCAAATCAATAATTTTATCGACATGCTCGTTCATCACCGGACATTGATCTTCACAGTTGCGGCATGTTGTACAAGCCCAGATTTCCTCTTCCGTGATGACCTCTCCGATCAGCGACGGATTGTAGTCAACGGCGGAAGCTGACTCTGTTATACCACTTCCCGCTGCCATGACGGCCAGCTGATTCCCTCTCGTATGGGAGAAGGCAAAGGTCGGAACCCACGGAGCCTTTGAAGTGACCGCGGCACCCTTATCTGTCAGGTGGTCACGCAGCTTCAAGATCAAATCCATTGGCGATAATATCTTCCCTGTACCGGTTGCCGGACACATATTCGTACATCGCCCGCACTCCACACAGGCATATAAATCAATGAGCTGATATTGGGAAAAGTCTTCTATTTTCCCTACGCCAAACGTTTCCTGGGTTTCATCTTCAAAATCAATTTTCGTTAGCTTTCCAGGATTGGAAAGACGGTTAAAAAACACATTAGCCGGTCCTGCAATTAAATGGGCATGCTTAGACTGCGGTACATATACGAGGAAAGCGAGCAAGAACAGCAGGTGAACCCACCATGCGATATAAAACAACACGATGGCCGTGGTTTCATTCAATCCGCTGAAAACAAAAGCAATCGATGAAGCAATAGGTTCTGAAGGTGAAAGTTCGTGGTGATGCCACACCATGGACATCCCGTTTCCAAACAAAACGGATAACATCAGTCCTCCGATAAACAATAAAACAAGTCCTGATTTAAACCCTCGCTTTAGGCGAACAAGTTTTTCGATGTAGCGGCGGTAAAAGGCCCAGATGACAGCAACTAAGATGAGAAGTGTGACAATTTCCTGAAAGAATGTAAAGGCTGGATAAAGCAGTCCTAACGGTAAATGAGCGCCGGGAGCAAGCCCTTTTATGATAAAATCAATTGCTCCAAATTGGACGAGAATAAAACCATAGAAAAACATGACGTGGATGATTCCGCTTTTTTTATCTTTTAATAGCTTTTTCTGCCCGAATACGTTGACCCAAATTTTATCAAATCTCTCTTTAAACTTTCGGTCGAATTCAACCTTCTTTCCAAGTTTAATGTAGGCGATACGCGTTCGGACTAAATACACAAACAGAGAGATGGCGTAAGCGGTTACAATTATGAATAAAGTAGCATTAATCCAAAGCAAACTCTCCATATCCCATTTTCTCCCCTTTCATTTCCCCTCTTTAACAAAATAACCATCTGTTTGTTTAATAATTATAATTTTTCAGATTTTATAAACTATTTATATTGTAATTATGAATGAGCATTCAGTCAATAGTTTTTGCAAAAATAAAATTCGAAAATAATATGAAAGTGAGTAGGTGAAAATAGAAAGACTAATACAAAGGAGGAGTTTTTGTGGCTGTTGCCATTTTTATTGTCGCCGTTATCATTATTTTGTTTCTTCTTGATTATACCTTGGGCAAATGGCTCAGCAAAAAGCAGCTACAAGAACGCGTTTATCCTTTGCGCCGTGGACAGCTCATTCTCTTTTCAAATGGAGCCGCTTTATACAAAGACTTATTTCATGAGATTGAACAAGCCAGCCACGAAATTCACATTCTCTTCTATACTGTCAGATCTGATGGAACCAGTAAAGAATTTCTAGAGAAATTAGAACAAAAGGCCAAACAAGGGATCGCCGTCCGCTTATTGTTAGATTGGGCCGGGAGCTTTTAAATACCAAGTCGAACAATCAAGCGGCTGAAAAAAAAGCGGAGTCCATTTTGCGTATTGCAATAAACCTAAATTCCCTTTTTTATTCTTTACCTTAAACCGCAGAAACCATCGGAAAATTGCCATCATCATCGATGATCGGGCTTGTGATATTGGAACCGCCAACTTTGATAAACGCAGCTTGTTTATAAATGAAGAAATCAACTGTTTTATTTACGATGAGGCCTTCCTTCAAAAAGTGAAACAAACGTTTTGGAGAGATGTACAACAATCAGAAGAGCTTGAACTGCGGGACTTAGTTCATCGCACATTGTTGGATTACAGCAAGCAAGGGATAGCGAAACTTATTGAAAATTTCTTATAAGGGAAACTTCCATCAGCGGGGGTTTTCTTTCCCCCACTGATGGTTAGTTGACCTTATCGGGCTTTTACGGGCAGTGATCCTGCACTTAAACTTCTCTGATTGCGCTAAGTTTTGAAGCAGGGATCTTACTGCCCGTCAATGTAGGATAGATCATGAGGGTTTTCCTGACAGTTAGAGCGGGAAGAATTTCTACGAGGAGGATACACATGAAAATTCGATTCGGATATGTTTCACATGCCCTTTCACTTTGGGAATGCTCTCCTGCTAAAACGTTAACATATACAACTTTACGTGCTGTCCACTATAATATCGCCCAACAAATTCCCCTTTACCGCTTTTCCTCTTCCATTGTTCCTCTTGCCGCTCATCCGGAGGCAAACTGGGATTTTCTATCTTTTTTTCTCATGATTCTTTTCCCCTGCCGTCTTTAAATAACCCAAAAAGTACTTTTGCATAGACAGTGGCCGCTGTCTATGCGTTAAGAAAAATGACATGGGTGTTTTTTACCCATGTCATTTTTTCTTTACCGTTACATTTTCTCTGGTGCAGAAACACCTATTAGGCGTAATGCATTTTGCAAAGTTACTTGTACAGCTTTTACTAATGCAAGACGGGCTTTCGTTTTATCCATGTTCTCACTGTCTAATACTTTTTCAGCATTATAGAAGCTGTGGAACGCCGATGCCAAATCATATACATAGTTCGTGATACGGTGCGGGATGCGTTTTTGAGCAGCTTCCGCCACCGCTTGCGGGAATTCCCCCAACTTTTTCAGTAAATCAAATTCTTTTTCCGCTTGAATGTTCTCTAACTTAATGTTTTCATCAAGCTTAATATTCATCTCGTCTCCCTGGCGCAGGATACTGCAAATACGAGCATGTGCATATTGCGCATAATAAACAGGATTTTCGTTAGATTGAGAAACCGCTAAATCTAAATCGAAATCAAGATGGGTATCACCGCTGCGCATTGCAAAGAAGTAACGGGTTGCATCTAAGCCTACTTCTTCAATTAAATCACGCATCGTTACCGCTTTACCTGTACGCTTGCTCATTTTCATCTTTTCACCGTTTTGGTATAACTGAACCATTTGGATGATTTCGACTTCCAATGTATCGCGATCATATCCAAGAGCTTCAATAGCCGCTTTCATACGCGGGATATACCCGTGATGGTCAGCCCCCCAAATGTTAATGAGCTTGTTAAAGCCGCGTTTGATTTTGTCCTGATGGTACGCAATATCCGGCGTTAAATATGTATAAGATCCATCATTTTTGATTAATACACGGTCTTTATCATCACCGAAAGTAGTCGAACGGAACCACGTTGCGCCCTCTTCTTCGTAAATGTGGCCATTCTCTTTTAACGCAGCGAGCGCCTCTTCGATTTTACCATTTTGGTAAAGAGATGTTTCCGAATACCATACATCAAATTTTACGCGGAATTCTTCTAAATCACGTTGAAGTTTCGCTAATTCATATTTTAATCCGTATTCACGGAAGAATGCCAAACGTTCTGCTTCATCTGCCTGAAGGTACTTATCACCATATTCTTCGGCAAGCTTTTTACCGATTTGGATGATGTCTTCCCCATGATAACCGTCAGCCGGCATTGCCACCTCTTTTCCAAGAGCCTGCATATAACGGGCTTCCACAGATAAAGCCAGATTGTTAATTTGGTTACCTGCATCGTTAATATAATATTCGCGTGATACATCATAGCCCGCTTTATCTAAAATGTTGCATAAAGAATCCCCTACTGCCGCACCACGGGCATGTCCTAAATGAAGATCTCCTGTCGGGTTAGCCGATACAAACTCGACTTGAACTTTTTGCCCTTGCCCTACGTTTGTTTCACCGTAAGCTTCGCCTGCTTTTAAAATGGTTGGAATTAAGTCCGTTAAGTATGAATTGTCCATATAAAAATTGATAAAACCCGGTCCGGCAATTTCCACTTTCTCGATCGATGCCTTCGTTTTATCAAAATTGGCTATAAGCTCCTCTGCAATCATACGCGGAGCTTTTTTCGCTACACGCGCAAGCTGCATCGCCATGTTTGTAGAGTAATCACCATGCGCTTTTTCTTTCGGCAGTTCCAACATTACTTCCGGGATTTGCTCTTCCCCCGCTAAACCCGCTTTTACCACAGCTTGTTTAATTTCTTCTTTCAAGCGCTCTTTGACTTGTTCAACGATA
Source organism: Bacillus songklensis (assembly GCF_042649685.1). Lineage (NCBI taxonomy): Bacteria > Bacillati > Bacillota > Bacilli > Caryophanales > Bacillaceae > Bacillus > Bacillus songklensis. Next base: position 100,163 of record NZ_JBHRZT010000073.1, on the reverse strand, counting down.
TTCATTCTATGGTTTCCTCCTTTTTATGATTGCTTTTAGACGACTTTTATTGCTCTTTAAAACTAATCGTTAAGGCGTATTTACCTGCTTTCTCACCTTGCAAATATAAATCATATGTGACAAACAGTGTGCCTTTTGTTTGAAATCTTTTATATTCAAAGTTATGGGTAAACGTCTCCATATGTAAAGGTCCGTACTGGCTTTTATAAGGGGTAGAGGTTCGTTCCTTTTTGCGGAACTGCTGTTTCATTTTCACAGCCCCTGATCGTGTCACGATTACTTCCCCTTCGGCAATTTTGACAATGGTATTGATATCCCCCATGTCTTGCTGTTCCTTATACGTTACATATACCGCATTCTCTTTTTCATAGTACATCCCTTGTGCTTGAAAAGAGTTCGTTTCTTTTCGGTGTCCATCTCGAATATCGGTTACAACCTTGACATGAATGGACTTTCCTGTTGACGAAGCTATACTCACGAAATCGACACTTCCTCACCATTTTAGCATACTCTTTAACTTCAATAGTATAATGATTCTCATCCGATAAAACAAGGGGGCGCTTTTAAAAGCCCCCCCCTTGTTTTATCGGACTTCCTTGATCGGTTCCCGATCAAGGAAAAGCTCTATTCATTTGTCCAATATGCTCGTTTTATCATTTCACCCAGCCCAGAATCATTTCACGGATGAGTTTACTTGCCGTATTGGCCGTTTGCTCTGAATGATCGTAAATCGGGGCAACTTCCACTAAGTCGGCACCTACTACTTTGATATTGGATTTGGCAATCGCATGAATGGAAGCCAAAAGCTCTTTTGACGTGATACCGCCTGCGTCCACTGTTCCTGTACCTGGTGCGTGCGCAGGATCCAGTACGTCAATATCAATTGTTACATACACAGGACGCCCCGCTAATTTTGGCAATATTTCCTTTAACGGCTCTAGTACCTCGAATTTAGAGATATGCATTCCCACTTCTTTGGCCCATTGGAATTCTTCTTTCATACCGGAACGAATACCGAATGAAAAAACATTCTGCGGACCGATTAAGTCAGCTGCTTTGCGAATCGGTGTAGAATGGGATAAAGGCTCTCCTTCATAATGCTCACGCAAGTCTGTATGAGCATCCATGTGGATAATCGCTAAATCCGGGTACTTTTTATACATCGCCTTAATAACAGGCCAAGAAACCAAGTGTTCCCCGCCCATTCCTAAAGGGAACTTATTTTCTTCCAGTAATTGATTAACAAAGTCTTCAATCATGTCTAAGCTTTTTTGCGGGTTGCCGAACGGAAGAGGAATATCACCGGCATCGAAATATTTAACTTCTTCCAGCTCACGGTCTAAATAAGGACTGTACTCCTCTAAACCAATGGATACTTCGCGGATGCGCGTAGGGCCGAAACGGGAGCCTGGACGATAGCTTACTGTCCAATCCATTGGCATGCCGTAAAGCACCGCTTCACTTTCTTCAAAGCTCGGATGGCTTTTAATAAAGACATTGCCTGAATATGCTTCATCAAAACGCATGCTTATTTCCCCCTATCTAAAACTTCGTCTATGGAGAGACGAAATATTCCTTACTTAATCAAATCAGCAACAAATTTCGGTAAAGCAAATGCTGCTTTATGAAGCTCTTTTGTATAGTATTTTGTATCGATATCATGGAAACGGTCTTCACTCACTTCAAGTGGATCATATTTTTTCGAACCAATTGTAAACGTCCACATCCCGCTTGGATATGTCGGAATGTTCGCAATATAAAGACGCGTAATCGGGAAAATCTCTTTTACGTCTCTTTGTACATTTGTGATTAATTCCGGAGTGAACCAAGGATTGTCCGTTTGAGCGACAAAGATACCGTCTTCTTTTAATGCTTTTGAAATACCTGCATAGAAACCTTTTGTAAATAAGTTAACAGCTGGACCTACAGGCTCTGTTGAGTCAACCATGATAACATCGTACTCGTTTTCGCTGTTCGCAATATGCATAAATCCATCATCCACTTTTACTTCTACACGCGGATCTTCTAATTTCCCTGCAATCTCAGGTAAATATTTTTTAGAGTATTCGATTACTTTGCCGTCGATTTCAACAAGCGTTGCTTTTTTCACGCTCGGATGCTTTAATACTTCGCGGATAACCCCACCGTCACCACCGCCGACAACCAGCACGTTTTCAGGATTTGGATGTGTGAATAGCGGAACGTGAGCCACCATTTCATGATAAACCCACTCATCTTTTTGAGTGGTCATCACCATACCATCTAAAATCAGCATGTTTCCGAACTCTTCTGTTTCCACCATGTCTAATTTTTGAAATTCCGTTTGCTCTGTATGTAAAGTACGTTTGATTTTTGCTGTAATACCGAAGTTCTCAGTTTGCTTCTCAGTGAACCATAATTCCATGCTTGTTTCTTCCTTCCTTCATCAGATTTGTTAGGCTCATGCATAGATTACCCTAACACAATTAATACAAACACGAAAAGTATAGAGGAATCTAGCAAAAATGTAAAGAAAACTCGGCTATATAGAGCCACGTTGAAAATTTGATATGGCAAAGAGCAGCCGTATCGGATTTTCAACGCATAAGTAGTTTTATACTTTAAAAACTTTCGTTTACTATCATAAAATCCACATTCATCTTCTTCAGCCCTTGCCCTTTATCCCATTCATGCTTTTTCCAAGTTCATCATCTTGAGTAAGTAAAAAAGGCTTATTTAGGTGAATTTATATAGAAGACGTTTAAAATCTTCCGTTCCTCTCAATACTAATAAATAGAGGGGAAGGAGATGGTTTAATTGGAAGTCATACTAACAGAAAAGCTGCGTAAAGCGAGGAAATATATTCGTGCTATTTTTATTATCGGCACATTCCTATCAATCTTTCTTCTTTTATTAACTGCCGGAATTTTAGCATATGCTAAATTGCAAGGGCCTCCTCCTTTAGCTGTACCTCAATCTGCTATTTTTTATGCAAATGACGGAACCGTTATCGGCGAAATGCATCACGGTGAAAAACGGTATTGGGTTCCGCTTGAAAAGATCTCCCCTTATTTAATTAAAGCAACACTGTCAATTGAGGATAAACAGTTTTACAAGCACCATGGCTTCGATGGAAAACGGATCATCGGAGCGGCTGTGGCCGATATAAAGGCCAGAGCGAAAGTGCAGGGAGCGAGTACCATTACCCAGCAATATGCGAGAAACTTATTTTTGGAGCATGAGAAGACGTGGACGCGAAAGCTACATGAAGCATGGTATACCATTCGTCTTGAGATGAATTACGATAAAGGAAAAATATTAGAAGGTTACTTGAATACAATTTATTACGGCCATGGCGCTTACGGAATCGAGGCGGCTGCCGAATACTATTTTGGAAAGAAAGCGGGAGAGCTGACATTGAGTGAAGCGTCCCTATTGGCGGGAATACCGAAATGGCCCAGCCGTTATTCTCCCCGTTCCAACATGGAAGCAGCAAAAAAACGGCAGCAAGTCATTCTAACATCAATGGTGGAGGATGGAATCCTTACCCAAAGGGAAGCAAATAAAGCCTATTCTCAGCCTCTATCCGTCAAGAAACTTGTTAGAAAAGAAACACTCAAAGGTGCCTCCTATTTCTTCGATGCGGCTAAATCTGAATTAAAGAAGGAACTGCATTTAACGGAACAAAAGATTAAAACATCCGGTTTACGAATTTATACGTCCCTTGATCCTAGACTCCAAACGATTGCCGAACAAACTGTCGAGGATGTATTCAATCCAAAAACAGAACTTCAGGTCGCTTTTGTGGCCATGGATCAAAAAAGTGGATTCGTCAAGGCTTTAATCGGTGGACGTGACTATGACCAAAGCCCGTTTAACCGTGCTACTCAAGCGATTCGACAACCCGGTTCGACAATAAAGCCATTTTTGTACTATGCAGCGCTTGAAAATGGATTTACTCCTTCTACATCTATGCGCAGTGAGCATACGACCTTTACCTTGAATGATGGAGTATCGAGCTATACACCAAGCAACTTTAATCACTATTATGCAAATGATTCTATTACACTCCAGCAGGCAATTGCTCTTTCGGATAATGTGTATGCCGTGAAAACCCATTTGTTTCTCGGTCAAGATAAACTCGTGGAGATAGCAAAAAGAGCGGGAATTAGCACTCCCCTAAAGAAAGTACCCTCCCTTGCACTGGGAACATCCCCTGTTAAACTCATTGAAATGGTAAACGGCTACAGTATCATCGCAAACGGCGGTTGGGAAGTACAACCTTCTTTTATCAAGAAAGTAGAGACATATGATGGAGAAGTCATCTATGACGCGGCCCGCGAAAGGAAAAGAATTCTGGATAGAGATACAGCTTTTTTGACTACTCAACTTATGACAGGGATGTTTGATCCAAAACTAAACGGCTACACGACCGTGACTGGCACACCTATTTTGAAATACCTTTCCAGAACATATGCAGGCAAGTCTGGTACGACAAGCACTGACAGCTGGATGATTGGCTATTCACCTGAACTCACAACGGGAGTTTGGACAGGTTATGATCGTGATAAGACGATGGATATGGTGGAAGAAAGAGGATATGCCAAAAAGATATGGGCACTCTTTATGGAAGAGGCGTTGAAAGAGGAAGCGGCCTCTTCCTTTAAACCGCCTAAAGGCGTGACCGCTGTTTATATTGATCCGCAAAGCGGGAAATTAGCGACACCTGGCTGTCCAATTTCAAAACTTACTTATTATAAAAGAGGGACAGAGCCTAGTGAATATTGTACAGACCATCTTTTATATGAAGAGAAAAAGAAGGAAAAATCGGAGAAGACAGAAGATCCAACATGGTACGATAAACTATTTAAATGGCTAAATTAGAAAAGCCCGGGTAATTACCCGGGCTTTTCTAATGTCCTAGTTTTATAAAGCATCCATATTATCTTTAATTTTAATAATTTTCTTACAAAAGCTCAAGCAAGTCATAAAATTGTCACACTTTTGACAAAATTATGTCGTATTTACTTGCTCAATAATAATGAAACTTCCGACGTACAGGACGTCAAGGTTTTAGTCTTCGTTCCTTCATCTTCCGATTGTTAGTTTGACCTTATTGGGCTTCTACGGGCAGTTTTCTCCCTCGCTTAGTATAGCGAAGTTTTACTGCGTGTTAGAACTAGATAAATCTTGTTTGAGTTTCTCTTCTGAAAGGTTCCACATTTCCTCATTATGGTTTTTTAAGAAATCACGTAAAATCTGCTTCGACTTCTCATCCATAAAATCAACCATAATCTGGCGTTTCAATGACTTATCCATTTTATTTACATGCTCAGGAAGCGATTTATAGCCACGGCGTGCCTCACGGTCGACTGTCATTTCACAAGCCGTTACCCCTGCGTAGTATGAGCCTTCTTCTTTACGATCGATCGTTACCCATACAAGCCAATATAACTTACCATTCGGTACTTCTTCTTTATTCGGCAGAAATTTGATTCCTTTTTCCACCACACTGCGAGCGTGCATGGCTCCGATATCTACAAATGCCTCTCCTTCTTCCGGATCAACAAAAACGGGAGAAATATTATTCAGACTAAGTGCTCCTACACCATATCCGCCATGCCCGTCAGTAGAGTCGTTTTTAATAATGTTAAACCCAATTTTTTTCTTCTTTTGTTCTTCCATTTAATCTTCCTCCTATCTCTCAGATTATAAAATCAATGTTGATAAAATCGAGTCAAAGATACCCATGAAAAATGGGATGCCTGAATTAAAGATCGGATCAATCACATATTGATCTAAAGGAGTAATCACCAGCACCAAAAAGATAAAAATCCCCCAGGATTCATATTGTGTCATTTTCGCCCGAACAGACGGCGGTGCTAAATCCTCTATAATACGATATCCATCCAGCGGCGGAAAAGGCAGCAAATTAAATAAAAACAATAAGAGGTTTAAGGTAATAAATGTATTAAAAAATCCGAACAAAAAATCTCCGCCAACCCCTTGCATGTTAAAGCGCATTAAAAAGTACCAAATCACTGCTCCAATAAAACTTAATACCAAGTTGCTTAAGGGACCTGCTATTGAAACAAGGACTCCTGCTAAACGGGGGTTTTTGAAAAAATAACGATTAACCGGAACCGGCCTCGCCCAGCCAAACCCTGCGATAATCAGTAATAATGTTCCGAAGGGATCTAAATGGGCAAGCGGCGAGAGGGTAAGGCGCCCTTGATTTTTAGCGGTTGGATCCCCAAATTTATAAGCGACATAGGCATGAGCAAATTCATGTATCGTAAAAGCGATCACTAAACTAACGATGACGAAGGGAAGTTGTTCAATTGAAAAAGCCAAAAATTGTTCCACACTTTTTCTCCTCTATTTTGATTTCAAATTTACCACAAGTATACTAAGGTTACCTAAAAAGTGCAAAGAACACACCGCAAAGATCATCTGTCGAAACGGCTTTATTTTACGCCTGAAGCAACCCTTTTAAGAATATTGCTACCTAGCTTATGAGAGAAGAACAGCCGGTATGTTCACCATATTAAAACTTATTCTTTAGAGACATTTTCTTTACGCTGAAAAAAGAGTAAACTAAACATGAATACATACTTAAAGGAGAGATCATCATGCCCTATGTAACGGTTAAAATGCTTGAAGGTCGTACAGAAGAGCAAAAACGGGCTCTTGCAGAAAAAGTAACAGAAGCTGTTTCTGAAACGACAGGTGCTCCAAAAGAAAAAATCGTGGTGTTCATCGAAGAAATGTCCAAAAACCATTATGCCGTAGCCGGAAAGCGCTTAAGCGACGAGTAAACCTAAAGAGACTGAAAATGAACCTTCAAGAAAAATCTAGTAAAAGCAAGAGTTTCTTTGACGGTTCATTTCAGTCAAAAGATTATGGCTGTCTTTTTTGCGAGTTCATAAAGCAGCCTTTTTTATTGCAACGGAAGTTTTCCTCTTAGCTGCTCAATGTAGCTGTACGCTTCTTCAATTTCTTCCTCCGTATAGCGCTGCTTGCTTTTTAAGGTAAATACTTTCTCTTTCACTTCTTGTTTTTCAAGAGTTTCAAAATAAAGAACAGTTGACACTAATTCTAAAAACCTTGAACTCTTTTCATTCATATCTGTCATACACTCTTGCAATGAGGGGAAGTCGAGCTCATAATGACTGAGGAAGTCTTCCCCTTCTGATGTTAATGTATAACGATACTGACTGTAGCCGCCTTTTTTCTCCTTCACTTCGCTTAAAAAGCCTAAATTGCAAAGCTCTTCAATTCGAAGCGTGAGTTCCTCAGAATAAGGACCATAGAAATGAAAATTGTATCTCTCATAAAAAGGAAAGTTTAGCTTCTTCGCAATAAAAATCATTTTTTGCAGCTTTTTTCTTCCGATAACTTCTCCCGCCGCTGCCAACACATGGATAATTTTAGCATGCTCTTTTAACAAAGCCCCTTCAACTCCTATTACTGGTAAACCGTTTAATTTTTCCCGCTGCTCAATAATTGTATAATTTGCTCTTTCACTTTGCGTTTTGATGAGAGCCGGTCAATCAAGTCTTGTGGAAAATAAAGCTTATGGTCCGTTCTTTTTTTCCCCGAAATGGCTTCCACAATCTCTGATTCCCTTGAAAGCTCCCTAATGTCTCCATTTGGCATGAGAAGATGAATCGGCAGGCGTTCCTCCTCTTCCCCGGGACGGTAAAAATCATACGGTAAATCGCTTGATGAATCGACCACCAAATAATAATCAGGGTCGATCCCCGCTTTTTTAAATAAATGATTCAATTCCATCCACATTTTCATTTGGGAGTTCGGATTAAACTCAATATATTGGAATAATCGACGATTGAGAAAACGGCCGCACAAATCAGACAAGATCGGATCCTCTTCATCCTGCCATACCTGGAAGTAATAAAGAATAACAGATTCATCCAGGCGCAAATAATCCTGTAACACCAATTCATCCTCAAAAAGCGAGTAAAAGTGTGCAGGCTGATGTTTAAAGGAATAATGTCCTTGATGAAGTTGTTTTGCCCGATGCAAAATTTTCGTTAAAATCACTTCTGCACTTCTTGTCACAGGATGGAAATACACCTGCCAGTACATTTGATAGCGGCTCATAATATAATCTTCAACTGCATGCATGCCGCTTTGTTTAATCACAACTTGATCTTCCTGCGGTCTCATGACACGCAAGATTCGTTCCATATCAAAATGGCCGTAGCTAACGCCTGTATAATAGGCATCACGCTGTAAATAATCCATTCGGTCTGCATCAATCTGGCTGGATATAAGACTAACAACGAGCTTATTCTCGTATGTTTTCGCAATGACTTCAGCTACTTTTTTGGGAAAATCGTCTCCTATACGGCGCAAGACCGCATTCACTTCTGTCGGGCCGGTTATGATAGCTTGAGTGAAATCTTCATGATCTAAATGAAAAACCTTTTCGAACGAATGAGAAAAGGGGCCGTGCCCTAAATCATGAAGCAATGCAGCACATAAGCAAAGAAGACGCTCATCATTATTCCAATGCTCCCGATCATGAAACACGTCGTCAATGATACGGCGAATGATTTCATAGACCCCCAGTGAGTGATTAAAGCGGCTATGTTCAGCACCATGAAACGTTAAGTATGTAGTGCCCAGTTGACGGATTCTTCGCAATCGTTGAAATTCCGCTGTTCCAATCAAATCCCAAATGATCTTATCGCGAACATGAACATAACGATGAACAGGATCTTTGAATACTTTTTCTTCGCTTAATTTGCTGTTAGGATCCATTTGCATACCTCACTGTTTCATTTTGTTCTATCGCCCTATATTCGACATACATACCCCAATTTCCTACGTTTCAAAGCCAAGAACGAAAAAATCACCTTTACGTGAACACAAAGGCGATTTTTATTTGTTTAGCTTCTTTTCAATTTTTTCGATTAGCTCATCTTCCGTTGGAGCTGACACCGGACGGTTATTGACAAACGCAAAAGATTTTTTACGGCCGGGTCCGCAGTAAGATTGACAACCGATTTTGATATCTGCACATTCATCTATTTTCTTGAGTCTAGGCACCAACGTTTTAATATTAGTTGCCTGACAATCATCACAAATTCTGAATTCGTTTGCCATGTTGATACAATCCTTTCACAGTTCGTTGCACAATTGTTTTGGCCTAAAGGGTATTTTACCTTTTATTATTCTTCATTGCAAGTTGAATTATGATGAGAAAAACATTCCAACTCTATCATACTTTTAAGCATATTTTTAAGATTTTGGTATAAACTTTTTCTCTTTTGCCCATGATGATAATAATCCTATTTATTTTGAAAATGATGATTTAGGGAGTGAAAAGAAAATATGAAGGATAGACAAGATGCTTGGACAGAAGAAAACGATTTGCTGTTAGCCGAAACTGTTTTACGTCATGTACGTGAAGGAAGTACTCAATTAAATGCTTTTGAAGAGGTAGGAGACAAACTTAACCGCACATCTGCCGCCTGTGGATTTCGTTGGAATGCAGTTGTGCGCCACTCCTATGAAAAAGCTCTTCAATTAGCGAAAAAACAGCGAAAACAAAGAATGCGAGCACTCGGCCAAAGCCAAAATGCGAAAAAACGATTATTGTATACGCCGCCTGTTCCACCTTTGGAAGAGTTTGACAATGAATTGACACCTCCAGCTATTGCTGCGCCGGCGGCAGAAACAGGGACAGAGATAAATAGCTCAGCATCCCTCTCACTTGACCATGTAATTGCTTTCTTGCGTTCAATCGGTTCGCAAACACATGATGTTCACCTTTTAAAGGATGAAAATAGTAATTTATTAAAAGAAAACCATGAGCTAAAGATACAAAATGCCGAATTGCAAAAACGGATTGCTCAGTTGGAGGAAAACTCCACTACTATTCAAGAAGATTACGAAACACTTATGAAAATCATGAACCGGGCCAGAAAATTTGTGTTGCTCGAGGATGAAGAACGCCCATCCACTAAATTTAAAATGGACCGCAACGGCAATTTGGAAAAGTTAGCAGAATAACTATATAAATCCACATAAATGATGGGGCATGGATAAAAATCATCCATGCCCCATCATTTACGCATAAGCCTTCGCCAATTTCCCTTTCGGGCTCTTGTCGGAGGCTTATACGGGAACCCCTTTTTAGTTAGGTTGTGCTATAATAATACCGTTTAATCAGGAAAACGCGGAAAGGGACGGGATTTGCGCTTTTCCCTTTTTGCTGTCATCTTGTAGAAGCCTCCAACAGCTTGATAGTATGAATGAAGGAGTTTTTTATGATGAAAGACAACGGTTCCTCTTTATTAGTGCAGCCAACATGGCGAATCATAGATCAGACAAGCTTAGGTCCGGGTTTTGATGCTCTACAGTCCTTTGCCATCGATGACACGCTTTGCACGTCTGTCGGATCCGGTGAATCGGCAGCAGCAATGCGTTCATGGGTACACCATGATACGGTGGTGCTGGGCATTCAAGATACGAGACTTCCTCACCTTCAAGATGGAATAAGTTTTTTAAATAAGCGAGGCTATCGAGTCATCGTCCGAAACTCAGGGGGCCTTGCTGTCGTTTTAGATGAAGGAGTCTTAAACATTTCGCTCATTTTTCCAGATGCGGAAAAAGGCATTGAGATTAATCGAGGATATGACGCAATGTATGAGTTAATCCAGCTTATCCTGGCTCCTTACCAAGCAAACATTGAAGCAAAAGAAATTATCGGTTCTTATTGCCCTGGCAGCTACGATTTGAGTATTCACGGTCAAAAATTTGCCGGGATTTCACAAAGACGGATTCGAAGCGGCATAGCTGTACAAATTTATTTATGCGCTTCAGGAAGCGGCTCACAACGTGCGAGCCTTATTCGTGAATTTTACGCACGAGGATTAAAAAACGTACCAACGAAGTTTACCTACCCGACTATTGTCCCCCATACGATGGCTTCTTTATCAGAGCTGTTAAACAAGGACATTACGGTTTCTTCCTTAATGTTATCTCTGCTTCAAACATTAAAAGAGACCGGGGCACATCTTGCGCCGATTCCGTTATCGAACCATGAACTCCAATTATTCGATTACCATTTACAGCGCATGTATGACCGTAACGAAAAAGCCCTTTCCCATTTATAGACGGGAAGGGCTTTTTGATGTTTATTACAACGTTTGAGCTGCTGTAATTAAAGCCAATTTATAAACGTCTTCCTCATTGCAACCGCGAGATAAGTCGTTTACTGGTTTATTTAACCCTTGAAGGATAGGACCCACGGCTTCAAAGCTGCCTAAACGCTGTGCAATTTTATAGCCAATGTTGCCGGCCTCAAGACTTGGGAATACGAATACATTCGCATCTCCTTTAATAACTGAACCTGGAGCTTTCTTTTCTGCTACAGACGGAACAAAAGCGGCATCAAATTGAAACTCGCCATCTAAAGTTAAGTTTGGGGCCATTTCTTTCGCAATGTTGACTGCATTCGCTACTTTTTCTGTTTCAGGAGACTTAGCAGAACCTTTTGTAGAGAAGCTGAGCATGGCTACACGAGGTTCAATATCGAACATGTCAGCTGTACGGGCACTTTCAATCGCAATTTCAGCTAAATCCTGACTGTCCGGTGCAATATTGATGGCACAGTCAGCAAATACGTATTTTTCTTCACCGCGTACCATAATGAAGACACCGGAAGTCTTTTTTACGCCTTCTTTTGTTTTAATAATCTGTAAAGCCGGACGAACCGTGTCTGCTGTCGAATGTGCCGCTCCGCTTACTAGCCCATCTGCTTTACCCATATGTACAAGCATTGTACCAAAATAGTTTTCATCTAAAAGTACTTTGCGTGCGTCTTCTTCGGATACTTTCCCTTTACGACGTTCAACGAAAGACGCTACCATTGCATCAAATTCTTCATACTGGGTCGGGTCATACACAGTCACATTTTCAAGGGATACATGTAATTGTTCTGCCTTTTTCGCTACTTCTTCTTTATTTCCTACAACGATCGGTGTTAAGATGTTCTCTTTTGCTAAGCGGCCTACTGCGCCTAAAATACGCTCATCTAGTCCTTCTGGAAATACAATTTTTACATCTTTACCAGCTACTTTACTTTTCAACGCTGCAAACAAATCACTCACTGTAAATCCTCCTCAACTACGTAAAACGATTTTCTTTTACTAGGATACTTCACTTCTTCTTAAAATCAAAGGAATGCACATAAAGAATTTGGTTTTATAAAAAAGTTCATTTTTTTTAAAGATTTTGATAGTTTTATCTTCATTTCTGCCTTCCTCCCTTACTTAATATGAGTTATTGTTTCTGATTTAGTCAAAATTCAAGAGTTTTTCATTCATGTGAAACGGACAAACTATGTTATAGTAAAATTGAGTTTAGAGAATAATGTCATATTAGGAGTTGAAAGCATATGTCAGAAGCTGCTCAAACATTAGACGGCTGGTATTGCCTTCATGATTTTCGTTCCATGGATTGGTCTGCATGGAAACAAGTATCGAGTGATGAGCGCCAAGCCGCTATTCATGAGTTTTTAGGTTTAATGGAAAAATGGCAAAAAACAGAAAAAGAAAAACAAGGAAGTCAAGCTCTTTACACAATTGTTGGACAAAAAGCAGACTTTATGATGATGTTTGTTCGTCCGACGATGGAAGAGTTAAATGAAATTGAAACAGAATTCAATAAAACAAAGCTTGCTGAATATACCATTCCTACATACTCTTATGTTTCCGTTGTAGAGCTAAGCAACTACTTACCGGCTGGGCAAGACCCTTACGAAAATCCGGAAATTCGTGCCCGCCTTTATCCAATTCTCCCAAAGGCGAAGCACATTTGCTTCTATCCAATGGATAAACGCCGCCAAGGCAATGACAACTGGTATATGCTTCCGATGGAGGAACGCCGCAGCTTAATGCGCAGTCATGGAATGATTGGCCGCCAGTATGCGGGAAAAGTAAAACAAATCATTACAGGTTCTGTAGGCTTCGATGACTATGAGTGGGGCGTAACCCTTTTTGCAGAGGATGTCCTTCAATTCAAAAAGCTCGTGTACGAAATGCGCTTTGATGAAGTCAGCGCTCGTTACGGTGAATTTGGTACATTCTTTGTAGGGAACATTTTAAACCAAGATCGTATTGCTCAATTCTTATATGTATAATTAAGAAGACGTTGGTATTCAATACCGGCGTCTTTTTTAGGTGGCTGAGAATCCTTTTCTCAACCGCCTATTTTTTTGCCTCTCCTCTGTTTGGCAGGCCAATACGAATGGAGAGTGAAACCAGATAAGGAGAAGCTCTGTTCTCTTTAGAGGCATTGGATAGAAGCCATGGTGAAATTTTCTCCCTTTCGGTACGAAACACTTCAGATTGCCGAAAAAGGACTTCCTCTCACCGGTACCAAAGCAAAAAAAGAAAGCATACTCTACATTTGTTCATCATATTTATCAACTAGTGAGTAAACGAAGTGAAAACACGGGTGTTGTCCCTTATAACGAAGAAGATGTAAAGCTTCTAGACAGGTGGTCCCTGTCCCGTCCGGTGGTTTAATCACTATAGTGCAGGCCGTTACAAATCTCACTGCTTTTACTCACCGACTCAAGCGAATTGCCCTAGTGTTTATTGATAACCACGCATGTGAAGCGTAGTTATTCCTAAAGGAGGATTTGTGTATGAAAAAACCGAAAACCACGGGCCAAAGCCCTTATATGCAAATGCCTTACGGCGGTTATGGATATGGGTATCCGTCCTATCAGCAGCCCTCACAAGTACCAGGCGCTTATCAACAACCCTCACAAGTACCAGGCGCTCCCCTTCCGATTCCAACGGGAGGAGCGGGATCGCCTCAAGCTGCAGCTGGACAGCTTCCGTTAGAGGAGTCTTATATTGAAAATATTTTACGTTTGAACAGAGGGAAAGTAGCTACTGTTTATATGACATTTGAAGGAAATAATCAGAAAGTGTTTAAAGGAGTCGTTGAAGCCGCAGGCCGGGATCATATCATTTTGAGTGATCCACAGACCGGAAGGCGTTATATCCTGCTAATGGTCTATCTTGATTACGTTACATTTGATGAAGAAATTGAATACACATATCCTTTTACCGGCGGGCAGCAGCCGCTCAGCAGCTATCCGCCGAGATAAAAAACAAAGGAGTGCTGATCAGCACTCCTTTGTTTTTTATAACAATTTTATTGCAGCAATAACAAGTAAAATCCAAGCAACGATAAAGGCTACCCCTCCAAATGGCGTGATCGCACCTAATACTTTAATACCTGATGTACTTAAGATGTATAAGCTTCCAGAGAACAGGATAATCCCAATAAGCATAAACCATCCAGAAGCACTAACAAGCGATGATTCAGGAAAACGGCTTGCTAAGAAAGCAACGACAAATAAACCCGTCGCATGAAACATTTGATATGTAACCCCTGTTTTCCATACTTCTAAATATTTAGCGGAAATTTTCCCTTCTAACCCATGTGCACCGAATGCCCCAAGCGCCACAGCTAACATTGCATTAACAGCACCTAAGATCAAAAAAACCTTCATCTTCTTCCCCTCTTTTCCTGATTATCCATATAAAATACAGATACTTTAATGTTATCTTCTCCTAGAAATCAAACAGGCTTTCCCCATTCGCTCCATCCGAAATCTCCATCGGCTTGCTTAAAGTTTGTGATGGAGCGAGTACTGGTTTATTTTCCGCAAGACTAACGGCAGAGAATGCGGCCTTCTCTGTTTGTTGATCCATAGCTAACTCACACAATGTTTTGATTGCAACCAGCCGATCGCGCAAATGGCGTTCCTTTTGGCTTGAAACCTCTTGTATGGCTTGATGCATTTCCTCATTCATTTTTTCTAAAAGTTGCAACATAGAAATATTCATGGTGAACACCTCAATTTTTCATTATTTCACTAAACGTTTAAACGCCTCAATTTTTTGTTTATATCCAAAGGCAATGCTCAATCCTCACCCCTACTATTCTAACAAATGTTGAATAGGCATTCTATTGTTTAACGAAGGAGATGACTCAAAAGGTAAAAAAAATCTACCTTTTGAGTCATCTCCCTCTCTTCAAATATTTTCAATTTGCCAGTCAATGGGAATTTGTCCATTCTCTTTTAAGAAATCGTTTGTTTTTGAAAAAGGCCGGCTTCCAAAAAAGCCTCTATTTGCAGAAAATGGACTCGGATGTGGACTTTCAATGATGTAATGATGATTGGAATGGATTAATTTCTTCTTTTCTTGGGCATGCTTTCCCCAAAGCAAAAATGCCATTGGTTCTGGACGCTCAGCCAATAACTCAATTACTCGGTCTGTAAATTGCTCCCACCCCATTCCCTTATGAGAATTAGGCTTTCCTCTACGTACCGTTAAAACCGTGTTTAGTAAAAGAACTCCTTGCTTAGCCCACTTCACAAGGTAACCATTGTTGGGAATGTAACAATCCAGATCATTTGATAACTCTTTATAAACATTCACAAGGGAAGGAGGCACCTTTACTCCGGGGTTGACCGAAAAGCTCAAACCATGGGCCTGCCCTGGTCCGTGATAAGGGTCTTGTCCCAAAATCACCACCTTGGTGTCACGATAACCGGTTAAATGTAAGGCATTGAAAATATCGTTCTTTTCTGGATAAACCGTTTGAGTATTATATTCCTGAACCAAAAACTCCCGAAGCCTTTTATAGTAAGGCTGCTCAAATTGTTCTTCCAACAAGGGGGCCCAGTCATTTTTTAGGATAGCCATTTCTATATCACCTGCACATTGACGTTATATCTTACCACTAGACTACCCCATTTTCTTGTAATGAATCAACAAATCTCTCCAATAAAGCTGCATCTTCTTTATAGAAAAGGAAATCTTTGAACCATTTACTTCACCGTCTCCCCTCATTCAGACTCCTCCTGTTACAGGAACTGGTCAGATTATGATTGTTTCATGTGAAACATCACCTTCTTCTTTATTATTCTTTACTGGAAGAATAGAGGAACAACTTTTGAGCCTATTTACAAAAAATAAATTATTTCAGTATATAAATATTTTAATGAAAGCGATATTAAAAAATGTAAACTAGGTCCTTCCATTTCACCTACCTATCACAAAAAGTTACTAAATGTTTGCTTTACATCTTCAAAACAGATACAATTTTATAACTGAATAGGATACATAATAAGATTGAACGCATTTACAATAAAGTGAGGTCCTTAGAGCTATGACAACGAATAATCCAAAATCTATCATCGTTATTTTTGGTGCAACGGGCGACTTGGCAAAGCGTAAACTGTTCCCTTCTATTTTCAGACTATATCGCAGTGGTAAATTGTCCGAAGACTTCGCAGTAGTTGGAGTTGCAAGAAGACCTTTGACTAACGATGAGTTCCGAGACAATGTAAAGAAATCCATCGGTAATTTACAGGAAGGAAATGTGAGTGCAGAAACATTTTCTTCTCATTTCTATTACCATCCATTTGATGTGACAAATGTTGCTTCCTATCAAGAATTGAAGAGTTTACTCGGTGACCTTGATGGGAAATACCATACTGAAGGAAATCGCATTTTTTATCTGGCAATGGCACCAGAATTCTTTGGCACGATCGGCGAGAACTTAAAATCTGAAGGTTTAACCTCTACAGGAGGCTGGAGCCGATTAGTGATCGAAAAGCCTTTTGGGCATGATTATGAATCCGCCAAGGAATTAAATGATCAAATTCGTCACGTGTTTACTGAAGATCAAATTTACCGTATCGATCATTATTTAGGTAAAGAAATGGTTCAAAACATCGAGGTTATTCGCTTTGCAAACCCGATTTTCGAGTCTCTTTGGAACAATCAATACATCTCAAATATTCAGATCACCTCAAGTGAGACATTAGGTGTAGAAGATCGCGGTCGTTATTATGAATCTTCTGGTGCCCTTCGCGATATGGTACAAAACCATATGCTTCAAATGGTTGCTCTTCTTGCGATGGAACCGCCCATTAAATTGAAGACAGAAGAAATCAGAAGTGAAAAAGTCAAAGTCCTTCGTGCTTTACGAAATATGTCTGAAGATGAGGTAGATGAATATTTTGTGCGCGGACAATATGGACGAGGAATTGTAAATGAGCAAGAAGTTCCAGCCTACCGCGAAGAAAACTCAGTAGACCCTGAATCTAACACTGAAACGTTTGTATCCGGTAAATTAATGATTGACAACTTCAGATGGGCTGGTGTGCCTTTCTATATTCGTACAGGTAAGCGTATGACGAAAAAGTCTACTGAAATCGTGGTGCAATTTAAAGACTTGCCAATGAACCTTTACGTTGAGAAAGATAAAGCGATCCATCCGAACCTTCTTGTTATCCATATTCAGCCTGAGGAAGGGATCACGCTTCACCTCAACGCAAGAAAAGGAGAAGGCAGCACGACTTCTACACCGATTAAATTAGATTACTGCAACAATTGCGACGATAAAATGAATACACCTGAGGCTTATGAACGCCTTTTATATGACTGCATGCGCGGTGATGCAACTAACTTTACACATTGGGATGAAGTTGCTCTCTCATGGAAGTTCGTGGATACCATTTCAAGAGCCTGGACAAACAAAAAAGCGGAAAACTTTCCGAATTATGAATCAGGATCAATGGGTCCAAAAGAGTCTGATGCCTTACTAGCTAAAGATGGGCTCCACTGGTGGTCTGTTGAAGCGGACACCCATTCACGTTCTGAATAGGGGAGCCACCTGAAAATGAACAATGTTGCGGCACCGGCTTTTGCACATACGCTGCACCATCTCGTGTACGATTTATTTGAAAACAAACCATTTGCTTAAATAATGAAAAAGAGGACTTTCTGTGAGAAAGTCCTCTTTTTCATTATTTAAGCCATTCTGTATGGAAGATACCTTCTTTATCTACACGCTGATACGTGTGAGCACCGAAGTAATCACGTTGAGCTTGTAGAAGATTTGCTGGTAATGTTTCTGTGCGGTAGCTGTCATAATAAGCTAAGGCACTAGAGAAAGACGGTACCGGAATGCCACGCTCAATCGCTATAGCAAGCACTTGGCGCAGTGCTGATTGATAATTTTCAACAATATCTTTAAAGTATGGATCTAATAACAAGTTCGCCAACCCTGCATCACGGTCGTATGCTTCTTTAATTTTTTGTAAGAATTGAGCACGGATGATGCAACCGCCGCGGAAAATCATAGCAATATCACCGTAGCGAAGGTTCCAATCGTATTCCTCAGATGCTGCACGCATTTGAGCAAATCCCTGGGCATACGAACAAATCTTACTCATATATAAAGCTTTGCGTACCGCTTCAATCAATTCTTCTTTATTGCCTTCAAAAGCTTTTATTTCAGGGCCAGTTAACAGCTTGCTTGCTTTCACACGCTCTTCTTTCATCGCTGAAATAAAACGGGCAAATACAGATTCCGTAATAATTGGCAATGGAACACCCAAATCTAAAGCGCTTTGGCTTGTCCATTTACCTGTTCCTTTTTGACCTGCTGTATCTAGAATCACATCTACAAGCGGTTTGCCTGTTTCTTCATCAACCTTCGTGAAAATATCAGCTGTGATTTCAATAAGGTAACTGTCCAATTCACCTTTATTCCATTCTGCAAATACTTCGTGAAGCTCCCCGGCACTTAAACCAAGTACGTGTTTCATAATAAAATAAGCTTCTGAAATTAATTGCATGTCCCCATATTCAATACCATTATGGACCATTTTCACATAGTGACCTGCACCGTTAGGACCAATGTATGTGCAGCAAGGTTCATCATTTACTTTAGCAGAAATGGCTTTTAAAATCGGCTCTACAAGTTCATATGCTTCTTTTTGGCCTCCAGGCATAATCGAAGGACCTTTTAATGCGCCTTCTTCTCCTCCTGAGACCCCTGTACCAATGAAGTGAATACCTGCCTCTTCCAGCTCTTTATTGCGTCTGATCGTATCTTGGAAGAACGTATTACCCCCATCAATTAAAATATCGCCTTTTTCCAAGTGTGGCTTGAGAGACTCAATTGTAGCATCTGTCGGAGCACCCGCTTTAACCATCAGTAAAATCTTGCGCGGTTTTTCCAGGGAGTTCACGAACTCTTCGATACTGTATGTACCTACAAAATTTTTACCTTCTGCTTCATTTTTTAAAAACTCTTCCGTCTTATCAGAAGAACGGTTGTACACAGATACAGAATATCCTCTGCTTTCAATATTCAGCGCCAGGTTTTTACCCATAACGGCTAAACCAATGACACCAATTTGTTGTTTTGCCATGATCAAATCGTCCCTTCTTTATTTGGTCCCGCTTTAATGGCGGTAGGAGCCTTGACTATCCAAGAAAGATAACCGCCTCTGAGAGCCTGATTAGGTCTACTAATCAGCAAGGCAATCATCCTTCCCTGATGGAGGTTTCACTTGATGGTGCAGGCTCATCTGTTTGAAAATACCATATTAAATCAGAGCATTCAAGTTAGATGCTGGTCATTTTCACGGGATCAAGAAGATCTCGTGAAAATGAAAGCGCTCGAAAATTGGAACACCTTTTGAAACTTAAATATTTAGCAAAGTGAGTTAAATAATACTTTTCCACTCCCCTCCATTCTTCATCTTTCCACCTTTTTTCGCCAATAAAAAAGAACACTTCTTCAAAAAGTAGTTCATCTTACTATTTATTAATTGTTTTAAAAAAGAGGTTTCATCCCCTTCTTTACAGGCTATATATAAAATAAGAATACAAGTTGTAGCTACAACCTCACTTGATTGTGTCTGTATTAAACAAAAAACTAATACGAGAAAAAAATCCAGGAGGTTATAAACATGTTAAACGTAAAAGTAGTAGAAAATGGAGTACAAGCAAAAGAGGTTATCGAGGATTTTGTACGTCAAGGTTTTACACATGATGATATTTACTTATTTGCCCATGACAAAGACCGTTCGACTGACTTAACAGATGCACTGGATGCAAATAATGTCGGTATGGCTGAACAAGGTTTCTTTGATAAGTTATCAAATGTCTTTCGTTCTCGAGGGGACGAGCTTCGTTCTAAAATGCAATCGGTAGGTTTATCTGAACCTGAGGCTGAAAAATATGAAGTGGAACTAGACCGCGGTCGTGTATTGATTGTGGCAACAAAAGCAGCATAATGAAAAAAAGGAGGCTCATAACGCGCCTCCTTTTTACGTACGAAAATTTATGTTTTCCCTTTAAGGTACGAGTTTTCGATTATCCTTATGATGTCAGTCCATCGGATAACTGCCAACCATTGATATGAAAAACAATCATTCCAAAAAATGGGACATAAAAAACCTCTCAGAACGAGTTAGATTTCCCTAATTGGCCCTAACAACGCTTCTAAGAGGTTCCTTTCCTCAATCAACTCACTTGTTTAGCAGCTGCATTTTGCTCTTTATTTTTTTTATTGAATCCTTTGCCATAATAAAGTGCTACTAGAATCACTAACCAAAGCGGTCCAACGAATAAAGCAATTCGTGTATCTGGGAAGTACGCCATTAAACCGGCTACCCCGATTAAGAACGCTAATGACAAATAAGACGTAAAAGGATATAAAGGCATTTTATATTTTAAGCCTTGTTTTTGCTCAGGGCTTAAGCTTTTGCGATAGCGAATTTGTGATAATAAGATCATGCACCATGTCCAAATTGCACCGAAAGTTGAAATACTTGTTACCCACGTAAATACTTTAGCAGGGACTATATAGTTCAAGACTACTCCAATTAATAGAGCTCCTGCAGTCGCTAAAACCGCAAAACTAGGTACACCGTTTTTGTTTAATTTACTGTATGTTTTTGGCGCTTCCCCATGTTCTGCCAAGTTATATAACATACGCGCTGTACTGAAGATACCGCCGTTACAAGAAGAAAGGGCAGCTGTTAACACAACGAAATTAATAATTCCTGCCGCTGCAGGGATTCCAATTTTATCGAATGTTAGTACAAACGGACTTCCTTTTGTGCCAATTTCTGTCCAAGGATAGATAGACATAATCACGAATAAGGCACCCACGTAGAAAATGAGAATTCGCCAGAACACAGTATCAATGGCTTTTGATAATGTTTTTTCAGGATTTTTCACTTCCCCGGCTGTGATACCAATCATCTCAATACCTAAGAAAGCAAACATAACCATTTGTAAGGACATTAATACTCCGGTAATACCGTTTGGAAGAAGACCTCCGTGCTCCCAAAGGTTGCTGATGCCTGTCGCAATTCCACCATTACCGATACCGAATGCGATCATGCCGATACCTGTAACAATCATAAAGATAATCGTAACAATTTTAATAAGGGCAAACCAAAACTCTAATTCTCCATATGCTTTTACGGCAAGGAAGTTAACAGCTGTCATAATCACTAATGCCGCTAACGCCCAAATCCAACGCGGAACATCAGGGAACCAGAATTCCATGTAAATTCCTACCGCTGTAATTTCAGCCATACAAGTAACAACCCATAAAAACCAATAATTCCATCCTGTTATATAACCTGCAAGCGGTCCCAAATAGTCACGAGCATATTGGCTAAAAGACCCTGCTACAGGCTTTTGAATCGCCATCTCACCAAGCGCTCTCATGATAAAGAACATGATCATACCGCTAAATGCATACGCTAACAAAATACCAGGACCCGCTAATTTAATGGCAGATGCCGAACCAAGAAATAACCCAACCCCAATCGCCGCTCCTAAAGACATAAGCGTAATATGCCTTTGTTCTAAGCCGCGCTGCAACTGTTTACCTGAAGAATTGTTTTGCATCATCTCTTCCCCCAATCATTAACCTATAATTACTAAAAGCTTTAATCCCCCATGCTTTATAGGCTTTTCATTATAACTACTGATGTTTATAATGGTGTAATCATACTGTTAAAATTACAGATATCTCTTGTTACCTCTTCTCCTTCAATCATAAATAAATGGATAATGGCAATTGACTACTTATTGAATAAAGGAGAAAAATTAAAAAATCCCCATGAAATTTTTTTGCTTGCTTATGGTTTTTAGAATGTGGCCAGTTCCACCTCCATTGCATCCGTAATGTTAACGCTTTCATTTAATAAAAGCAATCTTTGAAGCTTTTACGGTATAATTTTAACATTTTTGTGAATGAACTTTTATTGTTGAAATACTAAAAAATTACGTTATAATTTTGTTGATTTACACAAATCCTCAAACCGTAACGTTAATTAGATTATCAAAAAAACAATAATAAATCAAATATATTTAGATAAAGAGGGATTTTATATGGCATATATAAAAAATGATCCTTTTAGGGGGAACTTTGATAGTTTAGAGGAATTCGCTGATGTTGTGAGTGAGGTTCTTCATTGCCCTATTACAATAGAAGATGCAAATCACCGCCTAATTGCTTACAGCACTCATGATGAAAGAACGGACCCAGCGAGAGTGTCTACTATCATCGGCCGCCGTGTTCCCGAAAAGGTCATTAATAACCTTTGGAAGGAAGGCGTGATCCCCGCTCTCTTAAAAAGCCGTGAACCTGTCCGTGTCAAAACGATGGATGATATTGGTTTAGGTGACCGTGTAGCGGTTTCTATATGGAAGAATGAAGAAGTATTAGGCTTTATCTGGGCTTTAGAAGTGGATAAGTCCTTGAACGAGCAAGATTTGGTTTTATTAAAGCAAGCAGCCGAGGCAGCAAAAAATAAACTTTTACAGCTTCAAGCCCGAAAAAATAAAAAAGAAGAACGATTTCAGGAATTCTTTTGGAAGCTGCTCACAGGTCACATCCAATCAAATGAAGAAACCATGGAGAATTTTCGGTTACTGAAAATTACGCCTCCTTCTTCATTTGCCGTCGCCGTCCTTCAGTTTGAGGAAGATATAACAAATGAAGAAGAAAAACAAATTTCATACCTTTTACAAACAAATCAGCGTTTGAAGACTGCCCTTTATACAATTGATCATCATCAATTTATTTTGTTGGTTTCTCTCCATCAGATAGACCAGCCTTTAAATAAATTGAATGATTTTGTTCAGACATTTGTTCATAAAATGGAAGAACGATTTGCAGTAAAATCGATCAAACCAGCATTCAGCAGTGTCTACAGTGACTATCAAAAAGTAGAGAAAGCATATCGTGAAGCACTGACCGTTTTATCCATGAAGGAAAAATTCCCTTCTGAAGTAAATGAAATTCATGGTTATCAAAATCTTGGCATTTACCAGTTCATTGATGTCCTTTTGGAGAAACGCACAAATGATGGATACGAAAATCATGCCTTAAAGAAACTTCACGAATACGATGATAAACATAACAGTGATCTCGTAGAAACGCTTGAAGCCTTTTTAAATAAAGATAACAACGTCAATGAAGCAGCAAAAACCTTGAATGTCCATACTAATACATTGAATTACAGACTAAAACGGATTAGTGAAATCGGGGAGATCAATCTGAAAGATCCAAATCAAAAAATGACGCTCTACATTGACCTCAAGCTGGAGAAGTTCAAGTAATTGTGAACGTTTTGTGAAAAACAACAAAAACTCGTGAAATCTTTCTCCTTTATCAACAAAGAAAAAATGATGAAAACGTTTTATACTGAAGCCACAAGGTAATACAAAGCAAGTTGTTAAGGGAGGAAATCACGATATGATTATCGGTGTACCTAAAGAAATTAAGAATAATGAAAATCGCGTTGCTCTTACTCCAGCGGGGGTAGTTTCATTCTTAAACGCTGGTCATAAAGTTTTAGTAGAAAAAGATGCCGGAATTGGAAGCGGTTTCACAAATGAGGATTACGCTAATGCCGGCGCTGAAATCCTTGAAAGCGCTGCAGACGTTTGGACTCAATCTGAAATGGTTATGAAAGTTAAAGAACCTCTTGAAAGTGAATACAACTATTTCCGTCCAGGATTAATCTTATTCACTTACTTACACTTAGCTGCTGAGCCGGCTTTAGCTCAAGCTCTTAAAGATAAAGGCGTTATCGCAATCGCATACGAAACTGTGGCGGTCAATCGCACTCTTCCGCTTCTTACTCCAATGAGTGAAGTCGCCGGTCGCATGGCTGCACAAATCGGTGCACAATTCCTGCAAAAAACAAACGGTGGTCAAGGTATCCTTCTTGCAGGCGTACCTGGTGTAAACCGCGGTAAAGTAACCATCATCGGTGGCGGTATTGTAGGAACAAACGCTGCGAAAATGGCAATCGGCTTAGGCGCTGATGTAACAATCATCGACTTAAGTGCTGACCGTTTACGTCAGTTAGATGACATCTTCGGTAACCAAATCAAAACATTGATGTCAAACCCATTCAATATCGCAGAAGCGGTGAAAGAAGCAGACCTTTTAATCGGTGCGGTACTAATTCCTGGTGCAAAAGCTCCTAAGCTTGTAACAGAAGAAATGGTAAAAACAATGAAACCTGGCTCTGTTATCGTAGACGTTGCGATCGACCAAGGCGGTATCGTTGAAACAAGCGATCATGTAACAACTCATGATAACCCAACATTCGAAAAACATGGTGTTCTTCACTACTCTGTTGCGAACATGCCTGGTGCAGTTCCAAGAACATCTACAATCGCTTTAACAAACGTAACAGTTCCTTACGCTTTACAAATCGCGAACAAAGGGGTACTTAAAGCGATTTCTGAAAATGAAGCACTAAAACTGGGTGTAAACGTCGCAAACGGCCAAATCACATATGAGGCAGTTGCAAGAGATCTTGGCTATGATTATGTAACAGTTGAAAAAGCTTTTGAAAAAGAATTAGTTGCAAACTAATAATTATTGTTCGACCACACAATATGCCTCCCCTCAAGACTCTCTCTTGAGGGGTTTTTCATACATGCATTCAGGGGGATGGTTTTATGATTCATCAAAGTTACCGGGACACATGGGCGGAAGTTTCGCTAGAGGCGGTTAAACATAATGTCCAGCAGTTTAGAAACTATGTAAAAGATTCAACGAAACTAATGGCTGTAGTAAAGGCAGACGGATACGGCCACGGCGCTGTGGAAATTGCTCGAACAGCGGTAGAATCAGGAGCAGACTACTTGGCGGTCGCCTTATTAGATGAAGCACTGGAACTACGGAAAGCGGGCATCTCTCACCCTATACTTGTTTTAGGGTACACACCTGTCCGCTCCGTAAAGAAAGCGATTACAGAAAACATTGCCTTAACCGTTTTCTCTCAAGATGTGTTAAATGAGATCATTCATCAAACAACACACATGAGAAAAGTTGCTTCTATTCATTTGAAGATTGACAGCGGCATGTCAAGAATTGGTGTAACATCTAATGAGGAAGCGCTGGTACTTGCCCAAAAGGCCATTAACTCTCCTTTTTTATATCTAGAAGGAATCTTTACGCATTTTGCTAACGCTGACAGCGAAGATCCTTCTTATACACGCAAACAATTTGCAACATTCATGTCGGTTGTAGAGTACATTGAAGAAAACAACATTCATATCCCAATTAGACACTGCTGTAACAGTGCAGCGACTATGAACTTTCCGGATATGCATTTAGATATGGTACGCGTGGGTATCGCTCTTTACGGGTTATATCCTGATGCCTCTTTAAAAGGACATGCTATTCAGCTTCAGCAAGCGATGAGCTTAAAAACGAAAATTGCTGCATTAAAAACCGTACCTGCATCTCAACCGATCAGCTATGGCTGCACCTTTGCTCCTTCACAGGATAGTATCATTGCTACACTGCCAATCGGATATGCAGATGGGATTTCACGCCTTCTCTCCAACCGTGCAAAGGTTCTAACACGCAGTGAAACTGCTCCGGTGACAGGACGCGTATGTATGGATCAGATGATGATTGATGTTACACATATTCCAAACAGTACAGCAGGAGACGAAGTAGTCATCTTCGGGTATAATAAAACGTCCTTCCAATCCGTTGATGACATCGCATCCCTCATGGGAACCATCAATTATGAGGTTGTTTGTTTAATCGGAAGAAGAGTGCCCCGTGTTTACATCAAGGAGCAGCTATCAAAATTACCTTTACCCCAAAAAGAACAATTCATACTTTAGAGTGTGATCGTAAAGATAAAACGATCAACGTTTCAAATAAAAAGAGGGCAAGGCATGACCTTTCCCTCTTTTTATCCCGCATTAACGGGCAGCAAGACCCCCACTGATGGAACATATAACCATTCCCTATCGCCATGTCCCTTTTTCTCTATAAAATCTCATTTAACGCCTGAATAAAAGCTTTTACTTCTTCTTCTGCCCCGACTGATACACGCAATGAGGCAGGCAGGCCATAGCCCTTTAATATCCGGACAATTACACCTTTTTTAGCTAACTCCTGAAAAAGATGATCACTATCAATCTTTGTATCTACATAAACGAAGTTGCCGTTTGTTTTTACGTATTCAAACCCAAGCTGTTCAAATGTTTCATAAAGGAGTTGTTTTCCTTTTTCATTGAGTTGCTTAGAAACCTGTACATGTTCCTGATCATTCAAACTTGCTAGAGCCCCTGCCTGTGCAATGGCGTTCACATTGAAAGGCGGGCGTACATGATGAATAGCTTCAACTAAAGTTTCATTTCCTATACCATAGCCAATACGAGCAGCAGCGAGAGAATAGATTTTAGAAAACGTTCGAACCACAAGTACATTCTCATGGTTTTTTATATACTTCACTGCTGTTGAAAACTCCGATGAATCAGCATATTCATAATACGCCTCATCAATGATGACAACTACATCCTTCGGGACACGCTTTAAGAATGCCCCCATCTGTTTGTCTGAAATAATGGCACCTGTCGGGTTATTCGGGTTACAAAGGCAAATCATCTTCGTTTCGGTTGTAATGGCTTGGATGATGCCTTCTAAATCGATTTCAAGCTTTCCTGTCATTGGAACTTTAACAGGTACAGCCCCCATCAGGTGAGCGGCTGCTTCATATTGAACGAAGGTCACAGCTGGTATAACGACTTCATCTCCTGGCTCCAAAAATGTTTGAGCGGCTAAGTTGATCATCTCATCTGCTCCGTTGGATAAAAGCACTTGGTCTCTTTGAACGCCTTCACGCTGGGCAATGGCTTCCTGAAGCTTTTCCCCTTTAGAACTTGGATATAAATTCAACGATTGCAGTGCTTCACCCATTGCTTTTAAAGCTTTTGGAGAAGGACCAAGCGGGTTTTCATTAAAAGATAGTTTATAGACTGTCTCCTTTTGCAGCGCTTCTTTCAATTCCTCTATCGGAAGATCAGCCAGCTGGCATATATAAGGCGTTAAATTAGGATATACGTTTCTGACAACTGATTGAATATTCATCCCTTTTTTCCTCATTTCGTTAATGTTTTGATCATTTGATTTCCAATCCCATCTGCTCGGCGAACAGCTTCACTCACCATTGTTTGGTGTGGCCTCAAAAGGCATATTAGCCATATCCTCTAATCGTCACAGACGCATTTTTTCAAGCCCGGGCTTTCTCATATATCGGGCGGGATCGACTGTCACTTTTATTTACCTAACCTTTTTCACTTCGAATAAATATTTATCTATAAATATAAATACCACCCCTAATTATGTCAATATAATTATTGAATATTAAAACAAAACATCTAATAAAAATTTAATAAATCGTATTATAATTAATACATTAAATTTTATTAGCATAGTATTTTTATTCATGATGAGTCGATTGATTCAAAACTAAAAATCGACCTTCCTATGTAAAATCTAATGAATACATGACAATTCAAATAGAAGAAAGAGGTTGTCAATAAAAGAAAGATTCACAATTGGTTTTGCAACCAGTAATATTAAAGTTTGAATATGCCTCCTCTCACCTATAGAATAATATATATTGAATAAAATATCGTTGCTTAAATATAAAGTAGCGGCTAAGGGGGATTTTTATGACTATGTATAAAGCTCTAACAATCGCCGGTTCTGACAGCAGCGGCGGTGCCGGCATTCAAGCTGATTTAAAAACCTTTCAAGAACGCGGCGTTTATGGAATGACAGCTCTTACTACAATTGTGGCAATGGACCCGGATAACGGTTGGTCACATAATGTGTTTCCTATTGACATAAAAACATTACGAGCACAACTTAAAACGATTGTAGAAGGGATAGGGGTACACGCCCTAAAAACCGGAATGCTTGGATCAATTGAAATTATTGAACTAGCCGCTGAGACAATTGATAAGCATGGCCTGAAAAATGTTGTCGTTGACCCAGTAATGGTATGTAAAGGAGAAGATGAGGTACTTCACCCGGAAACAGCTGAAAGTCTTCGTGATGTCCTTGTGCCAAGAGCGACAGTTGTTACACCAAACCTTTTTGAAGCAGGCCAACTGAGCGGCATCGGAGCTATCCGCACAATTGATCAAATGAAAGAGGCCGCTGTCAAAATTCATGAACTTGGTGCTAAATATGTTCTTATTAAAGGCGGCGGCAAGTTACAACATGAAAAAGCTGTAGATGTTCTTTATGATGGAAAAACATTTGACATTTTAGAATCCGATCGAATCGATACATCCTATACTCATGGTGCGGGTTGCACTTATTCTGCAGCTATTACAGCTGAATTGGCAAAAGGAAAGCCGGTAAAAGAAGCCATTTCAACCGCCAAAACATTCATTACAGAAGCAATTCGCCATTCCTTCCCATTAAACCAGTATGTAGGACCAACTAATCATGGTGCATACCGTAACTATATAGAAGGAAATAAAGAATCTGTTTCCATAAAATAAAAAAGAGGATGACTCAAAAGGTATAAAAGGCCATACCTTTTGAGTCATCCCCCTAAAAGGACCCGTCATGAAAATCCAGCAAAATCACAGGATTCCGTGACGGGTCCTTTCAGTAAAGATCAACTTTTATCATTAACTCGAGACTTATGGGACAGCCTCTTCTCTTTTTAGGCCATGGGACTAGACTTTAACATAGTTAGCGGTTTTCGCTCAATATTGCTAAGATGGCTTTGGCTACACCGTTCTCATCGTTCGTAGCCGTGACGGTATGGCATATTTTGTGAATATCCTTAGGAGCATTTCCCATGGCTACAGCTCTTCCTACTCTCTTAAACATAGAAACGTCGTTGTAATTATCTCCGATAGCCATTGTTTCAAACAATGAAATGCCTCTTTGCTCTACAAAGTTTGTTAACGCAATACCTTTTTGGGCATTGTAATGGGTAATTTCAAGGTTCTCTGCCCCGGAAGAACTTACGGCAACCGTTTCAATGTTTTTTAGACGTCCTGTAGCTACCGCTAAACTCTCCTGATCTAACGAAAATGCTAATAACTTATAAATTTCCTTTGCTGGATTCTCAAACAGCGGCTCATAGCTATCGATTAGCTTAACCATCCCTTTATCAAAGCGAGCTTTTGCTCCTTCTATTGCTTTTTCATAGTCTTGACGGGGGTTTGCACTCATGAAAATATCCATGATCGTTGAGATGGCCTTATCATAGTCCCGGGAATACGTACCTTCATCCGTGTATACTTCGTAGTAAATATCCAGTTCATTTAAAGTGTTGGTTAACATATGTATTTCTTTTAACTGAAGAGGAATCGAATATAATTTGTTGCCTTCAACAGAACGCACTTCCGCCCCGTTTACACAAATGATAGGACAGCGAATATGAGCATCTTCAAGTACATATCTCGCTTCTTGATAAGAACGACCTGTTGCAATGACTACCTCTATCCCTTGTGACTGAGCAAGCTTAATAGCCTGAGCATTTTCTTCACTTACAACATGTTTTGAATTTACTAGTGTTCCATCCATATCAATCGCAACACACTTTATCATTCTACACACATCCTGTTATTTTTTTGCTTTATCTTAAGTATAGCATCTTGTATAGACAAGTTTAAACTTTTCCCATCTTTGTTTCCAAAAAAAGGAGAGTGAATTTATTTATATTTTGACAGAAACCGCAAAAGCTATCCGTTAATCTAAGTTATTTGTACTTATAGAAGGATATATGAAGACCCGATTGTACTTGTCACAATATCAAAAAAGATAACAGGGGTAATCATCGGCAGTGTAATATGGATTAATTTTTGGAACGCGTTGGCTCCCTCAAGATCTGCTGTTTCATACAAATGAGGAGAAACACCTTGCAGACTTGCCAGATACAAGAGCATCCCTCCCCCCACACTCCACATTTTCATCAAAATAAGAGCCGGTTTGGTTCATTCGGGATCGAACAACCAGGCGGGTCCTTCTATCCCAAATCATCCCAAAAAAGTATTTACGAGACCCGTAGATGGGTTTAACAGCTGTATCCACAAATAATAAACAGCTACACCCGATAAAACAGCAGGCAAATAAAAAATAGTACGATATATCTTCATTCCTTTTATACGTTGATTCAGCAATACAGCCAGTAAGATAGCACCCAATGTAGTGAGAGGAACAGAGAACAAAACGAAATAAAGAGTGTTCCAAAGCGATGTCCAAAACAAGTCATCTGCTTTGAACATTCTTTTATAGTTTTCTAGCCCGATAAAATTCATTTGGGATGTGATATTATAAAATGAGCATATTAAAGCAATTAACAATCCCTTTTTCATACCCTACCTCCGTTGTTAGTAAATAATTGTTGACCCCAAGAACTTATTACCCTCTCTTTCGACATAAAAAAATCGGTCAAAACAAGAAAAAAGACCCTGATGGGTCTTTTTTCTTGTTCACTATAGTAATCAATTTTTTTCTTCCACTGGAATCCATACTGTAAATGTAGTTCTTCCATGGCTCGATTTCACACTAATCGATCCGCCATACTTCTCCACGGTTTCTTGTACGATTGATAGCCCTTGTCCTCTTACTTTACCCAATGTTTGTGGTTTAGTTGAATAGCCTCTTTGAAAGATTCGCGCTCTCTCCACCTTTGGTATCGTTGGGCCCGAATTCTCTACTTCAAACACGTACTCGCTTTTTGTTCTCTTGCAGGCAACCCTTATCCATCTATCTCCCTCTTCCAAATACACGGCAGCATCCATTGCATTATCAATTAAATTCGATAAAATTTTAATAAGATCTGTAGGTTTCATATATTGGAATGAATCATCGTCTATTTCAAACATCACGGATGTTTTGTTGCTTTGTCCCAGTACCCTTTTGGTTTGGAAAAGAACTAATAAAGCAGGATGATCTACCTTCATATTGGTTATATCAATCACTTTTGCTTCTTTGATAAGTGAATCCATATAGTCCACTGCCATCTCATACTTTTGCAGTTTTAGTAACCCATGCAGTACTTGTATGTGATTCAGATAATCATGCCTTAAGGAACGGACTGAATCGAAAATAGAGTGAATTTCTCCTTGATAGGTGGCTTCTGCATCCCCTATTTCTCTCTTTAACTCTTTTTGATACCACTTTTGCATCATATAGAAGGAGATAAGTACAATGAGAACAAACAGGACACTAAATATAAACGTAACAGCATTATGCTGAAGTACT
The DNA here is from genome assembly GCF_042649685.1 of Bacillus songklensis. NCBI lineage: Bacteria > Bacillati > Bacillota > Bacilli > Caryophanales > Bacillaceae > Bacillus > Bacillus songklensis. The sequence goes on along the minus strand of NZ_JBHRZT010000073.1, from coordinate 68,738 downwards.
TTCTCTTCGATTTTCTTTAACACCCCAACCCCTGTATCAACCCCTAAATAACCAACAATCTTTCCCTGTGCATCCTTAATGGGAGCTCCTGCCGATATATATGTCCCGTAATGAGGATCTTCAATCACTGAAGTGAAATAGGTTTTCCCTTTTAAAGCCCTTTGCAATTGAGCGGCAGGAACAGTGCAGGGTTCACCAATGCCATAATCGATATGATCCGGAAAACCTGCAATTAACACTTTTGATTGATTTGGATCATCAATTTGAAGGGTATAAACGTATAAAGCTCCTGTTTTTTTTCGTATATCATTTAAGGCTCGCCGGATTTTCCAGTAATCTTCATTCTTAGTCGGATTAGCCAAAAAACGTTTATACTGTTCCACATTGATGGAAGCGGCCGCTGTTTCTGCTATTTGTACACTTTGAGTCGCGATAGATAGTTCGATGGTCCTTTTTGTACTCCAATATGAAGCAATCACATTCATACCTACGAGAAAAATTAAGATGAGAACCGCTGCTGCGATTATCATTTTTAACCTTTTGCTTCTTTGATTTCGCAAAGCTTTAAAATTCTCCTTTATCAAAAACTTTATCCTGCTTTAACGGGTAGTAGGCCCCTCCCACCGAGCGAGGTTTTACTTTACTGAATCATAAAACAACGGGATAAAAGTGCTATGACCGTTTCACAAAAAATTTGTCGAAAATATGTATATTATATTATCTCACTAGAAGAGATTGTTTGCTAGGTTACTTTAATTATATATTTATTTGTATATGAATCCACGTTGAAAATCCGGTATGGCCAAAAGCAGCCATGTCAGTTTTTCAAGATGTAAGAACGGAAGGGTTCTGGATAAAATAAAACAGAATAACTCATGTTGAAAAATTACGTTGCTTATATAAAAACGATTAAAAGAAAAAACGACAAGGAAGCCCTGTGCCGTTTTGTATAATCTACAACTGATAGATCATTTTTAAGCCTCCTCTACTCAAAGATTGAATGGAGGAGTGTTTTTCCTTTAATTTTGCACCACGCACTTTATCGCTATGTATTTAAAGGGAATTTAGCAGGATAGATTTTAAGAACTTTTTTCGATTTCTTCTTTAATCTCCCCTGCCATTTTTTCTAGCAACCCTAAAAAGTGACTTCTTTCCTCTGCAGACAGTTTAGATAAAATATTCAATAAAAATTTATCTCTCTTCTCCAATTTTTTCTCAATAAACGCTTTCCCGGCGTCTGTTAACCGGAGCCAAACAACGCGTCGATCATCCTTATCTCTTAGACGAATAATCAAGTCCTCTTCTTCCAATTGCTTTAAGATAATCGTCGTTGCCCCAGAAGATAAATCCAACTTTCGGGCTACATCCATCACCATGCAAGTTCCGGCGTTATAAATCATCTTTAACATGTAATATTTCGTAGGCGTGAGCTTATAAGGCGACTCTTCATTGCTTTCTTTTATGAGCTTTTTATTGTATTTAATAAATATTTCCATCACTTCATGCATGATCTCTAACTGTTTTTTTAATTCTCCGTTCAATTCATTCATCCCCTAGACTCCTTCTTTATTTATAACTAGGATAACTAAATTATAATTCCATTTTCCCACAAAAAAATTAATAATAAAACCCTTGTTCAATTAATATCTTTGTGATAAAGTTTCTTTATTGTAAAGTATCTTTATAATAAAGTTAATATCCAACAAACTTCTTTGTTAAAAAATTCCTTCCAGCAAAGTACCTGATGGACGGGAACGAACCATCTTTATACTAAGAAAGGAGAAATATCGAATGAAAGGACGTTTAATTTTATTTAACATCTTTGGAATTTTAGTAGTAGCGGCTTTAGCAATCGGAGGTGTGTACTACTACAACCAAAACGCAAATTACATTAAAACAGAAGATGCACATGTAACGGGAGATATCGCAAAGATCATGTCACCTATTGGCGGCACAGTTGCAAACTGGGCAGAAAAAGAAGGAGATACAGTATCAAAAGATGCAGTAGTCGGAAATGTATCCGATGGTACAAACTCTGTATCCGTGAAGGCACCTATGAATGGAACTATCATTCAAAACGGTGTAAAAGAGGGACAAATGGTACAGCCGGGGCAAACCTTAGTTCAAATTGTGGATATGGACAAATTATACGTAACGGCAAACATTGATGAAACAGATCTTGATGACGTAGAAGTAGGGGCTGATGTGGATGTAACCATTGATGGCGATGCTGACGCAACACTCAAAGGCACAGTAGAAGAAATCGGGCATGCCACAAATTCAGTATTCTCGCTTCTTCCACAGCAAAATACAAGTGGAAACTACACAAAAGTTACACAAAAAATCCCGGTTAAAATCTCTATAAGCGGCTATTCTGAAAAAGTTGTTCCAGGAATGAATGCAGAAGTCAGCATTGATAAAAATTGATGAATCGATTAGATGCTGTTAAAGCCATAGATAGATTGATCGTTGCAAATTAATCAAACGATATCGTTTGAAGAAAGGAGATTTTACGAATGACCTCTCATACAACAGCGTCAAAACAAAATGGGATGTCACAGCATATTCCATTGCTGGTCGTGCTGATGCTGGGCCTATTTTTGGCAATTTTAAACCAAACATTGTTAAATGTTGCCATCCCGCATCTCATGACGGAATTTGGAGTCGATGCTAACACCATCCAATGGTTGTCTACCGGTTATATGCTGGTAAACGGTGTCCTTGTTCCACTATCAGCTTTCTTAATTGAACGGTTTGGAGTCCGTGTTTTGTTTTTAGTCGCAATGCTCAGTTTTACCCTGGGCTCCTTTGTATGCGGGATAGCTCCAAGCTTTTCCGCAATGTTAACAGGACGCTTGATTCAAGCTGTGGGCGGCGGTGTTCTTGCCCCGCTGGTCATGACTATTATTTTAACCATTTTCCCACCGGAAAGCCGGGGGAAAGGGATGGGAATTTTCGGTTTAGCCATGATGTTCGCTCCTGCCGTTGGTCCGACCCTGTCTGGTTGGATTATCGAACACTACGACTGGCGCATCATGTTTAATGGTATGGTTCCCCTCGGATCGATTGTATTCATCATTGCGGTATTTAAACTTCGCAATCTTGTAGAGCCAAGAAAAATTAAAATTGACCTACTCGGTACATTCGCATCCCTTGTTGGATTCTCTACCCTTTTATACGGGGTGAGCGAAGCTGGTTCAAGCGGTTGGACCGATCCGATCGTAATCGTTAATATCATTGTTGGAATTATTTTCATTTCAATATTTATTGTTCAACAATTACGTTCCAAAACCCCTATGCTTGATTTCCGGGTGTTCAAATATGATATGTTTTCTTTATCCACCATTATCAACGTTTTGGTGACGGTTGCGATGTTTACGGGAATGTTTTTACTCCCTATTTACTTGCAAAATCTGCGTGGTTTTACGGCACTTGAATCTGGACTTCTAATGTTGCCAGGGGCTATCGTCATGCTAATCATGTCCCCAATATCAGGCATATTGTTTGATAAAGTGGGACCGCGTCCGTTGGCAGTGATCGGATTATTCATCACAGCGGTAACAACATATGAATTTACACAACTTACAGTGAATACGTCTTATGATCATATCTTAGTTTTGAATATGCTGCGTTTTTTCGGGATGTCCCTGATTTCCATGCCCATTATGACAGCTGGAATTAACCAGCTACCAAGAGAACTCAATAACCATGGAACAGCCATGTCCAATACATTGCGACAAATCAGCGGTTCATTGGGAACCAGCTTTGTTACCACTATTTTCACCAATCGATCTGCAGATCATTACGCTTCCATGGCAAATGGAATGAGAACAAATGACCCTGCTTTCATGAGCTCTTTTGAATCGTTTGCTCACTCTGTGGCACAAACTTTGAATTTGCCGGTGGAACAAGCAAAACAATATGCTGTTTCCCTGTTAGCCGGACAGACCAAATTACAATCGACTATTATGGGAATCAATGATGCCTTTTTCTGGGCGATGGGCTTTGCGATTTCAGGAGTTGTTTTAAGTTTATTCTTGCGGGATGTGCGTAAAGATAAGAAGGTTATCAAAACGAAGGCTTCAAGACAAGAGGACAGCGTTATTTTACTCCCTGGCCCTAAACAGGCACCAGAAGCGTAAGAAGGAGAATTTAACAGGAGGAGAAGAAAAACATGAACATCTATATTGTCTATGATAGTGAAGGCGGCCATACAGAAACTCTTGCCCGCTCCATCGCAGAGGGAGCAAAACAGGTAGAAGGAGCAAATGTTCACATTCGTCATGTTAACGAAGCTGATGTTTATGACCTGCCTGATATGGACGCAATCATTTGGGGATGCCCCGGCCATTTCGGCACCATCAGTTCAGGTTTAAAAGCATGGATTGATAAACTTGGATACCTATGGGCCCAAGGAAAACTAATTGATAAGGTGGGTGCTGTCTTCTGTACAACAGCAACGACACACGGCGGCGTAGAATCCACCATGCTGAACCTTATTACTCCTATGCTGCATCAAGGGATGATGATTGTCGGCCTCCCAGGCAACGTTCCGGAAAATGCGTTCTACGGTTCCTATTACGGGGCGGGTATCACTTGCCCTGTCGAAGGAACAGAGCCGATTTCCGAACATGGTCTGGCTCTTGGAAGAGCTCTAGGAGAACGAGTAGCTCAAGTCACAAAAAGACTCACCCAGGAGCAATAAGAAAGTCCAAAACTAGCCGGAGGTGAAATCATGTTAATTGTTACCTTATGTATTATCATTGCCGTGGCTCTCATATTTGGATTAATTATCGTTAATACTCGTTCCCTCTCTTCTTCAAACAAGCAAAGAACGGAAACAGCGCAGGCCGCTGTAGCAGAACGAAGAGAATATGAAGCAAATGTATCTGCAGCCCCTACAGAGAGTGAAGTCACATCGGAAGTCATCGATGGCACATCAAATATAACCCGTGAAATAACTACTGTACCAACGTCTAAAAAGCCAAAACAAGATTCATCCGATAAAATGGGGGACCAGGGCTACCGACAAGCTCTTCAACAATTTCGGAATCCCTCCCCAACAGAAGATGAAAAAGACAAAAAAGCTGAAGATGCCATTATACGCGATAGCGAATACCGGAGTGCTTTACGCCATATGGGGGATAAACAAGATAACCAAAACTGATCAAGACATGTCATATTATATGATTACATCCCCTTGCAGCAAACGATTTATCCTACATCAACGGGCAGTAAGATCCCCACTTCAAAACTTAGCGTAATCGGAGAAGATTAAGTGGGGGATCACTGCCCTGATTTAGCTGCGGCTCCGCTTTTCTTGTTATCTAGCTGCGGTTCCTAGCTTTATACAGACGAAAAAACAGGCATAATACCTGCCTGCTTTGTTGACATTCACCTTTACTCTTTTACTTTTGATAATACATCTTTTCCGCCTGTTACCTCAATAATACTACCGGTAATAAAATCGGAATTCTCCTCACATAAGAAAGCAATGGTACGGGCGATGTCCTCCCCTGTTCCTATACGAGGCAAAGATGCTTGCCCTTCTGCCCTTTGGCGGACATCCGCTATATCCGCTTCTTTCCATTCTCCTCTAATATCACCGGGACATACCATGTTAACTGTAATGCCATAATCCGCTTCTTCTAACGCAAGAGTCTTGGTCAGTGAGACCAACCCGGTTTTAGCAGCCGCAAACGCGGAACGATACTTCCAGGCCGGCGCCGTTTGGGCCCGGTCAAATCCTATATTGATAATCCGCCCCCACTCTTTTTGACGCATAGCCGGAATGATAAACTTACACAGATAAAATGCGCTGTTCAAATTCCCATTAATCATATAATTCCATTGTTCTACATCGTAGTCCATCATACGCTTTCGTTCAAATACATACGGGCCTGCGTTATTAATTAAAATATCTATATGGCCAAAGTATTCCATACCACGGAAAACCATGGATTCACAATCACTATATTCAGATATATCTCCTTGCAAAACAAGGGTACGGATTTTATACTCCTCCTCCAAAAGGGATGCCAACTCTCTTGCCTTTTCTCCACTACTCCTATAGTTCAGAATAATATTTAATCCCTTTTTGGCGAGCTCAATGGCTGTACGTTTTCCTAGCCCTGTCGCGCTCCCCGTAATAAAAGCCACTTTATTGTCTTTCAACGATTTTCCACCCTTTACCCGCAATTTTGAGGACATTGAGATCACTTTCTTCTACTTATCCTCATTATAGCGACCGAAAGAAAGAGATGAAAGTTTTTAATGGTTCTCCAGTTTCCTTCTGCTTACATGTCTTATATTTATATAGCTAAAACAAAAAAGGCTGAACCATCAGTTTCTAACAATAAATAACTGAAAGACCCCGTCATTAAAGCCCTTAACCTTAGCTTCTCATGAAGGGGGCTGCCGGCGGCGACTTGAAAAGTATGTCCTTATTCCTTTCAAGTCGCCTCTTAGTCTTACTTTTTACTTGTTAAAGCGTTATAAATATTGGCTTCTCCAAACCCAAACAGTGCATCTTGTCCAGGTTTTCCGTAATCTTTGGCTGTTTGTTGGATAAGAGCTTCTACCTGAGAAGGTGTGTATTCTGGATGGGCAGCTTTAATAACCCCTGCAATCCCCGCCACTTTCGGAGATGCCATGGATGTGCCATGAAGCAGAGCATAATTGTGCAAATTAGCTGTAAAATACGGCTCTAAATATGTTGGCCATGTACTTAATGCACGATAGTGGAAATCACGTTTATTTAAATCTCCAGTTTCAGCATATACAGGGCCATTATCACCGCCCGGACCCGCTACATCAATAAAATGATTTCCATAATTGGAATAGAAGGCAATTTTATCAGTCGACCATTTGTTAGAGGAAGAAACCGTAATGACACCTGGAATTTGACCAGGAACTTCGACAGTAGGGCCTCTAAATGTTAAGCCAAGGTCACCGTATTCTTGATTTAAGTAATCCGTTACCATTTTTTTATCGTCTAAATTTAACGATTCGTTCCCGCCTGCTGCCACCACTGTTACATTCTTATTTACGGCATATTGAATGGCACGCTTCCATAAGAGAACATCTGCGATATCACTATACCGATTTCCTTCATAGTAATACTTCAAGATATCAAAACCGCCGATGGACATATTGATCACATCGACCTTATCATCGGCTGATGCGACAATGGCATCCACAATCCAGGCCGTCGGCGCGCCGGCATTTGCAGGAAATACGCGATAAGAACGAATACCGAGGTCTGGCCCTACTCCTTTCACTTTTCCATTTGCCGCAATGGAACCAGCCACATGCGTGCCATGTCCATCACGGTCGATCACGTCTGAAGCCTCTCCTTTTTCTGTTTCATCTACTCCAGCAGGAACAAAGTTTTCTCCTCCTAAATAGTTAGCTTTCAAGTCTGGATGATTCGGATCGATTCCACTGTCAATCACTCCTACCACGGCTTTATGCTTCACGGTCCCATTTGAGTTCTCAGTTCCACCTGTTTCAAGCTTATAAGATTCTCCAGTATTGGTGACATTTTGGATATCCCATTGATACTTCCAGTAACTATTGATATTTTCAGGTTGAGGGATGTCTGTTATGGGTTGTCCGTCTGCCGCAGCTGGATCATTTTCTTTATAGGCAAGATGGTGAGTGACTTCTAAATTTGCCGCTTGAATCGACGAGATTTCTTTTAGATTATCAAGAAAGGATGATTGGCTTGATTTCACTTCCAATCCTCCGATTTCCGGAAGAGCCCGCACTACTGTTCCGCCCGCATTTTTGATTAGTGACTCGTAGTTAGCCGGTATATTTTGTTTAAAAGCAACAAGGTAATTTTTGGACTGGGCTTCTTTTCCTTGCGCTTGTGCACTTGCTGAAAAGTTTCCCCCTACCATTGTACTGAATGCTAACGCTGTTGCAATCGCTGTCATACGTAATTTTCCTTTCACATAAATCCCCCTATTCTAAAAATCCAGATTTAGAAAGGAACATTCGGCCCTATCCCTTTAAAAACCTACAATTATAATTATAATTATAAAAACACATCCAATTGACTTATACAGAATCCAGAAATCAGTTCTATAGACTTATTCATTCAGTTTTTTTACAAATACAAAAAGTAGATTTTCTTTTCATTTTTTTATTGCATTATAAAACAGCTTTGATTAGAAAAAATATACAAGCGGTTGCACTTAAATATGCACAGAAAGCAATCAAGTAGATTCATAGTGTTTAAAATTTTACACCTTTTATTTTTCGAATAAAGAAAACGGATACATAAGGAGGAAAATTTCAATATATTGAAGAAGAAAACATTTCAGCAGCACAAGGCGGAACAGGCACAAATACGAACGATGGTTCTCTTGCTACAACCGTTATCAGTTTATTAGGCGGTCAGGAAAACATTGAAGACGTAGATGCTTGTATGACACGCCTACGCGTAACAGTAAAAGATATAGGTGCGGTAGCTTCAGAGCAGCAATGGAAACAAAACGGCGCATTAGGATTAATCGTAAAAGATAAAGGAGTACAAGCCATTTACGGTCCGAAAGCAGACGTATTGAAGTCTGACATTCAAGACCGTTTAGGAGCGTAATGTCATGAAGCTTTTAACATTAAATTGCCATTCCTGGCAAGAATCAGCTGAACAAAATCAAATGTCTAGCAGAAACAATTAAAGAAAAATCATATGATGTCATTGCTTTACAAGAAGTCAGTCAATCCATCAATGCCCCTGCCATATCAGGACTTTTAAAAGAGGATAACTTTGCAGTTGTGTTGCTGGAAGAGCTACAAAAACTTGGCGTGACGGATTATGAACTGATTTGGGATTTTGCTCATATTGGGTATGAAGTGTACGAAGAAGGAGTAGCCATCTTAACAAAACACCCAATCGTTAAAGACGATTCCTTTTTCATCTCAAAGCAAGACGATACAAACTATTGGAAAACCCGTAAAATCGTCGGTGTTCAAATCAACTATCAAAGCTTGCCAATTTCGTTTTACTCCTGCCATCTTGGCTGGTGGCAAGATGAGGAAGAGCCTTTTCAATATCAAATGGATTCCCTTATGAACCAGACAAAGAAAGAATCCCTGACTTTTTGGATGGGTGATTTCAATAACAATGCCCTTGTCCGTGGAGAAGGATACGATTATATCATGAAGAAAGGTTTATATGATACGTATCATCTCGCACATAAAAAAGACAGCGGTGTAACGGTTAAAGGGAAAATTGCCGGCTGGGATCAAAATAGGAAAGATCTTCGAATCGATCTCATTTTGGTTAACCAGCCCATAAAAGTGAAATCATCCAATGCAATATTTAATGGAACGAATAAGCCGATTATCTCCGATCATTATGGAGTAGAAGTTGATATAGAGTAAAGAAACAGCGGATATCCTAGTAGATATCCGCTGTTTCCTTATAACGGTAAACTTTCTCCTATTTCTGTGAAAGCTGCTCAATTTCCGTTTGGATTTCCTCTTTGATTTCTTCTACTTTTCCGAAATCCATCGCTTCAATATAAATGGCTTCCAGCTCATCATGCAGTGATTTTGCTTGAGCTAAATAAGAGATTGCTTCCTTCATTTTGGCAGAGTACCGTCCGGAAACATCTAAAAGCTGCTCTGCATATCTTTCATCTGTTCCTGCATTAATGAGTGTTCCGTACATATCAATAATTTCATCTGAACTTTTTTCCGGGAAATATTCATGAGGTGCTGTACTGTCAAAAATGGCAAATCCCAACTCCCTCACAATGACCATATCGAGGCTCTTTGGGTCAAAGCCGCAGTGATACACTTCCACATCGAAACCTCGTTCTTCTGCATTTGCCGCAATTTTTTTCAACATCGTCGATTTTCCAGATCCCGGTCTTCCTTTGATAAAATAGCGGTTTGATACATCCTCCGTCAAGTTAGGAACAAAGTCGACAGCTCCTTTTGGAGTGGCAGCTCCAAGAAAACGATGGCGAACATCAGCTTTTTTGTTTAATGTTTGATGCTGGAAAAGTTGTTTCATTAATTGTTCAGTTAAAGCATTGGCTTTTGAAAAATCCATGTTGGCTATATAAATTTTTTCCCAATTATCATGAATTTTTAATGCCTGGGAAAAACAAGAATAAGCCGATTGGAAAGCATCGCTAATGTTTTGATTATATTGAACAATGTTTTCCCTGTGGCCGCATAGCTTACCAGAATCCCATGCTGTTCCCAAGTTCACATACTCCTCCACCGCACCGGGAGCTTTTGGTTCAATGACGTGAGGTGCTGTACCGTCTACAATAGCAACTTTTAGCTGCTCAATGATAACCCCATCAATCGAATCATTATCGGAGGAACAATGTAAATATTGAACATTATATCCTTTGCTGTTCCAGTCTGCCCCGATTTGTTTCATCAAGGAAGACTTCCCTGTCCCCGGCCCCCCTTTTAAAATGAACAGACGATCCATACCTTTAAGATTGGATTCATACAAGCTGTAAAATCCGCGTGCTGTATTGCCGCCTGCATAATAATTAATTACTCTTCCAGTCATCGCAAACTCCCCTTTTTCATCGAGATAAAAATACATGGTCATATAGACTAACATATGCCAGAAAGAACGAATAGGTGAATGCCTAGAACGCGCTCGCCTTCTCAAGGCTATAAAAATAAAAAGAGAAGTGCTGAACAAATGGCACTTCTCTTTTTGAATCTTATTTAAGCTTAAATTTAGCAAGAGCTTCCGCAAACGGATTATTCAAAGGCTCCCCGTTGTCTTGATTTTTAAGATATTTATTAATATCTTTTTTGGAAACTTTGCTGTTCTTCTCTTTTTTCTTTCTTTCGTTAAATGTAGACAGCTTTTCGCGATGACCGCAGCTGCAGGCAAAAATTTGTCCTTCTCCTTCACCTCGAAGCTCTAGACGTTTATGGCAATTTGGACACCTACTATTAGTGATTTTCGCAATGTTTTTGCGGTGTCCGCATTCACGGTCCTGACAGACAAGCATCTTCCCTTTTTTTCCGTTCACTTCTAACATCAGCTTGCCGCAGTCTGGACATCTGCTTCCTGTCAGGTTATCATGTTTAAATTTCTTTTCGCTGTTTTTAATTTGGTGAACAGCCGTTTTGGCATAGTCTTTCATTTCCTTAATGAATGTCTGCTTTTTCATTTTGCCCGCTGCGATGGCTCCGAGCTTTTGCTCCCACCGAGCTGTAAGAGCCGGCGATTTGAGCTCTTCCGGTGCTAAGTCCAGTAGTTGCTTTCCTTTAGAGGTGATAAAAATCTCTTTTCCTTTCTTTTCGATTAAGAAACTGTTGAATAGCTTCTCGATGATATCGGCTCTTGTAGCAACCGTACCTAATCCGCCTGTTTCCCCAATCGTTTTGATTAAATCTTTGTTTTCATGAGCCATATATTTTACCGGATTTTCCATGGCTGACAGTAAAGTTCCTTCGTTAAAACGCTCAGGCGGTTTTGTTTCCCCTTTTGTTTGAATGAAAGAGGTTACTGGCAAGATGTCGCCTTTTTGAATAGCCGGCAAGGTTTGGTCCGCTACTTCATCTTTTCCTTGTTCATCTTCATACTTGTTTTCGTATACTTCTTTCCACCCTTGAGCTTGTACGATTTTTCCGTTTGCCGTAAACAATTCATTGCCTATTTTTGCTTTAACTGTGGTTTGTTCGTATTCAAATGGCGGATACAAGACCGCCAAAAAGCGTTTCACGATCAAATCATAAATTTTTCGTTCTTTATCGCTTAACGAGCTGAGTAAAACAGATTGCTCTGTTGGAATGATTGCATGGTGATCTGACACTTTGCTGTCATCTACGAATGATTTCTTGGCCTTAATAGGCAGTCTTAACAGCTTGGCAGTAAGCTGGTTGTAAGGTTTCATGCTGCAGGCTTCTATTCTTTCTTTTAACGTTTCGACCATATCCGTAGATAAGTATCTAGAATCGGTCCGCGGGTAAGTGACCACCTTATGATGTTCATAAAGTTTTTGTAGAATAGAAAGTGTTTCTTTAGCAGAATAATTAAATTTTTTATGGGCGTCACGCTGAAGTTCCGTTAAATCATAAAGCTGCGGAGAATAACTTTTCTTATACGCCTTTTCTACTTCGACAATTTCTGCTTTTTGGTTTCGAAGAGAAGAAAGGATTTGATCACATTTTTCCTTAGAAAAAGTTTTTATATCCTTTGTTTTGGAATCTTGCCATGTCAGCTTTAACTGATTTGTCACCGCTGTGATTCCATAAAACGTTTTCGGTTTAAATTCCTTAATTTCTTCCTCTCTTTTTGCAATCATGGCAAGCGTTGGTGTTTGTACCCGCCCGCAAGAAAGCTGGGCATTATACTTGGCCGTTAAAGCACGGGTCGCATTAATTCCTACAACCCAGTCCGCTTCTGCACGTGCAACAGCTGAAGCGTATAAGTTTTCATATTCTTTGCCATCTTTTAAACGGCGAAACCCTTCTTTGATAGCTTTATCCGTGACAGATGAAATCCATAGCCTCTTAATCGGTTTTTGGATATGGACTTTTTCGATAATCCATCTTGCCACAAGTTCCCCTTCGCGTCCTGCATCTGTAGCAATGACAATCTCTTTGACGTCTTTTCGGTTCATTTGGGCTTTTACAGTTTGAAATTGCTTGCCTGTTTTTTTAATGACCACAAGTTTTAAATGTGAAGGAAGCATCGGCAAATCTTCTAGATTCCATGATTTATATTTATCATCATAAGCTTCCGGATCTGCCAATGTCACTAAATGTCCTAAAGCCCACGTCACGATATATTGATTTCCTTCTAAATAACCGTTTCCTTTTTTAGGGCAATTCAACACCCTTGCTAAATCTCGGCCTACAGAAGGCTTTTCAGCTAATACTAATATTTTACTCATCAAAACATCCTTTCCATGCTGCTAAACTGATGTGAAAAGTCAGTATGCTTACATGCTCCTTGTATTGTATAACATGTCATCTTTATTTTATCCTGCTCCAACAGGCAGTAACTCCCTCCATCGGGTGATGTTTCATTTAATAACATCTTGCAGCTCAGCTTCTGTCACTTTTTGAAGTTCTTCGACCGGCAATTCAATTTGAATGCCGATTTTTCCTCCGCTCACTACAATGGTTTCTAGTTCAGAAGCGGTTTTGTCGATAAAAGTCGGATAAGCTTTTTTCATTCCGATTGGAGAGCATCCACCTCGGATATATCCCGTCCATTTTTGAATGTCTTTTACCGGGATCATTTCAATTTTCTTTTCCCCTGCTGCTTTTGCTGCCTTCTTCAAGTCCAACTCAGCTTCAACTGGAATGACAAACACATATAGATTTCGACTACTGCCTTGCGTTACCAATGTTTTATAGACAAGCGATACATCTTTTCCAATTTTAGACGCTACCGAAATACCATCAATTTTACCATCTTTATTATCATATGTTATTACATTATATTGAATCTTTTTCCCGTCTAGAAGACGCATTGCGTTCGTTTTCGTTTGTGCCATATCATTTACCTCTTTATATATATACTGATTCCACCTAAAAATAAAAGCTAACTCCTTCAATCAGGAACTTCCTTCCCCCTATTCTATCTCTTCTTTTCTCTCAAAGCACGATATAAGGGCCATCATGATTCTTTCTTAATAAAGAACAATTTTTAATTGTTCTTTTAAAAGAACGTATATTTCCGGCGTCCAAGTACTATTTCCAGAAAGGAGCACTTCTTATGAAGAAAAACTGTCCGCACCACGTGCACAAAACCCCAAAATCGATATCTATCTTTTTTACTATAAATAGTGATTAAACGAAAAACTCTCACCTTGTTTTTTATGAAGCGATGAGAGTTTTTTAAATCACGTTAAAAAAATTCCCGTTATTTCTTCCTTGATCATGAAAATTTCTACGTCTGCACCGTAATACTTATCTCTCCCTGCCCTTTTTTGCAATCATATAAGCCTGCCTAGGATGGTTAGGCTGGTCAGGATATTTTAATCTGATCTTTCCTTGACTTGATAATTTAGTTAAATAATTGTTTCGCAGTCCATCAGGCGTCCTTTCTAATAAGGAAGCCAGTTCTTTTAGCATTAGCGGCTTTTTTTCGACAAGCTTTACAATGATTTCTTCCATCCTATGAGGACTAAGTCGCTTTTTCCGTCTAGCAATCTCTGAGATTTCCCATAATTGGCTCTCAACCTCTGTACTTTCGCTTTCATTATCCATTAATTCAATCATTTCTGCTTCTACATCATTTTCCTTTAAGATGTCTTCTTCTTCTCTACTCCACTGGTCTACATCATCTAAAGAGCCCCACTCGTTATTGTAGGAGTTACCTTCGTTATTATAGGAGTTCGCACCGTTATTACAGGAGTAATCATCGTTATTTACGGAGTTTAAACTCTTATTAACGGAGTAAATATCTTTATTTATGGAGTTTTCATCACTATTACAGGAGTTTAAACTCTTATTTAAGGAGTTCTCATCTTTATTTATGGAGTCTGTTTCTTTATTTACGGAGTTCTCATTTTCCGCATTTTTCGTCAATAATAAATTATTTCCCGGAATTGATGCTTGCTTTTCATCTTCTTTTTGGACCTTTATCCTTTCTTTTTTCTCCGCCAATCGAGGCATCGCGCTCAGTGTTAAGATGATTCTTTCCGATTGGGTATTTTGTATCAACTCCGGTGGGTCTCCCCCTAAAGTCCTCCATGTTAAATCAATGCTTTTCAATCCTGATCCTGCCCGTTTGCAAAGTCCGATCAAAATGAACATTTTAAACAAGGTAGGATTGAGAAGATGACTCGTTCCACCTTGCATGGCCTGCTCTACAGAAATTAGGAATGTTCCGGGATTAGAAAATTGAAAAAAGTTCTTTTCTCTTTCAATAATGATACCGCCTTCACCATAGTAATCAGCATGGACCAATGTATTGATCAAAGCCTCATGTAAAGAGGAACGAATGAGCGTCTCCTCGCGATGGTGAACATGGTCAGGATTCATATCCTCATGAAAGTCAGAAGTCAACTGTTCAATGACCTTAAAGTAGAAGTCGTAAACATTGCCTGACCATGTTCCATCCTGGGAAGTAAAACGCTTTGACCAATTCCCATTTATTATACTAGTCAAATTTTCTCTGTATTCCAGAAAATATTGAGGTAAAACTTCTGTGATAATTCTTTCTTCGCTAAACATTAATAATCCAGCAAGGGTGAGCCCCTCCATGCTCGTATTTCGCAGTTTTCCCCAGGCACCAATTTTGTACAAAAAGTCTTTCGTCTCCAGTCCATTCCAGGGGTGATCAGGCTTAACGGATAAAAATCGCTGGCGGTAATTTTTAATGGACTCAAAGTTCAATTCATTCAATCCATAATGCTCTAAAATCACATTATCCTGTGAGGCTGATGAATGGTCAGCTGGATATTTTGTATTTTTATTCACTTCTAATCTCCCTCTTATGTTAAATTAATCACTGTTTTTCTATTGAAATCCAACCATTATTATTCTTATTCTATCATCTTTTATCAATCGTCTCCTCCTTTCTCAAGAGAATGCCCTATTGTTAATCATGGAAAATTACTGGAATCTGAGGAAATTAATTTTGAAAAAGTTGAAACAAACCATTATATAAAGATAAGGATATATAAAAAACCACTTCGCTTCCTGGAAGTGGTTTTCTATCTTTATTGATATGATATTGAAGACTTTCATGAAAAAATATAACAGTTCTAATAAACGCTTTATTTAGAGGCTAACTTTTTAGGAACAGCTTTTTCTTCTTCAAGATTCATTTTGCGATAACGAATATTAGCTGGATCTAAGCCATTTCCTAATGAACCATAAACATTATTTTCTCTAGGATCGATTAATTCATTGTTCTTATAATAGATTCTAGGCGTTTTCCAAAGGGCTCTTAACGCTTGGGTCATTGGCATTTCATGATAGCGTTCAGGCCACATCCTTTTAATATGTTGTTTGACCAATGGATAGTATTTGGAACTCATACCAGGGAAGAGATGATGCTCCGTATGATATGAGAAGTTAAAGTGAAGAACATCCACCCACTTCGGTACTGTTACAGAAAGGCTGTTGGCCAATGGATCATTAACTGGTACAAGGGGGTTTAGACGATGGTTTGTTGAAATATAGGCCATTACAATAAAGTTGCCGATTAACAAGGGAAGCAAAAATGCGAAAAACCATTTTCCAGGCCCCATCAAAAATAGTAATCCGATCCAAGTTGCCCAAGGAACTATTAACTGTAACCAAACCTTTGGTTGCGTCTTTGGATTGAATTGTTTAATAAAGTGAATAAACATTCGGGTAGAATGTAAGCTGAACTCAATCGTTAAAAAAGTAAAACTGATAAATGACCGGACAAACCGAGGAAGTCGGTAAGCCCAGCTCAAGAAAGGGCTTTTAGCAAGCTTTTCCAAGGTTGGCCATGAATCAGGGTCTTTCTCATCATTTTGAGTGTGAACATGGTGCGTTGCATTATGCCATTTTCTCCAGAGTTTCGGCCCTGTGGTTAAAGGAAAGAAAGCAATCGCGCCAAGCAAGTCTCGGAGCCACGGTTTTCTTACGACCGTACCGTGCAAGATTTCATGGCCCAGGAGGCCCATTCCTGCAAAACTGGCTCCCAATATTAGAGCGATTATCAGACTGATCCATGGGTTTAAATCTAATAAACCAATGGTGAGAAAACCTGAAATGACGACAATCAAATAGGCAAGACCACCAAAGAGGCGAGCAGGAACCGGTTTAAATGCCTCTTTTGGTAAATGCGGCGATATGCGAGCTGCATACCATGCAAATGAATGAAGCTCCTTCATCGTTAGACTCCTTTCGTTTTGGCCCTTCACCTGATGCAGCAAGGAGTTATATCTCTTTTTATGTCCTCCCAAAATAAAGATAGCATTTAACTTTTGGAAACATAAAGGAAATGATCACTCGCTATCATGACAAGGGCTAACAGTTTGTAATTTTATGCACTAGTAGGAGACAACCCCCCGGATAGATGATTGCTTCCTTCTAAATTTTCTATCTAATTGGAAACGGATGCTTTTCCGTTGAATTTTGAAATACACCTACAATCTCCATCCTATCAGCTTATTTTCACACTTGTCAATCAATTTTTTATCACTTGGTACTAATTGCTAATTATATTTACTGGTCATAATAACCAATTTGTTAATAAATGCTATAAATCATGGTTTGATAACCCTCTAAAATATTATTTCCACAAAATAAATAAACCATTTTATTCTAATGTTCAAAATTCAATTACTACTTTAGTATAATTATTAAAAAGTGTGATACGAAAAACCAAGTTGAAGGAGAGGGGGAGGGATTGATCAAACATTAGAAAAGAGAGGATCTGTTCTAGTGAACAGATCCTCTCTTTTCTTCTTTATCCTTTTTTCACAAATATGAAACAAACCGTTGATCATTGTTTCGCCCGGTTCTAAAAATGTATAGGTGTTTTTTAGAACAGGTAGGAGGGGGATTATTTATTCATCTGAGCAAGAAAATCCCCCAGAAGATCGTCCATGTCTTCTTCTTTCTCTTCTTCAATAGGGGAAGTGTGAGTTTGTTTTGCATTTTCCCAATCAAAGTTATCTAAATCATCGTCTTGATCGTTTTCTTGCTTCTCCTGTATTTGTGATTGGGGATGCATTGAAACCCAATTGATTTCCGTATCTTTACCAGAGGCTATCTCTTCTTGGAGGTATAAAGCATCTTCTATTTCTAATGCACTGCTGTTTAATGACGTAAACAGCGAAGCGGTACGGATAGGATCAGATAGTAATTGGTAGACAATGCTGCCTAATAAGGCCTCAGAATGTTCATGTTTTAACCAATCTCGTTGTGCTTTGTTTAAACCTTTTGGAAGAGGGATGGTAATGGTTTCTCTTTGTTTTGAGAGAGAATCACTCACCCCGTTCATAACGAACTCAGAAATTTTACTAGAAAAGTTTCTTCTTTCAGTTTCCTTTAACCTCTGTAAATGCTTCAATATATGATCAGGTGTATCAGAAGGGATGCGAAAGGTAATAGGCTGTCCCCTCTGTATTCCCTTTTCCTTCATGGAATCACCCTATTTAGTTTTCACCATTTTTTGTTCTTCATTTTGCTTCTCTTTTTGATTTTTTCTTGAGAAATCAGCAATTAATTTATAGTAAGCGTTCGCCATCATCCAAATGCTTTCCCTTTCATCTTCGAAGAAATCAATATTATATCCATCTAAATTATTGTTCAATGTTTTAAGATAATCTTTTAGGATGATGGACCCTCCTCCGATGAAGTAGCAAATTTCAGTTTGGGAGTTCCTTTGCCAAATATTGCGCAAGTGGCGATATTGCTTTTTCGCTAATTCCAAGAGAATTCGGTCTACAATATCATGTACGCTTGTCCGACTTCCTTTTACCATAATATGATTTCGGTCATTTTTCTTCGTGATGATTTCTACTACGTCTCGACGGCTGTCCAGCTCTACACCATGCCTTGAACGAATTTCTTCTCGAATGGCTTCAAGAGACTCTGAAACCCCTAAATTAAATCCCTGTGCTTTGTCGTCATCAACCTTGCGATTTTTAATAACCGCTATATCTGTTGATAAACCGCCAATATCTTGGATGAGGATTCTTTTGTCAATAAGATCCTTGTTGATGATGTTTAAATTATTATCCATAACAAGATTAATAAACGCAGCAAAGCCTTCCGGATAGACTTTCACTTCTTCGAATTTGATATTTACTTTCAGACCTTGATATTTAGGTGTGACTAAGAACTCGACTTGGTGAACAGAACTGAGTAATCGGGAACGATATCCAACATCTTTTCCTTCCTTTACTTCTCTAAGAGGAAGTCCCGTTCCCAATATGTATGTAGCGTCAATTACGTTATTGGAGCGTTTAAATAGCTGTTTATTCTCTTCACGCGCTGCATCTAATGCTAAAGCAGCAAATAACATGACAAGAGTTTGATCTTCTTCAGATTTACTGCTGCCCGGGTCCAGTTCTGAGGAGTTATTGCTTTTTGTTGCTAAATGGCCAACACGATAAATTGAATTATTGTCTTTTAAAGTAGGAGAGTGTAATCGAATATGAATGCCGTCGATAGGATCCTGGTTATCTAATTCTTCTATTCCGATGATTGGACGATCTTCAATATCCTTAGCGATTACATTCGGAATATTTATTTCCGCTTCCATTTTCCCAAAAATACCTTTAAGTGAATCGTTCCCTACATCAATTGCCGCAATACGAGCATTTGCCAAAGAAAGCATCCCCTTTATTGATAATGTTATTTTGTTGATAATTTATTTAGTTCTGATAAAAGATTACCGAAGTTTGGCAGGCTGGTCAATCCTACTTTTCTATCTATTACAAAAATGTAATCTATTAAACTTTTTTGTAATCTTGTGTGCAAATCGGTAAACTTGTGTACAAATCGGTAAACATGTTTTGGATAAAGAGTGTTTACTAAATTGTATACATGTTTACGATTTAGAATACATTTGTACTCAATTTGTAAACATGTATACTTTCACGTAAACATGTCGGTTTCTACCTTTTTTCTCTCCCCTCTTCTTACAAAGAAACCAAAATAAAAAGCCTCTTTTTCTTCAAAAATTTTTAAAAGAAAAAGAAACTTTAATTAAATAGATCACATTCTTCACCAAATATAATCTTATTGACCATACGTCTATCTCGGTCTTGCGACGATTCCATTTTGAACTTTAATAAAAATAAAGCCCCGGCACAGGATTTCAAATCTTCTTTCTTAATACTCTCCTGTTTATCAGCCGTGTTGAACCCGCTATTACACTTGAATTTTTGTCTCGGGCATTTTATCCAGTTCCTTTTGCAATTGACCAAAAAGGATTAAACGGTACATACGAAAATCGGCGCGAAGAGACCAGAGCGGATGGCCAAAGGTGGCAGGCTTATTTTCTTCGATGAAAAAATGGCTGAACCATGCAAAACCATACGCGATTATAGGTGCTAATAAGATCCACCAGAAGTTGAATGTGAAAATAGTCAATAATATACATACAAACACAAAACTCGTACCAATAAAATGCCACGCTCTTGTAGAAGACTTACTATGTTGAGACAAATAAAAAGGCCAAAACTCTTCATAATCTTTAAAAGTCATTCTCATTCCCTCCCAACCCCAATATTGAGCACCCTTATTGATTTATTTCCACAATACGAGTTTAACTCCTCTTTTATTTCATGTTCAATTTTAGGTCCAACATTTGTATAGATATGAAAGGGATTTTTCCTTTCATTGTAAAGATGATATTTGAAATTTTTCTCAGCTAACTGCTTAAATCATCCCAAACGGAGCAAGATCTAATCTATAAGTATCCAGCAGTCTATTTTAAATACAACCATTCTTTGAAAATATCTTTTGTAAAAATTATTGTAAAAAACCTTCTTTTATAGTACTTTGCTTAAAAAAGCTTTTGTTCGTTCGTGCTGTGGATTGCCAAATAGTTCATTCGGTTCGTTTTCTTCCACAATATAACCGCCGTCCATAAAGATGACACGATCGCCTACTTCACGCGCAAATCCCATCTCATGGGTAACAACAACCATTGTCATGCCCTCTTTAGCCAATTGTTTCATAACCTCTAATACATCCCCGACCATCTCAGGGTCGAGCGCTGATGTTGGTTCGTCAAAGAGCATGATTTTCGGGTTCATTGCCAAAGCTCTCGCAATAGCAACACGTTGCTTTTGTCCACCTGATAATTCTCCGGGATAGCTCCCCGCCTTTTCTCTTAACCCGACTTTATCAAGAAGCTCAAGTGCTCTTTCCTTCGCCGCTTCTTTTGATGTTGAACGTACCTTAATAGGCGCAAGTGTAACATTTTCTAATACTGTTTTATGCGGGAAAAGGTTGAATTGCTGAAATACCATTCCAACGTCTTGTCTCACTTTGTTAATGTTAATCTTCGGATCCGTAATATCCTGGCCATTAACAATTACATGACCATCTGTAATTTCCTCAAGCCGATTCAAGCAACGAAGAAATGTGCTTTTTCCCGAACCAGAAGGACCTATTACACAAACAACCTCTTTTTCCTTAATTTCTGCATTTATATCTTTTAGAACCTCTAGATTTCCAAATGACTTTTTTAAATTTTTTACTTGGATGACACTCATCGTAACTCAAATCTCCTTTCAAGGAAATTAGCAAGTATAGTTAGTAAATAAATGATTATGAAATACATAATACCGACCGTCAGCCAAATTTTAAATGCTTCAAATGTAGCAGAAGCTTGAATTTCCCCCTGCTGCGTTAAATCAGCAATCCCGATAATAGACAGAAGGGAAGTATCCTTTAAGCTGATGATTGACTGGTTTGTAATTGTAGGAAGCATTCTTCGAAACGCTTGTGGAAGAATAACATAGCGCATATTTTGAATGCTTGTTAAACCAAGGGATCTCGCCGCCTCCGTTTGTCCTTTATCAATAGATTGGATACCGGCTCGAATGATTTCGGCAAAATAGGCTCCTGCATTAATCGCAACCGTAATAATCCCCGCTGTTGTACTGTCAAATGAGATCCATTCCAATGAATTAAGACCGAAATAAATAAAAAACAACTGAACAAGGAAGGGGGTTCCACGAATAGCATCGATAAATACTTTAGCAATCCAATTTAAGATTTTTATGGGAGCTAATCGGAACAAAGCCATTACTAACCCGATAATAAAACCTAAAATGATGGCTATTACAAAAATATACAGGGTTACTTGAAGACCCATCATAAGATAAGGGAAGGCCGTGGCAATTGTATCCATAACATTCATCTCCTTTCAAAAAGAAAGCACGCTAGCCGCGCGCCTTACTTTTGTTATAATGATTTATTCGCCAAGGTATGTTTTGACTATCTCGTCGTATTTTCCACTTTCTTTAAGTTCTGATAAACCCTTATTGATTTTCTCTAATAGTTCTTGGTTTTTTCCTTTTAGGACAGCAATTCCATATTGGTCTCCATTTAGGCGGTCACCAGCGATTTCTAATCCAAGATCTTTTTGTGCGATAGCGTATGCAATGACAGGATAGTCTTCTATAAGAGCATCAGCATTTCCATTCGCTACTTCTTGGAACATAGCAGGGCTGTCATTGAACTGAACTACTTTAAATCCTTGTTTACCAGCATTTTCTTGTGCATAATTTGCACCAGTCGTTCCCTTTTTAACAGCTACTGTTTTTCCTTTTAAATCGTCAACTGATTTGATGTCTGTATTGCCCTTTTTAACAACCAATGTGATTCCGGCATCAAAGTACGGCTCCGAAAAATTAACAACTTTTTTTCTTTCATCCGTAATGCTCATACCAGCAATCGCAACATCCAATTCCCCGGCTTGCATTGCAGGAATGATTCCACCAAAATCCATAGGAGCTAATTCAATTTTAAAACCTTGATTATCAGCGATCGCATTGATTAAATCAATATCAATCCCTTTATATTTTCCACCCTCTTCGAACTCAAATGGAGGATAAGTTGTATCCACGCCAACTTTATATACCTTATTGCCATCCCCTTCTTTGCCGCCTGCACTATCTTCAGCACCACAAGCAGCTAATAGAAGAGTAAAAATCAAAAATAAACTTGCTAAAAAAATTTTCTTCATAATATTCCCCCTATTTATAATGTTTATTTTTAATTTATATTTAAAAATTATCTGATAATACATTATTAATACATTATAAATAATGAAATTTTAAAAATTGAATAATATTCTAAATTTTATCCGTTAGAAAAAATATATTCAGTCATTTAAAGAGGTAGAAAGCTTAATGAAACATGGTTAATTTTAAGGAATAAAATTCATCTCTACTATATTTTTGGGTTCATTCATCGCTTTGCGGACTTTTAATCTGAACAAATTTTTTACAAACAAAAAAAGAACCGGGACCTAAGAACATTGTGCAGTTCCGGTTCAGTTCCCTCTTACACGGAGTTTTAGGTGATTGAATATCCGCTGTCTTCATTCGCTACTAGTACTCATACTTAGACAAAATTAACCCTTTTAAGTAAATTGAATGCAGATTTCTATCTATATATGAAAGAATTTGAATAATAGTTTTTATAAAAAACAATTTCCTTTATGTTACAATTGAGTGAAATAATAATTGGACTTACTCGGAAAAGGAGATGTTTAATTTGGTTAATAGTTCAGGTAAAAATAAGTGGAGAAAATACTCAGTAATTCCTTATATAATCGCAAACCTTATAGTGCCGTTTTCTATTTTTAATTTTCCGAATGTTCATTTAAATTTTAACCCAATTGATTTTATTTTGAAACCCTTTATGATTATTCCAGTTACGGGTTTGTTACTAACATTATTCATAGAGTGGACAAGATATGCATTTAATCATACTAAAAATCTAAGCTTAACTATCAAAAAAACAGGTGGTATATTATCGCTTAAGGTAGTAAAAAAGAGTTTACCCATCTATATAATAGATGAAAATTATTTTAACAAAGAATTTCAAATCAAAAACTGTACAGTAGTAGATATGCGTATAAAAGATAATGGTGATCTATCCTTTAATGATCATTTAGATGTTGTTAAACTTTACAATTATGATAATCAAGTAAATATTCCCTATTTGATAGAGAAAGCAAATCTCCTTATAAAGAACACTGCATTAAAAAATAAACCGATTACATTCATTGTGGATAGTAAAAAAGAAAGGAATAGAACGATAGCAAAAATATGGCTCAGATTAATTCGTAATCCTAAATCTAAATCGGCAAAGGCTGATATTCATACAATTTTGGAGTTAGTATATTAAGCCTAAATAAGTATCACCTGAAAATAAAAATATTTTCTTCATACTATTATTAACAAAATAAATACCCATCCTCCAACATACAATACAGAGACAAAGTATCAAGGACACTGAATTGTTCTTTGATACTTTTTTAGCTCTATAGGAGCTACCCTCATTACTCTTTTATCCGCTCCGACAAGCTTTGAATAGGTTGGACAACGAGATTGATCTTGACTTCAATTCGATAGAGCAAAATGAGGGAATACATTTCTGATCGAGAGTTATGTTACATCAAAACCATTCCACTAATTTGGAATGGGGGCCTAACCCCTTTGTTGAGGCATCCCGGTGACGAATCTTCATTTTCCATGTTTTTCACATCGTAATCCTAATAAATTCTAGGTGCATAGCGCTAGAATTCATAAGAAAAACGAGAAAAAGTAAAAAAATACCAGATTTTCATTTGTTCATTATTTCAGGAAATATGTAACTGGTTTAATTGAAACAACATCTCCTTACAATAAGAAAAACGGAGGGTAAGAATGAAGGAATGGCTTAAATATAGGGTGATGAAATGGAAGCGAAAAAAATTAACGAAACGCGTGTTATTCATACCGATCAGGTATTGCTTAATGATTTGAATAATTATCATACATTATTTGGCGGAGTTCTAATGAAGAAGATGGATGCATGCGCGACACTTTCGGCTCGCAGGCATTCACGGGTAAAACAATGTGTTACGGCATCGACAGATTCGGTTAATTTCCTCCATCCCATTCGGCAAAGGGATTCGGTCGGTATCGAATCGTTTGTCTGCTATACAGGTAGAAGGTCGATGGAGATTTTCTGCAAAGTGGTTGCTGAAGATCTTGAAACGGGGGAGCGAAGAATTGCCGCTACTGCATTCTTTACTTTTGTCCCTCTAGATGAAAATAAAAAACCGTTGGAAGTGCCTGAAGTCATTCCAGAAACACAGGAAGAAAAATATCTCTACGAAACCGGAAAAGAACGCGAAAAAATCCGCAGACTCAAAAGGGAGCAAAATAAAGAACTCGTATCCAGACTTTCACCGGACAAAGCATGATTAGGGGTTGATGACATGTTGGTATCAGCAAATTATGACGACTTGAAAGATGCAAAGATTGCCATTGAAAACTTAAGTGAAACAAAACCATCTATTTATCATATTTTCTTAAATATCATTGAACTAACCCGTCAACTTAATTATGGTTATCAATATATGGGAGCGTTACTCATGGATGAAGACCCAAGCGAATTTAAACCGATAGGACCAGATGATTATGTATTGTCCGTCTATCATCAGGAAATCGAAAAATTAAAAAAGGACGAAAAATTCCCTGAACTAAAAAAGTTGCTAAAAGAGTATAAACAAGTGAGTTATGCTAATATCAGCAAGTTGGCATTGGGAGAACCTCCAAAAGAGTTAGCCGGTCCAACTGTGATTCATTAAACAAAACGAGGTGGGTGGAAAAATTTCTTCCTTTCCAGCCTCGTTTTGTTTATAGAAACAGAATAAAGATAATCCATTACTCCCGCATAATTGCTCAAAGTTTTTTCCTGTGAACCCATAAGGACAACTAAAATATAATTGCTAAAAGTATACTCACATCACCTATTTCATCTACCATCCAGAGTTAGTGAGAACTTCTAATAATTTTCTGTTAACTTAATTTTTTAAAAAACCTCATTTACTTATGGTACGGTTCATTTCGATTAATCCGAAAGGCACGATACACTTGCTCCAATAAAATCAGTCGCATTAACTGATGTGGAAAAGTCATTTTAGAAAAAGATAAGGAAGCATTCGCCCGCTTCATGACATCCTGGCTTAGTCCTAATGATCCCCCAATAATAAAGGCAATTTTACTTTTGCCGTATGTAGCTAACTGATCAAGATCTCGGGCTAGTTCTTCAGATGATTTCATTTTTCCTTCAATCGCTAGAGCAATGACATGAGTATCATCTGAAATTTTAGATAAAATCCGCTCTCCTTCTTTTTGCTTCACTTGATCCATTTCCAGATCACTTAAATTCTCTGGTGCTTTCTCGTCTGGTAATTCAATAATTTCCACTTTCGCGTAGATCGATAACCGTTTTAAATACTCCTCTATTCCTTGTTTTAAATACTTTTCTTTTAATTTTCCAATCGTTATGATCGAGATATTCACATATTACCCTCACTTTACAAACAATTTACAAACATGTTTTCCACAGTAATTATCCACATATCCACAAATACTATCCGCATATTGTGTAGGAATATTAGTTCCCTACTACATATGTAGCCTCTTTAGAGCAATATCCACAAGTAATGTGGATATCTTTTTCTGGTACTTCTTCTAATACCGGTACCATTTCAGTTTCATCTACAATAATATCCAGCGCTAGCTCTACATGTTCTTTACAGCAATAAATTTTCATATATACCTCCATTATTTATCCACAACTTATACACAACAAAAAAGAGGGGAGATTCTTTTCTCCCCTGTGAATAAGTTTAAAATGTCTCTTTTGCTAATTTCATGGTAACTGTCTTTTTCTTTCCTTCACGGTAGAATGTTACTTCCATTTCATCTCCGATTTCTTTCTTTGTGTAAAGATGTTTACGCAAATCAATGACATCTCGAATTTCTTGTCCATCTAACGCCACAATAACGTCAAATTCTCTCATACCAGCTTGTGCTGCCGGGGACAATGGTTCAACTCCTAATACCGCTACCCCGCTTATAATACTCTTTGGCAATTTTAATGTTTCTCTTAGATGATAGCCTGAAATTTCACTGATTGATTGTAAACTCACACCCATGTAAGGTCTTCTTACCTCACCATACTTTTCTAAATCCTCAATGATAGGTCTGGCAAGATTAACAGGAATGGCTAAACCTATTCCTTCTACTGCTTGCTCTGCAATTTTCATGGAGTTGATTCCAATGAGTTTACCTGCAATGTTAATAAGGGCTCCTCCACTGTTTCCAGGGTTAATGGCTGCATCTGTTTGAATAACTTCAGATTGCCAGTCTGCTATTCCATCTCCATTTAAATCCTGTGGAATGACACGGTTGGTTCCTGAAATAATTCCCTGTGTGACAGATCCTGAAAACTGTAAGCCAAGAGGATTCCCAATTGCAATGACCGGTTCACCTGGTTTAACAGCATCGGAATCTCCGAATTCAGCTATCTTGGATACATGCTCACTAGACATTTCCAATACAGCCAAGTCTGTTAGTGCATCACTTCCAAGGAGACGAGCTGGCACACGGGAACCATCACTTAAACTTACCTCAATCTGGTTCGCTCCTTCAATGACGTGATGATTAGTCACAACAAATGCCCGATTGCCAGCTTTTTTATAAATGACGCCTGAGCCTGTTCCCGCATCTGATTTTTCTTCATTCCAGAAATTTGACTGCTGGATGTTGACTACTCCAACAACAGCTTCTGATGCTTTATCGACCGCTTTCGTTACATCCGTTGTCACATCTACTGCGACTGTTTGCCGAACATTTACTCCCTTTTCGTTCACCTCGTCCTCTTCATTGACACCGGCATTGTAGGGAAGAAGGTTCATCCTTGACAAAGCAGGAAGGGAAAATAACATAATTAAAGCACCGATTATGGCCCCTATCAGCGCAGAAAAAAACCACCTTCCACGTCCCCGGCTGGACCTTGGTTCACGTTTCTCATAATCTTGATCATAATATCCCACTCTGTTCACCTTTCCTTTCACGGCAAGTGATATATGGAGATTCGACTTATTATCCTATTCCTTATTATACCAGATCATCGTTTAAAATCCCTTTTCCCAGTTTTGTCCCGACTAAACAAACTAAAGATAGACAACATCAGTCGGCTTTTTAGGATCTGTATCGTACAAGCTGAACTGTTCTCCTACTCCATATCCTTTTGACTGTAAAACTTGGGCGACAGACATCCTCGCAATTTCTTTCATGTTATTATCTTGACTTAAATGCGCCAAATAAATGCGTTTTGTTTGATTTCCTATTACATCAGCTAATGCCAAAGCAGCATCTTCATTGGAAACATGACCTACATCGCTTAATATTCTGCGTTTAACGCTCCAAGGATAGCGTCCCATCCTTAACATGTCTACATCATGATTGCTTTCAAATACAAAGGCATCACTATCTTTAATAATTCCTTTCATTCGATCACTTACATAACCCGTGTCTGTAATAAGGGTTAGCTTTTTATTTCCTTGATGAAAGACAAAAAACATCGGTTCAGCAGCATCATGCGATACACCAAATGATTCTACTTGCATGCTTCCAAATGTCTTGGCTTCCCCTATATTAAAAATGAAACGTTGATCGGAATGAATTTCTCCAATTAACCCTTCCATCGCTTTCCACGTTTTTTCATTTGCATAGATAGGAAGTTGATATTTCCTAGCTAAGACGCCAAGTCCTTTAATATGATCACTGTGCTCATGGGTAACTAAAATCCCCGAGAGCTGTTTTATATCACGGTCCACCTGCTGAAAGAGGGCCTCCATTTGTTTTCCACTTAATCCTGCATCCACAAGGAGTGATTGTTCCCCGTCGCTAACAAAAATCGCATTTCCCGTACTCCCGCTTGCCAGTACACTAAAATGCATGCTCATACTGTCTCACTCCAATATTCATTAGTTACCTTTTTTGATAATTTGCCCTTCAAAGGCATTCACAAAATACTCTGCTTTTTTATCTACTACAATATGCCATGTAGGAGTTAAAACTTGTGAATTCGATAAAGGTGAAAATGTATAATAACCTAACTCTACTTTCGTAATTTTGCTACCTGATGTCAATTCATTTTTTTGAAATAGGTTTTCAATTGCCTTCATCGGCGGCAAGATTTCCTGACTATCATCCATTTTCTCAATATTAGAAAGAAATGATTGCTCATATGAAATGATTTCATTCTTTTCATTTAAGTGAACTACTACCATTGCACTGCCGCTGGCATTATCATAGATGACTTTTCCCTTATATTGTTGATAAAAAGTAATCGTTTTATTTTCTTTATCCACATTCCATAATATATAGGAATCTCCATATAGGATATTCTCTTTCAGAAACTGATCTAGACGATCTGGTGCATTGGAAGCCGGTATTGGTACAGGTTGATGAAATGTTCCCTGTAAAACATTTTTATTAAGGAGCGTCACATCTTGCTTTTTCAATTTCTTTATCTCTTTATCTGAGAAAACCTTACTTTTTGCGTTTAGATATGTCCCTTTTTCTATGGTTCCCGGAAGAGTAGTATACGTGATCTTTTCATCCGCCAATTGGTCTTCAATGCTTGTTTCAGTAATCATATCTAGCTGTCCTTCATCACGCTTTTGAAGAAACCGATGGGCTAAAAACAGGTCAAGAATTAGGAAGGTAATAATGAAAATCGTTTTTGTTTTACTCCAATCCATTCCATTTACCTCCTATAGGCTTTTTCTCCACCTTTGTCCACTTTTGTTGATTGTAAAGATAGTACCAGGCCGGCTCTAAAGAGACTACTTTTGATTCCTGGTCCTCTTGAACTAATTCATATCCCACCACAACATCTTTTAATAAAGAGGGATTAAATTCAGGCTGTTGTTCCTCAATCCTTTCAATGATTTCATCTCCTGGAGGCAGTTTTACCGGGTAACTATCAAGCGGGAGTTTGATGAAGAAATAGATTGGTCGCCGATATTGAATAATTTCATTATTTCCCCAGCGTTGGAACACTTCTGTCATTCCTTGTGAATTAAAGACTGGGTAGTTATCTTCGTATAAACGATATACAACCTCTTGTTCCTCCCGATTCCAGCTTGCAAACCGATAAGCATCTGTCCATCCACCATGATCATTTACAAAGCTAAAGCTACGTTTAAGTAACGTGTGACTATCCATCGTTCTGTTATTGCTAATAGCAGGGTTAACATAGTCCATCACATTGATGCTTGAGTCTACCCCTAGTATCCGAGAGCCATCCGTATAAAAATCTCCACTGTATGATAGAGAAGACTTCTTTTTGACATAGCTTGGATCACTAAATAACGCATCGCGGAATTTTTCTGTTTCAATCTTACGTGTATAATACTGAATACGATTTATTTCAATTTCTCCTTCTGGCAAGAAAAGAGTTCTGATCCCCTTAATCTTATAAGGAAAATAAGAATCATACTCCTTCTTCACTCCCTGATTAATTCTCTCCAAGTCCTCCCTCGTCAAATTTTTAATAGATGATTCATATATTTTTCGATGATCATAGTCAATGAAATAAGCATCAACCCCTTGACCTTTATTTGGTTTCAAAACAACATGATCAAAGTAAATAGACGGCAATGACTTTTCATTCACTTGAAACATCAGTTCAAATGTTTGAATAGGGATTTCATCCGGATATACAATTTCAACAGAATCTTTTCCATGTACAAATGATAAAAATTCTTGTTTGGGAATGGAACTTGAAACATTACGGAAATTATAAAAGCTCCATTTTTTCATTTCCGTCATCCATTTTGTAATATGTTCTTCGCTTGTAGAGCCATAATCCTGCCCCTCTTCATGATATAAAACCTTAACGGGACGAATGTGATCTTCCAATTCCCGCTTTGGGCTAATTGTAATATCCTGCTGAATGTATTCAGTGTTTTCAATTTCATTATAAGCAGGCTGGTATGTCCATAAATTCCATGTTAATATCCCGCTAATCGTCACAAGTAAGAATAATAAAATCGATTTAAAGAGTTCATACTTTTTCATGACCATTCGTCCTCATTTTCTCTTTCAATTGGAAGAGTAAAGTAGATAGTCGTACCGAATCCTTCTTTACTTTTCGCCCATATCCTTCCTCCATGGGCAGTGACCATTTCCTTAGCAATCGCAAGCCCTAGGCCAGTACCTCCTAAATTACGAGATCGAGCTTTATCTACTCTATAAAAACGATCAAAGATTTTGTTGACATTCTCTTTTGGGATACCTACCCCTTCATCTTTCACGCTAACAATGATTTCATTTTCCCGCTGTTCCAATGAAAAAGTAATAGTCCCCCCTTCAGGAGAATATTTAATAGCATTGGAAATGATATTATCTAATACTTGGGTAATTTTATCTGGATCAATAAATACAAAAATGGACTGTTTCGGGAGCTTTCTAACAAAGATGATACTTTGTTTCTTGGCCATTTCGAAACGATCAATGATATGATGATAGAATTCTACAAAGTTAATAACATCCCGTGAAAAGCGATAATCTTTACTATCCAACTTGGACAGCTGCAGTAAATCATTCACAAGACGAATCATTCGCTCTGTTTCTGTTTGCGTCACATTTAAAAACTTAGGTGCAATTTCTTCATCTTGCCATGCCCCATCTGCTAAGGCTTCTAAATAACTTCTCATCGTTGTTAAAGGAGTCCTTAATTCATGGGAAACGTTCGCTACGAATTCTCGCCTTTCCTGATCGATCTTCTCTTGTTCTGTAATGTCGTGTAAAACCGTAATAATACCATTTACAAATCCAGTCTCCTTTTGAATGGTAGAAATAGTAGCTCTTAAAATAAATGGCTTTGTATTAATACTAAAATCTAAAATTAAAGAATCTTTTTCTAGTAAATCTTCAAATGTATATGTTTCCTCTAGTCCTAATAGATTGACGATAGGCTCAGATAAAACCGTTTCACGTGAAACATTCAACATATTCGCTGCCGGATCATTAATCAGAATAATTTTGCCTTTTCGGTCTGTCGCAATAACGCCGTCCGTCATATGAGCAAGCACAGAACTCAACTTTCGTCTTTCTCCTTCTGTTGTTGCCTGGGCTTCTTGTAATTTCCTCGTTAAATTATTGAAGGTCAAAGCGAGTTGACCGATTTCATCGTAACCATATATCTTTGCTTTTCTAGAAAAATTTCCTTTTGCCATCTCAAGTGCTTGACGTCTCATATCCGACATCGGCCGCGTGATAGTTTGAGCCAGAAGAACCCCTAATACCGCTGTAATCACTAAGGCAATCATTGTACCTGTAATAAAAATACTGTTGATTCCCTTCATTTGATTATAGACCTGTTCCATCGTCGCCATAATATAGACAGCTCCGATAATTTCGTTTTGAGAAGAACGAATAGGGACTGCCAATACTCGAATCCGATGCCCATTTTTAGGATCAATCACGACTTTTTCTGACGTTGCCCCTACTAGGAGAGCACGCTTTACGGCAAAGTCCGATGTTTTCTTGCCGACAACTTGTTCTGGATATGGATCAGATGTTCCTAAGATACGTCTATTTCGATCAATAAAACGGGCCTCTATAATGTCTTTTGATACAAAATCTTGCAACAAGGCTTGAATATCCTTTTCTAATGTTGTTCCTTCATCACGCTTTTTTTTCATCTCTTGCTGTAGGTTGTAAGCAAGCATGTTGACTCGTTCATGAATTGAATTGGAAAAATTGTTCACAAGCTGGCTTTCTAGCCTATCGACGAAATAGACTCCAATGATTTGCATGGCAATCAAAATCAATAATACATAGATGAGGACAAATTTAAGTTGGATGGATTGATAAAAGCGTACTTTCTTCATCATTCCTACTCCTGCTCAGGATTACGCAAATAATAGCCTACCCCTCTTCTTGTTACAATCCATGTAGGGTGACTCGGGTTATCCTCGATTTTTTCACGAAGTCTTCTAACTGTTACATCCACTGTACGTACATCTCCGAAATAATCATATCCCCATACCGTTTGAAGTAAATGCTCGCGAGTCATCACTTGACCGATATGCTTAGCTAAATAATGAAGCAATTCAAATTCACGATGAGTCAACTCAATGGTTTCCCCGCGTTTGGAAACAATATAAGCATCTGGATGGATAACCAGTGAGCTAATTTGAATCTCATTGGTTTCATTTTCTTCCGGTGCAGCCGGTGTTTGCTGGTGACGTCTTAGATTGGCTTTTACACGCGCTAGTATTTCTCTTGTACTAAATGGCTTTGTTACATAATCATCTGCTCCCAACTCTAACCCCAAAACCTTATCGATTTCAGAATCCTTAGCTGTTAGCATAATGATAGGCATATCATATTTTTTACGAACTTCCCGACATACTTCCATTCCGTCTTTTTGGGGAAGCATAATATCTAGTAGAATGAGTTCAGGTTGCACTTCTTCTACTTTTTCTAGAGCTTCCACGCCATCATAGGCACAAAAAACTTCATATCCTTCTTTTTGTAGATTAAACTTTAGGATATCAGCAATTGGCTTTTCATCATCTACAACTAAAATACGTTTATCCATAACCATCTTTCTCCTTCTTTATCAGTTGAAAGTCCTTATTTTTAATCGATGGATTTCTTATTTATTTTATAACTATCCATCATTTTTTCAAATGTACTTTCTTATTATACTTAATCCGCTCTTAAACGTCATACTTCACTATTCCTTCATTTTAAATATGAAATTCTACCTATTAGATGAAAACCTCTAGCTTTGCTAGAGGTGTATCTTAACTATAATGTTCCTTTTTAAAAAAGTCTAACGAAAAGAGGAGAAAACTCTTCTTCTCTCTTGTTTAAGTAAAATAAAAAAGCATGATACAAGTATCATGCTTTTTTATGATGGCTCGGGACGGAATCGAACCGCCGACACAAGGATTTTCAGTCCTTTGCTCTACCGACTGAGCTACCGAGCCGTATTGTGGCTTTCTCCGCTTTTCTTCATTGTCTAGTTCTGCAAGCTATGTTCTACGGTAATTTCACTATGAACATGAACGAACTTGCTACACTTTTCTTAATAATGGCGGTCCCGACGGGAATCGAACCCGCGATCTCCTGCGTGACAGGCAGGCATGTTAACCGCTACACCACGGGACCAAATCTTTCTGATTCCTTATTAAATTAATGGATATGACCCGTACGGGATTCGAACCCGTGTTACCGCCGTGAAAGGGCGGTGTCTTAACCACTTGACCAACGGGCCATAATTGGCATAATCTATACAAGTGAGCCATGAAGGACTCGAACCTTCGACCCTCTGATTAAAAGTCAGATGCTCTACCGACTGAGCTAATGGCTCGTATTTCATCAGCGACGTTACTAATAATAACACCTAATCAAAAAAGATACAATAGTTTTTTAAAAGAAATTATATTTTTTTCTATTACTGATGATTATATGAATTACCTCCAAAATTAGAGAATGCACCTTCCACTATAATTCCAAGATAAAAGGAGACGACTTAAGTCATCTCCTTTATTGAGCCAACTAGGAAAATAAAGAATTCACTTCAGACATTTGGTAAATACCACACTTTTTATTGGTTGTATAAGCTGCGAATAATGTTCGTTTGAGTACGGTCTGGACCAACAGAGAATGTACAAAGCGGAATACCTGTTAATTCGGACACACGCTCCACATAACGACGAGCATTGGCAGGCAGTTCATCTAACGTCTTCACTCCTGTAATGTCTTCTGTCCAGCCTGGAAGCTCTTCATACACCGGCTCACATTCTGATAATACTTTTAAGCTTGCCGGATATTCATCAATGGTTTCACCTTTGTAACGATACGCTACACAGATCTTTAATGTTTCAATACCAGTTAAGACATCTATAGAGTTTAGGCATAAGTCTGTCAACCCGCTTACACGGCGAGCATGACGAACAACTACACTGTCGAACCAGCCAACACGGCGTGGACGTCCTGTAGTTGTACCATATTCACGACCCACTTCACGAATTTGATGACCAATTTCATCGTGTAATTCTGTCGGGAACGGACCATCACCCACGCGGGATGTGTAAGCTTTCGATACACCCACAACGTGTTTGATTTTGGTTGGCCCCACACCCGTGCCAATCGTAACACCACCGGCCACCGGGTTAGAAGATGTTACAAACGGATATGTTCCTTGATCAATATCAAGCATGACGCCTTGAGCACCTTCGAATAAAACGCGTTTGTTTTCGTCTAATGCGTCGTTTAAAACAACTGAAGTATCACATACGTATTGAGCAATTTGCTGCCCATATTCATAATACTCGTCTAAAATATCTTCTACTTTAAACCCTTCAACTTCATATATTTTTTCAAATAGACGATTCTTTTGTTCTAAGTTAAGTTTAAGTTTTTCTTCAAACACTTCACGATCTAACAAATCAGCTATGCGGATTCCAACGCGACCTGCTTTGTCTACGTAAGCAGGTCCGATTCCTTTTTTCGTCGTACCGATTTTGTTATCGCCTTTACTTGCCTCTTCCGCTTCGTCTAATTTTAAATGGTATGGCAAAATGACATGTGCGCGATTACTGATGCGTAAATTATCAGTTGTTACTCCACGTTCATGTAAGCCCTTTATTTCTTGGACAAGCGCTTTTGGATCTACAACCATGCCATTCCCGATAATACAAATTTTATCTTTATAAAAAATACCAGATGGAATTAAGTGTAGTTTATATGTTTCACCATTAAATTTAATGGTGTGACCTGCATTGTTACCACCTTGATAACGCGCAATCACTTCTGCATTTTCAGAAAGGAAGTCGGTAATTTTTCCTTTTCCTTCATCTCCCCATTGTGTCCCTACAACAACAACAGATGACATATTCGAGCACCTCCGCTTAATAAGCACAACTTTTCTATAACTTCATTTGACGTAAATAAGTGTATCAATTTGGTGTAGTAAAGTCAATTAAATCCGAACAATTAATCTATATATCTATCAATACGTTCGTTATATGGACATATTTTAACCGTCACACCCATAAAAAAACACCTCTTAAAAAAGAGATGTTTTTTGTTTACGCGCCTGGAGGAATGCTTGATTCATCAAAACGCCGCTCTAGATTCACGAATTTATTATATTCTTTTACAAAAGCCAATTGAACAGTACCTACAGGACCGTTACGCTGCTTGGCTATAATAATTTCAATAATGTTCTTGTTTTCTGTTTCTCTATCATAATAGTCATCACGATACAAGAATGCAACAATATCTGCATCCTGCTCAATACTTCCTGATTCACGAATGTCAGACATCATTGGTCGTTTATCTTGCCGCTGTTCTACCCCACGTGAAAGCTGGGAAAGTGCAATAACGGGAACTTTCAGCTCACGGGCTAATGCTTTTAAGGAACGGGAAATTTCCGAAACTTCTTGTTGACGGTTTTCTCCGCCTCCACGGCCGCTTCCCTGGATGAGCTGCAAGTAATCGATTAAGATCATGCCTAGCCCACTTTCTTGCTTAAGACGGCGGCATTTAGCGCGAATTTCACTAACGCGTATACCCGGTGTATCATCAATAAAAATACCCGCATTAGAGAGTGAGCCCATCGCCATCGTAAGCTTTCCCCAATCCTCAGGAGTTAACGTACCAGTTCTCAAGTTTTGAGCATTAATATTCCCTTCTGCACAAAGCATCCTCATGACAAGTTGGTCTGCCCCCATCTCCAAACTGAAGATAGCTACATTCTCATCTGTTTTGGTCGCTACGTTTTGGGCAATATTTAATGCAAAAGCTGTTTTCCCAACTGAAGGACGGGCTGCTACGATAATTAAATCATTCCGTTGGAACCCGGCTGTCATTCGATCCAGCTCTGCAAATCCTGTAGGAATACCGGTGATATCACCTTTTCGGTTATGAAGCAATTCGATATTATCATACGTTTGAACTAAGACATCTTTAATATTTTGAAAAGCACCCGTATTTTTTCGCTGGGCAACTTCCAAAATACTCTTTTCCGCTTCATTTAATAACCCGTTAACGTCTTCTTCACGTGCATACCCTTCAGAAGCGATATGGGTAGCTGTACGAATCAATCGACGTAAAATTGATTTTTCTTCCACGATTTTCGCATAATACTCTACGTTAGCCGCAGTTGGAACTGAATTGGCTAAATCACTTAAATACGAAACACCGCCCACTTCTTCCAATATCTTTTGATCAGCTAAATCGGCTGTTACCGTTACTAAATCGATTGGTTCCCCTCGATCAGAAAGATTCAACATGCAGTTAAAAATCTTTTGATGGGCTGCACGATAGAAATCTTCCGGAATTAACAGCTCTGAAGCCAATGTTAGAGAAGATGGCTCTAAAAAGATAGCCCCTAAAACGGCTTGTTCGGCCTCAATGTTTTGGGGCGGAAGGCGGTCAGCAAAAAGATCACTCATATTCAATCGCCCCTTTTCTATTCATTGAGATTATTGTTCTGAAACATGTACTTTTAAAGTAGCCGTCACTTCTGGATGCAATTTTATCGGAACATTCGTATAACCGAGAGCACGAATCGCATCTTCCATTTCAATTTTACGTTTATCTATTTTGATGTTATGGTTTTTTTGTAAAGCTTCCGCAATTTGCTTGCTTGTAATCGAGCCAAATAAACGGCCGCCTTCTCCAGCCTTTGCTTTTAATTCAACTGTTAATTTTTCTAGAGCTTCTTTTAACCCTTTTGATTTCGCCAAATCTTCAGCTGCGTTTTTCTTCTCTTTATTCTTTTGAGCTTCTAATGCTTTTAAGTTAGCATTATTAGCTTCAATCGCTAATCCTTGCTTAATCAAAAAATTTTGCGCGTAACCATCGGCTACATTTTTTACTTCACCTTTTTTTCCTCTTCCTTTTACATCCTGTAAGAAGATAACTTTCATTCTTTTTTTCCTCCCTCTAGATACTCGTCGATCACTTGTTTTAACCTTTGTTCCGCTTCATCAAGTGTGATGTTTTGCAGCTGAGTGGCTGCATTCGTTAAATGTCCCCCACCCTGTAACCCTTCCATAATTACTTGAACATTGATGTCACCAAGTGATCGGGCACTTATCCCCACGAGTTGATCTTTCCGTTTTGAAATGACAAATGAAGCAATCACTCCATTAATCGAGAGCAATGTATCTGCAGCCTGGGCAATTAGCACTTGATCGAATGTCTCTTCCTCTGTTCCTTTCGATATCGCAATGCCCGCTTTGTAAATCTCGGCGTTTTTAATCAGTTGAGCGCGTTTTACATATTGGCCCATATCTTCCTTTAAAAACTTTTGTACAAGGACGGTATCTGCCCCATGTGATCTTAAAAAGGAAGCTGCATCGAAGGTACGCGAGCCTGTCCTTAAAGTAAAGCTTTTCGTATCAACGATAATTCCGGCAAGTAATGCTGTAGATTCTAACATTTCAATTTTAAAACGTTTTGGCTGATATTCAAGTAATTCTGTTACCAGCTCTGCTGTAGAAGAAGCATATGGTTCCATATAGACAAGAAGAGGATCATCGATAAAATCTTCACCCCGACGGTGATGATCGATGACTACAACATTCTCTATTTTGTTTAAGAGTTTTTCTTCAATGACAAGAGATGGTTTATGGGTGTCCACTACGACTAACAATGTATCCTCTGTCGCAATGTTGAGTGCTTCTTCAGGTGTAATGAAGCGGGACCAAAGATCCGGATGTTTTTTAATTTCTTCTAAAAGTCTTTGAACACCTGAATCCGTTTGGCCTTGATCCAGAACGATGAAGCCCTCTTTTTGATTCACCTGTGCTACTTTTAAAATGCCAATAGCTGAGCCGACTGCGTCCATATCAGGATATTTATGACCCATAATAATGACCTTTCCGCTTTCGTTTATCAATTCTTTCAACGCATGGGAGATGACACGGGCGCGTACCCGCGTTCTTTTTTCCATAGGATTGGTTTTCCCGCCGTAAAACTTCACCTTTCCGTTCGGCTGCTTAATGGCCACCTGGTCGCCGCCTCGGCCCAGCGCTAAGTCCAGGCTTGATTGAGCAAGTACACCCAATTCTGGTAGAGTAGGAGCCCCTAATCCGATACCAATACTTAACGTAAGTGGAATATTTTGTTTCGCCGTCTTTTCCCTTACCTCATCTAAAATGGAAAATTTGCTTTTTTCAAGATTAACTAAAATTTGCTCATTCAATACGACTAAAAAACGCTCAGAAGAGGTTCTCTTAATGAAAATGCCACTTTCATTTGCCCATTGATTGATCATGGATGTCACTTGATTGTTTAAATTACTTTTAACTTGATCATCCAATGTTTGAGTGACTTCATCATAATTATCTAAAAAGATAATACCTAATACCGTCTTTTCCTCTTCATATAACTTTTCAATTTCCGTTTGTTCAGTTACATCAAAAAAGTATAGCAACCGTTCCTCACGTTTGATCACCACTTTAAACTTTCGTTCGTTTAAAGTGAGTACTTCTGTTTCTACTTCTTGTTTGATTAATGGAATGATACTCTCTGCCACATCGTATAAAGACCTCCCCACAAGGGTATCTTCATTAAAACATGAAGCAAGAAACGGATTTGTCCATTCAATTTGATATTCATCATTAAACAACATGATTCCAATGGGCATTTCCATTAAAGCCTCTTTACCGACTTTCTTTAGCCGATGAGAAAGCATGGAAATATATGACTCAAATTCATCAAACATCATTCGCTCTACTTTAATGAAAATTACGAGTACCACCAGCAAGAAAACAAATCCAATCGCCCCTATCAGCCATTGATGATAAGTAATCATCCCCAAAAAGATAAGGGCAAGGCTATATAGCAAGTAAAAGGGAAGGCGAATGATGTTCTTTTTATCAAAGACAGGCATCCATTTCAGCTCCCAATCTTTAAGTTCAACATAACGTTATTTACTTTTTCTTTGGTTTCTTAAATCAAACCCTAAATCAATTATACCTAAGATGCGGATAAATTGAAGAAGAAATGGTTGAGATAAAGTGATAATTACAACCAAAATAGAGAGCCATTTCCCAAATGACTTGTTATGGAAATAATAAAAAACAAGCGAATAGCCCTGAGCAACAATCAGCAATTGCAGGATGGTTGCTAAATTTAGTACCGCAATATATAGAAAAGACCCTTGCTCCATCCTAACAAAGGAGACAATCATCACTAACAAATAATACCAAAGGATACTTTTAGGCAGTTTAAATTCTCGCAACGGCGGAAACTTTTCGATCCTATAACCTAGTTTCCTTAATATTGGAGTAGCTATCCATTTTGTGATGAAAGCTAGAACAAAACCAGACATGGCAAGAACAGAGGGTAATAGGTAAGGAATAGTCTTCAATGCTGCCTCAAACTGTTTTAATGCTTGTTCGTTTGGTGATTGTCCTAAAGAATCAAGCATCTCCTGCGATGTTTTCAGTGATTTTTCAAAAGCAATTTGAAGCTCATTTAGCATATTTATATTAGCAAAAACACTCGTGATGACAAATAGTAAAACTAAATTTACACTAAAAACAACCGTTCCCCCCAGCAGAACGATATAGCGATTTTTTTGCTGGGTATACAGCTGCCCCATGACAATTCCACTTGATCCAAAAGCAAATGTTATAGGAAGCAGCATGATAGTTCCAAACAAACCGGTTAAGAAAAGGGAGCCTATAAGAAACAGGAAAGCTTTTTTCCAACCATGACGTGCTGTAAAGATTAAAAAAGGAACCGCCAATAAGAGGGAAAAGATGGCCCCTATTAACGGTATATATAAGGATACAAATAACATGACAGCAAATAGGGCCAGCAATACTGCTCCTTCTGTTAAATAACGAGTATTTTTCACACTTTCACCTCATACTACAATCGAACTATTTTCTATTTTATCGGTTTGGCACATCATACGCAAACATTAGAAATCTAGTTCGATTATGAAAAAGAGACAGTAAGAACATTCTTACTGTCTCTTTTTACCTTATTTATTATTCACCTGAAACATATGGAAGTAATGCCATTTGACGAGCGCGTTTGATAGCAATCGTTAATTTACGTTGGTATTTTGCGCTTGTGCCAGTCACACGACGAGGTAAAATTTTACCGCGTTCTGAAACGAATTTTTTAAGCATATCTACATCTTTGTAGTCGATGTGAGTGATGCCGTTAGCTGTGAAGTAACAAACTTTACGACGTCTGTTACGTCCGCCTTTACGTCCTCCTCCTGCCATTGAAATTTCCTCCCTTCTTTTTTTGGATATCCGAACATGTACGAAAGTTGATTCATTCTATTTTAGAATGGAAGATCATCATCCGAGATGTCGATCGTTTCACTATCATTTGCGAATGGATCATCATCAACTCGTGTGTATCCCGATTTTTGAGAATTACGGTTCTGATCTTGACCAAATGGGGACCCTTGTCCAGAACCTCCAGCAAAGCCGCTTTGGCCTCCGAAGTTACCGCCGCCGCTGCTTTTCGGCTCTAAGAACTGAACACTTTCAGCCAGCACTTCTGTTACATATACACGTCTGCCGTCTTGACCTTCATAGTTTCTAGTCTGAAGACGACCATCCACTCCAGCCAGACTTCCTTTTTTCAAAAAGTTAGCGACATTTTCAGCAGGACGACGCCATACCACACAGTTGATAAAATCTGCTTCACGTTCACCTTGCTGATTTGTAAATGCGCGATTCACTGCTAACGTGAAAGTTGCTACCGCTACTCCATTTGGGGTGTAACGTAATTCTGGATCTTTCGTTAGACGTCCCACGAGAATTACGCGATTCATCATCAGAACCACTCCTTAAGGATTTACAAAAATTTATCTTAAATGATTATTATTTTTCATCTTTTACTACGATATGACGGATAATGTCTTCACTGATTTTTGCAAGACGATCAAACTCTTGAACCGCTGCCGCTTCAGCTGCAACATTAAGAAGCATGTAGTAACCGTCACGGAAGTCGTTGATTTCATAAGCTAAGCGGCGTTTGCCCCACTCTTTTACGTTTACGATTTCCGCGCCATTGTCAGTTAAAATGCCGTTGAAACGCTCAACTAATGCTTTTTTACTCTCATCTTCAATGTTTGGACGGATGATATACATAATTTCGTACTTTCTCATCACTGTCACCTCCTTTTGGTCTAAACGGCCCTGTCATTAGGGCAAGGAGCAATATAATTATTACTCACGATAGTAGATTATAGCACAAATATTTATCGTAATCAATATCAACTGTTGACTTATATACTTTTTATTCATAAAAAAGAAAGCATCGTTTCACTCATTCACTGTTTTTTCGCCAAATAAGCATAAACGATGCTTTCGTTAATTTGACGGGAAGCGGACCCTTTCCATCAAATTAAACGTTGAATCTAAAATGCATAACATCTCCATCTTGAACGATGTAATCTTTACCTTCAAGACGTACTTTTCCTGCTTCTCTCGCTGCTGTCATTGTGCCGGCTGCCAATAGGTCCTCATAGGCTACAGTTTCCGCACGAATGAATCCACGTTCGAAGTCAGTATGGATAATACCTGCACATTGTGGTGCCTTCATCCCTTTACGGAATGTCCAGGCGCGCACTTCTTGCTCACCAGCTGTAAAGTACGTAGCTAATCCTAGTAAGCTGTAGGCTGCGCGAATTAATTGATCTAATCCGGACTCTTCAATTCCTAGTTCTTGAAGAAACATTTCTTTTTCTTCTCCTTCAAGCTCTGCAATTTCTGATTCAATTTTTGCACAAACTACAATCACTTCCGCATTTTCTCCAGCAGCAAATTCTCTTACCTGTTGAACATAAGGGTTTTCAGAAGGATCTGCCACTTCATCTTCCCCTACGTTTGCCACATAAAGAACCGGTTTGATTGTTAACAAATGAAGACCTTTTACAATTTTCATTTGTTCTTCTGTAAATTCAACGGCACGAGCCGGTTTTTCTTGTTCAAATGCTTCTTTTAACTTCACTAATACTTCATGTTCATACATGGCATCTTTGTCTTTTTGCTTCGCCAATTTCGCCACGCGATCTAATCGTTTATCAACGCTTTCCATATCGGCTAAAATAAGCTCTAAATTGATTGTTTCAATATCCGAAATCGGATCTACCTTCCCAGCTACATGGGTAATATTTTCATCGGCAAAGCAACGAACCACATGACAGATGGCATCTACCTGGCGAATGTGAGACAAGAATTTATTTCCCAACCCTTCACCTTTGCTTGCTCCTTTTACAATACCCGCGATATCCGTAAATTCAAAAGTTGTTGGCACCGTCTTTTTAGGTTTAACCAACTCCGTTAGTTTTTGTAAACGATGATCTGGTACCTCAACAATCCCTACATTTGGGTCAATGGTACAGAATGGATAGTTTGCCGATTCTGCTCCTGCTTGTGTAATTGCATTAAACAACGTTGATTTCCCTACATTTGGAAGACCAACGATACCTGCTGTTAACGCCATCTTTATTCCACTCCTCTTTTTTCAACCGAAAACAAAATAGTCTTTCACAATTATAGTGAGTCATGCTTAAAAAAACAAGCTACAATCCCGTTACAGAAAATTCATTCCTTAAATACTTTTTCAATATCCACCAAACAATCATATAAAATACTGCCAAGCTTATTATCGGATTCCTCATTCGATGTCAGCATATTGACGCTTCCCCCGAATTTCCTCCATTGTCCTTCATCAATATTAATGGTTTTTCCATGTGCCTTTTTTAGGATTTTTAGAATTCCCTCAATTTCCCCGCGTTCATTAAAAACACGTACTTGTTCATTCTCCTTCAACCCTTTTTCTCTTGCTATATCCTCCGATACTTCTATCTTAATCGATTGCAGGTTATCGATTAACGGATAGTGTTGAGAGTGGTTGGATCTCATCGGATGAATGGAGAGCAGATTGTATGGGTATTTTTTTGCTAAGGCGGGATTGTTTGCATATGATTCCTTGGGAAATAATTTTTTTAGTTTCCCATCCAATCCTTTTTTCTCAGCTGCCAAAGAAGTAAATTCATATTTACCAGTTGGAGTCTTAAAACGTTTCTCTTTCCAGGGGACCTCTTGAACGGGTAATAAAAGATGTTTTTGCTCTTTTAAACGCTCTAGTGTATATCCTTTTGCCTCTAGCTTTCCTAAGCCCATTTTTAAGAATTCATCTACAGAATGATCAAAATAATGACCAAATCCTAAACGCTTTGCCAGCTCCGTCCAAATCCAAAGATCGGATTTAGCTTCTCCAGGAGGAGACACAATAGCTTGACCATAGTTCATATAAGCATGGTACATAGAAGAATAATAAATATCTGTTTCCTCAAAGACAGTCGTAGTAGGAAGGACATAATCGGCCTCTTGCGCCGTATCTGTCATAAAGTGATCGATTACTACCACCGTTTCCGTTGATTGAAAAGCTTTACGGACCATGTTGGTGTCAGGAACCTGGCTAAGCGGATTTCCACAGGTGACCATGATCATTTTAATTTCTGGATCTTTAGCTGTTAAAATCCCCTCTGCTTGTTTCATCATAGAGAATGTGCGATGAGCTGTTTTCTGTTCAGGTAAAGCTAAGGCCGAAATATCAAAACTTTGACCCACCTGGACATTACCAAAATTCGCTCCCCCGCCCTGAACGCCTACGTTCCCGCTAATGGCAATCAACGCGTCAATTAAGCGAATCGTATTCCCTCCGTTTTCATAACGCTGCATTCCTAATCCAAGATATGTGGTCGTTGGACCACTTGTATAAATATGAGCCAGCTTCGTAAACGTTTCTCTTTTTACTTCCGTGATCTCTATAATTTCTTCCCAGCTCGTTTGGTTGAGCAGTTGAAGAAAATCTTCATATCCATGCGTATAAAGCTGAATAAATTTTTTATCTTC
This sequence comes from Bacillus songklensis, assembly GCF_042649685.1. NCBI lineage: Bacteria > Bacillati > Bacillota > Bacilli > Caryophanales > Bacillaceae > Bacillus > Bacillus songklensis. The sequence continues at coordinate 24,331 of NZ_JBHRZT010000073.1, read as the reverse complement.
TAATCCAAGTGCCACGATCTCCTTTGCAATCCCTAACGCAAATAGTCCATCCATACCAGGTTTAACCGATATATATTGATGAGCAATTTTAGCTGTTGCATTAAAAATAGGATCAATTACTGTAATGGTGGCCCCTCTTTTTTTAGCTTCCTGCAAATGCTGGAATAAGTGCATGTTTGTTCGGGCTACGTTTCTCCCCCAAATCACAATGTGTTTGCTATAGTAAATATCCTCAGGAGTGTGGCTGTATGATTGTCCAAAATCCCATGTTTGAGCTTCAATTCCAGCTCCCCAACAGATGCTTCCTACCAGTTCTGTTACACCCCCGTAACAGTTAAAAAAACGCTTATCTAAGTTTTTCAGCAATCCATTATTTGCATAATCATGACTATGCAACACAGCTGTCGTTCCATATTGGTCCTTAATCTCTTTTAATTTTTGAGAAATTTCATCTAATGCCTGATTCCATGAGATTTCAATAAATTTCCCATTTATTCTCTTTAAAGGATAAAGAAGGCGTTCCTTCGAATTTGTCTTCGTTTCTAACATTCGGCCCCTGCTGCATATTTTCCCTTGTGTAATAGGGTGATTAGAATCCCCCTCTACTTTCTTCACTTTTCCATCTTCAACTGTTACATAAAAACCGCAGCTATCCCAACAATTTAAAGGGCAAGCTGATGTAAACTGCTCAGCCAATCTTCTCCACCTCTATTTTTCTTAACTTTCTTTATTTTGTTTTTTAGTATAAAACATGATAAGAAAAAAAGCATGAGTTTATTCCTCATGCTTCACTAACACCTTTTTCATTTTTCGCTCAAACTCTCTCCTTGGCAACATGACGCTATGTGTACAACCTTCACATTTAATTCGTACATCCATGCCCATCCGAATGATTTTCCAGCGATTTACTCCACACGGATGCGGTTTTTTCATTTCTACCACATCAAATAGTCCAAATTCTTTATTCGCCATAATTTAACTCCTTTCCTGTTATTTATCCCGCTCTAATGAGCAATAAGCCTTTTGCTTCAAGCAAAGCTAATTGAGGATAAAACTGCCCGTAAGAGCCCCATTAACTCAACTAACACTCGTTAGGGGATGATTCCTATCAAGTGAAGTTTCATTTTATTCCTCACTCGGAACGTTGTATATTCTCCTTTTTCGAGGATTTTTCCCTTGTGCCGTTATACATCACCATACGAGGGAAAGGAATTTCAATTCCATGTTGATCCAGCCTTGCCTTTACTTCTTTTCGAATCATCCTCGCAATATTCCACTGTTTCATCGGTTTCACTTCACTGACAATGCGCATGACGACTTCGGTCCCTACTACATTTTGCACTCCTAATAATTCCGGAGGTTTCACCATGTCTTCATATCTATCTGGTAATTCCTGCAGTAATTCATCAATGATTTGTTCTGCTTTTGTAATATCCTCTTCATAAGCGATGCTTACATCAACGAAAGCTATACTATTATGAATGGAAAAGTTCGTCACCTCTACAATACTCCCGTTTGGCAGGATATTCAATTCACCTGTCCAACTTTTTATCTTGGTGGTGCGAAGACCGATTTCTTCAACTGTTCCCTCAAAAGCGCCAACCCGTACATAGTCACCGACTGAAAACTGGTCCTCAAAAATAATAAAGAACCCTGTAATAATGTCGCGCACTAGATTTTGGGCTCCAAATCCAACAGCAAGTCCCACAATTCCCGCCCCTGCAAGCAAGGCCTTAACATCTATCGTCATCGCCTCAAGAATCATCATAAATGCTACGAAATAAACTACATATGTTAAAACATTTTGCAGTAATTTCATGAGCGTTGCTTCCCGACGTTCTGAAATCCGAATCGGACTTTTTTTCCTTACTTCAAAAACCTTATGAAGTGCAACTTTTCCAAGCTTGATAAAAAAAGTCGCCAACACTAAGATCAAAATGATTTTCACAATGCTTTCGCCCACTTGTGTCCAAAATTGCTCATTTGATAGATAATTCACCATTGAGTCCCATACTTTCGATAATGACCACACTATTCTTTACCATCCTTTTTTCACCCATAATCAAACTTGCTTTTTCATTTTAACAAGTTTTGATTGTCATTTGTAGCGATTCACAAAAGGATAAAGAAGGATGGCTGTCAGCAAATATAGATTTAATAATCCATAAATAGGATATAATATGGCAATCAGCTTGGAAAAACCAATATATGTGAATGGAATCATCAGCAGTAGAAGGAGGCAAGCCATCAGCCAGAGAGGGAGTCGATACTGCAGATAATTGATTCTTGTAACAATCCCCAACACTCCCGAAATAGCTGTAGTGTAAATCGCAATTAGCAATAAACAAGTCATCATAATCAACATTGTGTAAGGAAAATATTTCAAGATGGCAAAAAGAGGAATTTCATATAAAGGCAGCTCACGGGCTACTTGCATCAATGATTCGTTATAAATAAACGAAATTAGTCCAAGCAAGACTCCACTTCCAATGCTGGCAATTTTGATTTCTCTTTTGCTTTTAATTTCTCTTCCAATTGCAGCAATTACTGCTACAAGCGGCAGAATGTTCAAAGCTGTGAAAGTAAAAGCTGCCGGCCAGTTTGCCTGCGAAGTCCATTGCAAAGCCCAGGGCTTTCCATTTTGAAACATGAAAATGATTAAAATCGAAATAAGTCCCATAATTAAAAAGGGAATCACAATGGAATTTACTTGTATCATTCCTTTTATTCCTTTTACAAAGATTAATGCTACTAAAGCTGAAAAAACAGTGATCCCGAAACTATAAGGAATATGAAAAGTTTGCAACGTAGCTCCTCCCCCTGCAATCATCACGACTGTGGTAGTAAACAAATAGAAAAGAATGAGGATATCGTAAAGAAAAGACCATTTTTCCCCTATAAGGACCCGTAAGACAGGCTGAAAATGTTGTGTTTTTTGCTCATAGCTGATCATCATAATGACATAGCAAGCTACGGAAAAGATGATAGTAAATAATAAAATGGCTAGTCCGCTCTCTTCCCCAAAAAATTGCCATAACTCTCTCCCTGAAGCATATCCGGCTCCAATCATCGTCCCCATGATTAAAAACATCCACTTTAAACCCGACCGCCACATCTTAGCCCCTCCAATTTTTTTAACTAATAGAAAAACCTTTCTTAATTGCTTAGAAAAAACAAAGGCATTACCCGAAAGATTTAGTTGGGGTAAAGTTTTTCCAATAAGTGTGTATAGAAAATGTCTCTTCTTCGTATACTGTTACTACTATGTAAAAGAGGTGAACTCTATGAATCTAAAATCTTCTCTTTTAGACAACCAAAAACAAAACATAAGGGTATCCCTTGATAGCGAACAAGCTTCCCAGCTATTAAGCCGACACTTGATATCATTACTACCATCTTCTGTTCATAGACCAATCGTCATCGTTTGCATCGGTACAGACCGTTCAACCGGTGATTCTCTGGGACCCTTAGTAGGTACAAAACTTTCAGAACGAAACATTTCCCCTTTTCATGTATATGGGACATTAGAAGAACCTATTCATGCAGTGAATTTAAAAGATACTTTAAAGCAGATTTACCGTTTTCATCAAAACCCTTTTGTGATTGGTATTGATGCCTGTTTAGGGAAAATGAAAAACATTGGAACAGTTTCCATCGGAATGGGGCCGGTTAAGCCTGGAGCTGGTGTGAATAAAGATTTGCCCCCTGTAGGAGACATTCATATGACGGGAATTGTCAATGTAAGCGGGTTTATGGAGTTTTTTGTTCTTCAAAATACTCGTCTTTATTTAGTCATGAAGATGGCCGACTTAATTGCTGAAAGTATCATACAAGCCGGACAACTTTTCCCAAAAGAGGAGAAGACCCCTCCTTTGTTTTATCGTTTAGGAAAGTACAAAGCATAAAAAAATCTCTTCACTAAATTGTAAAGAGATTTTAGAGATTATTCATGTTTGGAAGGGATTGCTTGAAATAAATCCAACAATCGTTCTAAATCTTCTTTAGAGAAAAATTCAATTTCAATTTTCCCTTTTGTTTTGCTTTGTTTAATCGTCACGGATGTTCCAAAACTTTCACGTAAAACAGATTCCGTTTCCTTAATGAATATATCTTTTTCTTGCTTGTTCTTTGTTTCACGTGGAACATGATGATTCAACTGGGCAATATGCTGCTCTAGTTGACGAACATTCCATCCTTCTTTTAATGCTTTTTGGGCCACTGATGTGAGACCCTCTTTGTCCTTTAGGCTGAGTAGAGCACGTCCATGCCCCATAGATAATTGACTCTTGGAGATTAATTGTTGAATGGATTCAGGAAGATTCAACAAGCGCAAATGATTGGCAATATGAGGCCGACTTTTTCCCAGACGGGCAGCAAGCTGCTCTTGTGTAATATTTAACTGTTTAATCAGCATTTGATAAGCAAGAGCTTCCTCAATAGGTGTTAAGTCTTCTCTTTGTAAATTCTCCAATAAAGCAAGCTCCATCATTTGCTTCTCTGATAGATCCCTGACGATAATTGGAACGGTTTTTAATTTCGCTTCTTTTGCTGCGCGAAATCTTCTTTCTCCTACTACAATTTCATAGCCTTTAATACTTTTTCTTACAACGATTGGCTGTAAAATACCATGTTGGAGAATGGATTGTTTTAATTCTTCGATTGCTTCTTGGTTGAAAATTTTACGAGGTTGATATGGATTAGGTCTTAACTCTCGAATATCTATCTCTCGAACAGGTTCTTCTGTTTGTAATTCTAATCCTGCAAATAAAGCATTAATTCCCTTCCCTAATCCTTTCGCCACTATACATCACTTCCTTTGCAAGCTCCGTATAAACTTCAGCTCCACGAGATTTTGGATCATATAAAATAACAGGTTCTCCATGGCTAGGTGCTTCACTCAAACGAACATTTCTCGGAATAATCGTTTGATACACCCGATCTTGAAAATACTTCTTCACTTCCTGGATGACTTGCAGACCCAAATTGGTTCTCGCATCTAACATAGTTAATAATACACCTTCAATGCGCAAGTTGGAATTCAAATGTTTTTGAACAAGACGAATCGTATTAAGCAGCTGGCTTAATCCCTCTAAAGCGTAATATTCACACTGTACAGGAATAAGTACAGAGTCCGAAGCCGTTAAAGCATTAATAGTCAATAACCCTAGAGATGGAGGACAATCTATAACAATATAATCGAATTGATCCTTTACAATCTCTAATGCTCGTTTTAAACGCACTTCTCGAGACATGGTTGATACCAATTCAATTTCCGCTCCTGCCAACTGAATGGTGGCAGGAATAATTCCTAATCCTTCTACAGAAGTCGGGTATATCACCTCTTTTGTATCGATATCTTCTACAATGACATTATAAATACAAAAATCCACATCCGATTTAGAAATCCCTACACCGCTTGTAGCGTTCCCTTGAGGATCAGCATCCACTAATAATACCTTTTTTCCTTGATAAGCTAAACATGCCCCTAAGTTAACCGCCGTGGTAGTTTTTCCAACTCCACCTTTTTGATTGGCAATAGCGATGATTTTACCCACGGTGTCACCCACCCTCATTTTACATGAAATCTACTTCTCTCTATTTTATCATGAATTTTTAGAATTTTTTGTCTTATTATAAAAAACCTCACCATATTTTCAGATGAGGACAAAACTGTATACTATGATTTTTTAGGAACTTTAATTGTAATTTGGTAGTAATCTTCGAATTCTTCTTCTAAAGAATCCACTGAAATACCGCTGTCCGTTACCATTGATAACGATTGACGGATAGTGTTAAGGGCAATCCTTGCATCTTTACTAAGTGACTTTCTCTTTGGTCTAGGTTTTACGACCTGCTCTTCTAACAGCCTTGCTACCCTTTCCTCTGTTTGCTTTACATTAAGTTGTTTTTCAAGAATCTCCTGTAAAATCACTAGCTGCTTTTCTTCACTCTTTAAAGGAATCAGGGCACGAGCATGTCGTTCTGTAATTTGTTTTTGTTTAATTGACTCTTGAATCGGCTCAGGTAATTTCAACAAACGGAGCTTATTGGCAACGGTAGATTGCCCTTTACCTAATCGTTGCGCGAGTGCTTCTTGGGTTAAATTATGTAGTTCAATTAATTTGGCATAAGCGATTGCTTCTTCAATTGCGGTTAATTCTTCTCTTTGAAGATTTTCAATTAGGGCAACTGAAGCTGTTTCCGTATCATCTAGTTGTTTGACGATAGCCGGTATAGTCTTCCATTCCAGTGTTTGAACCGCACGCCATCTTCTTTCCCCGGCAATTAACTCATACAGACCATCTTCTATTTCTCTTACAACAATTGGTTGAATAATCCCGTGAGTTCGAATAGTAAGAGCCAGTTCTTGAATCTTATGTTCATTAAATACAGTACGCGGCTGATAGCGATTCGGTATAATACTCAAAACGGGTATTTGCTTCACTTCTTCTTTGATGACTTTCTCTTCTAATACTTCTACCTCTGGTTCTACCTCTGGTTCTACCTCGTTTTTTTCCTTTAAATTAAAAAAGCGTGAGAAAGCAGATTTCATAGTCCTACACCACCTTCAGGAAAATCCCACCATATTATTTCGATGTTTTTGCTTTATTTCCTGCTTTTTCATCTTAAGAAAATGAAAAGGAGACACCAATGTTCCACCTGAAACATTGGTGTATCATCTTCCTTTCTAAAAAGCATTAACCTCTCTCATCGATTGAAATTTCATTTTATTCAATCGGCATTTTTAAAGGTGTTCCCGGTTTACGGGGATATTTTTTAGGCGTTTTTTGTACCTTCTTAATCCCCATAATATGACGTTCACTTTTTTCAAGTGGTAGGTAAAATTGTTCTACCCATTGAAGTTCGCCGCCCAATAACTTCATTGATTTTTTGCCAGCTTCTAACTCTTCTAATGCAGAAGCCCCCTTCATGGCGATGAACATTCCTTTTTCTTTCACGAGCGGCAGGCAAAACTCGTTTAGAACCGAAATTCTCGCCACAGCTCTTGCCGTTACAACATCAAAACTTTCACGATAAGATGGATTTTTGCCGAATGTTTCCGCCCGGTCATGATATAAATGAACATTGTCTAACTTCAATTTATCTACCAAATGAGATAAGAACGTGATCCGTTTTTGAAGCGAATCTACGATGCTCACATGTAAATGAGGAAAGCAAATTTTTAAAGGAATACTCGGAAAACCGGCTCCCGCTCCCACATCACATATATGTTGAACTTTTGAAAAGTCAAAAAAGAATGAAGGAGAAACGGAATCAAAAAAGTGCTTCTCCAATACTTCTTCATAATCTGTGATGGCTGTTAGGTTCATCTTCTCGTTCCATTCCACCAATGTCCCATAATACACATCAAACTGTTCCATCTGCTTATCAGAAAGCTCGATTCCTTTCGCTTTAAGAAGCTTCATAAATTGTTCTTTATTCATTTGCAATCCCTTTCGTTGTCTCAGTTATTCCCAATTGATTAACCTGAAATTTTAGCGATACGCCCTTGTTCAATATATACAAGTAATATGGAAACATCCGCTGGATTGACACCCGAAATACGTGAAGCCTGAGCTACTGTAAGCGGGCGAACTTGCTTTAATTTTTGTTTTGCTTCTGTCGCTAACCCATTGATTGCATCATAATCAATGTTTTCCGGAATTTTCTTATCTTCAAGTTTCTTCAAGCGATCTACTTGCTGAAGTGACTTTTGAATATAGCCTTCATATTTAATTTGGATCTCTACTTGCTCTGCTACTTCCTTATCAACTTCGACTTCAGCCGGAGCTAATTGGTACACATGTTCATAGGTCATTTCAGGACGTTTCAACAAATCAAATGCACGAATACCGTCTTTCAATTCTGTTCCGCCCGCTTCGCGAATTAGTTGTTGTACTTCAGCAGTAGGTTTTATAATCACAGAATGTAGTCGCTGCTTTTCCTCCTCGATTTGCTCTTTTTTCGCTTGGAACCGAGCATAGCGTTCCTCCGAGATTAGACCTAGTTTATAACCAATATCAGTCAAGCGTAAATCAGCATTATCGTGACGTAGTAATAATCGGTATTCCGCTCTAGAAGTTAATAGACGATAAGGCTCATTTGTACCTTTCGTTACCAGATCATCAATGAGTACTCCTATATAAGCATCAGAACGGCCTAAGATCACTTCCTCTTTTCCAATGGCATTACATGCTGCATTGATACCTGCCATCAATCCTTGTCCTGCGGCTTCCTCATACCCGGATGTACCGTTAATTTGTCCTGCTGTATAAAGATTTTTGACAACCTTCGTTTCTAACGTCGGCCATAACTGAGTAGGCACAATGGCATCGTATTCAATCGCATAACCGGCACGCATCATTTGTACATTTTCAAGACCAGGAATAGTAGACAAGATTTTACGTTGAACATCCTCCGGCAGACTTGTGGACAGTCCTTGCACGTATACTTCTTCTGTATTACGGCCTTCCGGCTCCAAGAAAATTTGATGGCGAGGTTTATCATTAAAACGGACAATTTTGTCTTCAATAGACGGACAATAACGCGGACCCGTTCCTTTGATCATGCCCGAATACATTGGAGAAAGGTGCAAATTCTCATCAATGATTTGGTGTGTTTTCTCGCTTGTATATGTTAACCAACATGGAAGTTGATCTGTAATATACTTGGTTGTTTCATAAGAAAATGCTCGAGGAACGTCATCTCCGGGTTGGATTTCTGTTTTGCTGTAATCAATAGTATGACTATTTACACGAGGAGGCGTTCCTGTTTTAAAGCGTACTAAATCAAAACCAAGTTCTTGCAAATGTTCGGATAACTTAATGGACGGCTGTTGATTATTTGGACCGCTGGAATATTTTAATTGTCCTAAAATAATCTCACCACGCAAAAACGTTCCCGTTGTGATGACAACTGTTTTTGCTTCATATTTGGCTCCCGTTTGGGTGATAACCCCCTTACATACACCATCTTCTACTACAAGGCGTTCGACCATTCCTTGCATAAGAGTTAGATTTGCCTCATTTTCGAGTGTTTTTTTCATTTCATGTTGATATAAAAGTTTATCAGCTTGGGCGCGTAAAGCACGAACTGCCGGCCCCTTTCCAGTGTTTAACATTCTCATTTGGATATAGGTTTTGTCGATATTTTTGCCCATTTCCCCACCTAAAGCGTCGATTTCACGTACTACAATTCCTTTGGCGGGACCCCCTACTGAAGGGTTACAAGGCATAAATGCCACCATATCTAAATTAATGGTTAAAACTAGCGTTTTAGCTCCCATTCTTGCAGAAGCTAGAGCCGCTTCACAGCCCGCATGCCCAGCACCGATGACAATGACATCATAACTACCGGCATCATATTGATAAGCCATGAGTCTACCTCCTTTTATTTTCCTAAACAAAATTGCGAAAACAGCTGATCGATTAGACTTTCATGTACTGCTTCTCCGATAATTTCGCCAAGCAACTCCCATGTTCTTGTCAAGTCAATTTGCACAATATCAATGGGGACGCCATTTTCAATTCCTGATAACGCCTCTTCAATCGCTTGTTTGGCTTGAGTTAAGAGAGCGATATGACGGGTATTGGATACGTATGTTAAGTCTTGCGCTTCTACCGATCCTTCAAAGAATAACAAAGCAATCGCTTCTTCTAATTCATCGATTCCTCTCTCTTCCAACAGAGAAGTAGTGACAATCGGATGTTCTCCTGCGAGTTCTTTTACTCTCTCCATATCAATTGTTTGCGGAAGATCGGTTTTATTGACAATCACAATGAAATCCATTCCTTTGACAGCTTCGAATAACTGTTCGTCTTCCCTCGTTAAGTCATCATGATAATTTAAAACAAGTAAAATTAAATCCGCTTGCTTTAAGTATTGGCGGGAACGTTCCACCCCAATACGCTCAACGATGTCTTCCGTTTCCCTTATTCCTGCTGTATCAATTAATCGTAATGGTACGCCCCTTACATTCACATATTCTTCAATTACATCCCGAGTCGTTCCCGGTATGTCTGTGACAATGGCTTTTGTATCTTGTACGAGACTATTTAACAAAGATGATTTACCAACATTAGGTCTACCTACAATAACAGTTGCCAGTCCTTCACGTAAAATTTTCCCTTGATGAGAGGTTCGCAAAAGCTTTTCGATTTCGTCCCTTACTTTTGTCGCCTTTTCAATCAGCATACTATGTGTCATTTCTTCCACATCATCATATTCCGGGTAATCAATATTTACTTCTACGTGTGCTAACGTCTCTAAAATTTCCTGTCTTAACTTCCGGACAAGGTTAGACAAACGGCCTTCCATCTGATTGAGGGCAATGTTCATGGCTTTATCCGTTTTAGCTCGGATCAAGTCCATTACTGCCTCTGCCTGTGATAAGTCAATTCTTCCATTTAAAAAGGCCCGTTTTGTAAATTCACCAGGTTCCGCTAACCGTGCCCCATTGGCCAATACTAACTGTAACACTCGATTGACCGAGGCCATTCCGCCATGACAGTTAATCTCTACGACGTCTTCTCGTGTAAAAGTTTTAGGTCCTTTCATAAGGGAAACCATAACCTCTTCAATTGTCTGATTGGATTTTGGGTCAATAAGATGCCCGTAATGAATCGTATGTGAAGGGACTTCTAAAAGGCTCTTCCCTGACGGACTTTTAAAAATATGATCAGCGATTGAAATGGCTCTATCACCACTGAGACGAACGATTGCAATCGCTCCCTCTCCCATCGGAGTAGAAATCGCAGCAATTGTATCAAAATCTAACATATTTCTTTCACCTCTTTTCAAAAACATGTGCAAATTTATTAAAACGACAACGTTCTTTTTATGTTTTTTCCTTATTCATTATCGTTTACACTTTTCCATAAATGAAAACAAAAAATTGTTAGATATTCCTAACTTCTTAGCATACCATATTTTTTAAGTAAACAGAAGAAACAGATCACCCTGCCATTCTGCTCACTTCTTTACCGAAATGACAAAAGTTATTCACAGTTCCATCTTAAAACAGCAATCATTATTGTAACTTATCAACATGTGAATAACAATTATATTCTATTCTACTCTCTTAAGGAAAAAAGAATAGAAAAAAGCTCCAGGGAATGCCTGGAGCTTTTTAGCGGGAAATAGGTTCAATCACAATTCTTCGTTTAGGTCCTTCTTCAATAGATGCTGTCCGAACTAAAGGATGTTTTTTTAAGGTATGGTGAATAATTTTTCGTTCATGTGCAGGCATCGGTTCAAGAGTAACGCTTTTAGACGTTTTTGAAACTTGAACAGCCAGCTTTTTCGCCAAGTTTTCTAATGTTTCTTTGCGTCGATCGCGATACCCTTCCGGATTTAACGTAATATTTAAATACTGATTAGAATAACGATTTGCTACAAGCTGTGTTAAGAGCTGTAAAGCATTGATGGTTTGGCCTCTTTTCCCTATTAAGATCCCGATGTCATCTCCGCTCAAATAAAGATCACAATACTTTCCCCTTTTCGAGATTTCTACCTTCACTTGAACACCCATTTCATCAGCAACAGCCTTAAAGAAATTAGCAGCTTCTTCAGCAGGATTGATCACTTTCTCGATTTCCACAACAGCGGGACGCGATTTCCATAAGCCGAGAAATCCTCTCTTCCCTTCATCAATCACGTTAATATCGGCTTTCTCCCGCGAAATGTTTAACATATTTAATCCTTTTTTGATAGCTTCCTCTATATCATGACCTGTAGCTGTTACTTTGTTCACTTTTTCACTCCACCTACTTCATGAGCTGCCGTTTTTAATTCAGGACTTTTAATAAAGTAAGTTTGAGCAATCATGAAGATGTTCCCTACTACCCAGTACAAGGAAAGAGCCGCTGGGAAGTTGATAGCAAAGATAATAATCATAATCGGCATTAACCACAACATCATAGCCATTTGCGGATTTTGGTTTTCTGTACCAGCCATCATCATTTTTTGCTGAATAAAAGTGGTAGCTCCCGCAGCAAGCGGAAGAATGAAGTAAGGATCCGCTTCTCCTAAATCAAACCAAAGAAAGTTCTGGGTCGCAATCTCTTTTGTACGAGTGATGGCATGGAAAAATCCTATTAGAATGGGCATCTGAACCACTAACGGTAAGCAGCCTGCCAACGGATTTACCCCATGTTTTTGGAAGAGTTCCATCGTTTCTTGCTGTAATTTCTGCTGTGTTTTCGCGTCTTTTGAACCGTATTTTTCCCTTAGTCTTTGAAGTTCAGGTTGAAGCGCTTGCATGGACTTTGAACTTTTCGTTTGTTTAATCATTAGCGGTAAGATAAGCAAACGAACTAAGATGGTAACAATAATAATAGACAATCCATAACTATTCCCAAACAACTCAGCAACATAAACAATTAACATGGAAAGCGGATAGACGACATATTCATTCCAGACCCCTTTACTTTCAGGAGTAATCGGTTCATTTACTTGTGTACATCCCGCCATGAATGCGATGAGTAACACGAGTAACATCCCAAATAAGAATTTTCTCCTCATATGAACTCCTCTCTTTCTTCCAAATTGAAGACAATTTTATACAAAACCCATTTATAAGGATTAAATAAAAAACAATAGAAGTAGGAAAGAAACTCCTTTTCCTTATTCAATGAGCTGCTTTTTTCAGAACTTTCGCTTTACGCAAAGCATGCGCTAAGCTTTTTTTCACTTCTTCATATGACATATCAGCTGCCGGCATTCTTGCAATGACAATATAATCTTTTTTCTGATCAAGATCGTTAGAAAACTCGAAAATTACTTGTCGAATCAGACGTTTGACCCGATTTCTTGTCACAGCATTGCCAATTTTCTTGCCAACAGATAAACCAATCCGAAAATGTAACTGATCTGGTTTGTCCAATGCGTAAACAACAAATTGCCGATTGGCAAAAGATTTACCCTTTTTAAAGACAGCTTGGAACTCTTGATTTTTCTTTATACGATATTCTTTCTTCATCCCAACATCTCCTGTTCTTTTTCAGCACGTAGATAGAAAAGCTATGTAATAAGGAGGCGAACAAGACAGATTATATAGTTGAAAAAAAGACCACTGACGTTTCAGTGGCCTACGCTGATAATACTTTTCTTCCTTTACGACGACGACGTGCTAAAACTTTACGTCCGTTTGCAGTGCTCATACGGCTACGAAAACCGTGTACTTTACTGCGCTTACGTTTATTAGGTTGATAAGTGCGTTTCATCTATAAAACACCTCCCCGAGGAATATCTGAAAAAGACAGTCTTAAAAATTATAATGAAAAATCCGTGGTTATGTCAATCTAAATAACAAAAAAAGGCCAAATAACTATTGAACCCATGTTACACAATATCAGAATTCTCGTCTTTTTTCAAACCCTTTTTGGAAGTTTTTCTTTCCTTTTTTTCCTCTAAGCATCTCTTCTACAAACTAAATGTTGTTCATCTTTTTCAATATAAAATCGTCAAAACAAGCGGTTGTGGATAAGTTTTTTCGACTTTTTTCAAAATCCACAACTTTTATCGACAAATCATACACATTATCTTGTGTTGTGGAAAACTTTTCTACACAATTTGTAGTTCTTGTGGATAAGTTTTTAAATTTCATTGCAACTATTGATTTTCTTTGATATTATATTTTTGTTTTCACTCTTAACAACTTTTCCACAAAGCATCTTTATCCACAATTTGTGGATAAAATGTGGACATCATATTCACTTTGTTTATAAATACGATTCTATAAATTGTGGATACTGTCGAATAGTCGCATTTCTTCTATAATATATATTTATTCACATTTATACAATATTTTATTCATGGGATATTATTCATCGATAATTCGGCGTTGTACAAAAGTTGTACAAGCAACGATAAATATAGCTATGTAAGGAGGGATCGCATTGGAGAATATTTCGGATTTGTGGAATAAAGCCTTAGGTGAAATTGAAAAAAAGTTGAGTAAACCCAGTTTTGAAACATGGTTAAAATCAACAAAGGCTCATTCTCTTCAAGGGGATATGCTTATTATCACTGCTCCAAATGATTTTGCCAGAGATTGGCTAGAATCCAGATATTCTAATTTAATATCTGAAACCTTATATGACTTAACAGGTGAAGAGTTAGCAGTGAAATTTATTATTCCTCAAAATCAGGCTGAAGAAGAGTTTGAAATGCACACACCGAGAAAAAAGGTAAAAAAAGAAGAAGCAAATGAGCTCCCTCAAAATATGCTAAACCCAAAATATACATTCGACACGTTTGTGATTGGATCAGGAAATCGCTTCGCTCATGCAGCATCACTAGCTGTAGCGGAAGCTCCGGCAAAAGCATACAATCCTTTATTTATCTATGGTGGAGTCGGGTTAGGGAAAACGCACTTAATGCATGCCATTGGTCACTACGTGCTTGACCATAACCCTTCAGCTAAGGTCGTCTACTTGTCATCTGAAAAATTCACGAATGAGTTTATTAATTCTATCCGCGACAACAAAGCAGTTGAATTTAGAAATAAATACCGAAATGTCGATGTTCTTTTAATTGATGATATTCAATTTTTAGCCGGAAAAGAACAAACCCAAGAGGAATTTTTTCATACTTTCAATACACTTCACGAAGAAAGCAAACAGATTGTCATATCAAGTGACCGACCGCCAAAAGAAATCCCAACATTGGAAGATCGTCTTCGCTCCCGCTTTGAATGGGGGTTAATTACGGATATTACTCCTCCTGATCTGGAAACTCGTATCGCCATTTTGAGGAAAAAGGCCAAGGCTGACGGTTTGGTTATTCCAAATGAAGTGATGCTTTATATTGCCAATCAAATTGATTCCAATATTCGTGAGTTAGAGGGAGCTCTAATTCGCGTAGTGGCATATTCCTCACTTATTAATAAAGATATTAATGCCGATCTTGCTGCAGAAGCTTTAAAAGATATCATCCCAAGTTCCAAGCCAAGAGTGATTACCATCCATGACATTCAGCGAACAGTAGGCCAGCACTTTAATATTAAGTTGGAGGACTTCAAAGCTAAAAAACGTACAAAGTCCGTTGCTTTCCCTCGTCAGATTGCGATGTATTTATCACGAGAGCTAACTGATTGCTCTCTTCCCAAAATTGGTGAAGAGTTCGGGGGAAGGGATCATACAACCGTCATTCATGCTCACGAGAAAATCTCAAAACTTATTCAAACAGATAGCCAATTACAAAGACAAATCAAAGAAATCAGTGATTCTCTTCAGTGATTATAAAGTTTTTGGGATAATGTGAATAAATAAATTGATTTTATACACAGTCTATCCACATGTGGATAGACTGTGTTTTCAGGGTTCTAGTTAACTTATCCACATTTCCACAAGCCTTATTACTACTAATACTATTTTTTTATTATAAAATAATATAGTATCTCTCATTTAGAAGGTTAAATCAGGGAGGAACTTTCATGAAATTCACGATTCAAAAAGATTATTTAGTTCAAAGCGTTCAAGATGTTATGAAAGCCGTCTCTTCAAGAACTACTATTCCTATTTTGACCGGGATTAAAATGGTAGCTTCTGAAGAGGGAGTTACATTAACAGGGAGCGATTCTGATATTTCCATTGAATCTTTTATTCCAGCAGAAGATGAAGGAAAAGGGATTGTAGAGTTGGAAAGAAGAGGAAGTGTAGTACTTCCAGCTCGTTTCTTTAGCGAAATCGTTAAAAAACTTCCAAAGGAAACGGTACAGATAGAGGTGCAAAATCACTTTTTAACGGTGATCCGATCTGGTAAAGCTGAATTCAATCTTAACGGATTAGATGCAGAAGAATATCCACATTTACCACAAATTGAGGAAGAAAATATTTTTAAAATTCCTGCTGATCTTTTCAAGAACATGATTCGACAAACGGTATTTGCTGTGTCCACCTCAGAAACACGCCCCATCTTGACAGGTGTAAACTGGAGGGTTGAAGGAAAGCAATTAACCTGTATTGCCACGGACAGCCACCGACTTGCCCTAAGAAAGGCAACAGTTGAATTGGAAAATGATGCGCAGTACAATGTAGTCATTCCAGGGAAGAGCTTAAGCGAGTTCAGTAAAATCTTAGATGATTCAAATGATTTAGTAGATATCGTTATTACAGAAAATCAAGTTCTCTTTAAAACAAAACATCTTTTATTTTTCTCTCGTTTACTTGATGGGAATTACCCGGATACTTCACGCTTGATTCCAAATGAGAGCAAAACAGCTGTAACGTTGAACGTTAAAGAGTTTTTACAGGCTATTGACCGTGCCTCATTATTAGCACGTGAAGGCCGTAACAATGTAGTAAAGCTCTCAACTTTACCAGAAGGCGTTATCGAAGTTTCTTCTAACTCTCCTGAAATTGGGAAGGTTATTGAAGAAGTACAGAGTATATCCATAGAGGGAGAAGAATTAAAAATCTCATTTAGTGCAAAATATATGTTAGATGCGTTAAAAGCCTTAGAAGGATCTGAAATCACTGTTTACTTTACTGGGGCTATGAGACCGTTTGTGATTCGTACAGTTGAAGATGACTCCATGCTTCAGCTCATTTTACCTGTACGGACTTACTGATGAATATGCCGGAAAGCTACTAGCAAGGGTTCTAGTAGCTTTCTTTTCTTTAATCGTTTTATTTAGTAAAATATATAAGATACACGATTAGAAAGTGAGAGAAGAATATGCCAGAACAAATCCACATTTCTACCGAAACGATTACGTTAGGACAGTTTTTAAAGCTAGCAGATGTTATTCAAAGCGGCGGCATGGCGAAGTGGTTTTTAAGTGAACATGAGGTATACGTAAATGGTGAACCGGAAAACCGACGCGGCCGCAAATTAAAACCTAACGATGAAGTGTCTATTCCGAATGTAGGTTCATTTATTGTGGTAGGTTAAAGTTGGTGATTGTTTGTATATAAAAAATCTTGCATTAGTTAACTATCGTAATTATAAAAAAGCAGACATTACTTTTGAAAATAAAGTAAATGTCATCCTGGGTGAGAACGCCCAAGGAAAAACAAACATCATGGAATCGATCTTTGTGCTGTCTATGGCCAAGTCCCATCGGACATCCAACGATAAAGAACTCATTAATTGGGATGAGGAATATGCTAAGATTACAGGAGAGTTGGAGCGGAAAAGCGGGCCTTTCACATTAGAGTTGGTTGTTTCTAAAAAAGGGAAGAAAGCAAAACATAATTATATTGAACAGCAAAGATTAAGTCAGTATATTGGAGCCATGAATACAGTTATGTTTGCTCCAGAAGATTTGAATTTAGTAAAAGGCAGTCCTCAAGTAAGAAGACGTTTTATCGATATGGAAATCGGACAAGTCTCACCCATTTATATGCATGACTTAACACGCTATCAAAAGATTTTGCACCAACGCAATCAATATTTAAAGCAGCTTCAATTAAGAAAACAAACTGATCAATCTTTTTTAGACATTCTTACAATACAATTAAGTGAGACGGCAGCGAAAATCTTAAAAAAGAGGTTTGAATTCTTACAGCTTCTTCAACAATGGGCTGAACCCATCCACAATGGGATCAGCAGGGGACTGGAAACGTTAAAAATTGAGTATAAAAACTCAATAGATGTATCAGAAAATGAAGAGTTGTCGAAAATGATAGAAGCATACTACGAAAAATTTGATAAAATTAAAAATAGAGAAATTGATAGAGGAGTCACCCTGATTGGTCCTCACCGAGATGATTTGGCTTTTTACGTGAATGAGAAAGATGTCCAAACATTTGGTTCACAAGGACAGCAGCGGACGACAGCTTTGTCACTAAAGTTAGCGGAAATTGAACTTATTCACTCAGAAATCGGGGAATACCCCATTCTCTTACTAGATGACGTTCTATCAGAGTTGGATGATTACCGTCAATCTCATTTGTTGAATACGATTCAGGGGAAAGTCCAAACATTTGTGACGACGACTAATATTGATGGCATCGATCATGATACGTTAAAACAAGCAGCAACTTATCAAGTGGTGGCAGGAGAGATTAAAAAGATTAAATGAGGTGTAACATTGCTTATTTATATTGGAGATGATCTCATCGTTCAGCAAAGAGATATTGTGGCCATTCTGGATAAAGATGTGTTTGTGACTTCAGCAGAAAATCTCACTTCTCTCTCCTTATCAACGAATATCGATTTAAAGAACGTGAAATCAATCGTTGTAACAACCCATGATATTTACTATTCTCCTTTTGCTTCACAGACGCTTAAGAAGAGATTATATACATTCATGAGATAAGAAACCACTGTAAGTAGTTTTTAATAAAAAGTGTAGGTGATACAGTTGGCAATGGATCAAAAGGAAATACAAAATCCATCATATGAGGCAGAGCAAATTCAAGTTTTAGAAGGATTGGAAGCGGTTCGTAAGCGCCCAGGTATGTATATTGGGTCAACCAGTTCAAAAGGATTGCATCACCTCGTATGGGAAATTGTTGATAACAGTATTGACGAAGCATTGGCAGGCTATTGCGATGAGATCAATGTGAGTATCGAAGAAGATAACAGTATTACAGTAAAGGATAATGGTCGTGGTATCCCTGTAGGTATACAAGAAAAAATGGGCAGACCTGCGGTAGAAGTAATCATGACGGTTCTTCACGCCGGCGGTAAATTTGGCGGCGGCGGATACAAAGTATCGGGGGGGCTGCACGGTGTTGGTGCTTCCGTCGTTAACGCATTGTCTACTTTCTTAGAAGTATATGTTCACCGTGACGGTCATATCCATTATCAAAAATTTGAACGGGGTGTTCCTTGTGAGGATTTAAAAATAATTGGGGAAACAGAACAAACAGGAACAACTGTTCATTTTAAGCCGGATGGAGAGATTTTTACCGAAACGTTAGAATATGAATATGATATTCTGGCCAATCGCTTGCGGGAACTGGCTTTCTTGAACAAGGGAATCAAGATCACCATTAAGGATAAGCGTGTCGAAAATAAACAAAATGAGTATCACTATGAGGGTGGTATTAAATCTTATGTCGAACATTTAAATCGCTCTAAGGAAGTTGTTCATGAAGAGCCAATTTATATGGAGGGGGCAAGAGACGGTATCTCTGTTGAGATTGCGCTTCAGTATAACGACAGCTATACGAGCAATATCTACTCATTTGCTAATAACATTCATACGTACGAAGGTGGAACGCATGAAGCAGGATTTAAGACCGCATTGACGCGTGTAATCAATGATTATGCCCGCAAACATAATGTGTTTAAAGAAAGTGACGCCAATCTGACAGGGGAAGATGTACGTGAGGGCTTAACAGCTATCATTTCCATTAAACATCCTGATCCGCAGTTTGAAGGACAAACGAAAACAAAGCTGGGGAACAGTGAGGCACGTACAATTACAGATTCTGTTTTTGCTGAGCGATTTGAGAAGTTTTTACTTGAAAACCCTAATGTAGCCAAAAAGATTATTGATAAAGGTGTCATGGCCGCAAGAGCGCGTTTGGCAGCTAAAAAAGCAAGAGAGTTAACTCGCAGAAAAAGCGCATTAGAGATCTCGAGCTTACCTGGTAAACTAGCCGATTGTTCATCCAAAGATCCTTCCATTAGTGAGCTTTATGTAGTAGAGGGTGACTCTGCAGGAGGATCAGCAAAGCAAGGCCGTGATCGTCATTTCCAAGCCATTCTTCCTCTTCGTGGAAAAATCATCAATGTAGAGAAAGCCCGTTTAGATAAAATCTTATCAAATAATGAGATTCGGACTATTATTACGGCACTGGGCACGGGAATTGGCGAAGATTTTGATATTACAAAAGCCCGCTATCATAAAGTCGTTATTATGACAGACGCCGATGTAGACGGTGCTCATATCCGTACTCTATTATTAACATTCTTCTACCGTTATATGAGGGAGATTCTCGAGCATGGCTATATTTACATTGCCCAGCCTCCTCTCTATAAGATTTCACAAGGTAAACGAGTGGAATATGCCTATAATGACCGGCAGCTCGAGGAAATCTTGAGCACCTTCTCAGAAAACCAAAAGCCGGGTATCCAACGCTACAAAGGTTTAGGAGAAATGAATCCGGAGCAGCTTTGGGAAACAACGATGGACCCTGAGACACGCACTTTGCTTCAAGTTAATTTGCAGGATGCGATTGAAGCGGATGAAACGTTTGAAATTTTAATGGGCGATAAAGTAGAGCCAAGAAGAAATTTCATCGAGGAAAATGCTAAATATGTAAAAAATCTAGATATTTAACAGATAAATGCAGGATAGAAACATTCTATCCTGTCTTTACATATGTGAGTTTATTTTAACTTAATTCTAAAATGAACTTCGTAAAGGAGGTTCCCTGATATGGAAGAAAATAAAAATCCTCAAATTAAAGAAATAAATATTAGCCAAGAAATGAAATCGTCGTTTTTAGATTATGCGATGAGTGTTATTGTTTCTCGTGCTTTACCCGACGTGCGAGATGGTTTAAAACCTGTACACAGACGTATTTTATATGCCATGAATGATCTGGGAATGACAGCTGACAAACCATATAAAAAATCAGCGCGTATCGTTGGAGAGGTTATTGGTAAATACCATCCGCACGGTGATTCAGCTGTCTATGACACAATGGTACGTATGGCTCAAGACTTCAGTTATCGATATATGCTGGTGGACGGTCACGGAAACTTTGGATCTGTCGATGGGGATGCAGCAGCTGCTATGCGTTATACGGAAGCGAGAATGTCTAAAATCTCTATGGAACTATTAAGAGATATCAATAAAGACACGATTGATTATCAAGATAACTATGATGGATCAGAAAAAGAACCAGTCGTCCTGCCTTCTAGATTTCCGAACCTGCTTGTAAACGGTTCTTCAGGAATTGCCGTAGGGATGGCAACCAATATTCCTCCTCACCAATTAGGGGAAGTTATTGATGGGGTGTTGGCGGTTAGCCGAAACCCTGAGATCACAATCGCAGAATTAATGGAATACATTCCAGGTCCAGACTTTCCAACAGCAGGTCAGATCCTTGGGAGAAGCGGTATCCGTAAGGCATATGAAACAGGAAGAGGTTCTATTACTTTACGTGCAAAAGTAGAGATTGAGGAAAGAAACAATGGAAAACAGTCCATCATTGTGACAGAGCTTCCGTACCAGGTGAATAAAGCCAAATTGATTGAAAAGATTGCTGAACTTGTACGTGATAAGAAAATTGAAGGGATCACAGATTTGCGTGACGAATCAGACCGAAACGGGATGAGAATCGTTATTGAAGTTCGACGTGATGCAAATGCGAATGTTTTACTAAATAATCTTTATAAACAAACGGCCCTTCAAACAAGCTTCGGTATTAACACGTTAGCCCTTGTAGAAGGACAGCCAAAAGTATTGAACCTTAAGGAATGTTTGAAATACTATTTAGATCATCAAGTAGTTGTTATCCGTCGTCGTACAGAATTCGAACTCCGTAAAGCAGAAGCTCGAGCCCATATTTTAGAAGGTTTGCGTATTGCCTTAGATCACTTAGATGAAGTCATTACCCTTATCCGCAACTCTCAAACAACAGAAATGGCAAAAGAGGGATTGATGACGCAATTTTCACTGTCTGAAAAGCAAGCGCAGGCTATTCTCGACATGCGTCTTCAACGTCTAACGGGATTAGAACGCGAAAAGATTGAAGATGAATATCAATCGTTAGTGAAATTAATTGCTGAATTGAAAGCTATTTTAGCTGATGAGGAAAAAGTTCTTGAAATTATTCGTCAGGAACTTGAAGAGATTAAAGAAAAATTCAATGATGAAAGAAGAACAGAAATTGTAATGGGAGGAGTAGAAACAATTGAAGATGAGGACTTAATTCCTCGTCAAAATATTGTCATCACTCTAACCCATAATGGTTATATTAAAAGATTGCCTGTATCTACTTACCGCAGTCAGAAACGTGGCGGCCGAGGTATACAGGGGATGAATACACATGAAGATGATTTTGTTGAACAACTGCTAACAACATCCACCCATGATACAATTTTATTCTTTACGAATAAAGGTAAAGTATACCGTACAAAAGGATATGATATTCCAGAGTACAGCCGAACTGCTAAAGGACTTCCAATCATTAACTTGCTGGAAGTAGAAAAAGACGAATGGATAAATGCTATTATCCCGGTCGAGGTATTCGATGAAGATTCTTACCTTTTCTTTACAACCAAGAAGGGAATTTCAAAGAGAACTTCCTTATCCTCTTTTGAAAATATTCGTACAAGCGGGTTA
Organism: Bacillus songklensis; assembly: GCF_042649685.1. Taxonomy (NCBI): domain Bacteria; kingdom Bacillati; phylum Bacillota; class Bacilli; order Caryophanales; family Bacillaceae; genus Bacillus; species Bacillus songklensis. Next base: position 2,079 of record NZ_JBHRZT010000073.1, on the reverse strand, counting down.
ATTGCTCTAGGTTTAAAAGAAGATGATGAGTTAATATCTGTAAGAATGACGGATGGAACGAAAGATATTCTCATCGGTACAAAACAGGGTATGCTTATCCGGTTCCCTGAAACAGACGTCCGTGCAATGGGCCGTACAGCAACAGGAGTAAAGGGAATTACATTGGGCGAAGATGACGAAGTAATAGGGATGGAGATTTCGGAAGAAGGGGAAGACATTTTGATTGTGACAAGAAATGGATACGGAAAACGAACTCCAATTTCTGAATATCGTCTGCAGTCACGTGGTGGAAAAGGATTAATAACATGTAACATAACAGAAAAAAATGGAGTGATTGTGGCTTTAAAATCTGTCACTTCTGATGATGACATCATGGTGATTACAGTAAATGGAGTATTGATTAGAGTATCGGCAAAAGAAGTCTCTCAAATGGGACGTAACACACAAGGAGTTAAACTGATTCGTTTAGATGAAAATGAATATGTGTCTACTGTAGCAAAGGTACAGCCGGAAGAGATTGAAGAAGGCGAACACGATGAGAAGGATGAACCAGATACAGTAGTGAAAGAATAAGACGAAAAGGAGTGCAATTTGCGCTCCTTTTTCTTGTAGCATTTTATGAATTAAAAATGAATTAGCGTTCCATATAGCCATTTGGTAAAATAAAGAATAGAAACTGGATGAATTTGTTTGTGGAGGGCGTCCCCTTGAAAGCGCGAGTAAATCAAATAAAAGAAGGATATATTTTATTAGAAGATGTCGTTGTAAATCGTAACCAGGTCATTATCCGTAAAAATACTGTTATTACAAATGAATTAATTCAAGTTCTCAAGGCTTATTTAGTAAAGGAAATAGAGGTTCAGGTAGCTAAGTTGGTTTCAGAACAAGAAGCATCTTCGGAAAAACAAGAGGTGTCCTTGAGAAGGGAGATGGATGGGTCCTTTATATCCCAGTATTTACAAGTAAGTGAACACTATAAAGAGATGTACTTAGATTGGGGAAGAGGAGCTATTATTCAAATCGGCCAAATCAGGGAAATTCTGTTACCTTTACTTGAAGGAGCCAACCACTATCTATACCAAATCTTTTCGCTTCATCATTACAGCACGAAAGAAGCGTATATATATCAACATCCAGTAGCGGTAAGTTTAATTGCTAATTTAATAGGCAGGAACATAGGGTTATCAAAAGGAGAATGCATTCAACTGGCGATAGCCGGCTTCTTGATTGATTGCGGAATGTGTAAAATCAATCCAAGCATTACACTAAAGAAGGGCACATTATCCAAAGATGAATATGAGGAAATTAAAAAACACCCCATTTACAGTTATCAAATGGTCAAAAACATCTCAACATTAAATCATGAAAGTAAACTAGCTATTTTGCAACATCACGAACGTATGGATGGAAGTGGCTATCCATTAAAGATCGGACAAGCTAAAATCCATACTTTCAGTCAAATCCTTGCAGTAGCTGATGTATACCATGCTATGACGTCAGAAAGAGTATACAGAAAGAAACAGTCTCCATTTAAAGTATTAGAGGAAATGACTCAAGATAGTTTTGGCAAATTTGATATACAATACGTACAGGCTCTTATAAAAGCAATTAGCAATTTTTCAGTAGGGACAAAAGTGAGGCTGACTAACAATGAGATAGGTGAAATTGTATTTATTAATCCTCAAAATCCCATTAGACCTTTAATTAAGATGGAAAATAATAATAACTTTGTTAATCTACTGCAACATGTGGATTTGTATATTGATGAAGTCATATAAAAACCATGTCTGTACATGGTTTTTATATGTTTATTTCACTTAATATAAAATTATTTTTAAAAAATATTGACTTTTTATCAAAATCTAGTATCATATTAAAAGTCAGCAACAGATAAACCGGTAGTTATAAACAAGGTAAAAAAGATGTTGACACATGGAGACATAAGTGATAATATAAAGAAGTCGCTTTGAGACAATGAAGTTCTTTGAAAACTGAACAAACAAACGTCAACGTTAATTCTTTTTATTAGAGTAAGGAACATCGACTAAGAACGTCACGTCCTGTGACAACGTCGATGTC
>NZ_JBHRZT010000072.1:800945-835061 GCF_042649685.1 Bacillus songklensis | reverse complement strand
GTAATGTAGCTCTGATTTGGTTTGTATTTTCCAGTACACATTTTAACCAAATTAACCTACGGTATTACGAGCAAGGGGCTAGTTTCGTTCATGATAACTTATCTGGAGCAAACCAAATCCAATCCTTGTTTGAGTGGGGAGAGGATGGTGTTCCTGCTTTAACAGAGCAGGACGAGTCAACCATTACATCGAATCTTTTCTTGCTTGGACCAAATGTTAGACATAAACAAGTTATCTTTTGCTTCATTTATAAGTTCCGTCAGCGCTTTGCTATTGTGGCAAAAGAGATTCTTGAACGGAATAACATTCCATATAAAGAAGAAGTGTTTGAAAAATACAGACGGAATCAAATGTTTTTGGATGATTTATCTTGTTGTGAGGTTAAGTGCGAATGTTAGTTCAGGCAGAAACCACTTCAAGAAGTCTCCTATTAGGGTTTGAATCATCAGGTAAATCAACTTTATTTTCACGATTAAGTGGAGAGGATGTCGGGGAAGAGACAAATGTCAAGGGTTCGACGTATAGTATACGTTTAAATCATGTGAATGGCCAAATTCTTGTAGACTCGCCTGGCTTAAATTTTTCAGAGTCAATCACTAATCAAATGACGTTAAACGAAGTGGAGAAATCGACGAATATCATTGTCGTTGTTAGAGGAACTCACTTACAAGAGGAACTTGCTAAGCTTTACCCCCTTATTCAAAATAAACAAAGACGAGTTATGATTGTAGCTACTCATGCAGATAAGATGACAAAGAAGAGTAAACAACTATTGAGTCAGGCTATCATTACTCATAAACTTCCACTATTTATAGTAGATACTAGAAATCTGTCAGCTGCTATTATTCAGCAAATAATGGAGCTGTTAAACGGGCAAAAAAACCTTTCATATGAGAAAATTCAATATCTATTGGAGGTAGATCTTGAAAAGGTTGAACCAAAAGAATTGATTTTTGATTATCCATTAGTTGGTCCGGTAGTGGCTATAATAAGTTTAATTAGTATGTTTCTATTGCCTGTTATTACAGCCTATTTCATTTCAGCTTACACGCAACCATTATTTGATAGGTGGTTTATCAAACCTTTAACTAGTTTATTTAGTCAACGTCATCCTTTCATAGAGGAGATATTTGTTGGCGACTTCGGTGTTTTATCTTTAGGGGTTTATTCATTTATTTGGGCATTCCCAGTCGTATTTTTGATTGGATGTAGTACAGCACTTGCTGATGAAACGGGCTTGAAAGATCGCATAATAGATGTGTTGGATCCATATTTACGAAAAATTGGGCTGAATGGAAGAGATCTTGTTCCTATCATTTCTGGATTTGGATGTAATGTAGTAGCTGTATTTCAAAGTCGCAGTTGCAGCTTATGTACGAGGAAACAGTGTGTATCATTCATTTCGTTTGGATCTGCGTGCAGCTACCAAATTGGAGCAACATTGTCTATCTTCAATTCAGCTAACAATACTTGGATGTTCTTTCCTTACATCCTTGTCCTGTTTTTAGGCGGAGTTCTTCATTCAAGAATCTGGCACAAGAATAACTCAGCTTCAAGTTCTGTTGTAAGTTTAAGAAGGAGCTTTCTCCAAAAACCTACTATTAAAGGATTCTCCTTCAAATTAAGAAGTAATCTAAAACAATTTTTTACACAGGCCATGCCAATTTTTATTCTTATATGTTTCATAGCTAGTATTCTGCATTTTATAGGAGCCATTGAGTATTTCTCTTATTTATTTTTACCATTGTTAGATCGTCTACAATTGCCTGCGGAAGCTGCATTAGGATTGGCATTTTCTATCATTCGTAAGGATGGTATTTTAGTCTTTAATGAAGGTAATGGAACACTATTTACACAATTATCCGATGCTCAGTTATTTATGTTGGTTTTTTTAGCATCTACGATGACATCTTGCCTTGTCACAATGCTAACAATTTGGAAGGAGTTTGGTCTGAAATCAGCTGCAAAGTTTGTTTATCAGCAATTCCTAACTTCAATTGTTTGTACCTTTGGTATTTTGGAAGTGACGTATACGATCAGTGAGTTTTTTTAATATAAATCCTCTCTTACTAACATATTTCCTTTTTGTCCAAAAGAGGGTTCTAGTGCCAGAAATCTATAATACTTGGAAATACTGATATTATAAATCTAAAAAAGAGAATGTGTATCAGTATGGTATATAGATTAACTGCCGTTATATAGAATATGCATCTCTTACTTTTGATAGAATAGCCTGAAAAAGGAGGGGAAACTCGAATACGAGAGAAGAGATTGATCAAAATGTTCCTAAAGAGTGGATTAAATTAGTAAAAAAAAGCAGTGAAATCCAATATAACGAAGGAAACATTCAAGAAATTACTGCAAGAAAAATCAAAAAACGACGAAGATAGATGGGTATTGAAAGATGCTTAGATTTAATAAAGTCTAAGCTTCTTTTTAATTGTTGAGAAGTATGTTAACTAGAAATAAATACTATATACATTTCTTTTTTATTACTTTCTGATTATGTTCCTATCTCCTAGATTTTTACTTCATAACCAGTTTTAAGACTTTCCTGTCCTTCTTTACATAAAAGACATGCATTGATACAATACAAAGGTGTTTTTATATGTTCAATATGTTACACGAATAGTTTGTCATTGTAATTATACATATGTAGTGGACTTGTACGATTTAAATCGTAATTGTTACGTTTAAAAAATCATAATGATAGCAAGGAGTGGTTAAAGGGATGAAAAAAATACCCGTATATGTAGTAAGTGGTTTTTTGGGAAGTGGGAAAACAACCGTTTTGTTGAAAATGATTGAACAATGCAAACGGGAAAACAAAAAAGTGGCTGTCATTTTGAATGAACTGGGGGCTGTAAATGTTGAAACACATTTATTTCATAATCAACAAGTGATTGAACTTTTAAACGGATGTATTTGTTGTACGATTCAAGATGATTTGCGCCAAACACTTGAGGGACTGATTGTCCAACATGAAAGAGAGCCAATTGATGTATTGCTAATTGAGGGAACAGGTGTAGCACATCCACTTGAAATTGTGGAAGTATTTGCTCATAGCACAATGGAAAAAGTGTTCCATGTTGAATCTGTCATTGGTGTAGTAGATGTGAGTCATTTTCTGGAATATTTAAGTGTTTTTTCAAGTTCAAAAGAGATTCGCACTCTATTAAAAGAGCAAGTGATGTATTCTTCCTTTATTTTATTGAATAAAGTAGATTGTGTTGATCATAAACTACTACAGAAGATTCATAAAAAAATAGATTCATTGAAAAACAGTGAAACACCAGTTGTTACGACCACATACGGTCACATTGATGATAAAGAGTTATGGAAAAGAAGAATGGACATCATCCATTTACATCAAACAGATCATCACTCTGATCACGACCATCACCATTCACACCATGGTACCATTCAAACGGTGAAGCTCGAACATGTACCAATAGTGGATAAGCAAGCGTTAACAAGTTGGTTATGCAACTTGCCGAATGAAGTTATTCGTGCAAAAGGCCTTATTCGCCTAACAGGAGAATTACACCTTACTCATGTGCAATATGCGGACAAGCGCGTGCGCTTTACAACAGTGGAGCAAAATCATGATGAGAAATCCATGTTTGTATTTATTGGAAAAGATTTAAACGGAGAAATGTTCCAGGCACTTCAGAAGGGGTTTATTTTGTAAGAGGGGTATCAAGTCTTTGTCATTCTGATGAAATCTTGGTTTACCAAAAAATATAAAGTATATTTTGTAGAGTGAAATGGGGGAGGAAAATGGGAGCAGTTTCGTTAAAATGGTTAAAAGATTTAATTGGTATGGCGTTACTATTCATGTTTGGTTATTGCTTTTTTGTATTAGATGTAAAGGATTTAAATCTCTCTCTTCCAAGCCAGTGGTTAAATGTGAATACTATTTTTTTAGGTATTGTTTTTGAAGCGATACCATTCATATTATTAGGGGTGTTTGTTTCCTCTTTTATTCAGATATTTGTTTCAGAGCGATGGATTCAAAAATGGATTCCGAAAAATCCAATCATTGCACTGATCCCTGCTGCGATGGTGAGTGCCATTTTCCCTGTTTGTGAGTGTGCCATTATCCCTGTTGTAAGGAGACTTATTAAAAAGGGAATGCCTCTTCATGTCGGTATTGTATTGTTAGTCGGTGCACCAATTTTAAATCCAATTGTATTCGCTTCAACTTATTATGCGTTTAGCTCAAATTCATTTATTGTATACGGAAGAATGGGACTAGCCTTTATATTATGTATGGTTATTGGTTTTATTGTATATGTTCTATTTCAGAATCGTGATCAGCTGCGTTGGACAAAAGACGAACTGATCGGCGCACAGCAAGAAACCACCCCTCAAGGCAATAAAGTAAAGCAGTTGCTGTTTCATGCAAGTGATGAGTTTTTTGATATGGGCAAATATTTAATTGTTGGTGCCTTTATCGCTAGTTTGTTTCAAACGTTTTTAGACCGTTCCCTTTTGCTTGATATTGGTCAACATCAAACATTAGGTCCACTTGCGATGATGGGCTTTGCGTATGTTTTGTCGCTTTGTTCAGAAGCCGATGCGTTTGTTGCCGCATCATTTCTAAAAACATTCACACCGAGTGCGCTGCTAGCTTTTTTAGTATATGGACCGATGCTTGATTTAAAAAACACGTTAATGCTGTTCGCTTCATTTAAAACAAAATTCACACTTATATTTATCATCGTTGTCACAATCTCTGTTTATATATCTGTTTTATTACTTCAAGTAATGATGGGGTGAGGAGAATGAACAAATGAACAAACAAATTGATTATTCGTTTCAAGCATATATCCGTGGCATTATTTTAATAGGTTTCTCCTTGCTTATGTTTAAGCTGTTACTAACCGGAGACATTCAACTGTTTATTGCTCCGAGAATGCTACCGTTTATTGAGTTTGCTGCATTTACGTTTTTTATGATGGGGATCTTGCAAATTTGGAGAAGTAGTTCAAAAAACGAACAAGATTTACTCTGTCAATGCGGCTTTAGCCATGGTGAAGAAACAAGTCCTATTCAGTCAAGCATCATCTATGCCTTATTCATTTTGCCAGTCATGACAGGGTTTGTGTTTGCGAACCATTCGTTAGACAGCTCTGTAGCTGCAAAACGTGGGATTAAATTTGGAGCGAATGTTACATCCCAGCCGACACCGGAAGAAAGACAAGAACTCATCAATAATGCTCAGTTAGATACATCGGAGGCAGAACAGTATTTGCAAGACCCCCAAAAGTATATGCAAGAGATGGAAGAGAAGGTTAAAAAAGAAGTGGCGCAAGAAAATCAGACAAATGGTACAAAGGATGTACCGTTATCACATCCTGATGGATATGTACCGCAGCAACGGCCAGAAGAATATTATGAGCGACTGGAACAAACATTGCTGGAAAAAGATCGCATTGAAGTAACAGAGGAACAATACATTCCGACTATGACCATCATTGATGAGAATGCTGTAAAGTTTGTTGGGAAGAAAATCGAACTAACTGGGTTTGTCTACCGTGAAGAAGGGTTTACAAAAGATCAGTTTGTTGTCGCACGTTTTGGATTATCATGCTGTGTAGCAGATGCTTCTGTATATGGCACATTGGCAACGATGGAAAATGCGAAAACATATAAAACAGATGAATGGATAAAAGTAGAAGGAACATTATTGAAAACAACATACAATGACTCACTGTTGCCTTATATTCATATTGAACATATTGAGAGAATAGAGCCACCGAAAAATCCCTATGTGTATGAGTTTTATGAGGGAGAACAGCTCATTGCACCATAAAAGTCCATCGTCTACAAACGATGGACTTTTATACTTTTGTATACCTTCATTATTTATTTGTAACATGTTCTATATGTCTACAGTTTCTCTTTCTTTCAAATTCCTACTTGTTATTTTTTAAAAAAAGTGATAAATTATCAATTGCACTCATATAAATCGAAAAGATTACGATTTAGACATGGAAGGAGAGCGTACATATGTATAAATGGATTATTGTCGGCGGTGGTATTACATCCAGTTAGCAGTTTATAAAGGGTTATTTCTTCATTGCTTATACATAGTTGGAGTCATTGTCCTTCTATAGAGACTGTCAAATTTCAATAATAAGTCACCAAAAATATTTTGCTATCAAGAAAAAAAGCTATACTATAATGAATAAATCGTAATATTTACGATTTGAGGGGAGATTTATTTTATGAAAAAAGTACCTGTAACAGTGTTAAGCGGTTATTTAGGTTCAGGAAAAACGACATTATTAAATCACATTTTAGAAAACAGAGAAGAAAAGAAAGTAGCCGTCATTGTCAATGATATGAGTGAAATTAACATTGATGCTTCCCTGGTAAAACAAGGGGGATTTGCACGTACAGAAGAAAAGCTTGTAGAAATGCAAAATGGCTGCATTTGTTGCACACTTAGGGAAGATTTAATCAAAGAGGTAGAAAAGCTTGCCTCATTAGGCGATATCGATTATATCGTAATCGAGTCAACGGGCATTAGTGAACCGGTACCTGTGGCTCAAACGTTTACATATGTCGATGAAAATCTAGGAATTGATTTATCCGCATTTTGCAGACTTGACACGATGGTGACGGTCGTAGATGCGAACCGTTTCTGGCATGATTTTGCTTCCGGAGAGAGTTTGCTTGACCGGAAAGAAGCGACGGATGAAACAGATACGAGAGAGGTTGTCGATCTACTAATTGATCAAATTGAATTTGCCAATGTCATCTTGCTAAATAAGATTGATTTAGTGGCAGAAGGGGATGTACTCGAATTAAAAACTGTCCTGCAAAAATTAAATCCAGAGGCCCGGATTATTGAAACCGACCATGCTCGTCTTCCACTTGACCACGTGCTGAATACACATTTATTTGACTTTGAAAAAGCGAGTCAAAGTGCTGGTTGGATAAAAGAATTAAATAATGAACATACACCGGAAACAGAGGAATACGGAATTTCCTCCTTCGTTTATCGTAGAAGGCTCCCTTTCCATCCGGAACGGTTGATGAATTGGTTGGAAGATTGGCCTGTCGATGTTGTCCGGGCGAAAGGATTCATATGGCTGGCCTCCCGCAATAATGTATCAGGCTTGCTGTCACAAGCCGGCCCATCCATTATGCTCCAAGGTACGGGTGAATGGATAGCAGCATATCCGGAAGAGGAGAGACAACAAACTCTTCAGGAAGAACCGGAATTACTTGAGAGATGGCATGAAGTATATGGTGACCGAATGACAGAACTCGTCATGATTGGGATTGACATGAATCAAGCTGAAATCGAGAAATCGCTGGATGCCTGTCTACTAACGGAGGAAGAAATGAAGAAAGACTGGTCTTCATTCAAAGACCCTCTTCCACCGTTTGTAGAAGCTTAATCAAAAGAGGAGGATATGATGATGAGAGTAAAAATTACATTAGCATGCACAGAAACGGGAGATAAAAATTATATTACGACGAAAAACAAGCGTACTCATCCTGATCGTTTAGAATTAAAAAAATATTGTCCACGATTAAAAAGACATACTTTACATCGAGAAACAAAATAGGAAAGTAAATAATATCACTAGTGTTGCGTGAATTTTATTTGAATTTTCAATTTTATTATTCTTTCGATGAAGAGCCAAAAAAATGAATACCCAAACAAAGGTGGCTTCATCCATTTGGTTTTTATTTACAATTAGACAAAAGGGACAACGACGATTTGCTCATTAAGGGACGGTTTCTCCTTCAATTTTTCGAAGCCAGATATGCGCTGGCTTCCACAAGGCGGCCCTTAAATAACGGCTAATTTGTAAGGTTTTTCGCTTACTTTTCGTTTCGAGCTGCACGAGAACATGCAGACAAAAGACAATCAGTGCGATGAACACTTGGTTGTGAATCGCCCATTCGCTTTGTCCGTAAAATTTTTTGATGCGGAGATGCTGTTTAATCCATTTGAAAAACAATTCAATTGCCCAGCGCGATTTGTACATCTCAGACAGTTCTTCGGCACTCAAATCAAAGCGATTCGTGATTAAATGGAGCTCATTTTCTTTTGAATCCATGACTTTTAGTAGACGGAAATAATTTTCTGCTCGATTTTGCGTCGTGCCAATCAACACCATTTGATCTGATAAAACGGTCGTATCGTCTGGCAGTTTGAAGTCGTAAACTTCCCGTATGACGGCGTTTTTCCGCAGCCTTGAAAGAAAAAAGTAGCCATTAATTGAAGATTGATGGGTGAAAACCATTGTCCAAATGAAGTTTTTGGTGTAATCTTGTCCATGACATTGGTCCTTTTTAGTGGATTTGGACGGGTGACCACCTGACTTTATCCATTATAAAGGACTTTTTCTTTGCGCAAAACGAGATTATTGAATATTTTGAGTGTTTTTAAAACTGAAATTATTTTAATGCAACACTAGTGGTTAAAAATAAATTTTTACAAAATTCAGCTATTAGCAATTGGACTTTTTTCAGTGACTCCATCATCTTTTTGACTTCCTTGCTGAACGACGGGGGCTTGAGTGAAGGAGGGTTTTCCGGCGGGGTAGTAACCTAATGGATCGTTGCGGCGGTCTTTTTTTTATTATTTAAGTAACGTTCAGTTTACTTGAACAAGAAAGTTTTTGTTGGAGTGACTTGTATATACAGATGGATTATAATGGTATTTATAATTAAAAGGAACTGAAAATAAGGAGATTAAAATAATGAGGTCTGAAAAAGAAAAAATGTTAAATGGTGACCTTTATAATGCAGCCGACCCAGAATTACTAAAAGAAAGAATGAACGCTCGAAGGCTAACAAGATTATTTAATGAGTCACTCGAAACTGATGATAACAAGAGAACTGAATTATTAAAGGAACTGTTTGGTTCTACCGGAGAAATTTTATACATTGAACCGACATTTCGTTGTGACTATGGCTACAACATACACGTTGGCGAAAATTTCTATGCTAATTTTGATTGTGTCTTTCTAGATGTTTGTGAGATTCGAATAGGCGATAACTGCTTTATTGCACCAGGAGTTCACATTTATACGGCTACTCATCCACTAAATGCAAGTGAAAGAATATCGGGTGTAGAATACGGAATACCAGTTAATATCGGTGATAATGTCTGGATTGGTGGGAGAGCCGTTATTAACCCTGGGGTTAAAATAGGTAATAATGTCGTAATCGCTTCAGGTGCAGTCGTAACAAAAGATGTACCAGATAATGTGGTAGTGGGTGGAAATCCTGCGAAATTAATTAAACGAATCGAAGAATAGATTAATGCTTAATTAGTGCAATAAAGCCCCTCTCAGCGAAACTAGCTAATTCTGAGGGGCTTTTCATTTTTAGAAAGATGATTAGTCGTTGAAGAAGAATCTTTATTTAAAGCCAATAATAAAATCATTACAATGATACAAGTTGTACCAATCCATTGGAAAATTCCAAAGGATTCTTTTAACCAAAAGACCGTTGTCAGAACAGCCGCTAGTGGCTCTATGCTTCCTAGAAGGCTTGATTCTTTAGGTGACAGACTTTGTAAACTTTCTATATAGAACCAAAATGCAATCATCGTACCAAAAATGATAACGAAGATTAAATATAAATAAGCTTCTAGTGTTAAGCTTTTAAAGTCCATTTCCCAAGGTGGATGGATAAAACTTAATGCAAAACCACCGATAATCATAGCCCAGCCAACAATGACAAGTGAATCGTATTGCTTCAGTAAAGGAACAGCATATAAAGTATAAAATGCCACCGCAAGACCGGAGAATATCCCCCAAACGATTGCAAGCAACGGCACAGATAGTTGAGAGAAAGATCCGTTGGTTAATAAGAAAAAGCAACCAATTAAAGCAAGCGCAACAGTTAACAAATCTTTTCTCGTTAGAACAGATTGCCTGCTTAAAATTAAGTAAACGATAATCATTATAGGTGCTAAATATTGTAATAGCGTTGCTACAGCAGCATTTCCATTTTTAATGGATGCCATGTAGGTGTATTGAACCCCAAGCATACCGATTAATCCAAAGATAATTAGTTGAAGAGCTGCCCTTCTATTTTTCCAGACCCCAAGTATCTGTGAACGGTCTTTTCCAAAAAATTGAACTGATAAGAGTAATAAACCAGCTATGAGTAAACGGGTTGTTACAAGCCAATTTATATCGATTGCGTATTGTTGAAAAAGCTTTTTTGCAACAGTGCCACCAATACCCCAAAACATCGCTCCTGTAATAACGAGAAATAATCCTTTTCTTCTTTTCATGATTGATTTCCACCTTTAAATATAAAAATAGTATTATAATATTTGTAATAATAAGTGGAATTCCCTTAAAATAATACCTAAATCAAATGAAAAAAGTATCAAAATATTGAGGTGGCAATATGCAAATAAAAGATTTTATCATTGACCGAAATCTAAAAGAATTAACAGAACATCGCACAGTTGCGTTACCGATGGCGTGTTACGAAACAACGATTAACCAAAATATAAATGGATATATACCACTTCACTGGCATGATGAAATTCAATTTGTTTTGATTGTCAAAGGAGAAACAATCTTTCAAATAAATGAAGAAAAACTTACCGTTCGAGAGGGAGAGGGTCTATTTATAAATAGTGGCTGCCTTCACATGGTGGAAGATAAGAACGACTCTGGCTGTGAATATATTTGTTTAAATGTTTCCCCACAGTTTGTTTTATCACAAGAACTCTACACATCCTATGTAAATCCCTTTATTCAAGCGACTAATTTACCTTACTTACACTTGGATACAAAAGAGCTTTGGACGAAAAATATTTTAGATGCTATTGTAAAAATTAATCAATTGATGCAACAAAAGCCACCATACTATGAAATTGACATCACCATTCAGTTAACGTTAATTTGGAAAAACTTAATTATAAATGGTTTTCAATTAGAGTACGAACAGATGGAAATGTTAAAGAATCATCGAATGAAGCAAATGTTAAATTGGATACACACACATTATGCTGAGAAAATCCTTTTAGACGATATAGCCAGTGCCGGTCAATTGAGCCGTTCCGAATGTTGTAGATATTTCAAACGAATTTTAAAGAAAACACCATTAAATTACGTAACCGATTATCGAATTCAAAAGAGCTTGATTTTACTACAACAATCAGAATCCAGTGTCACAGATGTTGCCTATCAAGTAGGTTTTAATAGTACAAGCTATTTCATTAATCAGTTTCGAAAGTCGATGAACATGACACCATTAACATACAAAAAATATAAAAATAGCTGATTCATTAGTGAGTTTGTGAAGAAATGTACTTAAAGTAACGGGCGCGATTGTGGAACAACATAGGTAGAAAATGATTAAACTTTTTTATAAAAACCAAACTTAAATCTGCTTGAGAAGAATCCATTTTGATCAATATTTTTTCAAAACATGCTCTTTCTATTTGCTCTTATATCAAGGTTATTAGCGTTAATTTGCTCAAACTGCAGTCTTTTTTATTTTACAATAGAAGTAATACATAACTTGAGGTGACAGGAATGCTTTCGAAACACAATCCCATTCTCAGGTTCAACTAATGAAATTTGCAACTCCTTTAAAAAACTTAATGAAAAGTAGAGGATGGTTAAAAACTCCACCAAGTTATTTTCCACCAGGTGCACCAGAGAAGAAATAATTTTAGGCGCAAAATGTCAATCTAATTGTCTACAATTAAAAAAGAATGTCTATGAAAGACTCTAATTAACGGTGATGACATGAGTTGAACAAAGAAAAAACGGAAAATTCATATATAACGTAACAAAATGGCGATTATGTTGCTATATAGAAGACCGGACTTGAATTAGTCAGGCTTTTTCACTTCTCATCATGTTTATTATGTAATTTATATTATAAACAATCCTGATTTATCTATTTTTCCTGTTTTATCTTGGCAAGTCATTAACTTCATATGCAACCCGTATTCCAGATTCAACCGCTCCTTGTATCCAACCGTGGGTAAGTGTAGTATGTTCCCCGGCAAAGTGTACTCTTCCTTCCGGCATAGCAATATAAGGGTACAGCTCTGTTTCTTGTCCTGGTTCCAAAGCTGCGAAACCTCCGCAAGAATAAGGATTCTGGCTCCAGCTAAAGGAAGTTCCTGATATGAATTCAGAATAGACTTGGTGTCCGTAAATTTCTTCCAAGTTCTTCAAGGCATATTGAATGCGATCTTCGGCAGATAGACTGTCCCAAGTTAAAGCTTCATCCGCCCATGTATAACTTGCCAAAATTACAGCAGGTCCTTTTGTACCAATCCCATAACTTGGGTAATACGTAAATCGAATCGGCAGATCAGTTATAGATTTACCACCGTATTGACCTTCCTTTTCCCAGAACCTGCTTTTAAACTCGATTGCAATTTTTGTCGCGGCTATATAGTTGAGTTCACGAATTGCTTTTCGCTTAGTATAGGAAAACGAATTGTATGGTTCGACTTTCACAAATCGTAAAGCTGAAAAGGGTATGGTTACTATAGCAAGATCACCTGTTATCGTGAAATGCTCTGACGTTTGTTGATGAGTAAAATGGATGGTTACACTGTTTTCGTGCTGAACAATTTTCATCATTTTTTGATGGAACAGAATATCTTCTTTTAATTGTGGTAGAAATCCTTGCGGTAATAGATCCATACCACCCGTTATCTCGTAGAAATGAGTTGGTAATATGAATAGTATTGCTTCTCGTAATACTTCAACAAAGGACATCCCCATATATGCTTCCATGTCAAGGAGTACACCCATCATGTCGATTGCACCGTCTGAAAAGTAAGATTTTAAGATAAAACCTAACGAATGTTTTCTAAATTTTTTTTCGACAAGAGGCCAATTTCTCGCTGGATTTTGGTTAATAAAATTGATAATAGGTTGTATTACTGAAAGCACCAGCTCCTCAGCTGTTTTCCCTCTTTCATTCGGAGCAACTGGATAGTTTAAAATACTTGGATTACGTTCAAACATGTCGAGACGTGTTTTGATACCGTTCGCATAAATTATATCCATTGGAGTTCGGTTAATAAATAGGTTTGTAGGCAACGCGAACTTTTTAATATACTCTAAGGTCAAATAATGGATATCGGGAATACGCATCGGCCCTGCATTGAAGTATAATCCATTACTAAAAGGAGAACGCAAGGTGTAAATACGTCCTCCTATCCTGTCATTAGCTTCCAAGATTGTGACATTATGCCTGGCGTCTTTTAATAAAGAAGCAGCGACCAATCCAGCCATTCCTGCGCCAACAATAATAATGTTTTTTGGAGTTTCCGATTTTTTAAGCCCCTTTCGGATCATATAAATCATTTGTTCAGTTGTTAATTGATCACTCATGTTCCTAGACATCTATCTCTTCGCTCCTCTACAAAGAAATTTATTACATTGTATTCACTTGCAGAAATGCCTATGTGCGGAATATTTGCTTGATATGGTCGATATTCCGTCAAAGTATCTTTATTCCTATCCGCACGAGTTAAGTGGGGGACAGAAGCAACGAGTGGTGATCGCTCGGGCTATCAGTATAGAGCCTTCTCTAATTATTCTAGATGAGCCAACGGCCAGTCTAGATGTATCTATACAAGCTAAAGTTTTAAACTTATTGAAGGATTTACAAGAAAAGTTAGGGCTTTCTTATTTGTTTATTTCCCATGATCTTGCGGCTGTAAATTTTATGAGCCATCGTATTATGGTGATGCATCACGGTCGTATTGTAGATGAATGTAAGAAACAAGAGCTATTCTCAGAGAACAGACATCCTTATACAAAAGAATTGCTTCATGTTTTTGAATCGTGAGGAGGAAGTGCGTTGAATCATCGATTTATGCATTAGCTGTTTTTCTGGTCGTTTTATATGTATCCGTTCCTTCTCTTCAAAACCATGGATTATGGCTAGCCTTTATTTTATTTAGCTTAGGTCGTTCATTTAACTTAGCCATATATATTCCTAAGTTAAATCGTAAGCTCTTTTCTGTAAAAGGAGATCGTTATAGGCATAATAGTAGGATTAGCTAGATACAAACACAGAGTAATAAATTGATATAAAGAGGCATATATAAATATATCTGAGCGTGTCCTTATAATACTTGGATCGTTCTTTAATACTCCATAACCTTTTTATTTCATATAGTCAATAAAAAGGTTATGGAGTATTATTATGTTTTAACCAATTTAAAGGGATGAATATGAGAGATATGAAAATAATACAGTCATATACGATTAAAGAGGTTCAAAAATGTGAATACGATCAAATTATAGAATTTGTGATGAAGATACGAAAAGAAATCTTCCCCATGTTATGTCAAGAGCAACTCCCGTCCGACCTTCTTCATTTTGAACAGTACTATGTACAACCCGAAAATTCTGCGTTTTTTGCTGCTTTTTCTGAGGATGGGACAGTGTTAGGGACCATTGGTGTTTGCCCGTACGACGGACGATTTGACCAGTTGCAGGGATGCTATGATTTACCCAAAACCGCGGAAATTGTAAGATGCTACATGGATCCGAACTATCGACGTTTGGGGATTGGGACTGCATTATTTAAAAAGGTGACAAGCTTCAGTCGTGAAGCGGGTTATCAAACGCTCTATTTACACACACATCCGTTTCTACCTGGAGCCATTCCGTTTTGGAAAGCTCAAGGTTTTGTGGATAGATTAGCAGAAGCTGATCCGGTATGGAAAACATTGCATATGGATAAGAAATTATAAGATCAAATATGGTTTTTATTATACAGAGTGTTTCTAGTGCACAAACATTACTTTAGTAACACAGAGATATCCATTTTGATTGCTGATATCAATTGTTATGTTAACTAACGCTATTTGAAGTATTTAATTTAAAATAGCATGAGTACGATAGCTTTGCTTTATCACAAGTCGTCACAAGTTTATCTCATCCTTGAAGTGTAAAGACTTTAATAGGACAGCTTTGCAACACGTTATAAATTGTTTGATAGGTAACTTGGATAGTCATAAAAGGTTAGGGTTAAGGGAATTTATTTTTATGTAGTGATAGCAATCTTTTCGATTCTGGTATAAAAAGGATGAGACAGCCAAACTACTAGGAAAACCAATTGTTCTACCAGTAATTTTTATACGGAATAAGAAATTTCATATTAAATTCTCAACGTATCAAAAGCTGAGATGTTCGGTATTAACCTGATATTGATATTCGTATTTTGAAACAATTCAAGGTTTATACGAGAACTAAAAGAAGCGATAATCAAAAAATAACCATAAATAGTCATTGTTTTTTCATAAAAACAACACATTTTTTTTATACATTATAGCAGACAAAAAATTTATATAAAAAGGTAGTGCCATATGAGGATGCTTCGACTATTATTTGTTTTTTTATTGGCCTTGTTTGGATGTATCTCTCCCGCCATGGCAGAAAGCGAGCTGCAAACGAAAATCGATGCTTTACCTGAAGGCGGTACTCTAAAGCTGATTGATTCTATTTATGACGGAGAAATTGTAATCAATAAGCCAATAACGATAGAAGGAGGTAAAAATACTGTTATTCGCTCTTGTAGTGATCAGCCTGTTGTTACTTTGAAAGATGATGGTGTTGTGTTGAAAAACTTAAAAATTGAACAGTGTAGCAAGACTTCAGACACAACAGCTATTTATGTAACAGGTAAAAATCATCATTTAGAAAATATGCAAATTCAATCAAACCATTATGGAATCAAGCTTAATCGGGCTAGTGGAATCGTTATTGAAAAGGGTTCCATTACAACAGCAGGTGCTGGAAACGGTATTGACTTGTGGGAATCTGACCATAATCTCATCCAAAATGTGCATTTTGAGAATGTAAGAGATGGTGTTTATTTGGAAGGCAGCAATGGAAATCAATTGCGAAATAACAAAATGGAGAAAGCTCGTTATGGTATTCATCTCATGTTCTGTAAAGATGTACTCGTACAAGGGAATCAATCGACTCATAACTTCACAGGGATCATGTCTATGCAGACAGATGGGGTAAAAATTATAGAAAATGAATTTAATGTTAACAATGATAATGTGAATTCACAAGGCGTCTTGCTATATGATGCCTATCGGACAACCATATTACGAAACGAGATTTCACAAAATCGTGTTGGTCTTTATATGGAAAGCTCTCGTGAAAATATGATTACACATAATATCATTAGTGGGAATTTTACAGGTATTCAGTTTAAAAATGCTAATCAAAATACGATTCAGCAAAATACATTTATCGCGAATGTAAACGAATCACAGGCAGTGAAAAGTACAGATAATCAAATTAAGAACAATTATTGGGATGCGGCACTAAAGTTAGATGCGAATAGAAATGGAATCAGTATTTTACCTTATAGAGCTGATCCGTTATTTTTAATCCTTACAAAAGATGTACCAGAATATCAGCTTTTTTTTGATTCACCAGGAATGATTGTTCTACAAAAATTAATAAAAAGCCCTGAGAATGAAATAATGAAAGATCCGCAACCACTTACGGATATGCCATTACGTGCAGCCAAACCATCGCTGATCTCCATTTTACTCACGGTATTGATTAGTACTAGTATGATCATGATTGGAATAAAACTATTTAGATTAGGGAGGAACTCAAGATGAAATGGAAAAGTCTATTATGTTCACTATTATTTATTGTTGTGTTTGCACTGGCAGGATGTAATCAAAAAGATGTGCAGCCAGTGGCTATTGATGAAAAAACAGATAAATGCGCTATATGCAACATGTCTGTGATGGATAACCAGTTTGCGACCGAAGTCGTTTTGGAAAATGGCAAAGCGCTAAAGTTTGATGACATTGGTTGTATGTATAATTGGATGGCTGAAAATAAGGATGAAAAGCTACTAGCGAAATTTGTTCGTGATTATGATACAAAGGAATGGGTCGAGCTTGAAAAAGCTACCTTTGTGCATGACAAATCCATTAAAACTCCGATGGCCTACAACGTTGTTTCATTCAGTGACAAAAAAGAGGCTGAACAATACATTTCCGAGCATCAAGGGGAACTTTTAACATACGATCAATTGCAACAACATAAATGGGAAATGAACCATGACATGGACATGCATATGGAAGGTGAACATAGCGATACGATGGAGCATGATCATGAGTAGTCATTAAGTCTGCTTAACATTTATCTTAAACCATATGGACGGTCGCTTAAATCTAAGCATTGTAAAGGATTAAAGCGTACCGTCTATTCGATTTTGATTAAATTGTAAACCGTATACGGAGAAGAGGGATGAAATGAGGAATACACTGCATGCAGAATGGAGAACGACGTTAAGACAGCCGTCTTCCTATACGTTTGTTGTGCTATGGTCGATTGTACTTTCTATTTTGTTTATGCTTGGACGGAGCATGCCTGATTTTAATGGGTATACGAATATGACCGGAACCATTGCCAATCTACTTTTGTATCTTGTGCCATTATTCATGTTAATTATTGGATCATTTTCTATTGCAAGTGAAATGGAAAATGGCCAATGGCAACTGCTAAGTACATATCCCATTTCAACTTTTAAGTATGTACTAGGGAAATATGTAGGGCAACTTATTGCACAATGCGCCATTTTTACATTAAGTTTTGGAATTGGAATGGGTATTACTCTTATAAGCCAAAGTGCATTATCTGTAAAATGGCTGCTTCTTGTCTATGTCTTTTCAATCCTATTAATCGTTTTTTTTCTGGTGATTGGCATGTTAATAGGAGTCTTTGTATCCAATAGGTGGCAAGCACTAATGTTTTCGATTGGTGTTTGGTTTTTTCTCATTATGATGTGGGCAAGCGTTCTTATAGGATTATTAGGATTTTTTCCATACCCAATGATTGGTCGACTATTAAAACTGTCATTATTGATCAACCCGGCTGAGCTTCTCAGGGTCATGTTTGTTGTTCAGTTAGGAGGAGGGGCCGTGTTTGGACAACCGTTTGATGCTCTTGTCAACTTTTTGAAAATAAAAATTTCATGGGGTGTTATAGGTGTATATACGTTGGTCTATCTTGCTTTTTCATTAACCCTAGCATCCTGGAATTTAGAACGGAGGAAATTCCAGTGACATTCATAAAAGTAGATTCTGTTTCTAAGAAGTTTGGAAAGAAGATGGCCCTTTCGTCAACATCTTTTCAATTGCAAAAGGGAGAATGCGTTGTTTTATGCGGGGGAAACGGAGCAGGAAAAAGCACCCTTCTGCATATTTTAGCCGCCATTTCAAAGCCAACAACAGGGACAGTGTGGTTAAATAATGTTCATTTACAAAAAAATCGTCAGGAATATGTATCCCAAATTGGCTATATGCCAGATGATTTTTTTGCTCAACAGATGATGACGGTTCAAGAATTTCTCTCGTTTTATGCAGCACACCGCCAAGTAGCAGAAAAACAAATTGATGAAATTCTGCAACGTATTGGATTATTAGAGAAGAAACGTGAACTTGTCAAAAATTTATCAAAGGGAATGCGTCAACGACTAGTATTTGGACAAGCATTGCTAGGCTCCCCCCTCCTATTGTTGCTAGATGAGCCTACGAATGGCCTGGATCCATTTTGGGTGAACGAATTTGTGGCGATTTTACAAGAAGTGAAAAAATCTGGAACAACTATTGTTTTCTCTACCCATATGATGGACGTGGCTGCAGAGGTGGGAGATACGATTTTATTTATGAAGGAAGGAAAAATCGTTAAAACGATTCGTAACGAACTTGATAAGGAAAAAACAACGATAGAATTATTACATTTACATCGAAGCGTATGAGGCTGCCGGGTACCCGGCAGCCTTGTTTTTGTGATGAATTATCGTGTAAGAACTGTAAAGTTCCACTTAACAGGGTTATATATTTGGTGGCCAAGAAATAAGGCCTTTATATGGGAAACCATTTTACCAAGGTATAACAGGAACGGGAGAACTTTTTGGCGTGATATGCATGCTGTACCAGCTTTCTGGTTATCTCTATTTATTTTAATTTTAATTGCAACAGGTCTTCCATGGTCAGGTGTTATGGGGGAGCAAATTAACCGACTGGCGACTTCAACCAATACTGGCTATCCAGCATTTGCTTTTAGTTGGGGAGAAAAACCAGAATCAACCATAAAAACGAAGGATGTAGCAGAAGATGTTCCTTGGGCTACAGAAAATTTACCGGTTCCGGCGTCTACAACGAATGGTTATGTGCCTATTTCACTTGAAGATGTCACGTATATTGCTAAAAATGAACACATAAAAAAACCGTATACAATATCCATGCCCCAAGATGAGAAAGGTGTTTATACGATTGCTACCTCCCATACAAAACCAGGGGATAATGCAACATTGCATGTAGACCAATTACTATGTTCAAACCCACGTAACAGCTCGTGGTTTACATGTGATGCCTAAGAAACAATTCATTGTAGGAAATGTTTCCGAAGAGGAACTAAATACCCTTAAAGAAGAACCACAAAATCAAGAACAAGGCCATCATCATTAAGCTTATTGAAAGGTCCGGTCTTTATTAATAACCGGATTATTATAAGGAGAGCGTTCCATGCTATAAATTTACGTCTGGTAATATTTCTCCTCCGTAAAGAATAATCCCTTGTATAAGAAGAAAAATAGAATTTACGGACTTAGATTCATCTATTTTCAAAGAGATATTCATATAAATGTAGAAGCTCCTGTACACTAGGAAAATTCTATGTATGAGGGCATGGTGTACTATTCATGTATGCTATTGAGGATTAGGTGAACCATAATGATTTTGATTGTAGCTTTTAACACGGTTTCTATCTCAGAAGTACCATTATAAGGTATAAGTGATGCCGTTTTTTAACATTAAGTCCATACTCTTTATATCTAATAATTTATGATTCTTTTCATCGTAGCAAGGAGCAATCCATTATCAATAATGACTTTATAAATAAGATCTAACTTTACAATGATGTTCTCCACCAAACTGGCTGTATGAACAAAAAATTAAAGCGAGGTAGAAATATGAAAAGTGTTACCATAATGACTGTCGATGATGAAAAGGAAATGCGAGATCTTATTAGAATATTTCTTCAAAAAGAAGGATATACCGTTTTAGAGGCAGTTTTGAGAAGAACGAAACAAACTGCTTATTCAAATAACAGAATAGTGATAGATCCATTGGTCTTTAATATGGACTCACATAAGACTATATTAGATGGACACTTCCCATCAACTAATCTATTGTACCTTACAGAGCTATATAAATCCGGCTTAATTTCTCGACACGTTTAAAAGTCTATCTTTCTTGTCTATACTGCTCCTAAAAGAATGAATGAAGGAGCGAATGAAGATGAGAAAAGGACTCACGATTACGAATAACCATGGCTGGACGATTGAACAACTTCAAAGGCATGAAAAAACGATCAAAAAGGCCTCCATGGCAAAGCGAGTGGCGGTGATTCGGCTTATTATGCAAGGGTATTATGCCGTTCAAGTGGCCGAACTTCTAAACGTACATCGCGAAACGATTTCTGGCTATGTCCAGAAATTTAATCAGGGTGGGATGAACGCCTTATTACATCGTGATTATTCACCCGGCAAGCCGCCTTTTCTGTCATCAAAGGAAGAACGGGAACTGCGACGGATGCTGGAACACAGTACACCGGCTGAAGAGGGATACGGCTTCGAATCACGCTGGGACACCCGCATTTTAAAGCACGTCATCGAAGATAAGTTCGCGATTACGATGTCTCGTAGTGGCATCGGCGATATGTTGAAACGATGGGGGTTCAGCTATACGCGACCAACATACACTCTCAAGCGTGCCAATTGTCAGAAACAAGAAGTGTTTCAACGGGAATTGGATATGGTGAAAAAAACGTCTCAGATGAGCTAGTTCTGTTATATGAAGATGAAAGTCATATTCGCGATTACCAGACGCTGCGTGCCACATGGAGTGTCAAAGGGAAACAAACACAAATTCCCACCCATGGTCATCATGCGACGGTGAGTTTATTCGGTTGCGTAAACATTCGAAACGGCGAATTTCTTTGTGATGTATAGAAAATATAAAGTAATTCTCTTGTGAAATTAATTAATTAATCCAAAATTTAGAAACACAAAGCCCCTATTATTACTTTTTATTGAGGTATAATAGATAGGAGGAGTAGTGATGTTGTCATGTATTTTCGCAAAAGAAATGAAGAACCATTACCTAAAGAACAAACAGAGGTTTGGGAATGTGAATCAGAAGACTGTATAGGTTGGATGAGAAAAGATTTCTCTTATGAGAAGCATCAAAACTGTCCTTTATGCGGTCATAAAATGAGAACTGGAGAACGTCTTTTGGAAAAAGTACCTCCTCCCCCCCATTGAAGCTGATTGATATCCACGGCTTGTATAAGGATCCCATCTTTTATTGTGTATATATGTCTATAAAGTTAGCATGAAGCTTTCAATTTAGATTTTAAAAAGTCCTATCTGTTTCTTTAACTGAAAACAAGATCATTAACAAATTAACATTCATTTATCTTTGCTTTCTGCTTCTGTTGTATCTTATAAGTATTCTAATTAAATGCAACCATGTTATAGGATGAAAGCTCGGACTATTTTTGCTCCGAGCTTTTTTGCTTCCTGTAAGGCTCATTATATGAACTGGAAAATGAAATGAAGGATATAATTAAACTGAAGAAGAGGTGAAAACATAAGTGAAAATAAAAGGACCAGAAGGAACAGAAGATTTTATTTCATTTGAAGAGATTGTTGTAACGGAAAAGTTTTTAAATTCACGTCCTAACCCTGAAAAAATACGGAAAGTTGTAAACTATTTAAAACGGACAGGCTGCTTAGATGAGCCCATTACGGTTAATCGAGATACAAAGATTCTCACGGATGGCTACACACGCTATATTGTGGCTGAAAAGGTAAAAATGAATCTAATCCCTGTTGCATACGAAAAATGAGCAAGGAAAGCCTACATAAGCATCTTGCCAACGAGCGAACCTTTCTATCCTGGGTAAGAACTGCTATTGCTATCGTAGGTATCGGCTTTTTAATAACCAATTTACATGTAAAATCGTCTGTTAGCTGGCTGTCCGATGCAACCGTTTTGACCATTGGTATTTTAGCTGTTGTGACAGGCGTGTTAACGATCGTTATGTCCGTAATAAGCTATTTTAAAAAGATCAACCAAATCAATGAGCAAACATTTCGGTCTTCAAAAATGATGGTTCTCTGTTTAGCTGTCATGATGATTTTGATCATTTCCATCTTTGGTTTTTATTTTTTAACTTTGTAGATTAACGTACCCATACTGGTAATTGTATAAGATGTGTTTCATTATAAGAATAGTATAAAAAGTGATAGTTGGAATGTATGTTATGGTTTTGCGGATAATAAATGAAGAAGAAATCCGATCAACTTCACTATCGATTAAATAATTGATTATACCCTTTTGTAAAGGAGGAATCGTAAGTAAATGGCCGTGAAAATGATTTCTGTAAAGGAAATTGCCAAAAAAGTCATAAACCATGAAAGTATGTTTATTATAGATGCCCGAAACACAGGGGATTTTGATGAATGGAAAATTGAAGGAAGAAATATAGAAATTATTAACGCACCTTATTTTGAGTTAATGGAGGGTGTAGAATCCATTCTTGATAAATTGCCTAAAGATAAAGAGATTTACACGATTTGTGCAAAGGGTAATTCTTCGAAGATGGTGGCTGAAAAGTTGGTAGAGGCAGGGTTTAAGGATGTCTATTCCATTGAAGGTGGAATGAAAGCATGGAGTGAGCATTTGGAGCCTGTAAAGATCGGTGATTTAGAAAACGGCGGGTCTATCTATCAGTTTGTGCGTCTAGGCAAAGGTTGTTTATCTTACTTAGTTGAATCTAATGGAGAAGGTGCCATTATTGATACTAATCGTATGATTGATGTATATCAGCGATTTTCTGAAGAACACCATATTTCCATCACGCATACGCTGGACACGCATCTTCATGCAGACCATATTTCGGGTGGGAGAGAGCTTGCCGAAAAAATTGGAGCAACCTATCATCTCCCGCTTAAGGATGCTGAGGAAGTCACGTTTCACTATGTCCCGATTGAGGATGGAAATGAAATAAAAGTAGGGCATGCTCTTATCAAAGCTATTTATTCTCCAGGACATACCATAGGGAGTACATCGTTTATCATTGATGATCAATATTTATTGACCGGTGATATCTTGTTTATTGATTCTATTGGCAGGCCAGATTTGGCTGGAAAAGCCGAAGACTGGGTCGGTGATTTACGCCAAACACTTTATCAGCGTTATAAAAAGCTAACAGATGAATTATTGGTATTACCTGCTCATTTCATGGGCATTAACGAAATGAACGATGACGGAAGTATATCGGAAAAGCTAGGGACGTTGTACCGTCAAAATCATGGGTTGAACATTACAAGCGAAGAGGAATTTAGGAAGACTGTAACAGAGAATCTTCCTCCCCAGCCCAACTCTTATGAGGAAATTCGTCAAACGAATATGGGGAAAATGGCTCCTGATGTGGAACAACAAAGGGAAATGGAAATTGGGCCAAATCGCTGTGCAGTTCGATAATTTCTGAAAAAGGTACCGGCTCTGGTACCTTTTTGAATGCCGGTTTCAAAAAGATTATTAAAATCATCTTGACAATATACCATATGGGGTATAATATACAGGACATACACAGAACAAAACTTTCTGTTAAGGTGGTGCTTATGATTCAGTATTTATTACTATTACCATTTATGCTTTTAGCAGCGAGCATATATAGACGTTATTATCCTGTAAAAGGTGTGCCTTGTATAGAAACAGAAAGTGATTGGTGGAATGATACCAATACGATACTAGATATTAGGGATTACAATGAGGCGGCAAGAGACTTACACAGCGATTCAGTAAACATCCCTTACGCGTATCTCAAACGTTTTTATACAGAGATTCCACAGGGTAAAATCCACGTAATAGCGGCAAATAAATTAGAACTGAATTTAGGATTACGCTTTCTAATGAGAAAAGGTTTTAACGTGGCTAGTTACGAATTAAAAGAATGTCCGTGTAATCAAAAACAAAAGAAAGGGGTGTTAAACAATGGAATACGGTAAAAATATTCAAAATCGCTTAAAACGAATTGAAGGACAAATTAAAGGTGTCTTAAAGATGATCGAGCAGGGGAAAGACTGCAGAGAGGTTGTCACTCAATTGTCAGCTGCCCGTAATGCGATTGATCGTACAATGGGGGGGATTGTCAGTACCAATCTTGAACAGTGTGTAAGGGAAAATGTAGAGAAAGGCGAAGGCACCGAACACCTGGTAAAAGAAGCGGTTGAGTTATTGATCAAAAGCAGATAAAAAAGTTCATCAAACCTAACATCTAAGGGTTGACGAACTTTCTATTATAGATTACTATATACCCATAGGGGTAATTGTATAAAAATAAATGGAGGGAAAATCATGAAAGTAGATCAAGTATTAGACGCAAAAGGATTAGCATGTCCAATGCCGATTGTCAAAACAAAAAAAGCGATGGATCAGTTAACATCTGGTCAAGTATTAGAAGTACAGGCAACAGATAAAGGGGCTAAAAGTGATTTAGCAGCCTGGACAAAATCAAAGGGCCATATTCTAGTGGATGTTAAAGAAGAGAATGACGTATTGACATTCTGGATTCAGAAAGTCTAATTTTTTTTAATTCAATATACCCTAAGTGGTATATACAAAATAAAGGGAGGTTCAAAGAATGACGGAACAAAAGAAAAAAACAACGATTGTCTTATTTAGCGGGGACTATGATAAAGCTATGGCAGCTTACATTATTGCGAATGGAGCAGCCGCTTATGATCATGAAGTCACCATTTTTCATACGTTTTGGGGATT
This sequence comes from Bacillus songklensis, assembly GCF_042649685.1. NCBI lineage: Bacteria > Bacillati > Bacillota > Bacilli > Caryophanales > Bacillaceae > Bacillus > Bacillus songklensis. The sequence goes on along the minus strand of NZ_JBHRZT010000072.1, from coordinate 810,187 downwards.
AAATGCATTGCGTAAAGAAGAGTTGGTTCCAGTAAAGAAAGGATTCCTTGAAAAGCTTTTTGCGAAAATGATGCCTCGCGGAGCTGATAAAATGGGCTTATCCAAAATGAATTTCGCGGGAATGGGTCCTAAAATGATTAAGCAAGTCATCCAAAAACACAATGCCATGACACTGCCTCAACTTATTGAAATGGCACAGGAACAAGACGTAAAATTAGTAGCTTGTACGATGACGATGGATCTTCTTGGATTGCAAAAGGAAGAGCTGCTGAATGGGATTGAATATGCTGGTGTTGCTGCATATTTAGGAGATGCTCAAGATGGAAATGTAAACTTGTTTATCTAAATGGAGCAAATAGAAGAACAGGTAATAAAAAAGAAGGGGCAGTTAATACTATGTTTGATATAGGTACCCTAATCAATGTTTTGTTGATGGTATTCGTCGCATGGTTTTTATTCCAGCGTTTTGTTCCTGTAAAAGGGATTAAGAATATCAGCACCAGTGAATTAAAGTCGGAGTTAAAAAAGAAGGACAAACAGTTTATTGATGTGCGTACACCTAGTGAATTCAAGGCAAATCGCATTAAGGAGTTTAAAAACATTCCTCTATATGAGCTGCAACGAAGAGCCAAAGGACTTTCAAAAGAAAAAGAAGTTATAGTCATTTGTCAAAGTGGAATGAGAAGCGGCAAAGCAAGTAAACTGTTGAAAAAACTTGGTTTCAAAAACATTACGAATGTCAAAGGCGGCATGGGTGCATGGCGTTTATAACAAGGAGGTAGAACGGTTATGAAAGAGATTTTGCCAAATGAAGTAGAAGCCCTACTAAAGGGTGGAAAACCTATTAATGTGGTGGATGTCCGTGAGGTGGAGGAAGTAAAAGCCGGAAAAATTCCACATGCGATTCATATTCCTTTAGGATTACTTGAATTCAAAATGCAAGATTTGGACAAATCAAAAGAATATATCATGGTCTGCCGTTCAGGAGGCAGAAGTTCCAGAGCAGCGAAGTTGCTTGAGAATCATGGATATAAAGTCATTAATATGACAGGTGGCATGTTGGATTGGAAAGGTCCAACAGAATAATTTTTTTAAATAAAATTATACCCCATTCGGTATATAGAAAGTAGTTTAAGGAGGAGAAACGGATGAAGGCAGATCAAGTATTAGATGCAAAGGGATTAGCATGTCCGATGCCAATTGTAAAAACGAAGAAAAAGATGAATGATTTAGAACCAGGACAAGTATTAGAAATACAGGCAACAGACAAAGGTTCCACGGCAGATCTGCAGGCATGGGCGAAAAGCACAGGCCATGATTACTTAGGAACAGAAACGGAAGGAGATGTTCTTCGACACTTCCTTCGTAAGAGCGGCGGAAATACAGAAACTGCTGCCACAGTCATCCCTGAAATTTCACTGGAAGATTTCAAGGGGAAAGTAGAAAAAGGTGAGCACATCACTATTTTAGATGTACGTGAAGTAGATGAGTATGAGGAGAAACATATCCCTGGTGTAATCCATATTCCACTTGGGGAAGTAGAAAAACGTGCTGGCGAGTTAAATAAGGAAGATGAAATTTATGTGATTTGCCATTCCGGCAGACGAAGCGAAATGGCTGCCCAAACTATGGCGAAACAAGGATTTAAGAAATTGATCAATGTTGTGCCCGGCATGCGGGATTGGACAGGAAAAACGGAATAAATAAGGGAGGATGAAAAACATGAGTAAAAAAGTAGCCATCATTGCCGCAAATGGCGGATTATTCGATGCATACAAAGTATTTAACATCGCAACAGCGGCTGCTGCAACCGATCAAGAGGTAGCGATCTTCTTTACATTTGAAGGATTGAATTTAATCCATAAGGAAGCTCACAAGCAGTTGCCAATGCCAGAAGGAAAAGAGCATTTTGCAGAAGGTTTTGAAAAAGCAAATGTACCTTCTATTCCCGAATTAGTCGCCATGGCACAAGAAATGGGAGTGACATTTATAGGTTGTCAAATGACGATGGATGTCATGGGATTAGAAAAAGATGCTTTTGTGGAAGGAATTGAAGTAGGGGGAGCTGTCACATTCTTAGAATTTGCCAAAGATGCAGATGTGACTTTAACCTTTTAATCTTTATAAAAAATTTTAAATAAAAATATACGGTGGGAGGTATAGGAGGATGGCAGTAAATCAGATGACGGCTAAAGAGTTAGCCAAAAAAGTAATGAACAAAGAAGAGTTATTTATATTAGATGTTCGTAATGAAAGCGACTTTCAGGATTGGAAAGTTGAAGGAGAGAAATTTGTTTACTTAAATGTACCTTATTTTGAATTACTCGATGGCGTAGAAGGAATCATGAATCGAATTCCTGCAGATAAAGAAGTACTGGTTGTGTGTGCAAAAGAAGGTTCATCGATTATGGTAGCTGATATGTTGTCAGAGGAAGGACTAACGGTTTCTTACCTTAAAGGCGGAATGAAGGCTTGGAGTGAACATTTGGAGCCGGTTAAAGTTGGTGACTTAAAAGACGGTGGGGAGCTTTATCAATTTGTTCGCCTCGGTAAAGGATGCTTATCTTACATGGTGGTTTCAAATGGTGAGGCAGCGATCATTGACCCGACCAGAATGACTGACGTCTATTTAGACTTTGCAGAACAAATTGGAGCAACCATCACGCATGTATTTGATACACATTTACACGCGGATCACATTTCGGGTGGAAGAACGATTGCAGAAAAAACGAATGCCACTTACTGGCTGCCACCAAAAGATGCAGCAGAAGTAACGTTTGAATATCAGCCGTTAGAGGGCGGTAATGAAGTGACGATCGGCCGCGCTGCTATTAATATTCATGCTCTATACTCTCCGGGTCATACAATTGGGTCAACTTCATTTGTAGTCGATGAAAAGTATTTGCTTTCTGGAGATATCCTGTTCATTGATTCTATTGGCAGACCGGATTTAGCGGGGCTGGCTGAGGATTGGGTAGGAGATTTACGAGAAACTCTATACAGCCGTTATAGAGAACTATCACACGAGTTAATTGTTCTGCCTGCTCACTTTATGATTATCGAAGAGTTGAATGAAGACGGCAGTGTGGCTGAGAAATTAGGGAAGCTTTTTGCTGAAAATCATGGATTGAATGTGGCAGATGAAGAGGAGTTCAGAAACATGGTAACAGGAAACTTACCGCCACAGCCTAATGCTTATCAAGAGATTCGAGAAACAAATATGGGGAAAATCAGCCCGGATGAAGAAAAACAACGCGAAATGGAGATTGGTCCAAACCGTTGTGCCGTTCGATAAATCGTAGCTATAGGGTTAAATGATTTATTAAAAAAGAGGAGAAATCAAGATGAAATCAGATAAAGTGTTAGACGCAAAGGGACTAGCTTGCCCTATGCCGATTGTAAAAACAAAGAAAGCGATCAATGAATTAGAGTCTGGTCAAGTATTGGAAATTCACGTAACAGATAAAGGAGCCAAAAGTGATCTTGCTGCCTGGAGCAAATCCGGCGGACACGAACTCTTAGAGCATGTTGAAGAGGGCGATGTATTAAAGTTCTGGATCAAAAAAGGCTAGTAAAGAAAGGGTATCGTTTTAGATGGTACCCTTTCTTTCTACAAAAAGGAGGGGAGTCTGGTGGATCTTGCTTTTGACGTTACTCTTTTTCTGATTGGCTTTGTTGGAGCTTTTATATCTGGCATGGTTGGAATTGGCGGCTCGGTTATTAACTATCCCATGTTATTATATATTCCTTCGTTAGTAGGAGTCGCTTCTTTAACCGCCCATGAAGTTTCTGGTATAGGTGCAATCCAGGTTTTTTTTGCGACAATGGGAGGAGTCTGGGCATACCGCAAAAGTGGTTTCTTAAACAAGTCCTTAATTTTATATATGGGAAGTAGTATCTTAATTGGAAGTATGATTGGCAGTTATAGCTCTAACTTTATGACGGAAAAAGGAATGAATATTGTTTATGGCATCTTAGCACTCATTGCTGTTATTTTAATGTTTATACCTAAAAAGGGTTTGGATGATGTACGAGGGGATCAAGTCACATTTAGTAGATGGTGGGCTTCTTTCTTGGCATTTTGTATAGGTGGAGTAGCAGGTATTTTAGGTGCTGGAGGAGCCTTTATTCTAGTTCCTGTCATGTTAGTTCTATTAAAGATTCCAACAAGAATGACCATTGCCACATCTCTTGCGGTTACATTCATTTCTTCAATCGGAGCGACCATCGGCAAAATCACTACTGGTCAGGTTCTGTTTTTTCCAGCAGTCATTCTCATTGTTGCGAGCTTGCTTGCTTCTCCATTAGGGGTGATGGTTGGGCAAAAAATCAATACAAAAATCCTCCAATGGCTTTTAGTGCTATTGATTTTAGCAACAGCTATTAAGATTTGGATAGGCATTATCTGATTATAGTTCAACTTTTTGCTATAATCGCACAAGAAATTCTTAATTTTTATCATTAAGTGTCTTTGTATATATTATAACCCCCCGGGTATTTTAAGTTTGAGCAATGACTAACTAAACTCTCAAAGTAATGATTGGAGGAGAAACATGAGGGAAATGGTAGAGCTGACTTCATTGGAAATGATAGACGGTTTTATAAAGGAACACTCCTTAAGTTTTCTATATATATCGAGGACAAATTGTAGTGTTTGCCATGCTTTATTACCGCAAGTGAGGGATTTGATGATTCATTTTCCATTTATCCAACTAGGTCATATTAATGCAGATAAGCTTGAAGAAATAGCAGGACATTTTTCAATTTTTACTGTACCTGTATTGCTTTTATTTGTAGACGGAAAAGAATTATTAAGAGAGGCTCGATTTGTTCACTTAGAACAACTTAAAGAAAAAATAAAAAAGATCTATGAACTGCATATAGTAAATGAAGGCTAATAATAAAAAAAGAAAATAGATAAAGAAATGTTTAGGAGTATGTAGCAGGGTGGAAGAAATGACTGTTAGTTTACGGCAGGGTTAACCCTGCTTTTTTCATTAATGAAAGATTATGTGTTTTTGATTTTTTGTGATGATTGCTATTTTGTCCGTTCGTAAAAGTACACTTTTACGAACGGCTATGTTCTCCGTATAAAATCAACATTTTTAATATCCGTAAAAGTCTATAAATAATTTACGAATGTCCAATTATTTACAGACACCTTTACGAAGAATTTTAACTTCAAAATTAAGTTGATCTATTTTGTTAACTTAATAAGCAAAACCATCCCAACAGGGTAAACTTATTGAGGCGTTTATAACCTTCCACTATTGCGCCCGATTGTTGAAGATCTTAATATTAAAGACTCAATATTTCAGTTCTATTTCTTCTTGAACTAACGCCTCCGGTATCCATGCATAATTCCTGAAAGAAGTCCATAGAGTATATTATCATTCTAAAGGATAATCGGGGGAGGGGATATATGTTGAGTTATACAGTTCCGGGAGGTCAACCGTAGGGAAAACCAATTTTTGTCACAAGCAAAATAAGGGAAGCGCTGGTCGCTGAGTTAACCGCAATTAATGATTATACTTACCATATTGCAAATTCCAACATGGAAGAAGTCAATGCGGTTTGGAGAATAATCATGCTGGATGAAAAAAAACATTACGGAATGTTTCTAACCCTGTTGCGCAAATACGACCCCGTACAATATCAAACCTATCTCTATTACAAAGACACTCAATTTGTAAAGGAACCCATGCAAATTTATAAACCTAATTATGATAAGCAATTGATATTAAATAATGTCAGAAATGATTTAAAAGGTGAGCTAGAAACAGCCGTACTTTATGATCAATATGCAGCTGAAATTTCTATCCCGGATGTCAAGCATGTTTTCGCTGTCATCAGCCGTGATGAGAAATACCATGTTGAACATTTAACGAAGCTCTTGATAAGTTATGATCCTGACCCCTACAATGGTCTAAAATAAATCTACACTTCAATATAAGGTTTTATAGCCACAACGATTTGTAATCCGAATAAACAATTCAAAAAAATTGCCGTTACTTATGGTACGGTTCGCCGTAACGTTGGATAGGGTAAACTAAAAATGTACTGGAGAGGTTCTTGCTGCCTCTCCTTTACTTGATGTATAAAAAAATGGACGGAGATGTGTATTAATGACACTAGAATAACTCATTTAAAAAGGCGTTTTTCTAATTGATATGCTCCGGAAAAGCGCCCGATTGTTGAAGATCAAAGGCTGCTGAAACCGGTTCACACTTATTGAACATTAAATCATTAACTTTCCCTTATGAATAACCGTCATTAGTTTACGTCCTTTAAGCGGGAAGGTCTAGCAATAATTTATTTAGATAGCTTAAAATGGATAAGTTTAGCCTTATTTATTCATTCATTTTACAAAACGAATGTTCTATAATTGAATTAATAAGTAGAGACAAAAGTATGGAGTGTGAGCGATGAATTCTCCTGAAGAAATCATTAAAGTTCAGAATTTAATGAAAAAATATGGTAATTTTACAGCGGTAAAAGGGATAGAATTTGAAGTACAAAGAGGAGAAGTGTTTGGTCTTCTTGGTCCGAATGGAGCGGGAAAAACCACGACTTTAGAAATGTTAGTGGGCTTACGAAAACCAGATGAAGGAACGGCGATTATTGGAGGATTTGATATAATACGAGAATTGAAAAAAGTAAAAGAAGTAATAGGTGTACAGCTTCAATCGACGACGCTTTTTGAGCTGCTTACTGTAGAAGAAATATTACACCTATACGCCAGTTTTTATCATAAACATGTGTCTATTCCAGAATTAATAGAAGATATGCTTTTAACCGACAAAACTAAAAGTCGAATCAAAAGTTTATCAGGTGGCCAAAAGCAGCGGTTAGCCATAGCCTTAGCGCTTGTCCATGATCCATGGATAATTTTCTTGGATGAGCCGACGACAGGTCTTGATCCTCAAGCTAGAAGAACTCTTTGGGATATTATTCTTCGTTTAAAGGAAAAGGGAAAAACGATTGTTTTAACGACTCATTATATGGATGAAGCGCATGTATTATGTGATCGTATTGCCATTATGGACCAAGGAAAGCTCATAGCATTAGATACACCCTCTCTTCTTGTGAAAAACCTTCAGTCAGATAGCGCGGTAGAGTTTCGTTTTCTAGGTGAAGCTCATGAAGTGGAATTACATGCTATTCATGGGGTTAAACAAGTAGGTAATCAAAATGATATGTATGTTCTGTATACAGATGATTTACAATCGACGTTAATGAGCTTAATTCAAACGGCTTCGGAAAAACAACTAAAATTATCCGATTTGCAAACACGAACAGCTACTTTAGAAGATGTGTTTATACATATGACTGGAAGGGGATTACGAGAAGGATGAAAGCATATTGGCAATTAACATTAACACAATTACGTATTTTCCTTCGTAATCGCCAAGTTTTATTTTGGACATTGGTCTTCCCAATTTTTCTCATGGTCATGCTAGGATCATTTTTAGGGAATGGAAATGGGATGTCTGTATCGATTGGCGTGGTCGATCAAGACAACTCCTCTCAATCTAAGCAATTAATGGAAATATTAATGAAAAACGAAGCGATTCAGTTGCAAAAAGAAAAAAATAAAGATGAGGCATTAAAGTTGTTAAAAAAAGGGGATTCACATGTAGTTGTCATTATTCCGAAAGGATACGAATCCCATTTTAGCAGCCCACCAACAAACTTGAAACCATTCACTCTTCCTGTTTATTATAATGAAACCAATTTTACCGTTTCTCAAGTGGGGATTCAGTTAGTCAATGGTGCGGTAGATGCCCTTAGTAAAAAGATGGTAGAGTATGTTCCGATTGTTGTGACAGAAACGCAGGGAATAGAAGCGTTAAACTTAAAGTATATTGATTTCTTAGTACCTGGCATTGTCGCGATGATGATAATGAGTAATAACATGAATGGCGTTGCAGGACAAATTGCGGCATGGAGAGAAAGAGGAATTTTAAGAAGAATGCAAGGTACCACTTTAAAAGCATCGACATTTATTGCAGCTCAAATTACCGCACGACTTTTCCTAAATGGTATGCAAGCACTCATTGTTCTAGGTGTTGCACATCTGATTTTTGGTATTGAAGTACGTGGATCTTGGTTCACGTTAATCAGTTTTGTCATTTTAGGAACACTAGCATTTATGGCAATAGGTTTTATTATTGCCGGAATAGCGAAAACTCCAGAAAGTGCCGCACCAATTGCTGGTTTTCTATCATTCCCGATGCTATTTTTAGGAGGAGTCTTTTTCCCAATTAAAGATATGCCAGAATTTCTTCAGCCGTTTGTTCAAGTTTTACCGATCGCCCATTTAAGTCATGCCCTACGAGAAACGATGAATGTTGGAGCTTCGTTTATGAGCTTAGGGACAGAGGCCCTCATACTAGGATGTTGGCTCATCGGTGCATTTATTGTTGCCAGCTATACGTTTAAATGGGAATAAGTGAAGGTGCTACTAAATAGATATTAAAAATGGGGCATAAAGGAGGAATAGATGAATAATCAAAATTATCAATCACATGTGCGTTATCACCCGCTTTATCACTTTTTTTTAGCGCCGTTGGTATTAGTAACCCTCATTACTGTTATTGTGAATATGGTTTTTTCATTAAAAGAAGGTTCTAACATTTTTTCATCTGTCATTATACTGCTAATTACAATCATAATGGTCATCGTGTTCGTGTTAGTAAGGTTTTATTCTTTAAAAGCTCAAGATCGGGCAATTCGGGCAGAAGAAAACCTTCGTCATTATGTTTTAACAGGGGAATTGTTAGATTTAAAACTAAATATGGCTCAAGTGGTCGCTTTACGGTTTGCCGATAACAAGGAATTTCCTGCACTTAGTAAAAGAGCAGCAGAGGAAAATTTAAAACCGAATGATATTAAGAAAATGATCCAAAATTGGGGAGCTGATCATAACCGTATATAAACATTACAATCGGGTAATTAATCGTTTTTTTCCACTATTGCGCCCTATTATGGAGTATCGTTTTCTTTATGCTGGCTGCACTTTTATTCTTGAAAAATCCCCGTTACTTTAACAAGAAACTGATTATTAAGTGATTATCTATATCTCCTTGAATATATAAATTCTGTTATCGGAAGTGTTACAAATGTAAGACCTACAACAATTAGCAAAGGGAAATTCTCAATATCGTTCAAATTAGATACCCCTTCCGAGATGAACAAAACTAAACCTGATAATATCATTAAAGCAAAGTAACTTATCTTTG
>NZ_JBHRZT010000072.1:689460-800735 GCF_042649685.1 Bacillus songklensis | reverse complement strand
TACAAAGAACAAAAAATGTTCCAACAACAATGATTTTCTTTGATTTATCCATGCCTATTCCCTCCATTATCGGATGATGGTATAAATAACTCCTCCATTGTAATTCCTAAATGCTTCGCTATATCAAAGGCAAGTTGTAAACTGGGATCATACTTATTGTTCTCGATAGCGTTAATCGTCTGTCTACTTACCTTACACAACTCTGCTAATTTCCCTTGAGAAAAACTGTTTTTTTCTCTATACTCCTTTATTCTATTTTCCATTCACTATACCACCTCCACATTTGTAAGGTGTCAAAAATCTTTTACATGTAAATGATAAAATAAGACAAAGAACGTGTCAAATATGTTTTACACCTTCTTTGTCTTATACGTATTTAAAACCAATTTTCATTCTTTTACTAAATGGGTGCTCAGTTTAAATACACTCTTTCACAATCACCATTTTAACATCAACGTAAATATCCAATTTTGTTTGAAAGTCTTATTACACAATCTGGCCCGATTCAAAAAGAACGCCCTTCTTATTCAAGAGAGGCACCCGTTTGAAGATCATTGACCTTATTCAAATAAGTTTTACCCTAAAATGAAAATAAGCGTTCATCCTTGTTCCAAGAAAGCTCTCTTAGAATAAATTAGTTTTGACAGCATCTTCCTTTAATATTAGCGAAAATAAACGTATGACAATTTTATAAAAGCTATTATTATTTTGAAGCAGAAAGGTAAAGTGGAAACACTTTAATAAAAACTGTGCAGCTTATATTTAGAAAAAAATTACCATTAATAATATCGCCAATGTTCCCCATCCTATAAAGGAAACATATAATTGGAGGTAGTTTCATGGCACAATTAAGAGATATCATGACATCAAATGTTGTTACAGTTAACGAAACACAGACCGTACAGGAAGCCGCAGCGTTAATGAGCGAATATAATATCGGAGTTATCCCAGTAGTAAATAACAGCAGACAAATGGTTGGAATTGTAACTGATCGTGATATTACCCTTCGTACGACAGCCCAAGGGGAAAATGCACAAACACCAGTATCTCAAGTCATGACTGCACAGAAAATCGTACAAGGTACACCTGATATGGATGTTCATCAAGCAGCAAATTTGATGGCACAGCAGCAAATTCGCCGCTTGCCGGTAATCGAAAATGGACAAATAGTAGGAATGGTTGCTTTAGGTGATCTAGCAGTACAAAATCAATATGCAAACGAGGCAGAACAGGCATTACAAAGTATTTCAACTCCTTCCGCACCTCAACAATAGTAAGGGGTTACTTTTAATTAGCACAGACCCAGACTTTGGTCTGTGCCAACATTTTTTATAATAGAAGTGAATAGCAGTTTTTTAGTCAATCAAGATAAATTCCACTATTGGTGCATACAACATTCGACTATTACTTCGTTCTCTAATTAAAGTATCCATTTTAAAAATCATTACTTATTCAACAATCTAACACTTATAAAAAGAAAGAGAACACTTCTTACTCTTGAAATGCGCCCGATTGCGGAAAATCGTTCTACACTAATTATGCTGCACAGATATTGTATATAAGTTGAATTAAAGGATTACAGCCCATCTCCGTCGAAGTATACGTATAACATTTACCAATGAACGGAGAGAAATCCCATGACTGATTCACGTCAACATGAAATTCAAACCCTGCTTGCATCGATGAAAACCACGAAAGATAAACGAATGTATGAACGTTATCAAACCATCTACTTCTACTTACAGGGCTATTCTAAAAAAGAAATCACGAACATGATCGGTCGTTCTGAAAAAACCATCTATAATTATGTGAATGCCTATGAGGAAAAAGGGCTGGACGGCTTAATCATGGGACAATCACCGGGGGCACCTCGTAAATTAACCCCTGAACAAGAACAGGAATTAATTCAAGTCATCACAACCAAACTGCCAGTCGATGTTGGTTTTCCAGCTAAACATAATTGGACCTTGGCGATCATCGCTTCTTTTATCAAAAGAGAATGGAACCAAACCTATACTCTTCGTGGGGTATCCCGACTTTTGTATGATTTAGGTCTCCGTTATACGAAACCGACTTATACGCTGGCAAAAGCTGACCCGGTAAAACAAAAAGAGTTTGTAGAAGAGATCTTTCCTGCCTATAAAAAAACTTATGAATGAGGAAATCGATCATCTTCTGTTTCAGGACGAGTCCATGATCCGCGATTATCAAGCTCTCGGGCATACATGGTTTTTAAAAGGGAAACAGCGAATCATTCCCACTTACGGAAAGCATCAAGGTGTCAAACTTATTGGTACACTTAACTATGAAACCGGTGAGGTGTTCTTCAAAAAATACTGGAACGCTATCCTACTGGAAAAATCGTCATGATTCTGGATAACGCCCGCATTCATCATGCGAAGCTGATCCAACCTTTCTTACGTGAAAACCAACATCGTTTAGAGTTGGTGTTTTTGCCTCCCTATAGTCCTGAATTAAATCTAGTTGAAGGACTCTGGAAGTGGCTTAAATCGGATGTGATTTATAACGTTTTTTATTCGTCTGTCAAAGAGATTCGCCAAAATGTGCAAGCTTTTATTCGCCAGTTGAACGACACACCCGAAAAAGTTATTGACCGATTGTGTGTGCGATTGTAAAACATAAATTCAACTTATATAGCTTGAAAACTGAACGGATGGAAGTTATTAAAACAGATAGTGGATGGAAGAGAACAAAATACGGAGATATATATAATTTTGAAAAGCTTGTTGAAGATTTAGAGCTAAAGGTACTAAGGGAGTTACATGATAAATGAAAAAGCTAATGCGGTTCCTTTCGTTATCGGTCGCCTTGCTTTTTGTCTTTCAACTGCCAGCTTCGGCAGAAAGCCTTCAAGATAATTTAGTACCAGAGGATACGGAAGCAGAATCAGTCGGAGAAGTTGACCTGAAATATAATGAGTATCCCCAACACCACTATGAACTTGATACTTATGTAGATACATCGGGTGACTGGATGCCGTGGAATTGGGCAGATGGCGCGGGAAAACAAATCTACATTGCCTTAATGGAGGTAGTAAATGCCGTTTGGAGCCTTAATGTTCTCTTAGGTAATTTTACGATGAAGATTGTTCAAGAAGCCTTTGAACTGGATTTTATTTCAGGTGTCGTAAATAAAATTGGTGCAGCTATTCAAAATATTGCCGGTTTTGGTCCTAGTGGTTTTATGGGCAATGGACTTTGGCCGTTACTTGTAACATTTGTCATCGCGATTGTGGGAGCATGGGCGACTTATGTTGGAATGGTAAAACGTGAAAGCAGCCGTGCATGGGGTGGTTTGATTTCAGCTTTTGTCATTTTTGTTTTTTCGCTTGGTTTCTTTTCTAATGCTTCAACAGTTCTGAAAGGAATTAATGATTGGTCAAGTGACCTTCAAAGCGATGTTTTAGCTGTTTCGGCTAGTATCGTAAACCCGGATGCTACTTATACAAAAGAAGAAGGGATTGCATCGATTCGCAATCAAATGTTTGACTTGATGGTGAAAAAACCTTATATGCTGATGCAATATGGTACTACGGAAGTTGAAGAAAGCCGTGTTAATAATCTTTTATCAATTGATCCTATCATCGATGCAGAAGAACGACAAAATCAAGCTCAATCTGAAGTAGAAGAAGAAAAAAATTCAATGATGTCAATTGATGGGATTACACAGCGTGCAGCGTTTGTTCCATTGCTTTTCATTGGAAATGCCATTATTGGGATCTTCCTATTACTGGTTTCGGGTTCAATCATTCTATATCAAATGATTTTCCTTGTTTTAGTGCTATTTGCGCCGGTTCCATTGCTCATGGCATTGGTTCCAAGATGGAAGCAGACAGCGTTTGATTGGGCAATGAAAGTAGTACATGCACAGTTGATGAAAATTGCGATTGCTTTATTGTTAACGATTTTGTTTGGTATTTCAGCTATTTTATATCGCGCAACAGAAGACTCCGATTTGGGATACCTAGGTATGATGATTCTCCAGATTATCTGTTTCGTTGGTATTTGGGCGAAACGAAAAGAGCTTTTTAACATCGTCTCCACGGCTGCCAATAACGTTCAAAGCAGCACAGGAGCGACATTGCAAAGTTATCGTCAGAAATACAACCAAGCCCGAAAGGTGGCACGTAAAGGTAAAGAGCTGTTGGACTCAACCAACAGCCGTGGACGCATTCGGAATCAGCCTTTAGCACAGCGTAACCTTGGTTTTCTCAATCAAGCTCAACTAGCGGACAGACAAAAACAGCTTCAGGCAACAAAGGAACGTCTTTTTGCTGCTGCAGGTGTAGCGGCGACGGCAGACCGAAGCAATGAAGAGTTTAAAGAAGGACGGGAAGCCTACAAAAATCAACTTCAAAATCGTACAGCTGTGGACCATGCGCCGGTTGGGAATGAAAAGCTGATGGATCGCCGAGATGAAGAAGCCATCGATCAAAACGAAAATGTTACATCTATTGATGAATTGCGCCGTCGTCGTTTAGGAAGGGGCAACCTTGCAAATACTCCTTTAGCAGATCGTCGAAATTCAGAGGGAGCACAACATCGAGAATCGGATACTAGGACAGAACGTTCAGATACACGTGATGTAGAGCTTACGGATCGTTTGCAAAGCCAGGGAAATCATAACATGATGGATCGTCAAAGCCATGAAGACCGCAGTAATGGCCAGCAAAGCCAACAACTAAGCGAACGTAGGGGTATTAAAAGAAATAATGATCGAGAAGTGACTCAAGATATGACCAACCGTGAGTATCATGACGGCAATATTCAAAAAGCTACTAATTGGAATGAGACCGTGACAGATACAGATCGGCGTGTTCAAGAGAATATCACCACAAGGGAAACTGCTTCACAACAAACGAATCGACGTAATGAGCGGAAGGATGAAGATAAAGAGCGTACCCATAGTATTAAAATCGATCCTTCTAAACCTATTACCAAATGGGAGGCACAGCAGCAAATCGATGAACGAAACCGGTCTAAAAAAGAGTAGGGGAGTGAGAAGGAGGGACGTATATGTTTGGATGGGACTTTGAAAATAGTAAAAGTGACCGCATCAAACTGTTTCTCTTTATTCTTGCGGTCTTTCTTGTAGTAGGGTTCACCGTTACGACGATTCTTCGCAGCATGAACAAAGCACAAGTCACAGCTATTGAAACCAAACGTACAGCTGAATCGACTAAACAGGTCGATTCAGCGCCTGCCTCTTCTGAGCATTCACAATCCGCAAGTCTAGAAGATCAAACAAACGACTATGACCAAACGGAGAAATTTTTAGAAGAAACGCTGGAAACTACGAAGGAAATCGCTGTTCAATTCGTCACAGCTTTTCATACGTACAATGCAGATAAGCCAATGGAGTATTTGGAAGACAGTAGGCCTTTTATGACTAATGCTTTATATGAAAAGATGCAACGAAATGGAAGGCGAGAAACTCTTGAACGGTCTTATCTGACGGTAAAAGAAACACAGGTTACACCAGTGGTTAATAAAAGCAGTATGGTCGTCCGTTGGAATGTGATGGTAATGGGGGAAGCGAAATCCGTGGATGGAACGACGTCAGAAACGGAAGACTGGTATTTAATTGGACTGCGTCAAGTCGATGGAGAATGGAAGGTAGAGGATGTGAGAGTCAATGTCCCAAACTAACAATCCTAACGGCTATGAAACAGAGGGAAGCTCAGCTTTAAAGAATACTGCCGGTGAAGCCGGAAAAGTTGCGGGGGAATCTGCACCGGCAAAAGCAGCTGCGGCAACTAAGTCTATTCTAGGAATATGGGGAGTTAAATTACCAAGCTTTTATGCTGTTGTTGTAGTTTTTAAAGACGAACCGTATGTCGAATATATCTATTTTGCACACAATGACATTTTGCAGTTTGATCATAGAATCACAGATGAAGGCAGAAAACAAGGTATTACTGAGTCTGATTTAAAGCATTACGTTCCTTTAGAATCACAGTAAAGGCCTTAAAAATAAAATTTAAGATTTAAAAGATTTGTTGATAAGACATCATCGAAAGATAAAATTTCTTTTTAATCGGGAATTTTCGTGAAAAATAAGTGTAACTAGAGGGTGCTCTTGATGACCTAAATAAAATGTTCACTTGTAATCGAACTCATAATAAGTATGGAATTAATTTCATTGAAAGGAGGTGCATTATGAAAAGACGAGTTGAAACATTTTCGGTTGAAGGTAAATCAATAGAGTATTCAATTATAGGTGAAGGAATACTGATCCTCATCATGCATGGAGGACATTCAAATTGCTATGAAGAATTTGGATATAATGCTTTGGTTGAGCAAGGCTTCTCTTTAATTACCCCTTCAAGAGCAGGATATGGAAAAACTTCTAAGGATATTGGGGGAAGTTTATCAAGTGCTTGCGAATTTTATTTGAAATTGTTAAATCACCTAAATCTAGAAAAAGTGCATCTTATTGCTGTTTCAGCGGGAGGACCAAGTGGTATTTATTTTTCCTCTTGTTACTCAGAAAGGGTTAATACCTTAACGTTACAATGTGCAGTCACGAAAGAATGGCTTACTCCTGAAGATAGGACATATAAAGCTGCACAGATACTTTTCCGTCCCACGGTTGAAAAATATATATGGAAGTTGGTTTCTTTCATGAATAATCAATTTCCTCACTATATGTTTAAACAAATGATCTCTTCTTTTAGTAAGCTTCCACACGATGAAGTGGTATCCAAAATGAAAGAAGATGATATAGAAGAAATTCGAAAGATGAACAATCGCCAGCGGTCAGGGTATGGGTTCTTGATTGACCTGTTACAAACAAGTAAGATCACTTCTGATGATTTGCAAGCCATTACTTGTCCTACTCTCATCATGCATAGCCAATACGATGGAGCAGTGCCTTTGGAACACGCTTACTATGCAAGTAAACTGATCCCTCGTTCGGAACTTTTTTTGCTGAATTCTTGGGGACATTTAATATGGCTTGGAAAAGAGGCTGAAGAGCTTGATAAAAAATTATTAGATTTTTTGACTACAAATAACTAAAAGACCACTTTTTTGACAAAGTGTGGTTCTTCATTGTCTAATAATCAACAACGAAAGATAACAAAACCTTGCTTTTAGACGAAAGTTTTGGATTTTTTATTTGGAATTCCTTCAAGATTAGCTCCTAAAATAACAACAGAATTGTAGTGATTATGAAAGTAATACCTCCCTGTCAAGAAAATAAAAAGAAGACGGAGAGTAATCTTTTCACAGCTTTTTAAGCATGACTAAATAAGCCTTATGATGAAAAGACAAAGTTACCTTTATCATACTACGCTTATGAGGTTAGCTGACGGGTTTGGGCAATCAAAGTTGTTCTATCTTTATGAAAGGATTCACCTACATGATAGAATCAACTTATCAAAAATGGTTTCCCTGCTTCTTGGAAGGAATTAAGGGATTTGGATATAAAATGATTATCATGATACTGTTGTTTCTAGAAAATATAAAGATAGAAAAATAATAAAATTTTCATTTGCTTTTGGTTAAATGAGAAAATGAACTTCCCTGCAGCCTCGAGTTTCATAGGGGCTATCAGGCGTTTTTAAGCAAAAAGAAAGAGAAAAGGATCCTCTTCCTTTTTGGTGTCACTCATAAATTGTTTATAGTTAAAAGGCTGTTAAAAATAATGATTATTTTTGATCTTTGGAAGCTGCTTCGATCATTCGCTCCAAGTCTTTATCCATAATAAAAACCTCAATACGCTCTCCCATTTTAGTGCTGATATCGCTGTGGCTTGAAAGCACTTTGCAGTCCGTATAGCGCTCAACAATCTCTTCAAACTCCTTGCTGTACATTTCACGCAATAGCTGTCTTGCCTGCTTGACCAGTTTTCTGCCGTTGTCGGTTCCGACAAGGTGTTTTTCCTCGACGGTGAGCACACCTTTAAAACGGGTGATGACCATATCTTTAAGAATATATGTTTTCGCTTCTTGCGGTCCACGGCCCATCAGTTCCCGTTGGAATCTTATTAATGCTTCGCTGATTTCAGCTTCCAATTTCTTTTTCGATAAAATGGGCAAATTTGTTACCTCCTGGGCTCCCATGTGGAGTGTTCATTGTGAGCTAATAGTAAGTGGACAATCTTTTATTTGTCAATCTTTCATATTTGGTGAAAAACAGAGTAAATCTTAGAAAAAATAAGATATTTCCATAAAAACATTGATTTTTCGTGATTGTTGGTACATTACGACTCATTTTTGTTGAAAATAACTATTTACAAGTCCACGATGTTCGGCGTAGAATAAGCGCATAAGAACTCAATCGAATATCGGCCTAGTCCCTGGTAACAGGGAGCGGAGGAACCAATTTTTTGGGGTTAATTCTACTGCGTAGAAGGGATGAGATACTCTTTCGCCATCCTACCCGTCAGCTAACTTCGTCGGCTAAAGCGAAGGAGGTCGTAGACCACCTTATAAGGTGTTTTTTTTGTGCGCTTTTTTACGCATGGAATGAATATCCTTATGCCAATAGATGGTCTTTTTATTTTGCTTATTTACAGTATCTAACTGAAAAAGTATGGGAGACAGAACGTAAAGAAAGCCCTTGATGCTTGCTGGACGTTAAGTAGACCAATGAGTGCTTTTTCTCCAAACAACAATAAACCTTGCCTTATTTTATTAAGGTTGTAGATGCATTTGTCTTTTATTCATGAATAGGACAAATGAATCTTCAGGTTTGTCGGTTTATTGCGGGGAAAAAGTAAGCATTGGTCTATTTTTTGTTTACGGGTGAATTCCTTTCAAAGAGGGAATGCACAGGTAAATGAAATCGCCCTTATTACGGTTTCTTCTCCCAGGGGGGAAAAAGGAAAGGAATTTTATGAGGTGATTTCAGAAGCACGGGATTTCTTAAAAGCAAGCTAGAGGAGAGAGGAGGGATAGCATGGATATTGCAGCAATTGGAATAACAGCTTTTATGTTTATTTTGTTTTATGGCTTTATTATGTTCTGTGACAAAATATTGCAGGATTAGGGAGTGAAAACAATGATTATCTTATTAGTACTAGTTTTAGGGCTTTCAATTTATTTAATTGATGCACTTATACATCCTGAAAGATATTAACGTTCATTTCGGAGGAGAAAAAAATGGATTTTGTACAAATTAGCCTTGTGTTGGTGTTGGTTATTCTTCTTGCTATCCCAATGGGAAAATACATGGCCCGGGCTTTTGCACTGGAAGAAACAAAGCTTGATCGAATCTTTGGAGGGGTTGAGAAGGGGATTTATAAAAGCTCAGGTATCACCCCATCACCTATGTCCTGGAAGCAATATGCAAAAGCATTGTTGCTGAGTAACCTGGTGATGTTTGGCATTTGCTACTTAATTGTGAGGTTACAAGGTGTTTTGCCGGGAAACCCAAGTAATATTCCCGGTATGGATCCGTTGCTATCTTTTAATACGATTTCAAGCTTTTTAACAAATACAAACTTACAGCACTACAGTGGGGAATCGGGATTATCTTATTTATCTCAAATGGCTGTCATTATGTATTTGATGTTTACGACACCTGCAACAGGTTTAGCATTATGTATCGCATTTTTCCGCGGGCTTACAGGTCAAAAAAATATCGGGAACTTTTATGTGGATTTAGTTCGCTCTCATACTCGTATTCTGATTCCTTTATCCATTTTAGTAGGACTTTTCCTTGTAGGCCAGGGGGTACCGCAGACATTAAGCCCGACTGCTGAAGTTACTACACTGGAAGGTACAGAACAACAAATTGCACGCGGACCGGTGGCTGCTTTGGAGTCTATTAAGCATATAGGAACAAATGGAGGGGGATTCTTTGGAGTAAACTCCGCGCATCCATATGAAAATCCTACTCCACTCTCAAATGTGATTGAAATTTTATCGATGTTTCTAATACCGGCATCACTTCCTTTAGTATTTGGCCACATGACACGCAGTCGAAAACAGGGATGGATCCTATTTTCAACAATGGGCCTCATGTTCCTGGCATTTTTGTCATTAGCTTACTTTAGTGAAATGAGCGGAAACCCTGCTTTGGAGAAAATTGGGCTGTCTCAAGCAGCGGGAAGCATGGAAGGAAAAGAAGTTCGATTCGGAATGGCACAAAGCGCGTTATTTACAGCAGTCACAACGGCTGCTACGACCGGTACGGTCAATAATATGCATGATACGCTAACACCGCTGGGCGGTATTGTTCCATTGGGTGAAATGATGCTGAACTGTGTGTTTGGTGGTGACGGGGTCGGTACGATTAATATTTTAATGTATGCGATTCTTGCTGTATTCCTGGCGGGACTGATGGTAGGACGAACGCCTGAATTTTTAGGACGAAAAATCGAAGGTAAGGAAATGAAACTGATCGCCATTACC
Organism: Bacillus songklensis; assembly: GCF_042649685.1. NCBI lineage: Bacteria > Bacillati > Bacillota > Bacilli > Caryophanales > Bacillaceae > Bacillus > Bacillus songklensis. The sequence goes on along the minus strand of NZ_JBHRZT010000072.1, from coordinate 790,354 downwards.
ATCCTGGTCCATCCAATCATCATTTTAGGCCCAAGCGCTATTGCACTGGCTACAGAAATGGGAGCGTCGGCTATCTCAAACCCGGGATTTCATGGAATTTCACAAGTAGTATATGAATTTACATCATCTGCTGCAAACAATGGATCTGGCTTTGAAGGATTAGGAGATAACACACCATTTTGGAATGTCTCAACAGGAATTGTGATGCTTTTAGGAAGATATTTATCGATGATCGCCATGATAGCAGTGGCCGGTTCCTTACTAGCGAAGACTCCGGTACCGGAGACATTAGGTACTTTTAAAACGGATAACAGCACATTCCTAGTCATTTTACTTTCGACCGTCTTAATCGTCGGAGCGCTTACGTTCTTCCCAGTTCTGGCGCTTGGGCCGATTGCAGAATGGTTGACCATTCGTTAATCAATTAAAACCTAGAAAGAGAAGGAGTCTTTCCGATGAATAGCAAGCGTAAAGCTACGATAAACAATGATATTGTCAAACAAGCTGCTATAGATGCCTTTAAAAAGCTTAATCCACGTACGATGGCCAAAAATCCTGTGATGTTTGTAGTAGAAATAGGTTTTTTTGTTACTGTCTTACTTGCTTTCTTGCCAGGGTTGTTCGGTGAAGGGGAAAGTGCAGGCTATAACGCAGTTGTCAGCATTATTTTATTTATCACGATTTTATTTGCCAATTTTGCTGAAGCTTTAGCGGAAGGAAGAGGGAAAGCTCAAGCAAATAGCTTAAAAAAAACAAAACAAGATACAAAAGCGAAATTGGTTCAGAAAGATGGAACAATTAAATTAGTTAATTCAACGGATCTACGTAAAGGTGATATTGTCCTGGTGGAAGCAAATGAGCTTATTCCAAGTGACGGTGAAATTATAGAAGGGGTCGCTGCGGTGGATGAATCAGCGATAACGGGTGAATCAGCTCCCGTCATTAAAGAATCAGGCGGAGATTTTAGTTCTGTAACAGGTGGAACCCGCGTCATCAGTGATAGTATTAAAATTCGTATTACGACAGACCCTGGTGAATCCTTCCTTGATCGGATGATTAGTTTAGTAGAAGGTGCCAAACGCCAAAAAACACCGAATGAGATTGCATTGAATACGCTGCTTGTCAGTTTAACGTTAATCTTTTTGATCGTTTGTACGACTCTTGTACCTATCTCAGCCTATGTGGATGCTCAAATACCGATTGCTACATTAATTGCTTTATTGGTTTGCTTGATTCCAACGACAATTGGAGGCCTGCTCTCTGCGATTGGTATTGCAGGAATGGATCGTGTCACCCAGTTTAATGTGATTGCGATGTCAGGTAAAGCGGTGGAAGCGGCAGGGGATATTAACACGATTATTCTTGATAAAACGGGTACCATCACACATGGTAACCGAATGGCATCTGTCTTTACCCCTGTAAACAAAGTATCAAAAGATGATTTACATCGAGTGGCGCTTCACACATCTCTTCATGATGAAACGCCAGAAGGCAGATCGATTATCGAGTTGGCAAAAAAGTTAGGAGTTCCTCAACAAGAGTTTTCATTAGAGGGTTCCGAAGGTATAGAGTTCAAAGCTGAGACTCGTATGAGTGGAACGAATTTCGCTGATGGCCGTGAGGTCCGAAAAGGTGCTGTAGATGCGATTAAGCAATATGTTGTTGAAAAAGGCGGTTCTATCCCGGGTGATTTGGATATGAGAGCCAAGGAAATTGCGACTGAAGGCGGAACTCCTCTAGCGGTAGCAGAAGGAAACCGAGTGCTAGGCTTAATTTATTTAAAGGATACAGTCAAACCGGGAATGAGAGAACGATTTGATGAGCTGAGAAAAATGGGAATCAAAACGGTCATGTGTACAGGGGATAACCCGTTAACGGCCGCTACCATTGCACGTGAAGCAGGAGTGGACGATTTTATCGCAGAGGCAAAACCGGAAGATAAAATTGCGGTCATTAAGAAGGAACAATCACAAGGAAAGCTTGTAGCCATGACTGGGGACGGAACGAACGATGCACCCGCCCTTGCCCAAGCGGATGTAGGGCTTGCGATGAACAGTGGTACCATTGCAGCGAAGGAAGCGGCCAACATGGTAGATCTTGATTCAGATCCAACTAAAATTATTGAAGTCGTTGCGATTGGAAAGCAGCTACTAATGACAAGAGGTGCCTTGACAACATTTAGTATCGCCAACGATGTGGCTAAGTATTTTGCCATTATTCCCGCGATGTTCATGTTGGCTATCCCAGAAATGAAAGCCTTGAATATTATGAATCTGGCAACACCTGAAAGTGCAATTTTATCAGCTCTTATCTTTAATGCCATCATTATTCCGATGCTAATACCTTTGGCGATGAAAGGCGTTAAATATATCCCGATGAGTGCAACAAAACTGTTAAACCGTAACCTCTTTATTTATGGAGTAGGGGGAGTAATTGCTCCGTTTATCGGAATCAAAATCATTGATGTCCTCTTAGTGTTATGTAATCTGACGTGAGTTAAAAATAAAAAACAAAAGGTGAAATAATATGTTGAAAAATATGCGTATTGCCCTTGTTTTATTGCTTATATGCGGTGTCGTTTACCCTTTGGGGATGACCGGAATTTCGAAACTGATTATGCCCGCAAAAGCGGAAGGCAGTCTTATTACGAATGAAGATGGGAAAGTAGTCGGCTCCGAGTTGATCGGACAAACATTTGAGGATCCAAAATACTTCAGCGGTCGTATTTCTTCTATAGAATATAACGCAGCAGGTTCCGGATCTGGAAACTACGCTCCTTCCAATAAAGAAATGATTGAACGTACGAAGAAAGATATCGAGACTTTCTTAAAAGCAAATCCGGATGTGAAGAAAAGTGATATTCCGGCAGATCTTTTGACAAACTCTGGGTCAGGCCTTGATCCTCACATTTCTCCAATGGCAGCAAAAATTCAAGTTCCTAGAATCGCAGAGCTGAGAGGAATAGATGAGGATGTTTTATATACGTTAATTAACGAACATACAGAAGGACGTCAGTGGGGAATCTTTGGAGAGCCAAGAGTAAACGTCTTAAAGCTAAACATGGAATTAGATCGTTTGAAATAAGGAAATGAGGAGGGTGTCCCAAAACCATGGAAAGCAATGTGTTTCTGGGACACCCCATAAAATGAATCGTCATGAAGAAACCGGCAAAATCAAAGGTTCTCGTGACGATTCATTTTATGAAAAGTATTTTTCAGAGAATAGATGAGCAGGTTTTGAGTTTGCTGCTTTTTTCGGTATGTCGTTTAAAAAGAGAGGGAAAAAACATGGATGAACACTTTCGACGGAAGACCTCTGAAGAGCTATTCCAGTCTATATCCAAACTTCAACGGGGCAGGTTAAAGATTATTCTTGGCGCTGTAAGCGGGGCAGGTAAAACCTACCACATGCTACTTGAAGGAAACATCTTAAAGAAAAAGGGAATAGATGTAGCAGTCGGTGTAATCGGGACTTCCAATCGCCCGAAGGTAGTGGAACAAATCGGAGAGCTGGAAATTCTTCAGCCCATTCAATGGTATAACAATGGAGAGATTAAGTACGATTTAAATCTTGAGGCCATTCTTACAAGGAATCCAGAAGTTGTGTTAGTCGATCATTTAGCTCATCAAAATCGGCCGGATGCTAAAAATCATACACGCCTTGAAGACGTGATAGAACTAATCAATCATCAGATCAGTGTCATTACAACGGTCAATATATACGAACTTGACGGTGCAAGAGAAGTCACGGAAAAGCTAACAGGAGTAAAAGTGAAAGTAGATCATTGTGTACCTGATAACACGTTAGCGATGGCTGATGAAGTAAAGCTGTTGGATGTGACACCTGAAGCTATTTTGAAACGCTTACAGGAAGGAAGTATTGAAGAGGCTGATCATAGAAGCAAGGCGAGGGAAAAGTTGTTTCAAAGAGATAACCTGGCCATGCTAAGAGAACTTTCTTTGCGGTTTTTAGCAGGTGAAGTAAACGAGGATTTGGACCAATATAGAGAAAAACACGGTTTAGTGGGTGCTTCGGGCGCTGCTGAGAGAATTCTCGTCTCGGCTCAATACCATTGGAATGGCTCTATTCTTATTAGGCGAGGGCACCAGATTGCCAAGCGATTGGGCGGTGATTTGTATGTAGTTTGTTTTCGTTCCCCTAATCAACCTTTTTCAAATGAGGAAGCCACTTTTAAACGCTCTATCAAAAAGTTGGTGGATAAGCTGGATGGTCGTTTTGAGGAGCTGCCAATTCTACAAGAGGATGTAGCAGAAGAAATTGTGGCGTATGCCATGAAAAACAATGTCACGAGAATTGTTATGGGACAATCAAAGAGAAGCAGATGGGAAGAGATTTGGTATGGTTCCATCATTAACAAGATATTAAGGAAGACAAGGAATGTTGATATTTTTATCGTAGCTGATCGAGCTGAGGTGGAGGGAGAGAGGGTTCTCCCGGCCAAGCAGGAGAAGGCAGAGAAATCCAATCCTTATCGAAGGCTTTCTCCAACGGAAGTAGAAGAAGAAATCCATAAAATAAAGCGGGGGACACTAAAGGTTTATGTTGGAGCTGCCCCTGGAGTGGGCAAAACCTATACGATGCTTCGGGAAGCCAACGAGCTAAAAAAGAAAGGCATCGACATAGTCATTGGTCTGTTAGAGACACACGGACGTAAAGAAACGATCGAGCAAATTGGGGAATTAGAAATCATTCCAAGAGAAAAAATTCATTATAAAAATGTTGTATTGGAAGAAATGGACACAAAGTCTATTATAAAGAGAAATCCTGAAGTGGTCTTGATTGACGAATTAGCGCATACCAATGTCCCGGGAAGTAAACACCTCAAAAGATATCAAGATGTAGAAGAAATTTTAAAGGCAGGTATATCTGTGATTTCTACCATGAATATTCAACACCTTGAGAGTCTAAATGACAGTGTCGAACAAATTACCGGTGTTCGTGTAAGGGAAACTGTCCCGGACAGGGTACTGAGAATGGCCAATGAAATCGAACTGATTGATATTTCTCCTAAATCGCTGAGGCAAAGGATGAGAGAAGGAAATATTTATGCTCAGGAAAAAGTGGAGCAAGCACTAAACCACTTCTTTAAAATCGGAAATTTAATTGCATTGCGTGAGTTGGCTTTGCGTGAAGTGGCAGATGATGTTGATGAGAGACTGGAATCCTGGGAGAGAAAGCAGGCATTAAGAGGTCCCTGGAGAAAACAGGAAGTGATTTTCGTTTGTATCAATCTCGGTCCAAATAGTGAACGGCTTATTCGACGGGGATTTCGAATCGCCTATCGTTTAAAAGCTATTTGGCATGTCGTTTATGTAAAGGACCATCATCCATTAACGGAAGAGAAAGAAAAGAACTTGTTAAAGGCAAAGTCACTAACCGAAAGTTTGGGCGGTAATTTTGAAACGTATGAAACTACAGACCGCCGAAAAGTTGTAAAAAAGATTGTGGAGCAGCTAAACAACAAACAGGCGACTCAAGTCATTATTGGACAATCTGCACGTACACGAAGGGAAGAGATATGGAAAGGGTCAGTTGTTCAGAAGTTATTAAGGGAGACTCGCCATCTTGATGGATTAGTAGTCTCTGATCATAGGTCAGAAAAAACGGACTGCTCCTAAATGTTCTTTATAAAATGAAGCTTCACTCTGTGGGGAATTCTCCACCCGTATCAAGTGTTAGTTGAACCGATCAAGATCTTATGGGCAGTCATCTCCTACTTAGCGTGGTTTGAGGTAATGCTTCTATTACCCATTAGTCGTTAGAGAGGGAGAAATAGTTTCTAACACAGACAGAACAACAAAGGCCCACAAAGAACTGTGGAGCTGAAACTTATATATGAAAGAGGTAGTTCATAATATGAATGTGGCATTTTTTCTTATCCCCAAAAGTGACCTTGTTTATATAAAAATCAATTCAACGATGCGTCAAGCTTTAGAGAAGATGGAATATCACCGATATTCAGCGGTTCCTTTAGTAGATGAAAAGGGGAGATATGCAGGCACGCTAACAGAGGGAGATTTACTGTGGAAATTAAAAAATACCCCTTCTTTAGATTTCAGTAATACTCATAAATTGCGTTTATATGAAGTTCGTTTGCACCGTTTCAATGAACCTGTAAAAATTGATGCGGAAATAGAAAATCTTTTCTCGAGAGCAATAGAGCAAAACTTTGTACCTGTTATAGATGACAATGGAATTTTTATAGGAATTGTGAGAAGAAGAGAAATTATTGAGTACTGTGCGAAAGGGTTATTACTCAAACAACGCTCTGCATGAGTCTATCTACAAAGTTTACAGAGAGGAGTCCTCTAAATGACTAAGGAGTATAGAAAGAGGATTTCAGGTGGAAGAACATTCACCAGAAGTATAAAGCGATTGTTAAGTAATTAATGAGCTAATCCAAACAGATTATAGTTGAATTTTTTGATTTCGGGCAGACTTCACCGACTAGTGAGCCTGCCCTTTTTTGACTATATACATTGTTTCAATGACAATTAAAATAAATAATAATTGTTTAATATGATGATTTTAGTCCTTGGTATTAACGAATTCCTAAATTTTTCTGAGACGGTGAAAATGACAATGCTAACATCCGTTTTAAATATTTGATACAGGTTTTAAAGTAATTCCTAATTTTTTGGCTACATAACCTGTCGTACTGGCTTGAATCAGGATAGTCACTAAGATGGCAATAAACGTGACAGAAGTAATTTCGTTCGCATAATCAACTCCTGCTGCCACGATCATCCCGGACAGAGCTGCGGGGATGACACCTGTTTCACGAACCCAGAACATAAACACAATTTCATTCCATTTCCATTTTGCCTTCCGGTCAGGTAAGGTACATAGAAGAACGGCGAGAGGTCGTGCCACAAACATGAAGACAATGACGATTAGAATTCCTTGTATCCAAAACTGACTTAGTATACCGAAATCCACCTGGGTGCCCAGTAACATAAAAATAAGCGTTCTCATAATTAAGGTTAGAGTTTCGGAAAATGCAAATACAGTTGAATTGGTTTCTTCTGAAACCTTAAAACGAAACAGCTGAGGGTTTCCAGAGATAAGACCAGCTGTGAAGGTAGCCATAAATCCGCTGGCATGGATAAACCCAGCGGCCAAATAAGAGCTAATCGCCACGACCAGGCTGACGACTGTACCGTATTTTCTTAAAAGGCCCCATTTGTGTTCTGAAGTCAAAAGAACTCCTACAAAACCAATCACCAATCCAGCTAAAATTCCACCTCCAGCTTCACGAAAGAAACTCCATAGGGTGGAAGAAACAGATAATTCAGTTTGCCCTAGAATGACGCCGAGTAAGGTAAACGTTAAGATGGAACCTGTCGCATCATTAAAGGCCGATTCACTTTCTACAGTTCGTCTTACCTTTTCCTGAATAGTGACCTGTTTAAAAACCGGCATTAAAGTTGCCGGATCTGTAGAGGCAATAACGGAAGCGAGCAGAAGGGCATACATAATAGGCATATCTAATAAATAGAAAGCGGTAACCGCTACAATCACGGCTGTAACGACAACTCCCAGTATGGATAAAAGGGAAATGGTTATCCATACTTTTTTGAGTACAGCAAAGCGAATGGCTGTCCCTCCCTCAAACAAAATTAAAATGGATCCTAAGACAATAATGAATTGATAGAATACTGAATCATTAGGCACTGTAATCAGATTGAAGGCGGATGGTCCGAGTATGATCCCTATAATCATAAACAGGGCTACATCAGGAATTTTAATTCGTTCGGCTAATTTCATAGCCATTAGTCCAAAAAGAAAGACCATGGTAATCATATATAGTTCACGTTGAACAATACTCATAACGGTGGCTTCCATTTATATCTCTCCTTTTATTTGATTTTCATAATTCTAGATTGCTCTTGTTGTACCCAAGATATTTAAAAATAAATCCGCTTCAGAATATTCGAAAGGGAGAAATGAGAAAGCTGTGACAGATGTTCTCGATTTTACATATGTTTCATTCGTTATTATGTGGGTGTCTTAGTAAAGGATATAATGTGAAAAAAGCAGTATAAGTGATTGAGGTTTTTGAACAAATAGAACATGTTTCAATTCAAGAACAAATGGAAAAAATATTCAGAGATAAATAGGTGACTTTCTGAACAATGTATGTCGGTAATAATCCGTGTACAAAAAGTTTAAGGAGATAGATCATGTCTTATTCGTTATTCAACAAACGGGCCATTTAATGGAATAAGGCTTCTGAACAAAATTGAATATTTATCCTAATTAATCAGTATGAGCTTGTAAAGAAATGTACTTAAAAGTAACGGGTTAGCTGTACAAGTTATAAATTTAATGGTTTAAAGTTATAGAGCACTTCTTTGAATGAGGAATGCTTTTTATTTTTGCTTAAAGTAAAAATATACAATAAAAAAATCATCTAAATTAATAAAATTTTATTGTAAATCGATAAAATCTATATTAAAATCAAAATCAGAATAAATAGGTGAGGTGCTTTTTATGGAAAAAGTAACAACGTTGTTTTTAAAAATAGCTGTTATTCTTTTAGGAATCCCAGTTCTTGCTCTGTGCACCTTTTTGGTGCCTGAGATGGCGAATTTTGCAGCAAAATTGCTTCCAGAGTTTGCTTTTATAAAATATCTCGTTTTCATGGCTTTTGATGCATCGGCGATACCTTTTTACTTTGCTTTGTATCAGGCTTTCAAACTCTTACGCTATATTGACAAAAATAAAGCTTTCTCCGATTTATCTGTAAAAGCTTTAAAGAAAATTAAATACTGTGCCATCACAATCAGTATTTTGCATGTGCTAGTTTGGCCGCTCTTCTATATCTTTGCGGAAGTAGACGACGCACCAGGAGTTATCTTTGTCGGATTGGTTGTTCCTTTTGCTTCGATGGTTATCGCAGTCTTTGCGGCTGTTCTCCAAAAACTTTTACAAGAAGCAATTGATATCAAATCAGAAAATGATTTAACGGTCTGAGGTGAATAACGATGGCAATTATAATCAATATTGATGTGATGTTAGCAAAAAGGAAAATGAGCGTAACAGAACTTTCGGAGAAAGTTGGAATAACAATGGCAAACCTTTCTATATTGAAAAATGGAAAGGCAAAAGCGATTCGATTATCTACTTTAGAAGCAATTTGTAAGGCTTTAGAATGTCAGCCTGGAGATATTTTAGAATACAAAAGTGACGAAGACAGTTAAACATTGTGGAGGAAACTTAATATAACAATTATTAGGGGAGGTATAACTATGGACATTAACAATTTGATTATTGAAAATATTGCTAACCCTCATGAGCTGGAGAGAATGTATAGAAAAGACCCGAAAGCTTTTAAAGAGTCATTCCCACACGCATGGGAACAAAATCCTGATTCTCAGGTTCTTGGCGTTTGGTATGAAAGATTGCATTTCAAGGAGACGGCAAATACAGAAAAATCTTCCTTGCTTCAAAAAGGTTTCTTATTCATGGGCATTTTAGCCATTCTGGCCGGGATAAGCACCAGAATCATTTTCCATTTTGTCGAACTGGAAGCAATTGCTCCAATTAACCTGGCTTTTGGTATAATTCCCTTTATTGCTGCCTATTTTGTTTACAATAATACTCCGAAAAAAAATGTTATTTATTCCCTTGCAGCGTTGTTCCTAATTTCCGGGTTTTATCTTAATATGCTGCCATTAAATTATAAAGACAGTATTATCCTTGCTTATTTGCACCTTCCCATATTCTTATGGGGATTGGTAGGGCTTGCATTTACAGGAAATGAATATTCAAAAGGCAGTACAAGATTAGCCTATATTAAATTTAATTTGGAATATTGTATTCTCTACGCCAGCATGGCAGTTAGCGGAATGGTGCTAGCAGCATTAACCATGCAGTTATTTAGCTTTGTTGGCTTGGATATAGAAGACTTCTATTTTAGTAATGTCGTTTTATTTGGTGCTGCCGCTCTCGCTATTGTGGCTGCATACCTGGTATCAATGAATCTTAAACTTGCTAAGAATATTACACCATATATAGCTAAAATTTTTAGTCCTCTTGTCCTGGTTACATTGTTGGTCTATCTTATAACGGTTATATGGGTCGGAAAAAATCCATTCTTGGACCGCAATTTCCTGATAGCCTTCAACGGAATACTCCTTGGTGTATTGGCCGTTACCATATTTTCCATTATCGAGAGCGACTCAGTCGAGAAAAAGAACATTTCAGATTATATAAATTTTGCCTTAATTGTTCTTGCGCTTATCATTGACAGTGTGGCTTTGTCAGCCATCGTGTTCAGACTTTCTTCTTATGGGATTACGCCTAATAGACTTGCTGTTTTAGGAGTAAACATACTTATCTGGGCAAATCTAATTTGGATTATGCTCTCCTATATGCGTTTTCTACAAAACAAATCCGGACCTTCAACTATCCAAGATGCCATTACTAAGTATTTGCCGGTCTACGGACTTTGGGCAGCTTTCGTTACATTTACTTTTCCTATAATTTTTAATTAGAAAAGCTCTGTTAATGTCACGAAAAGCTAATCTTCTATAACGTATAAAACCCTTAGAGCCGATATTATGCGGCTTTTTATACAGAGTTGCATAGTTTTGGCTTATTTTCATTACTAAAGTTAAAAAGGGGGCATTCAAACTAGAAGACATAATATATTGTTGCAACTGGATTCTTTAAAATATGTCCAGTTTCATGTGCCCACCGAAAAAGGACTTCATGAAACGTATTTGATAAGCTAAACTTGCAGGTTTTAAGTTTGAGTTTGATTTAGATTAAATGTGAAAAGATGTACTTACACGAAAGAGGGCTTTTCTTTCATAAGATGATAGCAATGATATTCAATAAAAGGGCGCTATTATTGAGCAACACAGGTAGAAAACGATCAAACTTTATTTAAGAGTTACAAAAGGCAAAGTAGCATCTTTTATCAGATAGATGCTACTTTTTCTTCGTATTCCCTCATAATTTTGTAAAACGTATTTTTCTTCAACTCTAACATTTCCATGAATATGACTCCAGTCACTTCTCCATTTTTCCATTTTGGATAAGTTTCTTCTATTATATAAAGCTGCTTCTTACTGAGAGTTGATAAGTTTACCTGCGGCCGCCCTAGATGCTTTCCCTGGGATTTCGCCACGGCAATTCCTTCTGCTTGGCGTTGACGAATTTTCTTACGCTCCTGATCTGCAACGTAAGAAAGTAAGGATAAAAACTGATCTTCCATTAGACGGCCCATATCTCCCATGTCCCTGAACTTACGGCTGTCGAAGAGGGACTCGTTTTCCAGAACAATGATATCGGCCTTTAGCTCTCGTGTAATATGTTTCCATTCTGCAATGACTTCGTCATAATTACGGCCCATCCGATCCAGAGCATCTATGTACACTAGGTCACCTTCTCCAAGTATCTTCCGCAGCAATTGGTATTGAGGACGATCAAAATTTTTTCCACTTGCTTTATCGACAAAGATGCGTCGAGCCTCCACACCTTTCTCTAGCATTTTTTGTAATTGTCGCTGTTCATTCTGTTCTTTCGTACTTACACGTATGTATCCGTAAATACTTTCCAATTCCATTTCTCCTCTTCTACTTTGTTGCTTTATTATATCATTTTCGTTTATAAAGGTGTCTAATTAATATAAACGTTTATAAAAGATTTTTATCACCTTTTTAAACTTGATTTTACTGGGTTTGATAGCTTCGTAGTTTGTGTTTGTAAAGGTATACCTTTGTAAACGGCACAGTCAAATGACCGTGAAAGAGGTGACATATAATCTCAAATAAATGACGACAAATAAAAAAGAAAGTCACAGGTTGTTTTCTGATAAAGTTATTATTCGCCCCATAAACGTCCGTTTATGGAGCCACTTTTATTAAATTAAGCGTAGAGAACTTTTTTGTTCCGCAATAGGGCCATATTCTGGAATAAGTGATGGTGCCAAGCGTAGAAACTTGAAATAATTGTTATTATGCTAAAGGGCGGGGTAAATCAATAAGAAGAATTAAAAAAGTCGATTCCTGTACAGGAATCGATTTTTTTTAGGTTGAAATCTGCTTAGGGGTCCAAGTTTTATTGAGACTAAACAGGGGAAAATTTACAAAGAATAAGACCATTACTATGAAAAATGGAGATGAATCATATGTCAAATACAAATCAAATGCCTCGGGAAGAGGGAATAGATAATAGCTTGAGTCTTATGGAAGAAGGATACAAGTACATTTTGAACAGACGTCACAGTTTTAATTCTGATATTTTCGAGACCCGTTTGCTTGGAAAGAAAGCGATCTGCATGGGAGGAAAGGAAGCTGCGGAAGTTTTTTATGACACTGAGAAATTCAAAAGGAAAGGTGCAGCACCAAACCGGGTTGTGCAAACATTGTTTGGCAAGAATGGGGTTCAGGCGTTAGATGGACAGGCCCATAAGCATCGCAAGGAAATGTTTATGTCGATTATGTCTCCCGATGAACTTGAAAAACTAACCGACATTACAAAAAAACAGTGGGAGATAGCAGTGAATAAATGGGAACAGATGGATAAGGTTATTCTTTATGAAGAAGCGAAGGAAATTATGTGCAGGACAGCCTGCCAGTGGGCAGGTGTACCGGTACAAGAAAACGAAGTTAAGAGACTGACAAAAAATTTGGGGGCGATGTTCGAGTCGGCTGCTGCAGTCGGCCTAAATCATTGGCTAGGAAGACATGCACGGAATTACGAAGAAATATGGATCGAAGAACTCATTGAAAGGGTTCGTAAAGGGAAAGTGAATCCCCCTGAAAATACCATATTACATAGATTTGCCTGGTATCGCGATCTGGAAGGGAATCTTCTGGATACCGAGACCGCTGCTGTAGAAGTGATCAATATTTTGAGACCGATTGTGGCGATTGCTATATTCATCAACTTCATTGCGCTGGCAGTGCACCATTATCCGGAAGAAAGGGAGAAACTTAAATCTGGCGATGAAAAGTATGCTCAGATGTTTGTACAGGAAGTTCGCCGTTTTTATCCATTTTTTCCGTTTGTCGTGGCGCTGGTAAAAAAAGATTTCACCTGGAAAGGCTATAAATTTGAAGAAGGCACGTTAACCTTGCTGGATCTTTATGGAACAAATCATGACCCTAAAACTTGGAAAAATCCTGAATTGTTCAGTCCTGACCGGTTTGCAAAATGGGAAGGAAGCCCTTTTAGCTTCATTCCGCAGGGAGGTGGTGATTACTTTTTGGGACATCGCTGTGCTGGGGAGTGGGTCACCATTGAAGTCATGAAGGTGAGCCTTGATTATCTAGCGAATCGAATGGATTATGAAGTTCCTGACCAGGATTTAAGTTTCAGCATGGTTAGCATGCCAAGTATTCCCCATAGTAAAGTAGTGATCAAAAATGTTAAACAGAGAATATAATTTATTTCTAGTCTACTCAATTATTGCGAGTAATTAGCTTATTAAATGGGGGCTAAAGTTCAATAAGTGCGAGACGGCTTCAACACAGCCTTTGATCTTCAACAATCGGGCGCTATAGTTGAATAAAGGGATTTAGTAAACAACTTTTTTGTCATGTATTTTTGGTTCGATCATGAGTGTTTTTTTTTAGCAAACAACTAATTTTTGAATGTGCCGCATCTTTCAACGGAAGGATGCGGCTTCTAACCGTTAAAAGTAAACAACTTTATTTGTACTGAACAGAAACATCCATTATTATTTAATTGTAAAGGTATTTGGTAATAAAGGTGGCCTTTTAGACAATCGTCATCGTTTTGATGGTTCCTCCGATCGTTTTTTCTGCTTTTCCTAACTGTTGAATGGACTGTAACAATATCTCTTCGCAACAAGCAGGACTATGACAAGCATGCAGCTTTTGGGATAATCCCGGAAGAGTAGGTTTCATGGTCTCCCGATTTGTTCCAATGTAGGAGGCAGCCCCGGTTGGAATTTCTTCCACCGTCCTTTCTGTATTTCGATAATCATATCGATAAAGGAACGTTTCTCCCTCCGCTTTTCCCCCAATTAAATACTGAACGTTTAAGTAGAGAGAAGAGAAGGGATAGTCGAAAAACCTCTCCAGGAACGTAAGCGCGAAGTTTTGTCCATCCTGTTCTTTCTTTATTGTAAGACGGATATGCTTTAAAGTGATTTCATCTACTATTCTCAATATCTGATATACAGGCAAATTTTGTCCCCATAATCTATCCTTCATTTCCTGGATACATGGTTCAAACACTTTTACGTGTCCAGCCGTGCCGACCGCCAGCTCCAGGTTTTTCAGGGAAAGAAGATGAATTTTTTGATAATTTTCATGAATGAGGGTATTTTTAGATACATCCCATACCCGGCCATCTCCGCACATTGTAATAAAATGATTTCCTTGAAAAGCAAAAATGGCTGTCATGTCGTCCTCCGCAAACATTAAGTCGTGTTATTCCTATTATACAACTTTCAGAGAGCAATAGAAGAATATGGTATTCACCCATGAAGGGGTTAAGAGGGTTCTGGTGCAAAAACCCTTCATGTAATCTTTGTTGGTTGATTTCATGTTTATTAGCCTTATGTTCTCTTTCCCTGGTTGGCTTCCGTCCAGCCATGATATAAAATGAACAATAATAACTCCATCGTTTTTTTCATAAATATGTCGCTGAATTTTATGACGAATGGGCCCCGATCATTAAAGTGTGCGTATAATCTAAATTTTACGTATTATTTGAAGCAGTATATTCATTAATTAAATAACCATCTCGTTTAAAAAGTCACCATTTTTCTATCATGCTTCTTTAACTTTTGAATGATAAAGAAATTTAATAAAAGAATACTAAATAGAATGGGATCTACTAGAACAGAATAAGATAACTTCCATATATTGAAGGTTATGGTGCAAAAAAATTAGACATCTAAACCAAGATGAATATTACCTACTCCACGAGCAATTTTTATTCGGCATGAAAAACTTTACGTCGAATATTAACGGGTTAGAAAACTGAAGCATTCGGAATTACCCTTACATTTTTGTTAATATTTTAACAAGATTCGAGATTTGCACCAGAACCATAACGTATTTCTTTTTTATTAAAGCATCTGCCTGAAAAAAGCAGATGCTTCTTTTATTCTTACTTTGTGGATTTGTAAGCCCCCACCCTCAAAGCTCATGGAAAGCAAAGTGGCTTAGGTGGGGGACAACTGCCCGTAAGAACTCGATAAGGTCAACTAACATTCAGTGGGGGATGAAGTTTTCCTTTATCAAAATCGTTTTTTTCGTTTGCGCAAGAACGCTGGAATATCCAGCGATTCTTCTCGCTGTTCCGAGTGTCGGCCATAACCTTGAACGGGTTCTCCACGGTTTGTTGGATTACGTTGTATACGTTGTTCCTTTTGATATGGACTAGACATTCCTTCCATTGATGGTTGGGAAGACGTTTGTAATAACGGAGCCTCTTGCTCAGTGAATCCAGTAGCAATGACAGTTACGATAATTTCTTCTTTTAAGTTTTCGTTAATGGACGAACCAAAAATCATATTTAATTCCTCGTGCGAAGCAGAAGCAACTATATCGGCTGCCTCCTGTACTTCATAAAGACTTAAATTGCGGCCGCCAGTTATGTTCATGATTACACCTTGAGCTCCATTGATGGAAGTTTCCAGTAACGGACTATTTATGGCTTTCTGCGCAGCTTCAGCAGCACGGCCTTTACCTTTGGCAATACCAATTCCCATTAAGGCAGTTCCTTTATGGGACATGACCGTTTTCACGTCAGCAAAATCAAGGTTGATTAAACCCGGCACAGCAATTAAATCGGAAATCCCTTGAACACCTTGGCGAAGAACATTATCCGCTTCACGGAAGGCTTCAAGCATGGGTGTATTTTTATCTACAATCTCCAATAAGCGATCGTTTGGAATAATAATTAAGGTGTCCACTGCTTCCCTCATTGCGTTAATTCCACTTTCCGCGTTTGCTGCACGCTTGTAGCCTTCAAATTTGAACGGACGTGTTACAACCCCAATTGTCAGAGCACCAAGCTTACGGGCGATTTCAGCAATGGCGGGCGCTGCCCCTGTGCCTGTACCACCGCCCATTCCGGCTGTAACGAAAACCATGTCTGCACCTTGTAACACTTCTTGTATCTGCTGTTTGCTTTCTTCCACAGCACTTTTACCTATTTCCGGATTTGCACCTGCTCCTAAACCTCTTGTCAATGATGCACCGATTTGCATCGTGATCTCTGCTTTTGATTGATTAAGAGCTTGTGCGTCTGTATTAACGGCAATAAATTCTACACCCTCAACTCCGTCCTCGATCATACGGTTCACGGCGTTGTTTCCCCCGCCGCCAACACCGATGACTTTAATCGTGGCGAATTGGTCCATATTTGTATCAAATTCCAACATGATCATTCCTCCTCATTCATCCAAATTGCCTTGATTTCACACTATTCAAAGAGTGCCCGAAGAACTTCTTTAATATTATTCGATATTATCCGGAGTTTTCATCTTTTTTTGTATGATTTAGTAGATTATTTGATTGCCACTAACGTATGTTATGGTAACTACAATGAACCTCTGTTTTTTATACTCAGAGGTTTTTTAATTGATATATAAACAAAGCAGTATCGTTTTACTAGAAAGGAATACCGTTATCATTCTAGAAATTACAGATAAGAGCTAATGATGTAAAAGACAGGAGGGTATACATGTGAGTTCTATAAACGTTTGGGATGCCGATTTGTATGATAATCAACTTAGTTTTGTTTCTCAGTTTGGAAAAGAGATTGTTACACTTCTCCAACCCAAAACAAACGAATCCATTCTAGATTTGGGTTGTGGAACAGGGGACTTGACCTATGAAATAGCAAGGCTAGGGGCAAATGTGATGGGAATTGATAATTCTCCGGAAATGTTAAAAGTGATTCCTCAACCATTACAACGGTTGTTGTATTCCTGCCGTCAGGGTTTGTTGGCGGAGCCGCAGGTGAGTTCTTCCTCCCATTTGCGCTAACGATTGTCTTTTCATTGTTAGCATCATTGATTGCAGCAGTAACCATTGTATGATCCCGGTGATGTATGAACTCTTTTTCCGACGACAAGCAAAGCGTGAAAAACGACACAAACCCGATTTGATAGATTAAGCATACAATCAGAATTCATATCATGCACTGCCGGCAGTGCATTTCTGCTGAAAAATAAAAAAGATTGTAACTTTTTCACTGTTTCGACGTCTGTCTATATAGGAAGATGTTTAAGAACAAAGAAAAAATGACTCATTCTATATAC
The DNA here is from genome assembly GCF_042649685.1 of Bacillus songklensis. Classification (NCBI taxonomy): domain Bacteria; kingdom Bacillati; phylum Bacillota; class Bacilli; order Caryophanales; family Bacillaceae; genus Bacillus; species Bacillus songklensis. The sequence goes on along the minus strand of NZ_JBHRZT010000072.1, from coordinate 773,076 downwards.
ATAGACATATTGATAAGGCGAGGTGAATACGGTTGCCAGTGAGTAGAGAATTTATTGAAGAGTTAAAACGCAACGGAGTAAAAGCAGAAGTATGTCCACCAAGAAGTTCATTTTCATTTTATCATGTGCATGATCGAGTAGATGGTACAGATGAAAGCATTAAAGGACGGGAACGGAATGAACCGAAAGAATACAATTATTGAATCAGCGATGAAGCTTTTCGTTCAAAAAGGCCATCATGGTATACCCGTGCAAGAAATAGCGGATACCAGCGGAATAGCCAAGGTATCTTTGTACAACCATTTTAAATGAAAAGAGGCATGGTTCTCCGTTTAAAATCCTTCAGGTTCGGCCGGGGTTTTTTAGTTCTTAAATAAAGGAGAGCGGGACAACATGGGATGACACAAAAATCGATAGTATGGGCAAAGAATAAGAAGCTAGGCTGAATCAAAGAGGAAAATCCCCTCTTTGATTCAGTTTTTTAATTGGATACTTTCTCGCTTGATGGTTCCTTATGCGGATTTCCATGAATCTTATGAAGAAGGGTTTCTTTTAGTCTTAATATGTTTTGAATATATTGTACATGTGATAACTCTCCGTTTTTTAAGGAAACACGCATGGTTTCCAGTTCTTTTTCAAATAGATAGCGCACAAGCTCCCGCTCTGACACTCCCTGGCTTTTGGCGATTTCCGCCAACGTTTTGCCTTCTTTCCACATTAAATCATATTCTTCAGGACTGATTTGCAAAAATACATACAAGTGCTCATTATCAGCATTCGTTATGTTCCGTTCCTCGCCAGCAGCAGGGATATGATGGATAAAAAACAAAAAAACGAACATGACCATGATTTTGTTCATCGTTTATGCCCCTTTCTTATTTTTTATCTTTATTGTTTTGCATTCTTTTTTTATCCATACACTGCGAAAAACATTTTTTATAAAAAAAACGTCTTCATACCTTATGAGGTATATTAATATACGTATAGGGGATACGGCAAAATATTTTATGGATGATTAAATATCACAACCAGTATATGCGAGAGGTGAAAACACGGAAAAGGAGAAGACGAATATCATCCTTTTCAGCTAAAATGTTTCATATAGAATATTCCCTGTCTGTGAAATATCATAGTCACCCAATGAGTTGATTTCTGACTTAAACGCAGAGTTTGTCAAAATCTCCTTTACGATTTTTATGAGCTCTTCGTTTTCAGGTTTTTTAAGAATGACGAGATCATAACGCTCTTTTACTAATGGAATAAAGTCTACTTCAACTATTTTAGCTGCTTTTTCAATTCCTACTCCCGCATCTGCTAGTCCATTCGAAATGGCGGATGCGACACTTAAATGATTTGTCTCTTCGTGTTTATATCCTTTAATATTTCTAGGAGAAATATGATGGATTCTAAGCTGCTCATCAAGAAGGATGCGTGCTCCTGACCCTTTCTCTCTATTAATGATTTTTACATGCTGCTGACCTAAATCTGCCCACGATGTTATGTTTAGGGGGTTTCCTTTTTGAACGTAAAGTCCTGCCTTCCTTGAGATAAGATTTAGTAGAATATAGGGATAACCTATTAAAATCTTTTTTATATAAGGGAGATTGTACTCTCCTGTATCTCCGTCAAACATATGCAGGCTAACAATGTCGCACTCCCCATTGTACATAGAGATAAGGCTGTTTAAACTTCCTGCATAGGATCGCAATGGTTTATACGCCGAATGTTTTTCAATGTGTTTCCCAAGGATATCTAAAACTAAGTCCTGCCCGCTAATGACGATGTTGTGATCTTTTTTTGTTTCAGCTCTATGGGGGGCAATGAGGGGAACCGGGTTTGTGGAACTCTGAGTAGACTTATTGCCATTTATATAGTTTTCCAAGTCTTTTGCATCTACTCTCATTTGTCTTCCAACACGGAAAACAGGCAGTTCTCCCTTTTTAACGAGATCATATATGGTTAGTTTTGATACCTTTAAAAGTTTTGACACTTCTTCAATGGTGTAGGAAAGCTCTTCTGACATGTTCATCCCTCCGTCTTTTATTTTATCCCGATATCCTTTAAAAAGTAAATTCATAATGAAACACGACTCTTTTTTGTTATAATTGGTTATATCTAATTATAACTAGTGAAAAGGGAAGAGAATAATGAAAAAATCATGTTTATTATTTTTGATGCTTATGCTGTCAGTTGGAATCACAGCGGGATGTTCCGCAAATGAAAAGTTAGAAGGACAAGAAGCTTCCGATAAAAAAGTGGAATTGATTGTTTCTGCAGCAGCAAGTTTACAAGATGCACTGAATGAAATAAAAATAGGTTTCGAAAAGGAGAACCCCCATATAAAAATAGTCTATAACTATGGGGCATCGGGAGCCCTTCAACAACAGATTTCCCAGGGAGCCCCTGTCGATTTATTTTTCTCTGCCGCCGAGGATGAATTTGATCAGTTAGTTCAAGAAGGGTTAATAGAGAAAGGGAAGGGAACGGATCTTGTAGGGAATGAATTAGTGTTGGTGGTTCCAAAGGATTCAGATAAAAGAATCGAATCGTTTGAGGACATAACGCAAGCCAGAAAACTCTCAATTGGCACTCCTGAAACTGTACCAGCAGGAAAATATGCGAAAGAAACGTTAGAACACTTAAATGTCTGGAAAGACGTTGAAGAGAAGATTGTGTACGCCAAGGATGTTCGCCAAGTGCTTACATATGTTGAAACAAGAAATGTCGATGCCGGAATCGTTTATAAAACAGATGCTATGATTTCATCAAAAGTTAAAATGGTAGCAACAGCTGAAGACAAAAAACATACCCCCATTATTTATCCTTTAGGAGTGATAAAAAATAGCAAACATCCTGAGGAGGCTCAAGCGTTCTATGAATATCTTCAAACTCAGGGGTCTTTGGATGCATTGGAAAAACATGGATTTAAAGCTCTGGACGAAAAATAAATAAAGAATTTCAATTCCGAGTTGACAACTAAGAAAAGTGTGTTTAATATGTAGTTAACAGAAAATTCATACAGCATTTTATGAATAATTGATTAGCTGATCAGAAAAACTGAAGGCTTCTATTCCCAGAAAAGGGATTAGAAGCCCTTTTTATTAAGAGAGGTTCGGTGGATATCAGCTTATCATGCAGGAGGGGGATAAACATGAAAAAGTTAATGATTCTAGCATTCATCGGTTTTTTCGCTCAGTTAATCGATGGGGCACTTGGAATGGCGTATGGAGTCAGCTCTTCCACTTTGTTGCTGACGTTTGGAATTGCACCGGCTGTGGCGTCCGCTTCTGTCCATTTATCTGAGGTTGTGACAACCGCTGCTTCCGGTGTCTCACATATAAAGTTTGGAAATGTAGATAAAAAGATGGTGTACCGTTTGATTCTTCCAGGTTCCATAGGAGCTTTTTTAGGAGCGTGTTTCTTAAGCAACCTCCCTGGTGATCTTGTTAAGCCGTATGTTTCATCTTTTCTTTTATTATTAGGGATATACGTCATTTTTCGTTTTTTGTTTCAATTTCAAACAGATGAAGAAAAACAATCGAAGCCTCTGTCTTTGAAACAAACCATTCCGCTCGGGTTTATTGCCGGCTTTGCCGATGCGACAGGAGGCGGTGGATGGGGGCCGATTGCAACACCCATTCTTTTAACGAAAAAGGGGATGACGGCAAGAAAAGTAATTGGCACGGTTGATACGAGTGAGTTCGCTATTGCCGTTTCCGCGACTCTCGGTTTTGTCCTTTCCTTGGGATGGGAGCAAGTGAACTGGCTTTGGGTAGGAGCGCTTATGCTAGGGGGAATCGTAGCTGCACCCATTGCAGCGTGGCTCGTTAGATTGGTGCCGGCTCATTTAATGGGTGTATTAGTTGGCGGGTTTATTATCTTGGTAAATTCCCGCACCCTTTTGAATACATGGGTAGAAAATCATTCTTATCATCCCCTTATCTATGGTTTGATTATGCTATCATGGGCGGTCTCTATCTTATTTGCCGTTAAGAAGACCGTCAAAATTCAAGAAAATATGGATAAAGCCGTTGAAGGCTGAGGAAAAAATGGAGAGTAGAGAGTTGAGTCGAACACGAAATAGCTTTCTGCTCTAATCTTTAGTTTAATTCACACTAAATTTATGGGTATTATAGGTTTGTGGGATAAGACATTAGCGGGTATGCTATAAACAGAGAAACGCGGAAAAAGAGGAGGAAGCAGCTGATGAAAGAAAAATACCCGGTTATTCAAGGGGCAGAATCATTTTATTTTGAAGGAAATGAAGTTGGGATTCTCATTTCGCATGGGTTTATGGGTACACCCCAAAGTGTCCGTTTCCTTGGTGAGAGCCTGGCAAAGCATGGTTACACTGTTTACGGCCCGAGGTTAAAAGGGCATGGAACCCATTGCCGGGACCTGGAAAAAGCTACAAGCGCCGAATGGTTTCAAAGTTTAGAAGAAGGATATAAACGATTGAAACGGAAGTGTTCTGCCATTTTTGTCATGGGCCAATCCATGGGAGGTACCTTGACATTGCATTTGGCGAATAAGTACGGGGATATACGGGGAATCATCTTGATTAACTCTGCGTTAACGATTCCTTCATTAGAATATTTGAGGGGAAAAAGCAGCCCGAGATGGGTCCCAGAGGGTAAACCCGATATAAAAGCAAAGGGAGTTTTTGAAATCACGTACAGTCAAGCCCCTCTAACAGCCATTCATGAATTGCAGCAGCTAATGGAGGCTACACCTCCTTTGCTTCCTAACATCGCGATTCCTGTTTTAGGTATGAAATCTTCTGTCGATCATGTTGTACCTCCTGAAAATACAGTCTTTATCATGAAAAACATCGGTTCATTCAAAAAGAATGCAGTTACTCTTCACAATTCCTATCATGTGGCTTCGATGGACAATGATAAAGAGCAAATTGTGCGGCATTGCCACCAATTTATACAGCAGCATGTCTATCACAAAGTATATACAGGATAAAGAAAACTTGGCTGGCGCCAATCCTTTAAGCGCCAGCCAAGTTGCGTTTATGCAGTTCAAAAAGTCCTTTTATACTTTATTACCAGCTAAATAAAGGGGCTGACTCAAAAGCCTCCAGATGGCGGTAATCATCCGTTTTTTCTGTGATGGGCCGTCACCGTCATGCTTGATTTTCCTGGATCTTTAATGACGGTCCATCCTCTTTGGTTCTTTTCGAATCATCGTGATCTCTTTCCTGGAGTTGCTCATGATGTGTAGTTCACAACGTTACATTTGTGAAATAAATGGAAAACGGATAGGTGAATTTTCCTATATAAGGTATGAAGGTATATGTAATGATACATTGTACAGTCTAATTACTAAACAGGAATATAGAAAGAAGTGACAGCATGACACTCTCTTTTCTTCTAACAGTGTTTTCATTAGGGTTTATTAGCTCGTTTTTATCAGGAATGCTCGGAATCGGGGGATCCATCGTTTTGTATCCTCTGCTTTTGTTCGTCCCGCCCGTTTTAGGATTCAGTGGATTCGAAGCGCATGATGTAACAGGAATTGGGGCGATTCAAGCGTTGGTTTCTTCGATAACGGGAGTGTTGGCTTATCGCCAGGCTGGTTTTTTGCATAAACCTCTGATTTTATATATGGGAATCAGCGTCTTGCTTGGCGGAATCATTGGAAGTTCCATCTCGTCCATTTTCTCCGAATGGACCATCAATGTCATGTATGCATTATTGGCAACGACTGCAACGGTGATGATGTTTCTCCCGAAAAAGGGAACGGAAAATGTATCGTTGGACAAGCTTAAATTCTCGACGTTTACGGCTGTGAATTTGGCATTTTTACTCGGAATCGGCGCTGGAATTGTCGGGGCGGGAGGAGCCTTCTTACTCGTGCCGATCATGCTTGTCATCTTAAAAATCCCTACCCGTGTTACGATTGCCAGTTCACTGGCCATTACGTTTCTCTCATCGATTGGAACGACCATGGGAAAAGTGGCAACAGGGCAGGTGCTATGGGCTCCCGCCCTTTTGATCGTACTGGCGAGTATACTTGCATCCCCGCTTGGCGCCACCATTGGAAAGAAGACGAATACAAAATCGCTTCAAATGATTTTAGCGTCACTCATTATGGCGACCTCCATTAAAATTTGGTTCGACATTTTTCACTAAAAAAGCAAAAACATATTGTTTTCGCTTTTTTTGCTGAAATGACCGTATGGTTATTTGTTAAAGTAGCTATTCAACACTTTTGAAAATTCTTTTAAAGGCTGCTTGAATTGGGAGATGTCCAGGTGCTGTAAAAAAAGAAGAAGGCTTTCGACCACAACAAATTTTGGCGTTTCCATATCATTTTTCAATTCTTCTTTCAACGCTTCAATAGATGAAAGAACCTTTTCTTTCTTTTTGGAATCAAGTGCCGCCTTATGAGCGATTTCCTTCATCTCATGCAGGATAGCCATTAACTGCGTGCTGGCTTTTCTTTTTTGATAGTCTTGCACATGAATGTAGTTATCCATGATGTCGCTGTTTAGCAATGGAGTCGAATCGGGAGTCAAACCTTTTACTATATCATCCAAACGGTCAACGGCGTAATGGGCCAACTGTTTTAAGTCAATCTGCTTTTCTTCCACAATAATATAAAACATATACTCTCTAAGGATCCCGCTTAAAATAGTCGCAAGGTCAAAAGTGAACGGATCTACCTTTTCGCCATATATTTGACGAATGCGTTGACAGTACCAATTGAACATCTCAGCCCGAACTTTAAACATATAATTGCGGATTTCATCATTTACTTGGATGATTTGCTGTCGCATTTGCATATGAATAAAATCTTTTTGTGATAAAAATTGTTGAAACTGGATATGAAGCTGTTCAATGAACATATCGCGTCCAGATAATGACCGGTCTTCTTCCACTTGAGAGAACTTGCTGAACAAACGGTCATGATAGTGCTTGAAAATCGACATAAATAAATGTTCTTTGGATGAAAAATAATTGTAGATGGAACCTTTGGCAATCCCGCTGTTTTCCGCGATTTCTTGAATGGAAGTGGAATGATATCCTTTTTGGGAAAACAGCTTCATGGCTGTTTCGATAATTCGCGTGTGTTTGTCACTCATTTGTTGTCACGTCCTCATATAAAAAACTTGTTACTTTCCATTTTACACAAAAATGTCATTTTATGAAGGTTTTATGTAAATAGTTGCTCATGGCTTGTATTCCCTCTGGTTCCAATTTTTTATTTGACCAATGAACGATGTTCGAATACAATATGACTGACTGGTCATATTGTATTGAGTATAAACTAATAGTCAGAAAAAGGCGAATGTTTCTTTTTGTATTCACAAATCTGCGAAGGTAGGAGAAAAAGAAATGACAACTATACAACAAGGAATCAACAAGAAACTTGTTCTAACCGGTCTCATCATCGGGATGCTTTTCAGTGCGTTAGAACAAACGATTGTCGGAACGGCCATGCCGACCATTGTGGCCGAACTAAATGGATTTTCCATTTTTGCGTGGGTCACGACAGCGTATTTGATTACTTCTACAACGGTTGTACCAATCGTCGGGAAGCTGTCCGATTTGTATGGCAGAAGACTGCTGTATTTAATTGGTACCATCGTCTTTATCATTGGGTCCGCTCTTTGTGCGACCGCAGACTCCATGGAGCAGCTCGTGCTTTACCGCGGGCTCCAGGGAATCGGGGGCGGGATGATTATGCCGCTTTCTCAAACAATTGTCGGTGATATTTTTACGGCGGAACAGCGCGCAAAATGGCAGGGAGTATTCGGTGCCATTTTCGGTTTGAGCTCGGTAATCGGCCCGTTCATTGGAGGACTCATCGTCGATCATATTAGCTGGCATTGGATTTTCTTGATCAACGTGCCTTTTGGTTTGCTGTCGGCGATCGTCATCTTTATTGGAATGAAACATGAAATTGCGGCACCTAAAGAGAACATAAACATTGATTACCTTGGAATTGCAACATTCATTCCGGGGCTTGTGCTGCTATTGCTTTGGCTTACATTTGGCGGCGATAAATTTGAATGGTTATCTGCTACAAGCGGCTTGATGTTTGTCGGTTCTATTGTATTTTTAGGCTTGTTTTGCGTAGTTGAAACAAAAGCGAAAGAGCCAATATTGGATTTATCCCTTTTTAAAAACCGCGTCTTTGCCACAACGAACGCTTTAGGCTTTTTACTGGGCTTAGGCATGTTCGGGGCGATTATGTTTGTCCCGATGTTTATGCAAGGAATTTTAGGAGTGTCCCCGACTCAAGCGGGTTATACGATGACACCAATGATGATCGCCATGATTTTAGCAAGTATCATCGGTGGACGGTTGCTGCTTCGTTTCCGTTTTAGAACGGTTTTAACGGCGGGGATGTTGATTACGACATCCGGTTTTTATTTCATGAGTACAATGGGAGTCGACTCAAGCAAGGGAACAGCTTATGCCTATATGGTTGTGCTGGGTCTTGGAATGGGTCTTGTTATGCCGACATTGATGATTGCCGTTCAAAACGAATTTCCAAAGTCACAGCTTGGGACGGTCACATCGGCATCGACGTTCTTCCGTTCCATTGGAGGTACGATTGGTGTTACTGTATTAAATGTAGTGATGAACCAAACGCTTCAACATAAAATGACCGACGCAGCAGCCGGTGAAACGAATACGATGCTTGCGGGAGCACTGGATAAATTAAGCGATAAAACAGACGGACTGTTTGGTCTGTTAATCAACCCGGATGTCCTGCCAATGCCGGAAGAGATGAAAACAGCGATTGTTTCAACCATCCAACATGTTTGGTCTCAGTCGTTCTCCGTCGTCTTTTTAACGGGATTAGTGTTTGTAGCACTTGGAATTGTAGCAGCATTATCAGTAGGAAGCGGTAAAATTAACCGTGACCCTGAACAGCAAAACGAAGTGGGTGTAGTTGTAAACGAGTAATGGAATTTATCTTCTTGCTTTGTCAAAGAACAATAGAAAATTAGCACTAAAAAACATCTAGCCATCCTGTTAAATTAGCGCTATGATGGTTAACGTAAATAGTTGAAACGGATGAAAAAGGTGGTAAAGAAAATGAAAATTCGTAAAGCGAATGTGCGTCATGAACACGTGTTAATTGAAAATGTATATGTTTATGAAGATAAAAAGCAGCAACAAACCTTAATTGCCGTGCCGCAGTTGGAGTGGTCGACGATGATGAGCTACGAAGAAGAGATACAGGCATTTAAAAGCCGAGTGCAGGAATCACTGGAAAAAATCGTATCTCCAGAAACGGCCGAAGAATTAACGAATAAAATGAATTATTGGGTACGCGAAATGTAACGTAACGGTTCATCGCGGGAGGGGGTCCCAAGTACGTTTTTTGTACTTGAGACCCCCTCTTTTAACAGATTTATACGACCCAGTCTATAGAAGAAACAAGGGAAAATGAAGCTTTCAGTTTTGGTTACCGGGAGCCTCTGTACATTTCTGATAGGCTTGATGGAGCCCTTATACTAATCATGATAAAACGAAAAAATCACAGGTGAAGAATTCGAATAATAACGACATTGGAAGAGTCATTGATGCAGTACACTAATTGTTAAGAAAGTGTAAAAGTCCAAAAGGAGGGCTTTCACACTTTTTATTAATATTTTATAATACCCCTATAAGTATTAAAGGATGTTTCTATTCCTGTACTTGCTATCTACGCAGGAAAGATTAAAATAAAGGCAGAAGAACAGAGGAAGGGAAGGAATATGAGCAAGCAAAAAATAGATGAATCTAAATATATTCAGCAGCACTTAGCCAATGAGCGAACATATCTGGCATGGCTGCGAACCGCTGTTGCCATTGTCGGCATCGGGTTTCTAGCCGTTAGTTTACATTTCAATTACGGACCTCGTGTGAGTGAAGCAACTGATAAAATTGCTCTTGCCATGATGTTATTTGCACTCATTGTCGGATTATTTGTCATGACTGTAGGATCAGTCAGTTATTTAGCGAAACGGAAAGAAATCAATGGAGGGGCCTTTCAGTCAATCTCAACCATTGTAATTGTCGTATCAAGTGCTGTGAGTATCCTTATATTGTTATTAGGCATTTATTTCATGACGATTTTGTAGTTATGGGGTGCAGTGAATATTATAAGGAAGCATCCGTTTACGACGAAAATCCACAAAGTCAATGATGCTCAAAATGGTGTGTTGCTGAAGAAAAAATAGGAAGGTCAATAGCTGATGTGCCTGCATCGGCTTTTTCTTTTTTAGGACGGTTATCAAAGGGACCTGATCTTTTTTATTTCACGTTATAATATACCGAATGGGGGATTTGTGATTGAAACGGGATGATGATCATTTTTGGTTGGTTGAAAAAATTACGCATACCTTCCTTTTCAACACATACATTGAAAAGCGGGTATTCATGTCACAAATGTATCAGGCAGCATGAGCACATATACGTAGATTAAAGCTTCCGACACGAAATTTTTATGATTCGATTAATAAAAAATTTTTGATTTTGTAATACCCGAGCAAGTATAATAATAACATTCCATCCTATTTTATTATGGTAGGGTATTGTTGATGGAGGATAACATGGGGATTATGATTGTATTTATGATGTTGTTAATGACTCCGCTTCTATACAAGCGATATGTTCCGGTTGCAGGAGCGAAGAAAATTTCAGCGATGGATGAAGAATGTGATGCGGTATTTGTCGATGTTCGAGATTTTCATGAAGCGAAGAACTTTCCAATTTCATCAGCTGTTCACATTCCGCTTCCTTACTTGGCAAGACAGCATACTGACATTCCGAAAAAAGAAGTTGTTGTTGTTGTCTCTGATCGCATTCTACGCAATTTGAGCATTCGACAGTTAAAAAAATATGGTTACGATGTTAAAGGGTATTGGTGCATACACAACGAACATCCATGTATGAACGCACCGGCTTAAGATAATGAAATTTTGTAAACGAAGAGGGTGTCCCATACAATAAGAGAGGTAGAAAGGGTGAACGAAGATGAACTATACAGATCAAACGAAAAATCGTTTAAAACGAATTGAAGGCCAAGTTCGCGGCGTTCTTCGCATGATGGAAGAAGAAAAGAACTGTAAAGATGTCGTCACGCAGCTTTCAGCCGTTCGCAGTGCTGTCGATCGTACTATCGCCCAAATTGTAGCACTAAACTTGGAACAGTGCCTCATTGAAAAACAAGAAGCAGGAGAAGATACATCAAAAGTCGTAGAAGAAGCGATTCAATTGTTAGTGAAGAGTCGTTAAAAAATAAATTACTGCCATTCCTTGAAGACTTTTGAGTCAGCCCCTTTTTTAGTTTGACCTAAATAAAAAAGGCATCCTTCATAGAAGATTCAATGGTTGCCCCATATAACCATGCCTTTATGGAAGGAACAAAAAAACCTCATATCAGGATGAAACAAAAGGAAACATCGACGATAAACTAAAAATTATTAAAGCCGGCAGCGTGAATCATGGAGGATAAAAAATCCGAGAGTCAATTTGACTCTCGGATTTTTTGTGCAGAAACACTTTGTAAATTCCATGTGGATCTCCCGAAGAGAAAAGACGGGAAATATCGTTACTTATTATGAAAACCATAAAATGGATCATTTTTTGAACTTACGGGCCAGCTCTTGTATAAATCATTTCTATTTTAGGAAAAAATAAGCAAGTATTCTTATCAACAGGTGTGATTTATATGATTTTTTTATGGTCCGCTTTGACAAGCATTTGCCTATTGTTTGTTGTCGCCGGTATCGATGTGTTTTTGTATCGAGAAAGCATCTTTGATGTTTTACATCGTATTTTCATTAAGACTAATAGCATCGGTAAAGGTTATGTCTATATCTTTCTTATCATTAATTTTTCTATCGCCATCGTCCTTGATCTGAAGATGCGCAAAAAAACCAAAGAAAAGCGAACATGAAGGGACGGTGAAATGTAAGAAAATGAAGGTCAATCAACCGGAATATATTTCTTATACACAGCTATTTATTCTCATCCATTTCTTTGAAATCGGTTCAACCGTCGTGGTCGGTGTTGGAGATGAAGCAAAGCAAGATGCTTGGATTGCTGTGTTATTGGCTTCTTTCATCGGAGTGGGTCTCATGTTTGTTTACGTTAAAATACTAACTTTATCATCGCAAAGCAGTCTCTATCATGCATTTAGTTCTTTAATGGGCACCAAAATAAGCAACTGTGTCATTTTTATTTATATGTTGTACTTTATTTATATTGCGGCACGTGTCCTCAGGGATTTTACTGAACTTGTCAATACTGCCATTTACCCGCACACTCCAATTGAATTTGTTGCCATTCTTTTCGTCATTACAGTTATGTACTACCTGTACCACGGATTGGAAGTGTCAGCGCGGTCTCTCTTCGTATTTATGCCATACATAGCTTCTTTTTTATTCTTAATTGTGGTATTTCTTTGGATGAATGGAAGTATAGACATGAATAAAATCCGCCCCATCTTTTTCAATGGGCCAAAACCGATTTTGGCGGCCGTTTATCCTGAATTAATGACATTTCCTTATGGGGAAACGGTCGTTTTTCTTTGTTTAATGTCTTACATACAGCAAAAGGGAAAGCTTTTAATAGTAAACGCAGCTGCTGTTATCGTGTCTGGAATTGTCTTGTCCTTTTTCACTTTTATCAAGCTGGCTGTTTTAGGAGTCAACCATTCATCAAAGGCGTCGTTTCCTTTATTGTCAGCCATTCGCACGATTTCGATTGCGCATTTTTTGGAACGCCTCGATGCCCTTGGCGTCTTTGTCATGCTAATTGGGATCTTTATTAAGGTGCTGTTATTTACACTTGCGGCATTAAAAGGGATGGAAGCCATTTCATCTATTCCGTACCGATTTTTTATCCTTCCGTTTGGGGGAATCCTTTCTGTTTTATCGATGATTATAGCTGATAACTATGCAGAGCATCTACAGGAAGGATTGCAGTTTGTTCCTTATTATGTTCACCTTCCCCTTCAATACGGAATTCCCGTTTTACTGTTGATCGGTTTATGGACAAAGCAAAAACTAGGAGGGAAGCGCAGTGAAGCTGGATGAATGGATACGACAGACGAAACAAAAGAAACAGCAAAAGTTTTCGTATTCTGAAGAGTCCCTTCTGGATGAAATTAAAGAAAGTTCTGTTTCAATGGATTTGGATGAAACGGCAGAGCAATTAAAGAGGGTGTTTGGCGGGTCAGTGGATTTTTCGATGAATCGAATTAGCATCGAAAGAATGTCAGGCGTGTTATGCTATTTGGACTCGATGACCGATTCAACGCTAATATCACAAGCTGTTCTTGAACCAATTAATGTCCATAATCACTCTGAGAACTACATATTGGAGGAGCAGGGAGTTCATCGGTTTATGGATTGCCTTTTTACAGGAATGTCCAAACAACTTGTCACAGAACAGGGAAAAGCAATCGAATTATTGCTGAGAGGATATTGCTTGTTATATTTGGAAGAACGTATAGAAGCCATCGCATTAAAAATCCAGAACATTCAATACCGCACCATCACAGAACCAACTAGTCAAACAACGATACGCGGTCCAAAAGATGCGTTTATAGAGTCAGCAGATGCAAACATAAGCCTCATCCGGAGAAGAATTAAAAATCCAGCCTTAAGGTTCGAGGCATTTCAAATCGGGACAGATGCTCCTACGGCAGTCTATATTGGCTACCTGAATAACGTCGCCAACAGCGGCATAGTTCAGGAGCTGCGTGACCGTCTTCGGAAGGCGGATATGAATGCTGTCTATAGTTCAGGGGTATTGGAAGAATTCATCGTTGATCAAACGATGACCCCTTTCCCGCTGATTTTCCATACCGAAAGACCGGATACGATTGCAGCAGGTATTATTGAGGGGAAGATTGCAATCATTGTGGAAGAGACCCCTTTTGTGTTATTGATTCCGGTCGTCTTCAGTGATTTTTTCCACATTTCGGAAGATTATAACCAACTGTTTATGATGGCTTCATTCATCCGAATGATTCGTTATTTATCTTTCATGATCTCCCTTATTTTACCATCTGTTTATGTAGGAGTGATCCTATACCATCAGGAATTAATCCCGACCCAGCTTCTACTTAGCATTATCGCCCAACGAGAAGGGATTCCGTTTCCTACTGTTGTGGAAGCGATTATCATGGAGGTTACTTTTGAAATTTTGCGGGAGGCGGGGATTCGTTTGCCTCGGGCCATCGGTATGACTGTTTCCATTGTCGGCGGTCTCGTCATCGGACAGGCAGCAGTAGAAGCGGGACTTATCTCGAGTATTATGATTATTATCGTATCATTAACGGCCATTGCCAGCTTTGTCAGTCCGATTTATTCATTTTCAATGGCGGCTCGGCTTCTGCGCTTTATCTTCATGATTGTCGCGGCTTCGACAGGTTTGTATGGAGTGATGCTCGGATTAATGATCATGGTATGCCACTTAAACAGTCTCCGTTCGTTTGGTGTTCACTATTTGGAAACCATTACCAACTTTCATATAAGGACTCAAAAGGATAATTTTCTGCGTTTTCCGGCATGGGCAATGAAAACGCGTCCAAGCTTCTTACGATCAAAGCAGCCGGTGAAACAACCGGATGCACGGCCGCCGTCTCCGCCAAAAAAGGGGGATGATAATGAAAACTCTTAAGAAACATTTGCTTGCATGCTGTCTGGCAAATCTGTTCTGTTTAAGCGGGTGCTGGGACTTAGTTGAGTTAACCGAACTTACTGTCGTGGGCGGCGTTGCCGTAGGCAGGGGGGAGGAAGCAAAATATAAGCTCACATTAGAAGTTATAAACGCTGCAGAGCTGGGGCCGAAAAAAACCGGCAATTCAACTCCAGGTGTTGTCTACAGCATGGAGGGTGATGATATCTCAGAAATGTTTAAGAAATTTAATATTGTTCTATCAAGAAAGCTCATTCTCTCACATTTGCAAATCATTGTCATCTCCGAAGAGCTAGCCGAAGAGGGGATTGATGAATTTTTAGATTTTTTAGTGCGGGACCGTGAAATTCGGAATGATTTTAACATCGTCATCGCAAAAGGGAACAAAGCGAAAGATATTTTGTCGGTTACCTATCCGTTTCAAAAGGTTTCCAGCTTAAAACTCAATACGCAATTAGATACCCTCAAAAAAGATTATGGGGGAGACCCGGGAGTTCGCCTTAAGGATTTCAGTGACGCGGTGAGCTCTAAAGGAAAAGAAGCCATTCTAGAGATGATGGAAGTAAAAGGAGACCCTGAAAAAGGAAAAGAACTGACCAATATGCAAACGGAGATGCCGGATGCATTGGTGGAGGCTGTGGGGGCGGGGATTTTTCTCGGCGATAGGCTAGTCGGACAGTTCTCTATAGAAGATATACGAAATTACTCCATCATCGCTAATCAGCTTCGAGCAACGAATTATACCATTCCCTGTTCGGAAAATGGTGTTTTAGGGGTTAGAGTATACCAGGCGAAAACAGACGTTAAAACAACATATCGCGGAGATCGACCTGTCATTGATATGGAAATATTACTTGAATCTTATTTGGAGTCATCATCCTGTAAAAGTGATCTGGATAGTATTTCCACATACCGGAAATACGACAAAAAAATCTCGGACTATATAGAAGAACAAATTTTCCAAACGATTCAAAAAGCACAAGAAAAGGAATCCGATGTTTTTGGGTTTGGCGAGAAAATGGCGATCCAACGTCCCCGGACGTTCAAAAAGATTGAAAATGAATGGCCGAAGGAATTTGCAAAAGCGGAAATTAAGGTTAACGTGAAAGCGAAATTAAGAAGGGCGGGATTGGAAAAGAAATCATTTGAAGATCCGTATGAACACTAAAAGGGTGAGTTAGAGTGATAAAAAATGTTCTTTTGGATTCGGTTTGGCGCACATTGTATTAGGGGCCATCGATCTTGCAGAATATGGCCGTTAGCAAAGAGGGTGACTCAAAAGCTGATAAAGGACATACTTTCGGGTCACCTCCATCCCATTTAAAACCTTCCCATACACTGACCGGCCAGCACAATGAGTCCGAGTACCCATACATATACGGCAAACATTTTTAATGAGCGCTTCTTTAGGAAGTTGATCATCCATTTGACGGCGATGTAGCCGAAAACGGCAGATGATAGGGTGCCGATAAACAAAGAGAAAAAAGAAATTTGTTCCGCTTGTTCACTGAATAGGTCGCCAAATTGCAGGACAACAGCCCCGAAAATGGCTGGAGTGGAAAGCAAGAAGGAGAAATATGCCGCCGTTTCGCGATCCAATTTTCTCATCAATGCTGCCACAATCGTAAGACCTGAGCGGGAAATCGCAGGGAAAATGGCCGCTGCTTGAAACGTTCCGATGACAAGTGCATCCGTGTAGGTGATTTGCTCCATTTGTTTATATCCACCACGAATGGAATCGGCAAACCATAAAAACAATCCGGTCACTAAAAACTCCCAGCCGATAGTGACGCCTGTTTTGGAAATTTCTTCAAAATAATCTTTGAACAGCAGGCCGATCATAACAGCCGGAATGGTTCCAACGATTAACAAAAAAGTGAGTTTACTAAAGGGCTTTTTCAGAATATGAAGCAATTCTTCCTTATAGAAAACCAATACAGCAAGAAGGGTCCCGATATGAAGCATCGTATCCAAAAACAAACCCGCTTCATCCAATCCAAACATATGGCGGCCAAGGTACAGATGCCCCGTACTGCTAATGGGAAGAAACTCCGTTAACCCCTGTATGATTCCTAAAATAAAGGCTTCAAACCATGACATGAATATCGCCTCCAAATAAAAAACTCCTAGCCTCTATACAACATATAGTAAACAAGAGCTTGTCATACCTGTTTTATTCCGAATCGAACTACCATTTTTGATGGAATGAACAGGACAGCCCAAAGTCAAACCGAGCGGTATGTATCCATATGGAGTTCCTCAAACGGCACGTTTTCTATTCATTTATGATGATGGATAGTCTCAAAAATATGAATCCTGGGTCCTCTCCTTAAATCATAAAAAGTTTACTTCGCCCCTATAGCCGTTATCGAAGAGTGATAAAAGGGTATAGATATATGAATCCACATAAAGAATTTGACATGAGCCAAAAACGCCCATGTCAAATTCTTTACGCATAAGCGGCTGCCAATCTCCCTTTCGGGTTCTTGTCAGCCGCTTATACGAAGACCTTTGTAAGTCTGCTCAAGATGAGAGAACAGAAAAGCGCAAATAGAAGAAGGCTCGATGACAGAGGTTGAAAAATTAAGCGGGACTTATATATTGGTTGCAGCTACCATTCTTTCGGCGATTTTTGATAGAATTTTCAGATAAACAGCTATTATAATAGAAAACGGAATTTATAGTGACAGGATCGATCAGTTTGATATCCAGGGGGTGAAGGTGAACTGAAAACAATGGACATTTTAGTGTATGTGCTATCTTTTTTCGGCGTGTTAAATCTTCTGTTGGCGGTGACCATCATCTTTTTGGAAAGACGTAACGTCGCCGCTACATGGGCATGGCTGTTAGTGCTGTTTTTTATTCCGATTGCAGGATTCTTTCTCTATATTATTTTTGGTCAAAATTTAAGTAAACGAAAAATTTTTAAGCTAACGACCCAGCAAAAGAGAGAATTCGGGAGGGAGCTGGAAGAGCAAAAACAGTTGATCGAGGTAAATCAGATGCGCTATAGTGACCCTTCAACGGTCCAATATGAATCACTGATTTATATGAATGTGATCAGTGGCTATAGCCTGCTTACCCAGGATAATGACATCGAGATTTTTACGGATGGACATGACAAGTTTGATGCCTTACTTGAAAGTATCGACCATGCACAAGATCACATTCATCTTGTGTATTACATTTTTAGAAATGATCATATTGGTAAAAGAGTTCTTGATGCTTTAACGGAAAAAGCAAGGGATGGTGTCGAAGTAAGGATATTGTATGATGACATGGGTTGTTCAAGAGTTCCAAAACGCTTTTTCAAGCCGCTTATTGAAGCGGGGGGAGAGGTGGCGATCTTTTTCCCTTCCAGAATCCTTCCCTTTCTAAATTTTCGAGTGAACTATCGAAATCACCGAAAAATCGTCATTATTGATGGAAAAATAGGATATGTGGGGGGATTTAACATTGGAGATGAATATTTAGGGTTAAACAAGAAATTTGGATATTGGAGAGATACGCATTTAAAGGTCGCGGGAAGTGCTGTTGATACTCTTCAGACCCGCTTTTTCTTGGATTGGAACAGCGCATCTCCTGAAAAATCAGCTTTTGAAAAGCGGTATTATCCCTTAAAAAAATCAAATGGTTCGACGGCCGTTCAAATACTTTCAAGCGGTCCGGATTCTGAATGGCACCAAATTAGAAATGGCATTCTGAAGATGATTTATTCGGCCAAAAAGAGCATTGATATCCAAACGCCATATTTCGTTCCTGATGAAAGTGTGATGAATGCCTTAAAGATCGCCGCTGTTTCAGGGGTAGATGTCCGTATCATGATCCCAAATAAACCGGATCATATGTTTGTCTACTGGGCGACGTATTCTTATGTGGGAGAACTATTGGATGCGGGTGCAAAATGCTACAAATACGATAACGGATTCATTCATGCTAAAACAATTGTCGTCGATGGAGAAGTTGCTTCAGTCGGCACAGCGAATTTTGATGTCCGAAGTTTTAAACTGAATTTTGAAGTAAATGCGTTTATTTACGGTACAAACGCAGCAAAACGTTTAGAAAACATTTTCGAAGATGACATCCTGAGATCAACTGAGTTGACAAAAGAGATGTATGATCAGCGGTCAAGGGGCATTAAGTTCAAGGAATCAATCTCCCGGTTGTTGTCCCCTATTTTATAACAATGTTTCCATGTGCAGGATGTGTGATAACGGTGTTCCATGTTTAGTAAATGATAGTGGCGGCCCAACAAATGAATCGTTATCAAGAATTCAGTAAAATCAAGAGTTCTCTAGATGATTCATTTGATCTAAGCTCTTTTTACATAAGAAAGGAGAAGGCCTTTGAGTCAGCTTCATTTTGTGTTTGAGGAGCAACGGGAGTAACTCTTTTTATTTTTTATTTTCTTCAAGTAGTGAAAACGAACAAGGCATCGGTTTCGATTCGTTCGTGCATGTTTATAAATATATAAATAAAAAACACCTCTCTTCATAAACATCAGATTGATGTATGAAGAGGAGGTGTTTTTGCTGTTATGATACTTGTTGATTGATTGATGAATCATTTCCTTCGTTTAATTTACTGTTTTTTCGTGCATATCCGAAGTAGACGAGCAAGCCGATTCCAATCCAGATAAAGAATGCGATCCATGTGATGCCCGGCAGGCTGCTCATCAAGTATAAACAGAACAGAGCGCTTATTGCTGGCAACACCGGTACGAATGGCACTTTAAAAGAACGTTCCAAGTTTGGATGTGTTTTTCTCATGACGATTACTGCAATCGAAATTAAAGTGAAGGCTGCCAATGTTCCCATGTTTACTAAGTGAGCTAAAGTTGTTAAATCCACAAACCCCGCAATTCCTGCTCCAATGAATCCTGTTAACCAAGTATTTTTAAACGGAGTTTGGAATTTTGTATGAACCTTTGCTAATCCTTTAGGCAGTAAGCCGTCACGGCTCATGGCGTAAGAGATACGGACTTGTGCATACAGCATAACCAATAAAACGGTTGTGATACCTGTAATCGCACCAACCGAGATAAAACCGGCCAAACGATCCTGACCAACAAAAGATAGGGCAAATGATACCGGGTCTGCCACATTTAATTTCGTAAATGGAACCATGCCCGTTAAAACAAGTGAAACGATGATATAAAGGATGGTACAAATCGCAAGAGATGCAACGATTCCGGTCGGTACATCACGCTGAGGACGTTTTACTTCTTCAGCTGCTGTCGCAACCGCATCGAATCCGATGTAAGCGAAGAATACGGTTGCCGCACCGGTTACAACACCTTCAAAGCCGAACGGCATAAATGGCTGCCAGTTTTCCGGTTTTACATATCCAATTCCAGCTGCGATAAACGCAATGATAACCGCTAATTTCACAAATACCATGATATTGTTCACGCGGGCACTTTCACGGACACCTTTACTTAAAAGTGCTGTGATTAACAGAATGATCACTACAGCCGGTAAGTTAATCAACCCGCCTTGCCCGGCTCCTGGCGCAGATGAAAGCGCAGCCGGGAGTTCAAGGCCAAATCCTTTTAACAATGATTGAAAATAAGCGGACCATCCTGTCGCAACCGCCGATGTTGCAAGCAAGTATTCAAGCATTAAATCCCAGCCGATCAAGAAAGCGAAAATTTCACCTAATGTTGCATATGTGTACGTATACACACTCCCTGAAATCGGAACAGTGGAAGCGAACTCTGCGTAACAGAACGCTGCAAATGCACAGGCAAGACCGGACATGATGAATGAAAGAATCAGAGCGGGTCCTGCACTTTCAGCAGCGACAACACCTGTCAAGACAAAAATCCCTGTTCCGATAATAGCTCCAATTCCTAACAGCGTTAAGTCAAAGGCGCTGAGGGAGCGGTTTAACGATTTTTGTTTGCTTTGTTTGAGCATATCTGTAATTGATTTTTTCCTGAATAATGAATTCATGATATTTCCCCCTGCAAAGCTTTTATAGATAAAAGCGTTAAAATTCCAAAAAGTTATATTTTGTAGTATATTGTCGAAATTATTGAATGTCAATTATATTTTTAAGATTTTTTAAAAATTTTAAAATAAACTGGAATTTTTGACTAATAGGCATTTGAGGATGTATTTCAACTTCCGAAATCCATATTTTTATTTTTGTAATCAAATATTTAGTTTGTCGAAAAAATGATTATTATGTAATTTACAGTTATCACCAGAAATGATATCATTTTAATATATAAACGATATAATATGGATCGTGATAAAGAATGGCAAAGAAAAAAAGCTTTCCTCTCCGTATTGATCCTGATTTGTACAAAATCATTGAAAGATGGGCACAAGATGAATTTCGGAGCGTGAATGGACATATAGAATTTTTGTTGAAAGAAGCGGCAAGGCGTGAGGGAAGATTAGGCGGGAAGAAAAAAACGCAAGACGATTAAAGCTGATAAGGCTCGAACCTCACCATAAAGTGAATCGTCATGAATACTCCAAAAAAGAAACGGATTTTTGTGACGATTTCTTTTATGGAATGATGTGTTGCAGCATGGGGGATAGTTGATGAAGCGATGTTATGTTTCGCTGTGAAAAATCCTTTATAATAAAAGAGCAATGAATACATCAGGAGGATACGTTTTGGACAAGCAATTGAAACCTACCATTTTTTCACTCGCATATGAGCTTATCTTTATTATGATTTATTTTTTGAATATTTTGCCAAGGATGAATTCCCTGATTGCAACTCTTTATTGGTTGTCAGCCGGTTCTGTCGGGGTGATTACGGGCCTTATGGTGGTCTTTAATCAGAAGCTGGAGAAGCTCCCTTTATATTTAGCGATTGTAACCGGCGGGATTGGCTTTGTGCTGCTGGCGATGCTTTATATGGCCATCATGGTGACTTCTAGATAATGTTTTAGTACAGATACAAGGGACGAAAAGAAGATGATAAAATTACGTTACTTTGAAAAAGAAGATTTTGATAAGATGATTTTGTGGAGCCCTGCAGAAGAATTTTTAGTACAGTGGAGCGGTAATACATTTACATACCCTTTGACCGTCGAACAATTGGAAGCATATTTAAATAAATCAAATGTAGAAGGGGCAGAGCAGTTTGTCTTTTCTGTATTGGATGCCGAAACGGATGAGATGATCGGCCATATTTCCCTTGCGAAAATTGATTATAAAAACCGATCTGGGCGAATCGGCCGTGTATTAATAGGAAATGAAAAGTACCGGAATAAAGGCATTGGCAAGCAAATGATGAAAGAAATCCTTTCGTTTGGTTTTGATAAACTGAATCTGCATCGCATGACACTGGGCGTTTACGATTTCAATGAACGAGCCATTCGGACATATGAGCAAATCGGATTAGTGCGCGAGGGGCTGCTTCGTGAGGTGCAAAAAGTGAAGAACCAATATTGGAATTGTATTGAGATGAGCATGCTTGAGCATGAGTGGAAACAGAGATAAATCGTTTAAAATCCTCTTATGAAAATAACAAACAGACATACCGATTTCCTTTACAAAATGCGAAACTTTTTCCGCAATATTGGCGTATGTATTAGTGAACTTATAGAAAAGGGAGAGGCTTATGAAATTTCGATCTGCTATATTGGAATATCGATTACAGAAAGGCAACAATCAGTTTGTTCCGATTTATCACTATCCCGACATCGAACTCGAACAAGTTTTGGCACGGAGAGAATGCGAGTTTTTTGTAAAAGATGGTGTGACATTTAGACAGCTTTCTTCAGCCATTGAAGATGAGTTGTTTGTTATTTACGTAGACTTATATGAAGATGGTTTACCGGAGAAAGAAAAATCATCCATACAAGATATAAGTCTTGAAGTTCGTGAACTGAACGCTGCAAAAAATCACCCCCTCATTGCGACCGAATACGTAACCCACCACATGGATGTGTTAAGCATAATCGGGAGTGCGTATACATATTATCACGGGCAGGAGTGGGAGCGGGACTCTGCTGAAATTGACGAAGATCGCAAAGTCTATGTATTGTACGTAACACCAACCGGTTATAAGATTTCAATATAAGGAGAGGAGATCTACGTTGGACAAAACTAAAAAAATGATGACTGGTGTGTTAGCCGCTGCGCTTGCAACATCCATGACGGCGTGCGGGCAAGATCGTCCACCAAAACCGACAGGGTATGATTGTGACGATTGGGACTGGGATAAAGAAACCAGGACGTATTACTGTGATGATGACAGCTCTTCTTATTACCGCAGCTATTATCACGGCGGCACTTTTTATTCCAGCAAAAACAAACTGAAAAGCAGTTCGGGTTACAAGTCTTATTATAGTCAATATAAAGCTGGAATCGGAAGCGGTACAAAAGGCGGTTTTGGGGGATAAGATGAAGACATATCAGCAAAAAAGACAGCATTTCTATCACCATATACCTAATTTTTGGCATGACTTGTATGGAATGGAATACGCTTTATTTGATGTAAAAGAAGAAACAGCCGAACATATTCAGCGTATACGCCGTGCAGTACAAAGAATCGGTCATCTTTTTTATAAAACTGCTCCCCTTTTGCGTCAATTAGATGATGAGACATTACTCCAACTAGGTTTTCCGGTCGAATCGCTCACTTATGTCCGTTTTCAGACACCCGTGAATGAAAGTGTGATTGCCAGGCTTGATTTGGTTGTCATTGAGGATGGGGTGAAGTTGCTTGAACTGAACGCGGATACTCCCACTTTCATTAAAGAGACGTTTTTCGTAAATGGAAAAGTGTGTAAAGCGTTTGATATGAAAAATCCAAACGAAGGCTGTGAGACAACCCTTCGAGCCGCCATTCGGGAAGCTATCAAGTATGCTTTTTTCTCGCTCCAAAAAAAGAAACAGCCCCATATTGTATTTGCTTCGCATGGGGATCATGACGAGGATCGGCTGACAACCATGTATTTGCAGGAGTTATATGGCTGGCCAAGCCAATATATGAGTTTAGATCAACTGCGTATTGTGTCAGACCCTGTTATCGAAAATGGAGAAGTGGTGCTGGAGCCGGGATTATATGATTTACATGGAAAAAAAATCGATGTTTTATACCGCCAAACATACCCGATTGAACATTTAGTAAACGATGAGGATCCAGTCACAAACGAAAAAGTCGGTCAGATGCTCATGAAGCTGGTGGAAGAAAACGAATTGGCCGTTTTAAATCCGCCATCTGCTTTTTTATTGCAATCAAAAGCGGTCATGGCCCTCATTTGGGGACTTCATGAAGAGCAGCATCCTTTTTACACAGAAGAAGAGCACTCGTGGATTCATACCTATTTTTTACCCACATATTTAGATGACGAGACCTTTAACCAACAGGGTGTTCCATATGTGAAGAAACCATCATTCGGCCGTGAAGGAGATACGGTGGAAATTTATGAGGGAACGGGGGAGAAGGTAGATGAAGATCCTCATAAAACGTATCATGACTCGCTCCCTGTCTATCAGAAATTTATCGAGCTCCCAACAATAACGATTCAAACAGAGAATGGTGAAAAAACAGTGAAGTATATGTATGGATGTTTCCTTGTCAATGGTCAGGCAAGCGCAATGGGCATTCGTGCGGGACGGCAAATTACGGACAACGAATCGTATTTCCTGCCCATAGGGATCCAAAAAGAGGAGCTTTGAAGGTCTCAAAAAATCTATTGGTTTTAAAATAAAAGAAGGGAGGAACTGGTTAGTTTAGAACGACTTGTTACATGTTTATACGATTTAAATTAACCAGGAGAAACGATGGTGGATTTTATCTCGTTAGATAGTTTTTTTAGTTTTTTAGCCCATGTGGGAACAGGGTTTGTCCTCATATTACTCGGTTTGGCGGCATTTGCCTTTACAACGAAATTTTCGGAACGACAGTTGATTAAAGAAGGAAACATAGCTGTTGCCTTAAAACTTTGGGGGAAAGCAATTGGATTGGGAATCGTCATTTACACAGTATGGGGCAGCAGTGTCAACTTGCTTGATGCGTTTATTTGGGGACTCATCGGAATTGTGACACAAGTCGTTGCTTATTGGATTATCGAATACATTTTAACACCGAAAACCAATTTGGCGAAAAAAGTGGAGGAAGGAAATATCGCGATTGGCTTTAGTTTGTTTGCGGCCGGCATTGTTGTCGGGTTGGTGGTAGCAGGAAGTTTAACCTATTAAAGAAAGATCGTGTTTTTTGAGCCGTGTATAGATTATAGGATAAGACCCAACAATAAGAATGTAAATTTTTAGAGAGGGAGACAGCATCGTGAGAAAGTTGGGATTTATTCTAATAGCATGCGTGCTGGGCCTTTTGGCGGCATGCGGAGAAGATGACGCGGTTTCACCAAATCTTTACTTGATTCCAGAAGGTTACAGTGGCTGGGTACACGTTGTTTATGATAAGGACGAAGGACAGCCGACCGGAACTGAGGGAGAGTATACCGTGATTAAAGTCAATAAGGACGGAAAAAGTAAGGTAAAAACAACCTTTGCTCATGAAGGATGGGCGACGAATAAATATTATTACGTGACAAAAAATGGTGAGCGCAAAGAATTAAAGCCTGGTGAAATGGTTCATGGGGCTACAGAAGGGCGTGAGAGAATAAAAAATGCCGGTGAAGAAAATTTCTTTATTGGGACAGAGGAAGAATTTGCGCAGGCAACGGATTATACAAGGAATGCAAAGTGAGGAAAGCCAGCTTGTAGTTGGCTTTTTGTTTTTTATACCGAAATCGCATTATTTTCATTACAATAATAATATTATGTAAACTAAACTTTTTTTGAAAAATTCGCCTTTTCCCCATTGCTAACAGAACAATCTGTTATAGGATGGCACAATATCTTATAAAGAAGCAAATGAAACGGTTGCTTCGGGAATTCAGCATATCGAACAAGAGGCGACGGACAATACAAAATCCATGCATGAAAGTTCATCTGCCAGCCAAGAGCAGCTGGCCGCCATGGAAGAAATCACCTCATCTGTTCAATAAATGGTTTTAACACTTAAATATATGCATATAGATTGGTGTCGATTTTTGTAATATTTTTGTAATATTTTTGTAATATAAATGCGCTTTTATTGTAACAATAGATTGCTACAATGTAAGCGTTCAAGTTTAGTAGATTTTTACTTTGGAGGATATCTTTTAATGAAAAAGTTAATATATTCTATCGCATTATGTTCGTCTTTAACTTTCTTGCCAGCCATCGGTCACGCTCAAATGGGTGATGTGACGTTAAAGCCGGGCATGAAAAGCCAAGATGTTAAACAATTACAAGAAGGACTAAAGAAAAAAGGTTATTTTAAAGGAAATACGACTACATACTACGGAACGGTTACAAAGAATGCGGTATATCGTTTTGAAAAGGCCAACAAATTGCCTGCAGATGGAATTGCGGGTAGATCGGTTTTCCGTTTATTAGGTAAACCTGCTACAAAAGTTGCCGGGGTAAGCGTCAATAAAAGCGCACAAGTTGTAAGGGAAGCGAAAAAATATACTGGAACGCCATATAAGTGGGGCGGCACAACGCCTAAAGGATTCGATTGCAGCGGCTATTTGAACTATGTGTACAAAAACGCAGCAGGAATGAAATTGCCGCGTACGGTTGCGGAAATATACAAAAAAGGAACAAAAGTAAGCAAGCCTCAAGTGGGGGATGTTGTGTTTTTCCAAACATACAAAAAAGGTGCTTCCCATGCAGGCATTTACATTGGGAACGGGAAATTTATCCATAGTTCTTCTTCAAAAGGGGTAAGTGTTGCCTCAATGAGCAATTCCTATTGGTCTAAGCGTTATTTAGGAAGCAAGAGCTACGTATAATAGCGGGAATTTTGCTGTTTCACAAGTAACGCATTCATTTTGATCCACCGTTTATTATTGTATCGCCAATAGTTAAAATGTTTCGTGTCCATCAAGACGTTACTTTTGAGGCAACAAATCTATCTAAAGGGGAGAGTACTAAACTATTCCCTTTCTTAAAACATTTAAACCTGTTTTTATAAAATATTTAAAGGCAGCTGCATTACATTCGCAGCTGCCTTTTTTATATGATATGATAAATCTCGAAAACAACATTGGAGGGATACACATATGGCCATTATGGATGTAACCGTGATTCCAGTCGGAACCTCGACCCCAAGTGTGAGCCAATACGTGGCGGAAATACATAAAGTGTTAAAAAAACATGAAGACCGTATCAAATATGAACTCACCCCGATGAGCACGTTAATCGAGGGAGAGCTAAAAGACTTATTGGAAATCGTGCAGGAAATTCATGAGGTGCCGTTCCAACATGGATTGCAGCGTGTTTGCACAAATATTCGCATTGATGATCGCCGTGACAAGAGCCATTCGATGGAGCGTAAATTGAATGCGGTG
The DNA here is from genome assembly GCF_042649685.1 of Bacillus songklensis. Lineage (NCBI taxonomy): Bacteria > Bacillati > Bacillota > Bacilli > Caryophanales > Bacillaceae > Bacillus > Bacillus songklensis. The sequence continues at coordinate 746,043 of NZ_JBHRZT010000072.1, read as the reverse complement.
AAATCGAAGTTGTCATAATATGCATGGATGAAGAAAAGGACTGCAAACGGGCAGTTCTTTTTTGCATATAAAGAAGCCGGTACTGCTTTACAAAAGTTGAAAGCGGATTTCACCTTGGCCGTCTTTTCATGCTGGAGCCATTATTAGAAAAGGCCGATTTAACCCCATTACAACATCCGTAAATGAGCCTGCCGAAAAATGAGAAAAAATGGTATGGTTAAGAGAGACCATTTTAAAAAAGGGGGAGCGGAATGGAAATTATAACAGACCAATTAAAGCTAATTCCGTGTACGTTGAAGCTTGTGAACGATTATGGAGAGCAGGGCTATTCATTCGGGAATCATGTTCTGGAATCGGTTCAGCATCTGAACAGCGACTATTCCCAATATGGCTGGGGAGTATGGTTTGTGATTGAAAAACAAAGTAATATGCTTGTAGGGGATATGGGGTATAAAGGTAAACCCGACCATGAACAAGCGGTCGATATTGGGTATGGCATTTTACCTGCCCATCAAAATAAAGGTTACGCGACTGAAGGGGCAAAAGCCCTGATCAATTGGGCGTTTGCGACCAACAAGGTGAAAAAAATCAAGGCCCATTGCTTGCATGATAATGGCCCTTCTATAAAGGTGCTTCAAAAATTGGGAATGACACGGATCGGTATACAAGGCGAGTTGATATTCTGGGAGCTATCCTACGCAAAAGAGGCAGCATGGAGATGGGAAAATCTGTTGCAAATTAAAAAATGAGACGATGATTGATGAATGTCAATATGAATCTTCATGGACAAGGGTGTATAATACAAACGTAAAGTGTTTTATAAACCCTCGGATGAAAGGGAAGGTTATAATGGAATCATTTGTTGGACATATGGAAGGGCGTTCGATTTCCGGAAGACTAGTAGAAGGGAAGCGTAACAATGCAAGAAATGGTATGTGGGTAAATGGTTCGCCTCCCTATGGATATATGTATGACAAGAATACTCGCAAATTGGTATTGATGCTGCAAGAAGCGGCTATTGTTCGCACGATATTTGACATGTATCTTTACGAAGATAAATCGATCGCTGAAATCGTACGAACATTAAACGAAAGAGGCGAACGAACGGCTAAAGGCCATAAATGGAATGGCTCTTCCATTGCGCGCATGTTACAAAACCCTGTATATGCGGGAAAAATTATTTATGGTAAAAATCGTGAAATCAAATTACCTTCGAAAGGTAGAAAAAATAGGTCGAATGATCGGGACAAGGTGATTGTTGCACAAGGTACACATGACCCGATTATCCGATCCGACGAGTTTGAAAGAGTACAGGATATATTGAATGAAAGACGTTCCTTACCGAAGCAGCGAAATAAGGGGAAGTACGCTTTATCTTCATTAATGGTCTGCTCGTTTTGCGGAAACACGTTATCAATGGAGATGAATCATGGCCGACCTGTTGTTAAGAAGTGCAAACATATCCTCGAAGACGGGATTTCGCGTTGTACCGAAAATCGGGGAATTCAACAACAAAAGTTTATGCCGCTTCTTGTTGAGCGTTTAAAAAAACATAGGGAACGAATTTTATCAAAAGATGGTATGACCGATACGGAAAAGCAGGAACAGATTCATCGTCAATTATCCGATTTAAACGAATCCTTGCAGCGCACCATTCTTGCAAAAGAACGTATTCTTGAAACATATTATGATGGATTCATTTCTAAAGAGGAACTATCCAGGAGGATGAATGATATTGAAATGAAAATTCATCAGCAGGAAGGGGAGATTCAGCGTTTAAAGGAATCAGGCAATATTCTCGAAGAACAAGTGCAGCAAGTGAAAACGGAAACGTGGCGGGATCTCGATTTGGATTTGATGACCGAACTTGCGGAAGTCGACCCGATAGGTTGTAACCGTGTATTAAAAAAGTTAATCGACCGTATCGTCTTTAAATATACATCAGATGGCGTTAGGTTTCGTATTCAGTATAAGTAATGGTTATTTTTAATACTATCAAAATGTTCATTCTTTTAACACCTTTGTCATGGGGCGGGTGTGTATATCCAACTTTTTACTAAAAACACGTAAGCAAAAAGCAGCTATCAACCTTTTTTAGGGGCTGGCAACGTTTTGGACACAAATTTATCTTACATATGACAAAGCGGCTAACTATATAGGCTGAGCTTGCTATATTAAACAAGCATGGGAGTGAAGACAATGAAAATTACTGATTTGGCAAAAGCGGCCCTTAACGATATGCTGCAAGAATATGCAGGACAGGGCATACGCATTCATGCAGCTGACTCAGGATGCTGCACCCCGCAAATCGAAATAACCCTGGGTGCACCGAAGGCAAATGATATTGTGAAAACGGTAAACGGCATTCAAGTTGCAATCGATCCGCGAATCATTTCCACAGCCGAGAGGATAACACTGGACAAACAGAAAGACGGGTTTGTGCTGCTTGGTTTAGGTCATCATGAATACTGTTAAGAGGCTGACCCATAAGTTCAAAAAAATGATGGGTTTTATGTTTTATGCAAAATGGACCGTCAATCAAAACTCCTGGCATTACTGGGTTTATATAACGGTCCATTTTGCGTGGGGTGACTCAAAAGGGGAGATTTTATCCTTTTGAGTCACTCCCTTTTATTTTTTCACTATACTAAGGGACAAAAATGAATCACGCATTTGTAACGGAGATGAATAAATTGTGCACAATTTTTGAAAGGATTTATTATTGGCTTAAGCCTCTTTATTGAACCGTAACAGAACATGCCTAAAAAATAAAAGCGCTTTCATAATATTTTTTACTAAAAACCTATTGACGCGGAATTTGTTTCCGCCCTATAATACAAAACAAGAAGACAACAAAGTTTGAAAAAAATGAAAATTTAAATAATTGAGCAATGACAGGACACTAGTAATGTTTTCTTTCCCTGTATTCAGAGAGCTGATGGTTGGTGCGAATCAGTACAAAAAGGAACGTGAAGTTACAATCCTTGAGCATCTTTTTCGGATCGTTTACATAACGTGAGGAAAAAGACGGTGAATAACCGTTATGACAACAAGCGATGAACATATGTTCATAAATAGGGTGGTACCGCGAGAAAGCTCGTCCCTACTGGTTCACAGTAGGGACGTTTTGTTTTTAGGGGGCTGTCCAAAACAAGTGATGATAAGAACAAAGTAGCCATTTTTCTCCCTGTTTCAGAGAGCTGACGGCTGGTGCAAGTCAGAACATAGAAGATGGTGAAATTCATTCTTGGAGCTTTCTTTTCTTTCATGTGAGAAAAGACGGTGAGGAGCCGTTATCTTAATGAAGAGATGAACGATCGTTCATAATTAGGGTGGTACCGCGAAGCAATTCGTCCCTACTGGCACAACCAGTGGGGCTTTTTTATTATAGTTAAAAACCGGGAGGATTGATTGGAATGGAAAATAAAACATTAGAAACTTTACGCAAACAAATCGACGAGGTAAACTTGCAAATTTTAGCTTTATTAAATGAGCGCGGAAAGATTGCGCAGCAAATTGGTCAATTAAAAGAAATGCAGGGTGTTAAGCGTTTTGACCCAGTACGTGAGCGCGAATCGTTAGACTTAATCGCGGAGCATCATGAGGGACCATTTGAAACCTCTACAATCCAACACATTTTCAAAGAAATTTTCAAAGCAAGCTTAGAGTTGCAAGAAGATGATCACCGTAAAGCATTGCTTGTTTCCCGCAAGAAAAAGCCGGAAGATACGATTGTTGACATTAAAGGTGAAAAAGTCGGTGACGGCAATGTTCATTATGTAATGGGACCATGTGCGGTCGAGAGTTACGAGCAGGTGAAACAAGTCGGTCTGGCATTAAAAGAACAAGGCATTAAATTAATGCGCGGCGGGGCGTTCAAACCTCGTACATCTCCATATGATTTCCAAGGACTTGGTGTGGAAGGTTTACAAATTTTGCGTCAAGTAGCGGATGAATTAGATTTAGCGATCATTAGTGAAATCGTGACACCGCAAGATATCGAAACAGCACTTGATTACGTTGATGTAATCCAAATCGGTGCACGTAACATGCAAAACTTCGAATTATTGAAAGCGGCAGGTTCTGTAAATCGACCAATTTTATTAAAACGCGGTTTGGCTGCCACAATTGAAGAATTCATCAATGCCGCAGAATACATTATGTCACGCGGAAACAGCAACATCATTCTTTGTGAGCGCGGTATCCGCACATATGAACGTGCAACACGCAATACATTAGATATCTCTGCTGTGCCGATTTTAAAGAAAGAAACTCACTTGCCTGTTATGGTAGACGTAACACACTCCACAGGTCGAAAAGATTTATTGCTGCCATGTGCAAAAGCGGCCATTGCAATCGGTGCAGACGGAGTAATGGCAGAGGTGCATCCTGATCCGGCGGTGGCATTGTCCGATTCCGCGCAGCAAATGAACATCCCTCAATTCCACGAGTTCATGAGTGCGTTAAAAGGAAGCCCTGCTCATTCATTGAGATAATGTTTTTCCGGGCATTATCTTCAACCGCGGCTCGCCGTTCAGGCGGGCCGTTTTTATATTTTGAGTATAATAAAGCCTTTATTTTCCTCTATTCAGACATTTACAAAGAATCTACAATAAGGGTAGGAAAGTTTGATAAGTGAGGAATTTATACATAAATGAGAAAAGTGCTCAAGGGAATTTTTTATACCGTTTTAATCGTCATGTTTGTGTTTTTGGTTCTTGTGTTTGGAACAAGTGGAGAAAACACATTATTTATGAAAGTTTGGGTGACAACGCTTGGTTTGACCTTTTTGATGGTGGGGATTTTGTATTCTCCGAAAATTCATCAGGAACAAGATATGGGCGGCTTTGCTTCATCTTCAGGCGAATGGTGGACCTTTTTATTTAGCTTTTTGCTTGATTTGCTGCCATGGTATGTTAGAAAAACTTTTTGGGTATTACTAGGGTTAGTCGTGACAGGCATTGGCATCATGGTTTTATGAAACAGCCAGCTGAACAGCTGGCTGTTTGTTATGTAGTCAAGTTTTAAAATGATTGTGAAAGAAAACGAAGCAAAAAAATAAGGCATTTGCTTAAACAGCAATGCCTTATTTTTTTAATAAAGGAATAGGCATGACGCCTTTTCCGATAATGTCGATTATTCTTGTTCCAAGCCATTGACAAATAAGGGCATACACGACAACTTTCCAATCTACAACGATACCGGCAGCAAGCAGAATCGAGCTGTTTACCCAAAACAACACGTTTCCAGGCGGCCATTTTGCCAGTGATGAGATAATGAGGGCCAAAATATCCATCCCTCCAGAAGAAGCGCCCATTTTAAATAAAATACCGACACCAAAACCGAATAAAAGGCCGCCAATTACTAAGTCCATCCATACATTTCCAATCGGATGATGAATATGGGGGGAAAGCGCATTGATTGTTAACGCAGCAGCCCCGACGCAATACATCGTCCATAACGCATTGCTTTTTCCGAGCCATTTGACAGCGGCGGCAATCATTCCCGCATTTAAGAGCCAGATGCTCGTTGCGTACGGTACATCCCATATGTAGTTAAGCAAGATTCCGATACCGGCTGCACCGCCCGACGGAATATAGTGGGGAAACAAAAAAAGAGCCATGGCTGTTCCCTGAATGGCAGAGGCCAACGCAAGAATGAGAGCTTTAAATAATAGTTGCTGCATGAAAGAACCATCTCCTAATAGATATCCTATACTTCCCGCCATTTTCATTATACTCCCATTAAGCAGAGTAAGGGGCAAAACTTTACAAAAACTTAAAAGAGTAAGGATAAAACTTCTGTTATGGTAGCAATATCAGGGGATTAGAGGAGTTGAATCATAAATACAGAGGATCTCAGGAGAAGTAATAGAAAAAGAAGAGAGGAGATATGACATGAATGGCCAATCATCAATTTGGAGACGATGGCTTGAGATTTTGCTTGTCTCAACGAAACTTGGCTTAACATCATTTGGAGGACCAGTCGCCCACTTGGGTTACTTTCGAGATGAATACGTTAAAAAAAGAAATTGGCTCGATGAACGGAGTTATGCTGATTTAGTAGCACTTTGTCAATTCCTTCCCGGACCGGCGAGCAGTCAGGTTGGCATCTCCATCGGAATGGTGCGCGGGGGCATCGTGGGAGGAATTTTATCATGGGCTGGCTTCACATTGCCGTCTGTAATCGCACTTGTCATTTTTGCCTATGTGCTGCAAGGATTTGACGCAGCAGACTCCGGCTGGATTCATGGTTTGAAAGTTGTAGCGGTAGCCGTTGTTGCTCAAGCATTGCTTGGAATGGGGAAAAATTTAACACCTGATCGGACGCGCATTACGATAGCGGTCATCGCCGCAGTGATTACATTATTTTATCCAAGTGCCGTCGGCCAAATCATGATCATTGTCATTGCCGGATGCATTGGTTATGTACTCTACAACAATGCAGATCTAAACAAAGTGGAAGATATGTCAATTTCCATTCGCAAATCGACAGGTATCGCTGCGTGGATTTTATTTTTCGGCTTGTTGATCGGTTTGCCGTTCTTACGGCAGGCAGCGCCATCTTTATGGATTTCAATGATTGATACGTTTTACCGAGTGGGCTCTATCGTGTTTGGTGGTGGGCATGTTGTTCTGCCGATGATGGAACGTGAAGTCGTTCCGCCGGGCTGGGTCAGTGAAGAGGCGTTTCTTGCGGGATATGGTGCAACCCAGGCCGTACCTGGACCACTATTTACATTTGCCAGTTATTTAGGAACAATCACATCTGGATGGCGGGGGGCCATTATTGCCACGGTGGCTATGTTCTTTCCATCATTTTTACTTGTACTCGGTACGCTTCCGTTTTGGAATGCATTGCGTCGCCGACCGGTATTTCAGGCTGCATTAATGGGAGTCAATGCAGCGGTTGTCGGAATTTTATTGGCGGCTTTATATGATCCGGTTTGGACAAGTGCCATTAAAGAGCCCGCTGATTTTGCCCTGGCGCTTTTGGCTTTCACCTTACTTATGTATTGGAAAATCGCTCCGTGGATTGTGGTCATCGCTACAGCGGTTGGAGGATATGTAATAAACTTATTATAGAACATGAGGCACTGGCATAAATGCTGGTGCTTTCCTTACTTGTTTTTTCTTTAAATATATAAAAAAAGATGAAACGTTAAGGCAATCTGTATCGTATACTTGAATGGAACCATTATGCTCGAATATTGGAGGAATAAGTATGTTTAAAAAATTTATGGCCAAAATGGGCGTCGGCTCTGCAAAAGTGGATTTAATGTTGTCAAAACCTGAATATGCAATGAACGAAATTGTACATGGTACGATTCGTGTTCAGGGCGGCAATGTGGAACAAGAAATGAACAGTATCGCTGTAGAATTATGGCTGCAAGTGATTTCGAAAAACGGGCAAACCTATACTCATAAAATTACGTCTATCCCGGTTGTATCACCTTTTATCATTCAAGCAAATGAAGTGAAAGATTTTCCGTTTACATACAAACTGCCTGAAGGCCTTCCCATTTCAGCGGGAAACGTATCCTACCATTTTAGAACACACCTTGATATCGCCGGCGGGGTAGACAGCAATGATCATGACGCCATTCGCATTTTAGCACCAGCGCCGTTTTATGCTTTATTGGAAGCATTCGCCCGTCTCGGCTTCCGTGAGAAGCATGGATCTGGTCATTTTGATGGCTTTAAACAAGAATTTGAGCTGTTCCCGACAGGCTTGCTGGCGGGACAAGTGCAGGAAGTCGAGTTTCAGGCGGCAGTTGAGCAAGACGGGCTTCGTATTTTACTAGAATTGGACGTACCTTCATTTGGGAGAGAAGTAGAATTAAAAAGGGAGATCTTCTTTTCACATGCTTTATTAGAGGATGTTGACAGGCTTGCTGAGCAATTAAGACATATTATGGAAGAAACGCTTCATCAAGCCCATTTGTATCAGTCACATCGAATGGAGTTTGAACATGGTCATCATGGCCACCATAAAAGCGGCTTAGGCGGAGCGATTGGTGGATTTGCGGCAGGTGTATTCGGAGGGATGCTGGCTGCTGAGATGATGGATGAAATGGTGGAGGGCGCAGAAGAGGCCTTTGGAGGCACAGAAGGGGAAGAGGAAGGCGGATTCCTTGATGGTCTTGATTTCTTCGGTGACGAGGAAGATGAATAAATCCGAAACAAGAAGAGCTGGAATCAAAAAACGCCCATGTCAAATTCTTTACGCATAAGCGGCCGCCAAGCTCCCTTTCGGGTTCTTGTCAACCGCTTATATGAGAACCTTTATAAGCTCATTCAAGATGCAAGAAAGGGAGGACCCTGAATAAGATAAAGCAGAATGACTTATGCTTTGGTTTTTTAAGCTACTTACAGTTTTTTTTTTGTCTTTACATCTTGAAGAGGCTGAAAAGGTGAAAATCTGACATGGCTGCTTTTTGCCATGTCGGATTTTCAATGTGGATTTATATAGATCGATTTAGAAAATTCGACCTGACCAAAGAACGGCCATGCCAAATTTTCTAGACCTAAGCGGCTGGCACCCCCCTTGCGGGGTTGGCGCCAACCGCTTAGGTGAACCCTTGAGGGCGAATTCAAGTTGTCTGGATCACCGATTGTGATGCCTCTTGATTGAATGAAGATGTGTCGAGTTATTAAGTGGAATATATATATAATGGAACTTTTGATTCTCTAATACTTTATCTTAGTAAAATATTTCTATTGACTTTTAGGTCTATCGAACGTATTCTAGTTATTGGATTCAATAAAAATTCCTCATCAGCTCAAGATGAGGTAGAGGTCGCGGTGTTTAAGAGTAGTTTGAAGGAGAGTCAGAGAACTCCGTGAGGTCAAATGAAAGGAACCATCGCCGAAGCGTCATAATTCTCTGATTATGTCGGCTGGGACTGTATCCGAACAGGTGCAGGACTGTCATAGTTTCAGCTATGATGTACTATCTTTTTGTCTGATGCGGTTTAGTGATTTCACATCGTCTGCAGGTGTGCTTTTTTTATGCTCATTTAACCATTAATGCGATGGCAATATAGATAGTTTGTAATTTTGAGCAAGAAGGAAAAGCGAGAGGAGAATCAAGTTGTGGGTAAAAATAATAAACTGGGCTTATGGATTTTAACGGCCCTTGTAGTAGGGAATATGGTTGGATCTGGAATTTTTATGCTGCCCCGTTCTTTATCTGAAGCTGCAAGTCCGGCCGGTGTGATGGGGGCATGGATTTTAACCGGATTTGGAGTCCTTATGACTGCGTTAGTATTTGGTAATTTGGCTATAAGAAAACCAGAGTTATCTGGTGGACCCCAAATATATGCGAAAGAATTGTTTAAACCCGGTTCAAAAGCATCTACATTATCCGGTTTTATGTCTTCATGGGGTTACTGGATTGGAAATTTAGCAGGTAACATTGCCATTATTACAACTTTTGCCGGATATTTATCTACATTTTTTCCGGCACTTACAAATCAGGCAGAGCTGTTTACAATTGGTTCCTTTACATTAAAAGTGGGAAATGCTTTGACATTCATCGTTTGCACCATTCTTTTATGGGGAACACATTTTATTATATTAAGAGGGTTAGAGAATGCAGGGAAATTAAACTTCCTGGCGACGGCTGCTAAAGTGCTAGGTTTCTTTTTATTTATTTTGGTAGGTTTATTCGCATTCCAAAAAGCAAACATGCTTCCATTTGTCGCACCTAGAGTAGATGATGCAGGCCATACAGCTGGTTTGCTCGGTCAGATTAACAATGCTGCAATCACAACGCTTTGGGCATTTATTGGTGTAGAATCGGCAGTTGTTTTTGCATCTAGAGCAAAAAAACAGATAGATGTAAAGCGTGCAACGATTCTTGGATTGTTTATTGCCATTGCCATTTATGTTGGGATCAGTACGCTGACGATGGGGATGTTAAGTCAAGAAGCACTTATTCATTCTGATAAACCGTTAATCGATGCCATCCAAACCGTGCTGGGGCCTATCGGAGGCAAAATTTTGGCAGCGGTAGGATTAGTGAGTTTATTCGGCTCTACAATCGGTTGGGTGATGTTAAGTTCTGAGGTTCCATATCAAGCTGCGAAGCAAGGTTTGTTCATTCCGGCTTTCTTAAAAGAAGATAAAAATGGGATTCCTAAATTTTCGCTAATCGTAACAAACAGCCTTGGACAGTTATTTATTTTTTCAACAATCTCAAATTCTATTTCTGCGGCATTTGATTTTGTTATTTACATTGCAACATTATCATATTTAGTCCCTTACTTCATTTCATCTCTATTTCAGTTAAAGTTAGTCATTACAGGTGAGACCTATAACGGCAGCAAAGGCAGAGCAACGGATGGAGTGATCGCCGTTCTTTCTACACTTTATTCGGTTTGGGTCATCATAGCGGGTACTGCAGACTTAAAGACTTTCACTTTCGGAATGATTTTATTAGCAAGCGGTATTTTATTCTATAATCAATTAAACAAACAGCCCGTAGTAAAGCCAAACAAGAATGGAAAAGTTTCTGCATAATATATGGAGCTGATTCAAAAGCCTAATCGAGCTTTTGAATCAGCTCCTTTTTAGTTACTAGTAAAGCTGCTTATTTCACGTATTGTAAATTCTAAAAAAAGAAGTGACAAGGGTGAAATATAAGGGAAGATTGACGAACATGCTGTCTCGAAAATAATGAGGCAGCATGTTTTTAAATTGGACGGACTAGAGGATTCCTTTCTAGCAATCTAGTATTTTATGGTAGAATAGGAAATGAAAGAAAGGGGAAATCAACATTGAAAAAAATAGCTATTTCAGTTTTAGCTGCTAGCGTCTGTATGGGCAGTGCTGTTATTCCATCCATGATCCATGCCCAAAGTAATGTAACTGTACCTGTTCAGCAGTCAACGTACGAAAAACTTTCCTATGCCAAGAAAAAGGAGCTTCTCACTCAAGCAGGAATCAAGTACGGTATTCCTCCTGAAATTTTAAAGGGGATTGCCATGGCTGAAACGGATATGAACCAATTTAATGCGGATGGAACGCCGAAGATTACGGAAGACGGCGGAATCGGCATGATGCAAATTACGGCGTCAGAACAAGAATTGTCGTCCATGTTGAAAGAACCGGTTGATATGGACCGTCTCAAGGTTGATACGGCATATAACATTGATATAGGAGCACGGATTTTAAAAGTAAAGTGGAATTACAACAGTATCCCGAAAATTAATGATGCCAATCCAATGATTCTAGAAAACTGGTATTTTGCGGTGATGGCCTATAATGGCTTATCCAAAAGAAATGATCCGCATTTTAGCGAGAAAACATACCAGGATAAAGTATTTGGATATATTAGAGATTTAAGCTTCGCGGATTTAAAGCCATTCCCCCCTTTTACAGTGGAATATCCGGATCCTGCCAAGCCATCTTTAATGAAGTTTCCACAAGACAAGCTTCATTACGAATGGCCTGAATTAAATACGCCATCAACTCAAGCGTACAAAGCGGGGGATATGGTGTATACATTCAATCGTCAATTGAATGTTTCCAATTTACGAAACGGGGTGGATGGTGGTGAAATCGGCAAGCTGCGTCACTACACACCTCTTCAAATTGTAGCAGGTCCTTTTGAAAAAGAGCAAAACGGCCAATTTAGCCATTATTCGATGTATAAGGTAAAAGGCAACGGAGTGGAAGGCTATATCGCTTCTTCCAATGTCCTTCATGCTCCCGTCGAAGTCTTTTCCGACTTGAAGGCCGGTGAGGAAACGACATCAGCTGTAGCGTATCTTCAATCTAAAGGAGTATTGGACGGTTATCCGGATGGGACTTATAAACCAAATAAAGAACTAACAAGGCGCCAGGCAGCCAAGCTTTTAGCCAATGAACTCGGCTATACTTTACCTGAAGGATACCAGGTAAAATCTTCTGATATAGATCCAAACGATGAGTTTTACGAGCAAATGGCTATTTCAGAGGCACATGGTATTATGGGAAAAGGCGGAGCTTTCCGTCCACATGAAAAATTGACAAGACAGCAAATGGCTGCGATTTTGGCGCGCTCATATGTGAAGCTGTACAAGCCTGCAGCAACACAATATACATTTAAAGATGTCAACAAGTCGGACTATTATTATATCGACATCAATCTTTTGGCAAACAACGGGATCACAGTTGCAACCGAATATTTTAAACCGGCTGATAACGTGACCCGTGCCCATTTCGCGTTATTCCTCTCAAGAACAGCTGAATTGAAAGAGTAAACGGGAAGAGGTTGCCCCTAAAGCATGTTCTTTGTATTTTGGGACAACCTCTTTTTTTATTGTTTAGTTTGTTCCTTTTCTTCAACAAGCCGAAAGTAAAGGTCACGTACAATATATGTTTTGTAAGATTCCAGTTTGCGTCCTTCCAACTCTGTAATATTCGCTTCTTTTAATTTTTGAATAAACCATCCTTTTGAATATAAATGAGCCATTGCTAAAAAACCCCCTTCAACTCTATTGCTATTTACAATATATTGAAGGTCGTTTTTGATGGTGCTTTGGGCATAAAAAAATATTATGGTTAAATTAAATTATGTTCTAAATGATAAATAATAAAAAATATATGAATCCTACGTAACGTTTTAGCCTCTGTCACCAGTTCTTCTTCTATTTGCACCTTTCTGTTTTTTCATCTTGAATGAGCTGACAAAGGTTCTTGTATAAGCGATTGCCAAGAACCCGCAAGGTAAATTGGCAACTGCTTATGCGTAAAGAATTGAAAAGTTTCCCATAAAAGCTGTTCAAGGAAAAAGAAGAGGTCTGTCTAATCAAGGTATACGAAACAGGAAAGGAGCTGACTCAAAATTCCTCTTTCAATTCTAGAAGTAAACTGTGGTTAAATCAAATGAAGCGTCAAGAAATCTCTTGATTTTACTGGCTTTTCCATGACGCCTTAGTTGATGGGAATCCCCGAACAACAGGATACTTGTCGTTTGGGGATCCCCTTTCTGCACGCTTAATGCATTCCTTGTTGATTTTGCGGCTGCCCCTGGGCAGGAGCATATGCGTTTAACATTTGCTGCATATCTTGCTGTGCCAGCTGTGGAACTTGATAGTAATGATGTTTATTTTGGTATAAAGAAATTTCATAAGCCATTTCCACACAGTTTGGAACGGAGTCAGCAAGCACGCGGCGGACTACCGGGTTTGTTGTTTCCAATGCAGCTTTTGTCTTCATCCCAGCATTTGCTTTTACGGTTCCAAGCATGCAGTTTGAAATGCACGCGTCAGTAATTTCTGATGGAGATAAAGCAGGTTTTCTCGGCTGAGACGGTTTTAAACCGTATACAAAGTCATTTTCTTGCTGCATTTTATAGCTTTGTGTCGGTACTGTAGGATCTTGTCCTGTTTTAAAACATTCTACCGTTGTGTTATATTCTTGTTGCATAAATTGGTATTGACGGTCAAGAATACTAAGTAATTCTTGGTCTTTTACCATCGGACGCAATAACATGTATTGGTCTAATGTGCTAATTGAACCTGATAGTACCTCATGTACATCAAATACTTCGTGGCCGCCATGGTTCATTTGTTGTGGAACTGGGCCAGTGTGCATATTTTCATGCATTTGTCCTTGGTGGTTTTGTATCATTTGTATCCCCTCCAAATTGTATTGGCCATACGCATGTTATTATGTAACAAGAAGCAGTAGTTATTCGTTTTCTTCGAGGCGCTTTTTAGGAATATAAGGAACATTCAAGCAGTATGTCAGAAAAACCGGGTTTCCCATGTTTAGTTTATTTATACACGGGAAAAAGAAATGTAAACTGGTGTTCATAATATGAAGCCAGCCAAGAGATATTAGTTAATGAAAGTGAATTTTACGAAAGGCGGGTTCACACAATGGATCAAAAATTGCCAAAAGAGACCATGCAGTTATCCGATAAGCATTATGATGTAAAAGATTATGATGCAAAGGACCAGATTTCTTCAGGGTTAGCCATTACTCATGAACAAGTAAGCGATTATTATATGGGAGCAACCATCGACGAGGAAATTGAGAGATCTGAGGGTACACAAATTGATGTTCCGCGTAAAGGAAACGATGAATAAATCCCTCCTCTTGATAGTGATTTCATTTTTGATGAAATAATGTGCATCATTGGTCGCGATGACGCGCTTTTCAGAGCTAAACACAGCATTCACTCATGATTGAATGCTGTGTTTTTTCTTGATGAAAAGGAGAAGGTGTTTTCCGAAATATAGGTTTATATAGGTAAAGTTGATGGTAATAAATCAGCAGTATAAAATGGCTTTGTCAATCAAACGATATGCCCGGAAAAAACGGTAAAACAGAAAGAGAAAAGACAACGGATGAAAAGAAAATGGAGATGGATAAGCCCATTTGCAGCCGTCATATTTAATGAATAAGTTTCGGCAGAGGGTCTGAAGGGAGTACATCACGGTTGCTTCCTTCTCTCGCCATTCTTTCTTTTAAATTTTCAATCAAATATAATCCAAAAAGCCCGTATAACTCGTCATCATGTAATTCTTTAAGCAAGCTCAACAGATCATCGCGGCTGAGTTCATCCAAAATGGAAGCGGCGATAATTTCAGCGTCTACCTCGTCACCCGATAATTGATCTTTATAAAATTTATATAGCTCATCAACGAAAGCCATCAACCATCCTCCTTCCCAACATTAATTGCCAAACTAATCATAATCTTAGTGTGGGTATTATGATGGACTCCCATCCATTCATTCTGCAGTTTTTTCCTGGGAGCTGTTGTCAGTTTGCGTTCTTTTTAATGAAGATTTTATTGAAGAACATGGTTGATTGTATCTAGCCGATGTTATGAAAGCTTCTCCGTTCTCGGTTTGGCAGGATTGCAATCTGGAAGCTGCAGTCCTGAAGATTGAGCCAGCTTCAGCAAGTAGTAGCATTCCTCTCTTGCCATATGATCGGCCATTAATTCAGTAAAGGTTCCAAGCGCTTGCTCTGATATCTCCAGTTCTTCCAGCTCGTGCAGAAACTTGGAGAAAAGTTGAAGCTCTAATGAAACATCTTTCGTGAACTTTTTTAATGCCGGAAATGCAGGCAGTTCTGTTCGCAAATAACCTGTTAATTCTACGGCCTTTAAATAAAATTGTTCAAAGTGCTTCATATATATTTCGCTTTTTTCTTTCAGACGTTTTTCGACTTGATCTAACTCGCTTGTGATGGCTCCTGCATGGCCGGCGGCATCCAACAGCCATACTAAATGATAGTGGAGCTCATGGCTAATAGGCGGAATTTCACCTCTTATCAAATAAGGGAGAATGCGGATATACTCTTCTACTTCGTTTACCATATGATTAAGAAAAGTAGGAGAAAGGGATATTCTGATTGTTCCTTGTAAGTGTTTCCGGATTAAAGATAACTTGAAGCTACGGATATCTTGGGCTTCTTTTAAGGCTTGTTCGCTTAACTGCATCCAATCTGTTTGCCCGACCTGATGCAATAATCGATCAAATGCCTGTTTGAAATATTTGGCCTGTTCAATTTCTTCCTTTTCCTTTTCGACTAATGATTCTAAAATAAAGCGGGCATGGTCCCCGAGAATTTGAAGCCAAAATCCATGTTCCAGTACGGCTGCTACCTCATATGTAGCCATTGTGACCTCCTTATATTTTCCTTCAAAAATATATATGTTGTGTTGATCCAAAATATTAAGTGAAGCTTGGCACTAGACAGGAATAAGGGGGACATTCTTTTTATTTCTTCTATTTATGGCAGGGCATCATGGTAACGTTTTGCCGATTACAACGTCTAATCAAGAAAGTCTTTTCATCTGAATATAAGCAAAAAAGCGGGGCAATCATCAAATCGTTTATACTCGCCATCACAAGTGTTTCATTGGCATGAAGTCATCCTGCTCTTCCTGCTAAAGAGGAAGTGGATCGTAAGGATGAAAAAGCCCCAAGTCCAAAAAGGAAAGGAGCAACTTATTGCTCCTTTTCGCGTTAATACGGCATATCGATTGCCGATCTTGCCATTTTCATATCATTTTGAAGAAGCTTTTCCAGCTCATACGCAGGATAGTAGCTTTTTTGGTACATATATTCGAAAACTTGATAATGCAATTCAATGGCTTTGTTCAAGTGTCTAACAAAAACTGCTCGTAAAGATGGAGTGGCTGTTTCCGTAATCGCGGCTGCATAGTTTCGGACAGCGGTTTTTGATGCACCCAAAAGGTCGCCGGCAAAAAAAGCTCTTTCATCTTCACGGTAAGTTTCTGAAACTTCCGGGGCATATGGAATAAACTTTAGAAGTTCCTTTAAATTTTTTTCGCCGCTTTGAATGGCGGTACGATAAAGAGCCTTTAATGTAGGGCATGATATGTCTTTTATCGATTTCTTTAATTTTTTTACCACTCCAGATTGAAAGGCAACCAATTCATGGAGCTCCAATGTTTCGTGCCAGGCAAGATGATCCGGTCTTTTCATCTTATCTCCCTCCCTTATTTTATCCTCTTTTAGAGTATGAATCATCTACCCAAAAAGTAGCTAATACCAAAAAATGAAGTCATGTTTTGATTTGATTAACTGTTCTATAGATTCCGTAAATTGGTTTAATTAACGATTATATCCATCCGAAAATTAAAAACTGTTGAAATGTTCGAGTGAAAAAGGATTAACGAGTAGATTCTCTTATCCAATTATCGGCTCTTGTAACCTTTGCATATAAACCGCTTAATGCAGCCATAATGGACTGGTGAACGGTCAGAGCAGGAATTTGCTTCTCATATAAAGATAAATCCCTTGTCGTACATGCATCTTCAATGACCGTACAGCGGAATCCTAAATCGAATGCTGCACGGACAGTGGAGTCCACACACATATGTGACATCATTCCAGCGATCACAAGGTGCTGAACGTTCTTTTTCTTTAAAGTCGAAAGGAGACCGGTGTCGCGGAAGCTGTTTGGAAAATGCTTTTGGATGATGAACTCGTCTTCTTGAGGAATGACAAGTTCATGAAATTCACAACCATTTGTGTCCGGAAGGAAAAAATTTGCTCCTTCTCGGGTAGACAGATGCTGAATATGAAGGATGGACAGTTTTTTCCTGCGAAAATGATCCAGCACTTTTTTCGCATTGCAGGCGGTTTCCTCTGAACGGTCAAGTTCCATCTTGCCCCCCGGAAAGTAATCATTTTGAACATCGATTAAAAGCAAGGCCGTTTCACTCAAATTAATTCTCCTTTTCTTTTTTATCAATAGTATAAAAAAGAAGTAGGAACATTTACATAACTTGGTGAAAAGATATAGGAGGTTTTATTTTCATCGTGAAAGGATTTTTAAAAATGATGTTGGATGAAATCGATCGTCATATATTAACATTGCTGAAAGAAAACGGGCGGAGACAATGGAAAGAAATCGGGGAATTGATTCACATGACCGGCCAGGCCGTCGGAAACCGGATCAAGCGAATGGAAGAGTTAGGGGTGATTCAAGGATAAACAATCATTATTTCTTTAAAGCTTGTTCTTTACCAAAGCCATTATTAAAGAAGAAAAATGCAGGAAAAAGCAGCTTCCTAATTGAAAGGAAGCTGCTTTTTCCTTAGTTGTTCAAAAATGCGCGCAACATCCACAGATGTATTTCCACCTTTTGCGTTAGTTCCACGAACATGTCTGCTGTTGCTTCATCGTCTGCATGTTCCGCTGCTTTAACGGCATTCTTTAATTCATCACGAAGAAGGGCATAGTCGTTGATCAATGCTTGGACCATTTCTTCCGCTGTTGCTTCATGGTTTGTTTCTTCAATACTGGCATTCTCTAAATATTGCTTCATTGTAGCGATCGGTTTTCCACCGATGCTTAACAAACGTTCAGCCAACACATCAATTGTAACGGCTGCTTCATTGTAAAGCTCTTCAAATTTGGCATGAAGGGTAAAGAATAATGGGCCTTTCACATACCAATGGAAACGATGCAGCTTTGTGTAAAGGACATTCCAGTTTGCGATTTGTTGGTTCATTGCTTGTTCTAAGTTCATCATTTAGCGCCCCCTTATTTATCTTGTATTATTATTATAACAAATATTAAATTAAAATCAATATTAAATTATAATAATTATAAATAACACCAAAAAAGGTTTTTCCTTATTCGCTTACCGGTTTATAATCGTGACGGATTGAATCTTAATTAAAAGGCAGCTTCAGGGGTGGAATTTGAATACGATACAATGCGAAAAAAGGTCTATTCCAAATAAAAAAGCTGATTGTAATCAGCTTTTTTATACGCTTTGTATTTATTCAACTCCTATACAGCAGAAAGGTCAATATGGGAATAATCAAAAAGGAATCGACGGGTCAAATCCATCCTTTGTCAAATAGTCTAAAAAATCTTCTATATAAACGACATTTAAAATACAAGGTTGTTTTTCCTTTTCTTCAACAGCCTGGTGAACAGAAGGGTATTGTGTTTCAACATGGAGCGTGATGTAGGGAAGTTTTTTCTGAGCTTTTTGGGAGCGGATATTTCCTTTGCGTGTACCGATAAACACTTTTTCGAGTCCTAATTCCAAAAAAGCAATCCGAAGAATTTCTCGTTTTGCCGCTTCGTTGTATCCTTTTCTCCAATAGTCGACTCCCAGCCATGAACCCAGGGATGCTGATTTTTCTTGAGGGTCGATCCCCATTAAAGTCGTGACGCCAATCGGGACATGTTCTTCGTTTAAAATTACACGGCTGACGTCGGTCCCGTTTACTTCTGCTTGGGTGATGGATTCAATAAATTCCGCGACTTGTTTCTCGTTTTCATTTCGAAAGCTTAAATTCTCGTAAACTTGTGAATCCGCCGATAATTGAAAAAGGTATTCACCGTATTTTAGCTGGTGAGGCACGAGCGACACACTTGGCATGTTCATTTATCCCTCCATTTATTTTTTTGATAATTATGACAATTATATAAAATTTATTGATAAAAAACTAGCCTTCTTGAAAAGATAGTTGTTAAGTTCTATGTCAGTCTATCTGACAACTTCTTTGAATCCCTTTCTATTCATTGCTTCAATAAAAGAAAAGGTCTTGTTAAAGAACAAGATGGATTGTTACAATTCTTGGCCCATTCATGAAAATTGTCCATTTTGCACGTTTTCAATAGACGCTGAGAGGAGGGCATGTTCTCTTCAGTTTTCCTCTTGCTTTATCCAAATGAGCCAAAAATCAACATCAAGCTTGAACCGATCCAAAGGAAAAAAGGAGTGAGGGGAATGCTGTTGTCACATCATTTAACAGTTGAACAAAAGGCCCATGTAAAAGAGATGAAGAAGATGATGAAGGCGGCAAAAACGTCGGAAGAACGAAAGATGCTAGAAAAACAGTTGAACAGCTTTATTGAACGATTATTTTTGGAATATAAGTTACGAAGACGAAATGAATTATAAAAAACTTCCGTGCAAACGAAAGTTTTTTTATAGGAGGATATTCTCTTATTCTCCATTTATACTGAAGAGGCTTATTGTACCGATGGTGATTTCGCTTGTGTTATGGCCTCCTTGAGAACCGATGTACGCGCAATTTCCAAAGTTCACGGTACCGCCTTCTACTTTTTCTATTGTGACCGATCCTATAATAAGAGTCATTATTCTTACCTCGCACTATAGTTTCTATATAAATCCACATAAACCATTGGACATAAATAAAAAGCATTTATGTCCAATGATTTACGCGTAAGCGGCTGACAAGAACCCGTAAGGGAGATTGTCAGCCGCTTATACGAGAACCTTTGTAAGCTCGTTCAAGATGAAAAAACAGAAAGGCGCAAGTAGAAGAAGGACCAGTGACAGAGGTTAAAAAATTAAGTGGGATTTATATATATGAATACTTGTTAATTTTTTAACATCGACTAGGTCTGTGCTCCTTTTCGTATTTTCTTATCAATGATTTACAGCAAGAAAAGGTGTGTCTTCTAACTCTTCGTCGTAAGGAATGAAGTTGTAGATTTTCCATTGTCCGTTCGCATCTTTCTTCAATGAATACTCGCCGGACATATCAAAATCCATTTTCATGCCTTCGCCTTCTTTGCCAAATTTGATTTCAAGGTGATAAAGGATGTCTGTCACTTCCAATTTCACATAGTTATTGCTTAATGAAATTGTATGAACGTTGAAGTCTTCATCAGCTTTCATGCTCATTTGGACATCATCACCGTAAATATCTTTATACATTTCAAGTGAATCAAGGCCCATTGCGCGATAGTAACCTGTTGTGTTGCTGTTATATAGCTTCACGAGCTCGTCTGTATTCATCACTTCTGCGGCTCTGTTTTCAGCGATAATATGATTGCGCAAAAAGCTTTGTAATTCCTGCTCATTCGGTAAAGCGGATTTCTGTTGTTGAAGTGCACGGTGAATCATCACGATTCCTTGAGCGCGAGTCGCTAATGCAGTCGGTTTGAACACGTCTCCATAACCGGTAATGATGCCGTTTGCGGCAGCAGCATTAATTTCGTCGTAGCCGAATCGGCCTTTCGGCACATCTTTGAATGTTTTCGTTACCGGCTTGAATGTAACGCTGCTCTTGAATGCACGGTGGATCATGACCGCCATTTGATCACGTCTGATTTTCTCGTATGGATCGAATCCGCCGTCAGGACGACCTGTTACGATACCAAGGCTGTTCGCTGTTTGAACATACGGGTAAAACCAATCACTAGATTTTACATCGTTAAATGTTTTAGCTGAAGCATCACTTTTTAAATCTAATGCATTTACCAGGATTTTGACAAACTGTGCACGTGTAATTTGGCCGTTTGGCTTCACATACACGTAACCATCTTTATCTACTGATCCATCGATGATGTCAGCTGCCATGAAGTCATCCATTTCCTCATAAGCAAATTTGTCTGGCTCTAAATCTTCCGCTATGTACATATCGGATGTTTTTTCAGCTGCAAACGCTGCGTTAAATGGTAATAAACTTGCAGTCATTAATCCTGCTAAAAGGACGCGAATCTTTTTCACAAACGTTCTCCTCTCAGATAATAAAAATAGTAAACTACAAAAAGATTTTACTCTTTTGCTACCATTTTGTCATTAGGGGAAATGATGGAAAACAAAGAAAAATGAAAACAGGATGTTTTCTCCGTACGTGGAGGAAACACCCTGTTTTTGTTTTATTTATTTAATAATACTCTTTTTCAGAAATGCTATATTCTTCAAGGAGTCCCATAAATAAACCGAATCCGAACATAACCATGGCAGAACCCATTACACCAAGGCTTAACATTGTGAGGAAGAAATCACGGTTGTAATCGCTTACAATAAGGCTTAATAAAAAGAGTATTCCACCAATAATAAGTTGTACCGTTGCAATGGCTTTACACATTTCCGTCATGCCATTTGTTCGACCGCTAAACCGTTTCATCTAATCATCCCCTTTGTCCTTTGACTAAAATTTACCATAATGTTCACAAAATTTCAATATTTTTTTCACAATTTTGTCACAACTTATACAAAATTATCCTTTTATTTTATTATTTTCTATAAACGAGAAAAAATAAGCAGTACGGACATTAAAATTTGCTTTTTATATAAATTCGAAAGACGAATATATTGAACTGTTATCTCAGCTCAATAAAATGACAATCCATTCATTTACGAAAAGGGGAATGAACAATGGAACCATTTTTTTAAAAAAGACAAATAAACTTCCGGCTTGTCTACATATATATGAAAGAAAGGACAAGTGACAGAGGAGTTTAGAGAATGAACACTTTTTTAAAAGGGACTTTTATTTTAGCGGGAGCGGCCTTCGTTTCGGAACTCATCGAGTTTTTAGTGAACATGGTGCTGGCACGGGAACTTGGCAAAGAAGGAATGGGCCTATATATGTCGATTTTGCCTACGATTTTCTTGATTGCCACGATTGCAAACTTGGAACTTCCGGTTTCCATCTCCAAATTTTTGACAGAGCATGATCGGAAGGAACATCGCCATATGTTAGGGCATGCCCTTTCATTTGTAACGATGTTAACGGTGTTTCTTCTCATCGGGGGTTTTTTCCTTTTCCCCTACATTCCTATTTTTCATGAACATCATCCGCTTATAAAATGGATTGTACTTGCTTTCATCCCGATTATCTCGTATTCTGCTGTTCTGCGCGGATATTTTATGGGTGTCCATAACATGTCGACCATTGCCGTTTCCAACTTTATTCGCAAAGCGATTCAACTGACCATTTTATTTGTCGTTTTTAAGGCCTTTCATTTTGTCACAATAGAGATGGCACTATTTACTGCCATCTGTACTTTGATTGGAAGCGAAGGGGTCGTCTTATTATACTTGCTCATTATTTATCTTTCACAGCTGCATCATTTCCCTAAGGGTAAACCCCATCAAATGAGCGGGGCGGATGTACGGCGTAAACTACTATCGGTGTCCCTTCCTACAACGGGTTTACGGATTTTTAACTCGGTGGCCAATGCCATTCAGCCATTTTTAATTAAAAAAGCTTTGATTTTATCCGGTTTAACAGCGAGTCTTGCCAACCAGCATTTCGGACTGATGGCAGGGGTAGCGATGTCCATCGGTTTCTTTCCGGCGTTTTTTGCTCATTCGTTGTTGGTGGCCCTTATCCCGGCCGTATCGGAAGCATATGCCAAAAACGATCAGGGGAAATTGCAGCAATTGCTGCAGCAGTCGATGCAAATCACCATTTTATATGGCTTGCCGGCCATTGTCATGATGTATGTATTTGCTGAGCCATTAACGAATTTGTTTTTTCGTTCGCCGGAAGCGGTGTTTTACTTGCATGCTTTATGGCCGTATTTTCTGTTTCACTTCTTTGCAATCCCTCTGCAAGCTTATTTGATTGGATTGGGATTGGTTAAAGATACGTTATATCATACGATTTGGTCCTATATCGTTTCATTTTCGATGATTTATTACTTTGGATCTCAACATGATTTAGGAATGATCGGTGTTATTATGGGCATGAATACAGGGATATTGTTGTTGATGCTCCTTCACTATGTGACAATTTGCCAGGCTATCGATGTGTCTTACTTTTTAACCAAAAGAAAAAATCCTCTGTGGAAATAACCTTTCACAAATTTGTCAAAGTGAAAGGTTATTTTTTTATTTTTACGGAGAAAAAGAAAGGTCGTCTCCCTTTGTTATCACATATATTAGTAGAAAAGCAGCATAGACCAATAATAAGACGCTTTGTGCGTCGAAGGGGGAATGGGGATGAGGCTATCTCTTTTGAGCGGGGTGTTACTGTCATTATTTATGATAACGATTTCTCAAGCGGTAAGCGACTATTTTTGGCTTGTTTTGATTTGCGGGGGCTTGGGAGCGGCTTCTTTTGCGCTTTCCGGCATTTTGGTGGGTTCATGGAACGGTGGAGCCGACATACGTGCCAATGTTCATTCTGAAACAGAGGAGCATCGTGCTGAACGAACAGCATGGGCGTTACATTTGTTTTTCTTCGGCCTTCCGAATGTCGTAGCTGCATGTACAGGGTGGTTTTTGTTATAAGAGAAAAATCGCCGGTCTTGTTAAGTGCAGTGAAAAAGGAAGCCCTCAAGGATCGGCTAATAAATATTGAGGACTTCCTTTATTGTTCGTTGAAACAAAAATCGTCTTGTTTCCACTCTAGTCAAAAATGGACAAGATCGCTTTCACTATGTGCACCGGAGCCCGTTTAGACACATTCCTGGTTGGGAAGAAGGAATGGAGAGATTCATTTTTGGGCTTGAAAATAACGAACGATTCCTTCGGAAATTGCTTTTGCAGCACTTTCCTGGAAAGCCTTGGATTTAACATACTGTTCTTCGCTGGGATTTGAAAGGAAACCGAGTTCCAGCAGCACGGCTGGTTGTTTGTTTTCCCGGATAACATGGAAGTTACCGAAGCGAACGCCCATATCTTTCATGTTTGTATATTGAACTAAACTTTCTTGAATACATTTTGCCAGTTTTTCTTCCTTTGCGGCTGTGTAATAGAAGGACATTACCCCGCTGCTTTTTGGACTTGCTGAATTGTAGTGAATGCTAATGAACGCGTCGGCCTTATATTTGTGACTGACGGCCACGCGGTCGGAAAGAGAGATAAAAGTATCATCGCTTCTCGTCATGATTACGTTCGCCCCCGCTTTTTCCAGGGAGGAGACGACGAGACGTGCCGTATTTAGCGCCAGATCTTTTTCAAAAGCTCCCTTTTGACCAACTGTACCGCTGTCTTTACCGCCGTGGCCGGCATCAATGACAATGGTTTTGCCTGTTAGGACAGCAGAAGAAACAGGAGACGGCGAAGCTGGAACAGAAGGAGGAGTATTTCCTTTGGAAACAAGCCATCCTGCAATCCACGCTTCTTGATTGTTTGGCCGTTTTATATTTACCCAGCCGTTTTGCTCTTTAACAAGCGTATAAGTGGTACCGGCTTTTCCGCTCCCAACGACAGCAAAATTCGTCCCAGGTCCTTTTCGCAAGTTGGCATTTGATTTTAATGTAACCGCAGCAAAAGGAGAGGTTGGTTTAGTTGATGGTAGATCGGGCTTTTCTGTTGTCCCTCCATCGTCCGTTGCTTTCATCGTCAAATATGGTGCAGCCACCCAGCCGCTTTGACCGGTGGCCGTTTTCACCTGCGCCCAGCCTGACTTAACCCCCAGAACCGTTACTTTTGTATTCCGGGATAAGGATGCCATGATCTTACCTGATGTACTCGGCAACGACCGGAGATTTAAACTGCTGACATTGACGGTTCCCATTTTTACCGTTTGGCTATTAGTCGGAGGCAGACGCTTAGTAGAATCATTATTTGGTTGTATTGAAGTTTGCGATAATGTTAAATACTGTTTAGCGACCCAGCCAATTTGATTGTTGGCTGTTTTGATTTGTGCCCAGTTTCCTTGAATTGAAAGGATGCTGATTTTCGTATTTTTAGGTAAAGAAGCAACGACTTTACCTGACGTGCCAGCGGTAGACCGGACATTTAGATTACTCGCTTTGACAATGGCAGTTGTCCCCGTTTTTTGACCCGATGGTTGTGCTGTCCCGATTCGGGGAGTTTTGGCGCTTTCTTTTTGAACATATGTGGAAGAAATCCAGCCCTCTTTATGTTGATATGTAATTTTAGACCAGCCGTTTTTTTCATCTATAATTTCTACTTTGTTGTTTTTAACAAGCTTGCCGAGCACTAAACCATCCATACTTGGATTAGAGCGTACGTTTAAAGTATTGGCTGTAATGGTCCCATTAATAGTGGGGGCCGCATATGAGTCTATCGGATTGAGTAATAAAGGGCTTAACACGAGCGAACAGCATGTGCTGTATAAAAATGGTTTTTTTGACATTTTATCACCTCTGCTATAAGGAAATTTTATGGGACAACTTATTAATCGTCAATAAGTCCGAGAAAATTAAGGGCAAATGTACCTAAAAATGGTTGCACAATATCCATGATTACTTAATAATCTATATATGAACATATATTCATATATAGATAGATCCACATTGAAAAGCCGACATGGCCAAAAGCGGCCATGTCAGCTTTTCAACACATAAGCGGCTGTCAAGCTCCCTTACGGGCTCTTGTCAGCCGCTGATACGAAGACCTTTGTAAGCCTGCTCAAGATGAGAAAACAGAAAAACGCAAATAGAAGAAGGCTCGATGACAGAGGTTAAAAACTTAAGTTGGACCTATATAGTAAAAAGTAAGTGATGAAATGTTAAGGAGGTTAACAAGATGGGGCATTCACACCATCATCATGATCATTCTCACAACCATGGTCATCATCATCACGGAACGGCAAATAAAAAAGCGTTGGGGCTCTCTTTTACCCTTATTACTTTGTACATGATTGTAGAGGTGATAGGGGGAATTATGACCAACAGCCTTGCTTTGTTATCAGATGCTGGTCATATGTTAAGCGATGCCGCCGCACTTGGGCTCAGCTATCTGGCAATGAAGTTTGGCGAGAAAAAGGCCACTTTAACCAAAACGTTTGGTTATAAACGATTTGAGATTCTAGCTGCCTTTTTAAACGGCATAACGTTAGTCGTCATTTCACTTTATATCTTTTGGGAAGCCTACCAGCGATTCATGAATCCTCCGGAAATCATCAGTTCAGGAATGCTCGTGATTTCTATTATTGGACTTATCGTTAATATAGCGGCAGCTTTTATTTTACTGAAAGGGGATACGAGCGAGAATTTAAATGTCCGAAGTGCTTTTTTACACGTACTAGGGGATATGTTAGGCTCCTTTGGGGCGATCATCGCGGCTCTGCTTATTATGTTTTTTGGGTGGAGTATCGCTGATCCGATTGCCAGTGTTGTTGTTGCCGTATTGATCATTATAAGCGGCTGGCGTGTGACAAGGGACTCGTTTCACGTATTGATGGAGGGAGCCCCCATTAATATTGACGTTATGGAAGTGAAAAAAGTATTGTTATCACTTGATTCTATTCAAGGTGTCCATGACTTGCATGTTTGGTCGATTACCTCTGACTTTCCCGCATTAAGTTGTCACATAGTGGTGGATGCGACAACGGATTATAATGAAATCATATTACAAGTGAAGAAAGTGTTACATGATCAATTTCATATTGAACATACAACGATTCAAATTGATAGAAGCGAATTAGACTGCCCCGATCATGAGCAGTGCAACTGATTATGGTCCTGCCAGACAAAAGCCTTCCTGTTTAGCCGGGAGGGCTTTCATGTTGATAAAAAAACACCCGATACATACGATTGGATAGGAGCGATCATTTGTTCAGCAGGGGTTTCCATCATGTTGTGGGGACCGCGCCAATAATATATGGATTCACGTAAATGATGTGACATGAGCAAAAAGCGCCTATGTCACATCATGAACCTTTGTGAGCATGTTCAGGGGGAAAGAACAGAAAGCCGCGAATAGAAGAAGGACCAGTGAAGGAGGTTGAAAAATGAAGTTTAGGGTGTCCTAAAGCCGTCTTTTTTTACGGTTTGGAGGCACGCTTCTTTCGTTTTTTGTCTCTTAAAGGTAACGTTGTATGAAAAGTTGCTTGTCCGATGGCAGTATAGCGCAAGTTTCAAGAGGCGATATCAGTGATGTCTGGCATGTTCAATGGATTGTTTCAATAAATCCATCACATGCTCATCGTCATGGGAGTAATACAGAGTCGTTCCCTGTCTGCGGAATTTCACTAGACGCAGATTTTTAAGAAAACGCAGCTGGTGGGAAACGGTCGACTGAAGCAAGCCCAATTTTTCTGCAATTTCGTTCACGGAATGCTCGCGCTGAAACAACAAATGTAAAATGCGCAAACGGGTCGGGTCTGATAGTGCTTTAAATGTTTGCGTTATAATAAAGAGCGTTTCTTCATCTAACTCTTTTTCTTCCAATGCATCATCGTGTTCATTTTGTTCCTTTTCCATTACGAAAGACCTCTCATCACATATTTGTCTTTATTTTACCATATTTTTAAATATAGCTTCATCTTGGATGAAACGGGAAGGCAAAGAAACCATCAGCAAAACGGGATCGCCTTTGTCGTACAGCTTCACTGTGATTCGAAAAAACAAGTCAAACAGGGAGGGAATAAGTTGTCGGGTGTTTGGAATTTTGCACTATGGGCTATGGTTTCTTCATTTGTAGGGATGGGAATTGGAGGAGTGGTCGGAAAAATCATCTGCTCTTTTTTAAAAAGAAGTGTTTACTATGTTTACAGCTGCTGCGGTGGAATGATAACGGGTTTATTGCTAATGGAAATGGTCCCTCATTCTATTCATTATTACGGGGGGCTTGGAGTGGCAGCCGGAATGTTCAATGGCTATGTTTTCATGAAGTTGATCGAATCACAATTACATAAACATTTTTATGCTTCAGATGAAGCGCTGTTGCCTTACTTTTTGTTTATGGCCATCATTTTGCATAGTATTCCATTTGGATTAAATATAGGGCTTAATGCAGGGTACACTGCTTATGCTACTTCCTCTTTTTTGCTGGCTTTTATTCTTCATCAAATACCAGAAGGCGTAGCTTTAATAGCTGCTCTTAAAGCTGTCAAAATGAGCGATTGGCTTTTCATCGTCATGATGCTGGTGTTAGCCGCCGCATTTGGAGTCAGTATTTGGGCCGGCCATGAATTGAACATAGAATCCGTCAAACTGAATGCATTATTGACAGGAGGATCGATTGGGAGCTTTTGCTATGTAACAATGAACGAATTTTTGAGGAAATCGATAAAGGGATTATCGTTTGCTCATTTTGCCTTTTTCTTTTTGGTCGGTATCTTTTCCATCAAAATTTATTTACTTGTTTTATGAGTGGGGCATGAAAAAAGAAGAAGCTGTGTTATCGGCCTTAAAGTAAAGTGAACCGCCAAGGAACCCATTGACCTGGGATTCCCTGACGGTTTGGTATTTTTTACCAATCATTCGAAATATTCCAGCGGAAAGCATAGTGTAACCGTTGTTCCTTCATTCCATGTACTCATGATGCCTATTTTGCCGTTATGGCGCTGCACGATTTGTTTGACGATGGCAAGTCCCAATCCTGTACCGCCTTTTGTTCGGGTACGGGCTTTATCCGCCCGAAAGAACCTCTCGCCTAAATGAGGGATGTCCTCTGCCAAAATCCCGATTCCCGTGTCTTTTACGGAAAGATGGATTTTGTTATTTTTCACAAACAAAGAGAGAGAAACCTTTCCGTTAACTCGATTGTATTTAACGGCATTGTCGATTAAATTATAGAATACTTGAGAAAGACGGTCGCTATCCCCGTTCATAATCACATCCCAGTCAAGATTCACTTCATAGGCGAGTTGTTTCTGCTTAAAAGCAGGAATGAATTTTTCGATTGTATCATCCAACACTTGTGCCAGGACAAGCGGTTCCTTTTTCATGGGATACATATCTGCTTCGAGCTGGGCCAAATCCAGTAAATCCTTTACGAGCCGATGCATCCGATCCGATTCGCGATGAATAAGATTCACATAGCGCAGCGCTTCTTCTTTGCTTTGATACATTTCATCTTTTAACACTTCGCTGTACCCCTTCACATAGCTTAACGGTGTTCGCAATTCATGTGAGACGTTCGCCAGAAATTCTTTCTTTTGCTGGTCTTGGTTTTCAAGAGCCTCTATCATTTGATTAAAGGCAAGAGCTAAATGACCAAGTTCGTCCTTTGACTTGACAGGCAAACGTATTGAAAAATCACCCTGTGCAATATGCTGCGAGAAAGCTTCCATTTCCCGAATGGGAGTGACGAGTGACCGGACGAGCTTGTTTCCGAACACGACCATAAAGAGAAAGAAAAGAATACCGGTCAGCAACAAAATAGGCGTCGATTTATTGAATACTTCCTCAATGGGCGAGAGCGGCAAATATAAATAAATGATTCCTTTAAGGCGCTCTTGATCCAAAAGGGGGATGACAACCCCCATAATGTTGCGCTCGAAACGCTCTTCGTAACCTACTTTCACCAAATGTTTTCCGGCTAATAATTTTCTTCGCTCGTTTTCCGAAATGAGCGCCCGGTGGTTCATTTCGAACGGTAAACACGCACTTAATTCCCTTGGATTGTCGACAAGCAAGATTTCCGATTCGGATATCGAATTATGCCACGCGACGTTTTGTTTCAATTCGTCGGTAATCTCGCCTCCTTCATAATGGGAAGCAATCTTGTTTCCTTCTTGCAATAAAGACTTTTCAATATCTTTTACGTATATATCACGATAGAGAAAATGAATAAATAAGAACGAAAATAAAATGGTCATGCAAATGATGGTACTGACCATGATCCGAAACTTTGCTTGAAACGAAAAAGAGTTCCACTTCAATGTCTACACCTCGATCTTATAGCCGATACCCCACACCGTTTGAATGACATCAGCGGCATCTCCAAGCTTTAAACGCAATGTTTTGATATGGGTATCGACGGTGCGCTCGCTTCCTTCGTAGTCAAACCCCCAGATTTTTTCCAAAAGCTGCTCCCGTGAAAAGACCTGTCCTTTATGATCACAAAGAAATTGAAGCAATTCGAATTCTTTTAGAGTAAGGGAAACAGGCTGTTCATTTATGAATACTTGGCGTCCCTTTTTGTTAATGGATAAAGGACCGATTTGCAAAAGGGGAGAGGTTTTTGGTGACGGCTGTGTGCGCCGAAGGACCGCCTGGACCCTTGCAATGAGTTCACCGAAGCTAAATGGTTTAATGATATAATCGTCTGCCCCGATATTTAAGCCGTGA
The DNA here is from genome assembly GCF_042649685.1 of Bacillus songklensis. Lineage (NCBI taxonomy): Bacteria > Bacillati > Bacillota > Bacilli > Caryophanales > Bacillaceae > Bacillus > Bacillus songklensis. Next base: position 715,849 of record NZ_JBHRZT010000072.1, on the reverse strand, counting down.
ATGCGGTCCCATTCATCCCCTCGAGCCGTCAAAAAGATAATGGGCACTTGCAGCTGCTCCCGGATTTTCGCTGCGACGGTAAAGCCGTCCATTTTTGGCATCATCACGTCAAGTAAAATAAGATGGGGAAGGGTTTTGTCCAAAATGGTTAAAGCCTCTTGTCCGTCTGCTGCTTCTATACAATGAAAACCTTCTTTTTCAAGATATAATTTGATGAGCTGCCGCATATCTGCTTCATCATCAACGATTAAAATGGATATATGTTTCAAGGTGTCTCATCCTCTCTCACCAATAGTTGAAAAGGTCCCGTTCCGACGGGAATTTGCTTAATCGTTTGAAAAGTGGACAAATCAATAATTTGTACTTTGTTGCTGTCATAGCTGGCGATATAGAGTTTATTTCGAAATCGTTTCATCGAGAATGGATTTGAACCCGTCTCGATTTTTTTCATAATGCGTTTCGTTTTATAATCAATTTTCCAAAGGTCATTGGAACCATGGCTTAATACATAGAGTTCGTTTCCGGATTTTGCGAAATCAACGGGCATGACCGGAGCCGCTATTTTTTCTTTTAATGTACCATTGCTTAATGAGTATATATAAATGTCATCTTGGATCATTTCGCCTGAACCGTGGCCTCCGAGCCATAATTCATCCTTCTTTTCATCAATAAACCCGCCGACTGCCCGGGGGTGGGTTTGGAAACGGTCCGTCACTTTCCATGATGCCTTATCAATTACATACATATCTGCTTTTTCATAACTGCTGACATATAATTTATCGTTACTTTCGATGATCGTAAACGGAGCACTATCCAGCTTGACTTCTTTCAATTGTTTTCCTTCTGGAGTGAATACGCGCAGCGATCGGCGATGTTGATCGGCGGCATACACCTTGGAAGCATCGGAGGAACGGATCATGTTTTCGATTCCTTTACCGGTTTTCCATTTATCCAGTTGTTTTCCGCTTGAAAGCTCATAAATGTATACACCATCGAGTTCTTTTCCGTATAATAATAATTGGTCACTTGTTAAAAACTCTGCACGCTGAAAGGAAAAAGGCATGACCCATGTTACTTCTTTATGGGAATCCGTTTCAATAAATGAAAGGGAATGATCTTGAATATTGACGGTCACTACATAGTCTTCTTTCGGAGACACCGATGATAAATGCTCAGATGAGCAGCCTGTCAAAAGCAAAAGACATGCAGGGACGAATAAAGCCGTTTTTTTCAAAGGTTTGCCCTCCTTTAAAAAGTTACTGACTTCATTATAGTCAAAAAATGTGAAAAAAAAATGAAATTCTTGAATTTCAAAAAGCTCTCACATTTATGTGTTACCGTTTCGTTAGAGTGCACAGGGAAGGAGAAATACATATGAAAAAGTGGATAGCTGTAGGAGCAATCGGACTGGTCGCGGTCATGTCGGGCTGCGGCCAGCCAAAAGCCGAAAAAGAACCGGATGTCAAAGTGGTGGAAGTCCAAATTCTCGCTGATGAAAAAGGAAAAATCAATGAAACAATGCCAATCGAGGCAAAAGTGACATACGGAGATGAAGTAGTGGAGGATGCCGAAGTAACATTTGAGCTTATTAACGGGAACGAGAAAGAAAGAATTCAAGCAGTGGGACAAGGGGAAGGAATTTATCATATTGAAAAAGCGTTCAAAAAAGAGGGGACATACGAAATCATCGCCCATACGAATGCGAAAGGCATGCACACGATGCCAAGAACAGAGATTCAAATTGGGGAAAATACAGCAGAAGATGTTTCCAAACCGGCAGAACAAGAGTCGTCTGCCCATGAACAACATTCATGAGTCATAGATGAAAAATCGTGATGAGAAATCCGTTTAATCCGAGGATTTCTCATCACGATTTTTTGTAAGGTGTATTATTGAGCTTTGTTAATAATCAGACGAAACATTTTTGCAGGAGCGTCGCCGCCGCTGCTTTTCAAGTAGTGCTGATCATCAGGGCGGTCAAAGCCAACATGAATCGCCATGACGGTATTCTCGGTATATCCGACAAACCAGGCGTCCTTGTTGGCCTCTCGATTTGTTTCGCTAAGCTGGGTTGTACCGGTTTTTCCGGCGACTTTCGTTTCATATGACCGCGCTTTTCTTCCTGTTCCATAAGGTTCTTCAACAACGCTCCTTAATATATCGGTCATTTCCTGTGCATTTTCAGCGGTCATAAGCTGCTTTGAGCGTTTATGAGATTCTGTTTGTCCGTCGGGCTTGATTACACGTTCTATGGCTCTTGCTTCATTCATGATACCGCCGTTTGCGAATGTTGTATAAGCCTGTGCGAATTGAAGGGGGGAAATGCCGGTTGCTGTACCGCCAAGCGCCAAGGCGAGATTTTTATCGTCTTCTTTCAAATCAATGCCGCTTTCTTCGATAAAATCAAATCCTTGATCCACGCCAATCTCGTTCAATAAGGAAACAGCAGGGATGTTCAGTGAACGGGCTACCGCTTCTTCCATCGATACTTCCCCGAAATAATGTTCGTGATAATTTTCAGGTTTATAATCGTTGAATGTTTTCGGTTCATCAATGAGCGTAGAAGAACGGCTCCATTCATTTGTTTCTAAAGCAGGAGCGTAGACGGCCAATGGTTTAATCGCCGATCCGGGTTGATACGGAATGACCGCGTGGTTGAGACCTTTTGGTGTATAATCGCGGCCCCCGTATAAAGCCTGTATGAGTCCGCTTTCAGGAGCAACGGCGGCAATGCCCACTTCGACCTTTTGATCGGATCGATCTTCTGGGAACCGGTAGTCATTTGCTGCATCGTTGATCGCGGCTTGCAGTTCTTCTTGAAAACCTGTATGGATTTTATAGCCGCCTCGATACAGCTGCTCTTCGGTAATGTTATATTGATCTTTCGCTTCCTTGACTACATAATCGATAAATGATTGGTAAGGGGATGGTTCTTTAATGGTAACTGAAGGAACCCGTATTTCTTCATCCTTCGCTTTTCTTAATTCCTCCTGTGAGATGACGTTGTTTTTATACATCAGATTTAAGACAACATTTCTTCTTTTTTCGGCCTGCTCTACATTGTTCGCAGGAGAGTACTTACTTGGGGCTTTAGGTAAACCTGCAAGAAGTGCTGCTTCTGAAATGGTGAGGTCTTCGGGTTCTTTGTCAAAATAAAGTTTAGAGGCGGCCCCGATTCCATAAACGCCGCTTCCAAAGTAGATTTGATTCACATAAAGTTCTAAAATTTCGTCCTTGGTCAACTTCCTCTCCAATGCAACGGCCATAACCATTTCGCCGATTTTTCGCTGAATCGTTTTTTCCCTTGTTAAATATAGATTCCGAACGAGCTGCTGGGTGATGGTGCTGGCGCCTTCCGCTTTGCGCCGTTCCACAATGTTAGTTGCAACGGCACGAAAAATACCGCGAATATCCACACCGAAATGATGATAAAAACGTTTATCTTCGGTGACGACAAAGGCCATTTTCGCGTAGTCAGGGAGTTCATCAAGGGTTACGTTTTTTCTCGGAACGGTTTTATACAGTTCATCCAATACGTCCCCTTGTCCATCATAAACGACCGTGCTTTCAGCCGTAAGAAGCTTTTTGGCATCCAGCTCATTAAGGTCTTTGATGTCGCTAAAAGAGCAAGCTGTAAAAAGAGATAAGGATAACGATAATAACACCACATAGGCCGCTAATTTTCTCATAGACACCTCTAAAGAAAGCTTTTCTTTTAGTTTTTTATAACTAAATCAAATTATGTATAGAGGGGAGGTTGTTATTCTTTTTTCGGAGATGAACCGTCATGAAAAATCCAAGAAAATCACAGATTTCAGTGACGGTTCATCGGAGAAAAAATAGATGATTGTCCTTCCCTGGACAGCCCCCACAATGACTTGAGAGCGGGACTGATTTTTTATTTTATAATCTGGCGTAGCTGTTATTGGCTTTATGGTTCATTTTACCAATATCAAAGAGAAGAATATAAATTAACGTCCAGCTCCAGCAAAATCCCGACACTCTTGAGCGCAGTTTAAGCAAATTTGGCCGCAAGCCTGTGATGTTTTATCAGAATGTTTTAAACAATGGCTTCCACAAACCTTACATACTTGAGCACATAAAGAAGCAAGCGATTTGGCGAATCTGCTTTGACTTGCAATATATTTAGCAGTCAAGGTACAGATATTGGCACAATCAGATAGTAGTTTTAATTGTTCTTGTCTAGATCGTGTATCTTCCATTTTGAGTATTTCATTTCTTGTATATTCGCATGTAGCTTCACAGTTTTGAACCATCTGTAAAACTCGATACTGCGGAAAGCGGTAATCGTTTTGATGAGCAGCTACAGGATGATGAACGATCATCGGATAAGGCATCATATTAGTTGGGTACATTTATTTAATGATTCCCCTTTCTTTTTTAATGACAACTTCACAAGCTTATACTATGTTCGCACACGTAACGCATTTGGTATGGGTTCATTTTTAAAACATTTCATTAATTTCCCAAGATTCCACGGTTAAATAGGCAGTATACGGATCCATGCCTTTACCCATTAAATAGGCCATCGCAGCAACTTCTTGTAACGCATGCTTATAGGAAGTAGCTTTCGCCTCCTTTAGGCCGTATTTAACAAAAGGGTTAATGGTATTTAATACCTGTGGTTTCAAATGAGGGTATAAAGGTTGTTGGATTAGTTGCTCTGCCCATATCTCAGACTGTGGGTATTGCGGAAACTGGCTGGCATGTTGCGGTTGATAATAAGACATGTGGTAAGGATATAATTGATCCATTTTTATCCCCCTTTCTTATGATTGATTACATTCAATCTTATACTATGTTCCGCGGATGTCCCGGGAACTAGACAGTTGCCTACATACCCCAAATCGAACATGGCTTATTTTTGATTTTACTCAAACCAAGAAACCATATAGGGAGGTAACCAAAAAACCTTAGCCCGATTTCGGACTAAGGTTTGTGCTATTCAGCCAATTAATATCGCCATGGCTTAGCATTCTTTCGCCATCACTTTGTCATTTCATATTCGCCATCAGTTCCTCGATAATTTGGGAGGGCTCTTTTGCGATAAGGTGGTGGTGATAGTTTGTGATGGAATTTTGATATTGTTGAACCTGATTTTTGTTTTGGAAGAACGAATAAAGTTGGTCTTCGATTGTGTTTTTTTCATCTTTCCACTTGTTTAGATGGATGATGACACCAAGCTGTTTTAGTTGTTGTAAATTGATTTCTTCCTGCCCTGGCAGTGCGTGATAAACGAAAATGGGTTTTCTTTTAAACAAACTCTCACTTATCGTAACCCCTCCCGGTTTTGTGATGATCGCATCCATCTGATCGTAAAGTTCATTCATTTTGTTTCGGCATTTTATATATTTTAAAGGCGTGATATGAGTTTTCTGTAATGTTTGGAGCTTCTGATACAATTTCTCGTTTTTTCCGCATAACACGTAATAGTGGATGTTCTTTTCCAGTTCTATTTTTTTGATTAAATCTTCCATTGCGCCAACACCGAGACTCCCTCCGGTGATCAATACCGACAATGAAGGGGAAGGAGAAGCATTGACTACTTGCGTTTCCTGTTTTTTGATATTTTTATGGATAGGGATTCCCGTGATAAAAATTTGCTCATCGTTTATCCCCTTATTTTTTAGAAATTCTTTCATGTGATGGGAGGGAACAAAATGAAAATCGATATGCCTGATTCCCCAAAAGCGGTGAATGAAGTAATCTGTATATACATTTATGACCGGAGTTTTCAATTCGCCTTTTTCCTTTAGATAATTCAGCATATAGGAAGGCAGGGCATGGGTACAGACAATCAGGTCGGGTTGCTTTTCCTTTATCAATCGTTTCATAAAAGTTATAAATAAAAGCTCATATAGGCGATAGCGTTTGTTTTTTTCGACGTTTTTGTAAACGGAGCTTTGATAGATCCAATTGTAAAAATCGGGAAATGCTTGAATCCATTTAAGATAGATGGTTGAAACGAGCGCTTCCATCTTTCCGTAACTATATGAAAGAATATCGACTTTGTCGCATTTTACATTTGGCTCCCTTTTTTTTATTGCTTCCATAAGGGCATTTGCAACTTGATGATGACCAGAGGGAATCTGCAAAAATGGTAAAAACAAGATGGTTTTGTCCTTTGGATATTGTTCCATAAGTCACCTCCGCATTTTTGAAAGATTATGCTTCTTTCCATTTCCTTTAGAAACCTATTCTTCCCTTTTCCTTTCTATCGAGAAATTTAGGGCAAATTTCCATGGATTACGTTCCATGAATTACATGAAGAATAAAAGGATTTTTCATGTATAATTTTTATAGAAGGAGGGGTTACGGTTGAATATTTTATTTTTTTCTAGTATCTTCATTATTCTTTTCTTTCTATTCAAAAAAGCTTATACAAACACGAAAGATATAGTAATCAATAGAGTTCGCATCAATCAAAACGAAACGCGGGAACATGATCCGGTTCTCAATATTCTACACCTTTCCGATATGCATCTGGAAAACATCTCAATTTCCCCGCGTCAGCTGTACGAGAAGTTAAAAGGTGAATCAATCGACTTGATCGCACTAACTGGAGATTTCCTCGATCGAAAACGTACGATACCCAAGCTTATTCCTTATTTGGAAGTATTAACTGAATTGAATGCACAACATGGTGTGTATGCTGTCTTTGGCAACCATGACTATGTATTGCGCGGAAAAAACTTTCAAAAGTTAAAGGATACACTTGAAGCGTACGGATGCAAGGTCATGCAAAATGAAAACCATGCCATCTATGTTCAGGATAGGCTTGTAAATATTATTGGCATTGATGACTTTAGTACGGAACACAGTAATTTAAAGGCTTCCTATACGGGAATTAAGCAAGGAACGAATTTAGTGTTGACCCATGATCCCAATATTGTCCTTCATATGGAAGGATATCATTTTGATTACTTGCTGGCAGGTCACTTCCATGGCGGGCAAATTTGCTATCCAAAAGCTTATCATCTTGTAAAAATGGGCAAACTGGCAAGAATGAACATTGTAAAGGGCCTTCATATGCAGGATGGAAAACCTTTTTATATTAGTGAAGGGCTTGGTCAAACGGGAGTCAATATTCGGATTGGAAGCCGGCCGGAAATCACTTTGCACCAATTATCCATTTCATCAGCTGAACAAGAAGTGTTACCTGCAATATAGGATAGGAGAGCTGTTAACGTAATCGTTTAACAGCTTTTTTGCCTACTGATTGTCCCGTTAAAAATGGGTAAGGCGGGAAACCAGACGCATTGAAAAACAGTGACCAATTGCGCTTTTATACTTTGTACATACTCGATAATTTTGCCTTTGACATAAATAAATAGCTTGGCCCCGATTGCTTTAAGACATTTTTTAAAGAGGGACTCGTGGTGGATAACATATTGATGGGCAATAAACTTGTCCATTTATACCATTTGTACAAAGGATTAGAAATGGGAACAATCTCAAAACCAAGTCGATCGGCCCCTCTGTCCAACATGGTAATGCCGATTATGCCTTTGATTTCATCGGATTTATCATGTTTTTGAATATAAGACACAAGGCTCGGCAAAGATTTTCTGATCGATTGATAAATGAATCGACCTCTTTTTATATCGCTTTTAATATGCTGCATTTTATTTAATAAATGGACATTATGCAGATGGATTTTCACTAAAATATCGTTTTTATTGATCTGTGTACCATCGGAAAGGATCGCGTCTTTCCCCTTGTAACGAGTGAGTCTGACGCGTAAAATATTTTCCTCAGGGATTTCGTTATAAATATATGTTAAACGGGTAAGGCTGTAATATATTGGATCAAATAAATTCCAGGCAACCAATAAATAACTTCTCATATTCCTTTCACTATCCTTTCACTATCCTTTCATTTCCCTTAGGAGTTTTCGGCAAGATTATTTTGTATTTTTTTCGGGAAAATATTTTGGGAAACTCAGGCTGTTTTACCAAGGAAGAATAAAGAATATCTCCTTACCTTATTGCATAGGCCAACAGCAAAAAAGGAAATATAAAAACGCCGGCCAAACTAGATGGTTCGCTTTTAACGGGTACATATCATCACAAACTTCCCGGATTAGTGCGGGTTAATGATAAAGAAAAACGACCCATCAATGATGGAAGCCATTGAAGAGAACCGATGAAGCCGGGTCTTCTAAGGTCAATTAAAGATATACTTTATTATGTAAATAACCTTACTAAATGGAGTTTAGAGGAGATGGTATTTTGCAATTCAAGGTCATGACCTACAATATTCACCATGGCAAGGGCATGGATAAACAAGTGGACTTGAATCGAATTGCCGAAGTGATTGAAAAAAGCGGCGCGGATATCATCGGTCTTAACGAGGTTGATAAATATTTTTCCAAGCGGAGTTACGATGAAGACCAGGTCGGCTGGCTTGCAAAAAAACTAAACATGCATCAAGCTTTCAGTCCATCACTTTCTTTAAAGCCTAAACATTCAACGACAGTACGGCAGTATGGAAATGCTCTTTTGTCCCGCTATCCGATTATCACAAAAAAGAGCTATCCGTTTGATTTTATATATGGTCTAATCGAAGGAAGGTCATTGCTTGAAGCTACCATTCAAGTGAATGAACAGCCTCTTCAAATATACGTGACCCATCTAAGTCTTCATCCCTTTCTTCATAAAAAGCAAACAGACTTTATTGTAAACCAGCTTCATAAGTGCTCCGGTCCTGCTATTGTCATGGGGGATTGGAATATGAAGCCGAGATCGAGAGGGTGGAAAAAAATGACCGATGGGCTTCAAGATGTTTGGCAGATTGCGGGAAAGGGGGGAGGATTCACTTATCCGTCGCTTCGGCCAAGAAGGAGATTGGACTACATATTTGTCAGCCGCAATTTCCAGGTGATGGCAGCAGAAGTTGTGACAAAGATGCCAAAAGGCTCTGACCATCTGCCTTTAAAAGCAACACTATCATACAAATTTCCTGTTGAGAAAGTCCCTCATCATTAGGCATGCAAGGAACTTAAGGTTGAACAGGGCATGTCATCGCGGCCATTGAATCGTCATCATAAAGGAAACTTCCATCAGTGGGGTTTACTGCCTGTTAATGCGGGGTAAAAAGCAAACGCAGCTCTTTTTATTAAGAGCTGCGTTTGTTTTGTGCCTGCCATGTTTTGAACAGACAGATTGAGGCTGAAAAGGGGTGTAACAACTTTCCCGCTCATATGGTTTTATAGGCAGGCAAATCCAAAAGAGAAAAAAAGGGTTCGTTGGACTAGCCATCTTTTCTTTTCTCCGTTAAGATATTGTTTATGGTAACTATATAAATCCACATAAATCATTTGACGTGTATAAAAAACATCCACGCAAATCATTTACGCATAAGCGGCCGCCAATCTCCCTTACGGGTTCTTGTCAGCCGCTTATACGAAGACCTTTGTAAGCTCGTTCAAGATGAAAAAACAGAAAGATGCGAATAGAGCAAAAATAGATAATAGGTGTTAAAAATTTAACGTAGATTCATATATTTGCATCTTTTATGTTTCTTTCTGGGCGTTATTTAAAAAAAGCCGGAAATTATCTTTGAAAATATGAAAGTACAGCAAAAAGTTTAAGAGCAAAAAAGTGGTGAATTTTTTACAATGGAATGGATGTTTAGTTTAATTGGATTATTTTCGATTTATAGTATTATCCCTACCATTTTAATTCGTTCTTTTTCATACAGAATTGTAAAGAGAAAACCAAAGGACAAGCAGTTCGCACTCACGTTTGACGATGGTCCCCATCCTGTTTATACATCTCGACTGTTGGATTTGTTAAAGGAATTTGATATGAAAGCAACATTTTTTGTTGTCACGACAAATGCCAGACGTCATCCTGAAATCATTCAAAGAATGAGGGATGAGGGACATGAAATCGGTGTCCATCATGACGAGCATATTAGTACCTGGGTGATGACTCCGTTTCAGGTGGGGAAGCAGCTGCGTCGGTCGAGGGAAGCCATCATTGAGTTAACGGGAGATACTCCTGTTTATTACCGGCCTCCTTGGGGGCATTTTAATATTAGTACTCTTTTTGTGGTAAAACCTTTTCAAGTTGTGATGTGGTCTGACATTTTTCAGGATTGGAAATTAAGTATGGGAAAAAACCGGTTAGCAAGAAACATGAGAAGTCGTTTAAGTGACGGCGCCATTTTTGTCTTACATGATAATGGAGATACATTCGGAGCGGACCAAGAAGCGCCTGAGATGATGCTTGAAGCACTAGAACAATTCCTTCCTTATGTAAAAGAGAGAGGGTACAAAAGTGTAACTGTTCGTACGCTGCTTCAAGACACATAAGAAATGTGTTGGAGGAATTTATGGACTTACAGTTTATTTCAGATTATATTCGCCTATTTGGACCAATCGTTATATTTGTGATCCTGTTTTGCGGAATTGTCGGAATTCCAGCCCCTGAAGAATCGTTTCTCCTTCTGCTCGGTGTCCTTATTTCTAAGAACCAATTATCACTGGACCGGAGTTTATTAAATGCGTTTTTGGGTACGAGTGTAGGGATGGTTGTCGCTTATGTTGCAGGATATTTCATTGGGGCACCTTTTTTATATAAATACGGAAAATATATTGGCTTTAACGAAGAAAAGTTGAGAAAAGCAGAAAAAGGGTTCAGCAAGTACGGAAAATGGACCATTTTATTTGGTTTTTTCATTCCAGGGCTTCGTCAGTTATCACCTTATCTTGCGGGAATCAGCCACTATACGTTTTGGCTTTTTCTGATCCTGTCCGTGTCGGGAAGTGCCATTTGGACATGTACGTTTCTTTTTCTCGGCTATTATGTCGGTGGATCGATTGATGTGTTTTATTTTCCACTCGTTTTTGGCGGGGGATTTGTTTTGTATGTGATTTGGCGTAAATTCGGTAAAAGAGTGACAGCATGATCAGGAGATAGAGTCGTTTAGGGGGAGTTGTGGTTGAAGAAGATTTTGTTTATGCCATTATTTCAAATGCCTTCCGGCCATCATAAGGCGGCAGATGCGTTGATGGCGAACATTCAGCAAGTTTATCCGAGTGTGGATTGTAAAAAAATCGATTTTTTAAGCTATTGGAATGAACCGATTGAACGAATGATATCATCTTTTTACTTGAAATGGATTCGTTTATTCCCAAGGCATTATGAGTCGTTTTACCGTCAGCATATGTATCATTCTCATCCTCTGTCAAAAAATCGCCAAAAGGACAGGCACTGGTTATTTGATCAAAAGTTAATGCGGCTGCTTGAAGAAGAAAAACCAGACCTGGTTGTTTGCACGCATTGCTTCCCATCCAAGCTCCTCAGTGCTTTGAAACGCAGGAATGTTATTAAAATACCGGTCATCAATGTCTATACAGATTTTTTCATCAATGATGTATGGGGAATAAAGGATGTTGACTTCCATTTTGTTCCGGATAAAGAAGCGAAAGAATATTTAATGAGTAGATGGGGAATCGGGGAAAAGCAAATTTTTGTAACTGGTATCCCTGTCCACCCCGGTTTTTATCGTTCCCAAACAGCACGAAAACAGGACAAACCCGTTATTTTGGTTGCGGGAGGAAACGGCGGACTTGGAAATGTAACGCATTATTTGAAACAAGTGAGTTTCCATTCATCTTATCAATTCAACGTGTTATGCGGAAATAATCAAAGATTGTACGAAGAGCTTTTATCATGGAAAAATCCATGCATCAAGCCGCTGCCATATATCTCAGATCGCAATCAAATGAATGAGCTGTATAATCAAGCGGATGCGATCGTCACAAAAGCCGGGGGGATTACACTAAGCGAAGCTTTGATCAAACGGCTGCCGATATTCATCCACACTGCCTTACCGGGACAGGAACAAATCAATGTTGAGTATTTAACGAAAAAACAGCTTATTATTCCATTACAGTTCGATGTCCCGTTTGAAGAACAACTGAAAAGCTTGCTGCAGAATGATATGGAACGAAATCGTATGAACAAACGGATTGAACGATATGTGGAGGAGAGGGAGCATATTCTAGAGGAATTAATTCGTTTTAATCCTTCATCCTCGTTGGCTTTAGAGCCATAAAGATTTAAATCTCAAGGTCCCGTATCCCGAATAAATATAAATGGTCAAAAAAAAACGCCTTCATCTTTTATGATGAGGGCGTTTCAGCTATTGGGGAAAATGAAACATGATTCAGGAGGCGCGGGGTCCGGGCAGAGAAGGTTCTCGACGGACTCGCTTCGCGGTTTACAGGTAATGCCCATTATTTCGACTTTGACATCCGCTTGGGCCACAATATGTTGGCATAAAAGGATGATGATCACTACTTCAATGGTAGAGGAGCATTTATCAGGAGGAGGGATGATATGGGCTTTGCAATCTGTTTCTAATAGTTCACAATCGACGTCGATTCCGGGAGGAGCGTATAAAAGTAGCGTTTCAACTTCGGAAAACGGCAACGTACGCTGGAGGCATACTTGTTCTTTTTGATTCAACAATTGGACGGTCACGAATCCTTGTTTTAAGAGATCCACTCGTTGCAGCGTCACGGCGTTTCCTTTCGGAGTCCATGTTTGGATATCGGTTCTATCTTTTGGTGAAGTCAATTCACTACATTCAATTGTATCGTGGTGGGATGGAGAAACGGAATGGCCATGACGATCAGATAGAAAGCAATTTACTTTTTTTATGTCTTGGAAAGAGCAGTCATCTGAATGATTTTCAGATTCGAAGCGGATTTGGATTTTTTCCCTTAGCTTAATTGACGTTGTACGATTCACCCAATCAAAAATCTTGGGAATTCGCAGGCAATGGGGGGACATCCCTTTTGGCGGCACCTTCATACTGGCATACGCTCCCCTCTAAACTGATCTACCCTCAATTTATGCGGCGCCCAGAAAAAGGTGCCTGGAAACCGTACTTAAAATAGTATGTTCTTATTTTAATGAGCATTCTTCACGCGATAAAGAAGCTGTCTTATCAAAACAATAAATGGCTCTAACTTATAATTGTTAACGCTTCCATTAATAAAAATGGATGAAATTTACTCAAAAAACCTTGATTTTATCAGAAAATTTAATATAATTTAACTATCATCTAATGTTAGAATACTTAACATGTAATGTTAATGTTCATGACAGATGGGGGTCGGATGACAAAATAAAAAAAGCTTCCCATGGCAGCGAGAAGCTTTTGTAGAACAGGCATAAATGGTCAGCATGCATATGCCTGATTCTGATTATATCACACCTAATTGGAATCTGATAAGGGGTGTTGAAACGGGAAACATATTCTCGAAACAATTTTAACGGCAGGTGAGATTCAACACCATCTAGTCGTATAGACTAAGAGAATAAAAGAAAGGAAGAAAAATATGAGGTTAACAGCACGGGAGCAAGAGAAGCTCATGGTTGTCATCGCGGCAGATTTGGCCCGCCGCCGTCAGCAAAGGGGGCTCAAACTGAATTACCCTGAAGCTGTCGCCATTATTACATATGAGGTGATGGAAGGGGCAAGAGACGGAAGAAGTGTGGCGGAGCTGATGCAATACGGAGCGACCATTTTATCAGCAGAAGATGTGATGGAAGGGGTAGCGGATATGATTCATGATATTCAAGTAGAAGCCACCTTTCCGGATGGAACGAAGCTTGTGACCGTTCATGAGCCGATTCGTTGAAAATGGGAGGGGAAACAGATGAAGCCGGGAGAGTTTATACTACGGTCAGATGGCATCCTTTGTAATCACGGCAAAGAAGTCGTGAAACTAACCGTCTTGAACCGGGGAGATCGTCCCATACAAGTAGGTTCACATTTTCATTTTTTCGAAGCGAACTCCGCGCTCGAATTTATACGCGAAAAATCATTCGGGATGCATTTGGACATTCCCGCAGGTACGGCGGTTCGATTTGAGCCTGGGGATGCAAAAGAAATACAGTTGGTGCCATTTTCAGGAGAGCGGTTTGTGTACGGATTAAATAACGCAACGAATGGACCGCTTGATAAGGGGGAGAAATCATGAGTTTTTGCATGTCCCGGAAACAATATGCCGATATGTTCGGTCCGACAACAGGTGATGCCGTCCGTCTTGCCGATACGGACCTTTTTATCGAAATCGAACGAGACTTCACGACATATGGCGATGAAGTGAAATTCGGAGGCGGGAAAGTCATCCGTGACGGTATGGGTCAGCATCCGCTTGCAACAAGAGAAGCGGTGATGGATCTCGTTTTGACGAATGCCATCATTGTCGATTATGCCGGCATTTATAAAGCCGATATCGGGGTAAAAGACGGACTGATCGCGGCAATCGGCAAAGCGGGCAACCCGTTGTTAATGGATGGAGTGAATATGGTGATCGGAGCGGCAACCGAGATTATTGCTGCAGAAGGAATGATCATCACCGCAGGCGGAATCGATGCCCATATCCATTTTATATGTCCCCAGCAAATCGAAACGGCGCTGTCATCCGGCATTACGACGATGATTGGCGGCGGGACCGGCCCTGCCACGGGTACGAATGCGACAACATGTACGCCGGGTGAGTGGAACATCCATCGCATGTTGGAGGCGGGAGAGTCTTTTCCGATGAATCTCGGATTTTTAGGGAAAGGAAATGCATCCGCCAAAGAACCGCTCATTGAGCAAATTGAGGCCGGGGCCATCGGTTTGAAACTGCATGAGGATTGGGGAACGACGGCGGCGGCAATCGATACATGCTTAACGGTTGCGGACGAATACGATATCCAGGTCGCGATGCATACCGACACATTAAATGAGGGAGGATTTGTCGAGAATACGATCAAAGCGATCGATGGGCGGGTTATCCACACGTATCATACAGAAGGGGCAGGAGGAGGGCACGCTCCGGATATCATAAAGGCTGCGAGTTTTCCTAACATCTTGCCTTCTTCTACAAATCCTACCCGCCCGTATACGATCAATACACTGGAAGAACATTTAGATATGTTGATGGTTTGCCACCATCTTGACCCCTCCGTCCCTGAGGACATTGCCTTTGCGGATTCCCGCATTCGAAAAGAAACGATTGCGGCAGAAGACATCCTGCACGATCTTGGCGTTTTTAGTATGATCAGTTCAGATTCACAGGCAATGGGCCGTGTCGGAGAGGTTCTATCACGAACATGGCAAACCGCTGACAAAATGAAAAAACAGCGGGGAAAATTAGATCAAGATACAGGAGTGGGGGATAATTTCCGCGTAAAGCGCTATATCGCCAAATACACAATCAATCCGGCTGTTGCACACGGAATTTCCGACTATGTCGGCTCGATAGCAGTAGGGAAACTGGCTGATTTAGTCGTCTGGAATCCGGCTTTTTTCGGAGTGAAGCCAGACCTTGTGCTGAAGGGGGGAATGATTGCCCACAGTATCATGGGTGATCCGAACGCGTCCATTCCTACTCCTCAGCCTGTCTTATATCGGCCGATGTTTGCAAGTTTCGGGTCAGCCGTTCACAAAACGTCGATTACATTTTTATCTAAAGCCGCATATGAAAAGGGAGTTCATCATCAGCTCGGTTTAAAGAAAATCATCAAAATCGTGTCCAATATAAGACATTTAACGAAACAGGATATGGAACTAAACGGAGAAACACCGGAAATCCAGGTCGATCCGCAAACTTATGAAGTAAAAGTTGATGGTCAGCTTGTAACATGTGAACCGGCAGAAACATTGCCGATGGCACAACGATATTTTTTATTTTGAGGTGATGGAAGATGATTATTGAAAAGGTGATAGGAAATATCGCTGCGATGGAAAAGAAAGCTCCTCATATTGAACGGGTATATATGGAAAGCGATGCACTGCTCAAGCGGATCCAGCGGGTTACAACCGACCACGGAAAGGAAATCGGCATACGCCTAAAAGAAAATAGAGAGCTGCTGGATGGAGATATTCTATACATGGATGAGCGGAATATGATCGTCATTCAAGTATTGGAGGACGACATCATCACGATTTGTCCCACCTCCATCCAGCAAATGGGGGAAATTGCCCACCAACTAGGAAACCGCCATCTTCCTGCGCAGTTCGAAGAAAATGAAATGCTTGTGCAATATGACTATTTAGTCGAGGAATTACTTCAGCAGCTGGACATCCCGTACAAAAGGGAGAAGCGAAAGGTAAAGCAAGCGTTCCGGCATATCGGTCACAGCCATGATTGATTCACTGTTGCCTTTGCTGCAGTTATGCGATTCAAATTTTCCATCAGGTGCTTTTTCCCATTCATTCGGGATGGAGACTTACATCCAAGAAGGAGTCATCACAGATGTACACTCCTTTCAAAAAATGCTCGACATCTATATCGGGCATCAATTAGTGTATACGGACGGCCTTGGATGCCGACTTGCATATCAGTATCTGGAAGGAAATCTTCCCGCTCAAGTATGGGAGTTGGATGAACAGTTATTTGTTCTAAGTTTAGCCCGTGAAACAAGGGAAGGAACAAAAAGGATAGGAGAACAAATGACAAGGTTATGTGCTGCTCTTTATTCTTCACCAACGTTAGCCGTATATGGACAAAGAATTCGAGAAAAAAAGAACTTTGGACACCCGGCCATTGTCTTTGCGATGATTTGTCGCCAGTTGGAGATTGGGATGCAAGAAGCAATTGCGGGCTGCCTTTATGCTTCTGTTTCATCCTTAATCCAAAACGCGGTTCGGGGCGTTCCGCTCGGTCAAACGGATGGACAGCGCCTTCTCTTATATAGCCAAACACAGATAAAGGAAGTTTTGCCGGGCATTCTGCGGTTAGAAGCTGAGGAATTGGGCAGGTCGCTTCCGGGGATGGAAATCGCTCAAATGCGGCATGAACAATTGGGCGTTCGTTTGTTCATGTCTTAAAAAAGAAAGGAGGGAGCTTTCGTTGCTTCATGACGAAAGCGGATCACATGAAAGAACCTATTCGTATCGGGATTGGAGGACCGGTTGGTGCCGGAAAAACGATGCTTGTCGAAAAACTGACGAGAGCGATGCAGGAAGAATTCAGTATGGCAGTCGTGACGAATGATATCTACACGAAAGAGGATGCACTATTTTTAATGAAAAACGGAATTCTGCCCCAAGATCGTATCATTGGGGTTGAAACGGGAGGATGCCCTCATACGGCAATCCGTGAAGATGCATCCATGAACTTTGCGGCCATCGATGAATTAAAAGAGCGTCATCCTGATTTAGACCTTATCTTTGTCGAAAGCGGAGGGGATAACCTGGCTGCTACATTCAGCCCGGAGCTTGTGGATTTTTCCATTTATATCATCGATGTGGCCCAAGGAGAAAAAATCCCCCGTAAAGGCGGCCAAGGCATGATTAAATCGGATTTGTTCGTCATCAACAAGATTGACTTGGCACCATATGTCGGTGCCAACCTTGAAGTCATGGAGCGCGATACAATTGCGACGAGAGGCAAAAGGCCATTCATTTTCACGAATTTAAAAGACGAAACAGGATTAAAAGAAGTGGTAGATTGGATTAAAACAGAAGCACTGCTTGAAGGATTGGAAAAATGAGTTTAACGGGAACGTTAATCCTTCGGGCAAAAGCAAAACATGACCGAACCATTCTATCCGATTGCTATTATGATGGTGCCTTAAAGATGTCGCGTCCTGTTTATTTAGAAGATGGACATCCGATATTTTATCTTATTCATGTTGGCGGAGGATATGTAGGCGGAGATTTATACAACACACGCATTGTTCTCGATGAAAAAGCGGAAATATCTCTTACTACCCAATCCGCAACTAAAATATATAAAACAACGAAAGAGCCGGCCAGACAGGAAACAGAGATTAGATTAAAACGAGATAGTTTTTTGTCATTGGTTCAAGACCCGCTCATCCTCTACCAGGACAGTCAATTTGTTCAAACGACAACTGTTTATCTGGAACAAGGGGCTTCTTTTCTTATGACGGATATACTGACACCGGGCTGGGCAGAGAGCGGTGAGTTGTTTACATATGATTGGATTCGTTCAAAACTGGCCATGTATTATGAGGGACGGCTCGTTTTGTTGGATCATCTCTATTTAAAACCGGCAGAACAAATCGAGTCGATGATGATGATGGAAGGGTATACGCATTTCGGTTCTATGCTTTTTGTCCATGAAGAGACAACGGAGACTTTTATAAATCAAATTCAAGAATTGTTGGATGGATATGATGAAGAAGCGAGAATCGGTATTTCAACTTTAGCAATCAAGGGATTTATACTGCGAGTGCTTGCCCGCCATACTCAGGTGATCGAGGAGATTTTTACGCGTTGTGAAACATACATTCGCGAAAAAGCACTTCAGAAAAGGGCTGTTTGCTATCGGAAATACTGACCCAAAATCCAACGCTCCCTTCAGTAAAAATAAAGGGGTGTTGGATTTTGGCTTCTATAAAAGCTCAACAGCTTTTCTCAAGGACGAAAAAACATGCTTTATGTATCTAAACGGACTCATGCAAACTGTTTAACGGTACGGTCTTTTCGAGTTCAGGATGCTGCTTTTCGTATATACGGGCCGTTTCATTGTTTTCATCCACATTTTGGATCATAACGGGCCGGCCAAGATAAGTCACGTTTATTGTATCAGCAGACTCAAGAATTTCTTTTGCGCGTCTTGCGTTCATAACTATATTCCTCCTTTTTGGTTCCATTTTAGATTGTCTCAAGCGGTAAGTTTTATTCAAAATGATCAGCCCAAAAAAGAACAGCTTGCTAAGACAAATCTTTTGTTCCGACAAGCTGTCGATTACCGAAACCAGATGGAAAAAAGGCCTTCATTTACACCCAGGTTGTACATGTAATAAACACCGAATAAGGTACTCACGGCACCAGCGAGCTGAGTGAAAGAACGGTTAATGATTTTGTTGTCTTTCGTTGTCACAAAAGGAATTCCGAGTACGGTCGTAAAGGCAAGCATCCCCATGCATGTGCCGATGCCGAAAATGAAAATGTAGACAGCTCCTTGCCATGCTTGTTCCACCGAACTCATGGTGAGCAAAACCATTGCTGCACTTCCGGCAAGACCATGAACAAAGCCGATCATCATTGATTTTAGGTAGGAGGAACGCCCGCGTTTACTGTGAACGTGAGAATGCTTCCAGGAAAAGATCGCAGACATTCCCAAATATACGAGCATAATCCCGACTAAAAACTCGAGGGACATGGCCCAACCCTCTGGAATTTCATCTTTCAAAATAATCAGCACCATTCCTACAATGAAAAGGGTCATTGTATGTCCGATTCCCCAAAATACGCCAGCTAACGACGAACGCCAAAGTTTTTTGCTTTGGCTGGCAATCGTCGAAACGGCAATAACATGGTCCGGTTCAATCGCGTGTTTGATTCCGAGCACGAATCCTACAGCCAATACAGATAGTAAACTTGCTTCCATTTCTGTCACACCCTTTAACGTTTTAATTATGTAATAGTATAAAGCGTGAAAGGATAAATGGGAATAAAATTAATAGAAAATTCATATTTTTAAAAAGGATAATCATAGAGTAAGATATTGGGATAATTCTTGAAAATTGCGACAATTGGAAGGGGGATTTTGTTGAATATAAAGCTTGCTCTTGCTTCTAGTTCCAGCTATGAATGGGTAGCGGGAAACCTGGATAAGGAGATGTCGTTCACGGAATTATTTTCCTTGATCAAAACAAAAGTTTCGGTTTAAACAGAAAGACAGCTCGTTGAGTTGTCTTTCTCTCTATGCGCAAAGAGAGGAGAATACCATAGTGGCTGAGAAATTGTTGGTAATTTGTATATTCACGCTGATTATTCATATGATTGATACATTGTCATATTCCGTTCGGATTGCGGGTGTTCGGACGGGAAAACTTGCGGTGGCGTTATCTCTTTTCAGTATCATAGTCATTTTCTCCAGGACAGCCAATATGGTGCAGGCCCCATTAACCGGAGGATTGGTGGATGCGGCGAAAAAAACGGGGAATCTCCTTGTTTTAAACGAGCAATTTCAATGGATTCTTGCTTCTGCTTCAGTTGGGACTTTGCTGGGAGCATTTTTCATTCCAACTTTTATTTCATTATTTTCTCGCTCCATTTCTCATCTGGAGGCAGCAGGATCTGTCCCGAAAATGATGAGAAATATTGCAACCGTCCATCACCTTCATTATTCTGCGAAACATGTGCGCATACCCAGACGCAGGATGTTGGCACAGCTAAGAATCGGATGGGTTCCAAAACGATTGTTTCTATTGAATATTTTTGCGACGATGATTTATACGGTTGGCGTTTTGGCGACATTGTATGCATCGTTACTAAATCCGGAATACAGCTCGATCGCTCTTATGTCTTCCGGGCTTATTAACGGAATTGCAACGATTATTCTCGTTGTCTTTGTTGACCCGCAAGTCGCTTTATTAACAGAGCAGGTGATGAAAGGGACCCGAGGGAATGCCGCTTTAAATAAAACGGTTGGTGTGCTCGTATTGGCGCGGTTTTTAGGGACAATCGGTGCTCAGTTTTTACTAATACCGGCTGCTTATTATATTGCCTGGTTCAGTCAGTTTTTTGCGTAAGAAAAGAAACGTTGAATAGAGTGAATGAAAAAGGGAAGAGAGTACGGTACGGAAAGCTCCCCAAGGATAGGTTTAATGATTTTTTATTGTGGTAAAGGCTCTATAGCTTCATATAAAAATATCATTCAGAAGGAGAGAAGCGAGATGTTAAACGTTAAGTTAGCAGTTATTTATTACAGCTCAACCGGAACGAACTATAAACTTGCGCAAATGGCGGCAAAAGGAGGGAAAGCATCGGGAGCCGAAGTGAAAATTTTAAAGACTGCTGAAACAGCCCCGGAATCTGCCATTGATTCCAATCCGGCATGGAAGGATCACTTAGAACAAACCGCTTCTGTGCCAACAGTTGCATTAGAGGACTTGGAATGGGCGGATGCCATTATTTTTAGCGTACCTACACGCTATGGAAGTGTACCGGCTCAAATGAAGCAATTTTTGGATACAACGGGAGGTCTATGGTCAAAAGGCAAGCTTGCCAATAAAGTTGTAAGTGCGATGAGTTCAGCAAGCAATCCCCATGGTGGACAAGAACAGACCATTTTATCTTTATATGCGACCATGTATCATTGGGGAGCCATCATTGCAGCGCCGGGCTATACAGATGAGTCTGTTTTCGGGGCAGGGGGCAATCCATATGGGACAAGTGTAACTGTGGACCAGGAAGGAAATATGAAAGAAGACGTAGAAGAAGCAGTCATGTATCAAGCAAAGCGCACGGTACAGATTGCCCGGTGCATCAAAGGAGGAATCCGTCATTAGGAAGCTGGGTCAAAAGGTCGTTAATCAACGACTTTTTTGACCCAGCTTTTCTTTCTATTGCGATATTTTGGTTATGATTGGATAAAGGAGGTTTATTTGAGGATATTCTCTTCTCTTACCCTGCTACTTTTTGCTCTCTATTCGTTTTCGTTGCCCATTTTTTTGAATTGTGGGCAACACAAATAAGACCCCATTCCACCGTATTTTTGGAAAGGCCTCTTACTTGAAATCGGTTGTATGCCCGATTGTGTTTGATTTGTCCAAAGACAGGCTCCACTTCGATTTTTCGCTTCCTATACTTTTGGGCGCCTTCTTCCGATGCAAGCCGTTCGCGTACCTCTTTTCGCTGCCTTTGATTTTCCATGGAAACTTGAATACTTTTGGTCTCCTTGTCTTTGGCGCAGGCAGCTTGAAAAGGACAACCCGGACATTCTGTACAAAGGTACGTTCTTTTGATGGTTTCATAACCGTTATCCGTTTTCCTTCGGCTTTCATATTGAAAAATCAACCGTTTGTCGTTGGCGCAAATCCATTCATCCAGCTCTTCATCGTACATCATATTCTCCAAACGACCGACTTGTTCTTTCCAGCTTTCGTTTGTTCCTTATCCAACGTATTGTATTTGACATACGCCTTGATTTTTTCCGTTTCGCAATACGCGTAGTTTTCTTCACTTCCGTATCCTGAATCGGCCGTCAATGCCTTCGGTTTGGGACGATGGTACTGTTTTAATAGGTTCAAGTGAGGAATCGGGCAATTCGTATCTCCAGCCTTTTGGTGAAGACTGAATCCTGTGATGAACTGGTCCTCGGTTCCGATTTGCACATTGTAGCCAGGCTTAAGCTGCCCGTTTTTCATGTGATCATCCTTCATGCCTTCCAGCTTCACCATCCCTTCCTGATGAAGTAAATCAACGATGGAGAAAAAGGTTTCATAGATGATATCTTTCATCCGCTCGGAACGGAAACGGTTGATGGTGCGGAAATTGGGCTTTTGATGGCCAGCCAACCACATAAAATAGATGTTTTCTTCTAACTGTTCAGCTATTTTTCGGGAGGAATAGATTCCCTTGATGTAGGCATAAACAATGATTTTTAACATCAGTTTGGGGTGAAAGGAAGGGCGGCCGCCTCCAGGATACTGTGACAGAAACAGATTCATGTCCATCTGTTCGATCGCATGGTCGACTACTCGGCAGACGTGGTGTGGGGGGATGAAAACTTCTACATCTAATGGAAGAATGAGTTGATTTGTGTTATACTGTTGAAACATAAGAATCGCTCCTGTTGATTTATTGTTTGTTGTGGTGACTACAGTATATCAAAAATGGGCGGTTCTTTTTATTTTGTACATAAAAAACAGGGGTGTCCCGAAAAGGTTAGCGCCGTGCGCTACCTTTTGGGACACCCTCTTCGATACGTCTCGGGTATCTTAAATCGGCTTGTTTATTCACAAGGTGGTTTTATTATTTTATAAGGCTATGTAATACCATATCTTCTAAATCATACAGTAAATCTTCATGTTTATTAATTTTTCCGATGTGAAGCACTCTAGGCCTTGTTCATTTCCCCAAAAAGGTCCAAAAATACCGCGATGACAATATTGACTAAACTCGCTATATTGATCGCGGTGCTGATGAAGCTCACACTAAGTCCCTCTATCTCTTTTAGTACGAATATACCGGTCAAAATGCCGCCAAAAGAAAGGACAAACACGAAAATGGCTGGAATATATTTCAAAGAAGGTCTCTGTTTATATCGTTTATAAAGCAACACGGTAAAAATGAACATGGCGCTAAAGCAAACGATTGCCGCCAATGTAAATTCATTCATGTACGATCACCTCAAGTTTGCTCCTGTTTCATGGAATGTCAAGTCAATGGAAAGTGTTTTCTAACTTTTCAAGAAGATCACAGCCTTGGTGTCGGCCGGGCTTTTTTAGTTAATAAGAAAGGACAAGCTGAGTTTTCAAATTGTCCAGCTGCACGAGCCAGCTCCTACGGTCATTTCCCTCCTTCCTACAGAAGCAAAAAGCGCTTCTTTGTCAGGAGTTCCAATGCCCTATGGAGGAGAGCCATGGATGGCGAAGGTTACAGCGTTGCTCACAGGACGTGAGCGTTTTTAGCTGTAACTTGGCTCGTTCCGCTTTTCTTTATGTAGTGTACCACGCATATGTAAATTTAAGGTAAATATGATAAAGGCAATGATAAAAACACATTAAATTTATGTTTAAAAGAAGAGAACATTTATAATAAAGCTCATTGAAAAGGTAAAAGGGATATAAGACGATTAGTGAATGGTTTACGTGATGGAAGGGGAAAATGAAAAAAAATATGACATGTCACATGTCGGTTGCTTTATCTATGGCACGAACATGCGAGTTTGGAAGGATTCGCGAAAAATGATTCCATGGCGGCAAGTGTAATGAGAATGGGGTATGAGTGGAAAGGAAGACGATACGAATGAAGCATGTCCTGATTGTTGGTGGAGGCCTTGGAGGCCTTGCCGCTGGTATAAAGCTGCAGGCAAACGGATATCAAGTGACTATTTTTGAGCAAAATGGTCACTTTGGCGGCAAGATGATGCCCGTTCAGCTTGGAGACTATTCGTTTGATTTCGGTCCGAATACGATTACGATGCCTTATGTGTTTCAAAAAGTGCTAAAGGAGGCAGGGGAAAATCCGGACAATCACCTTGAATTCGTCCATATTGAAAAGCATACCCATAATCTTTTCCCGGACGGAACGTCATTTTACATGACGACAAATCGAAACGAGATGGTGGAGCAATTCGAGCAACTCGATCCCCATGCAGAAATCAGCTATTATGATTATCTAGAAGAAGTGAAACTGCTGTATGAAACAGCGGAGAACCATTTTTTCCATCGTACGTTTTCTTCTTGGACCGACTATTTAGACTCTAAATTGTTTCGGGCTTTATGGTCTGTTCGGCCGTTTGAAACGATCGACCATTTTCACCGCCAATTTTTCCGAAACGATTATATTCGCAATGCATTTAATCGCTATGCCACTTATGTCGGATCTTCCCCTTTTACATCCCCCGCAGCATTTGCCTTAATCGGCCATCTTGAAATGGGGGAAGGTGTCTACTATGTCAAAGGGGGCAATACAAAAATCGTAAAGGCGTTTGAGGATACGCTGCGAACACTTGGAGCAAGTTTACATTTGAAGACAAAAGTAAACAAAATCATTGTACAAGAGAAACAAGTAAGGGGGGTTGAATTGGAAAACGGGGAGATCATCACCGGAGATATCGTCGTTGTTAACGGCGATTTGCTGACCGCTTATCCTGAACTGGTAGAAGAAGCACACAGACCTCATTTTAAAAATAAAAAGGCAAAAAGCTATGAGCCATCTATTTCTGCATTTGTCATTATGGCCGGGTTAAAGAACCGAAATCCGAATTTGATTCACCATCAAGTGTACTTTGCGGAAGATTACCAGGCTGAATTTCATGAGTTGCTCCAGGAGAAAAGGATGCCGGGCGATCCGACCATATGCGTTTGCAATTCCTCGTACATAGATCAAGATGCAGCGCCGGGTGACAATTTGTTCATTCTTGTCCATGCGCCTGCTGTAACGGATGAGGATTCTTACGATAAAGAAGAGTATAAGCATCTTATTTACGATAAACTAAAACGGTACGGCTTGGATATTCCATCCCAGCTTGTGGTTGAAAAAGTGGTCCAACCATCTGATATAGCCTCTACGTTTTCGGGATATAAAGGGACTTTGTACGGCATCAGTTCCAATCGAAAACTTGATAGTTTTCTGCGTCCAAGCAATGTATCGAAAGATGTCGCGAACTTATATTTTGCCGGAGGTACGGCCCATCCGAGAGGAGGGTCCCCAATGGTCGTTATCAGCGGGATGAATGTCGCGGATAAAATCATTCATCATTCATAGAAGGAAAGAAGGTCGACAGAAAAGAATGCTTTCATCAACCTTCTTCTTTTTCTTTTAAGGATCAGCATTTATAATGGTAAAAAAGACCTTTGACAAATCTTCAGTTGTTTCGCTAGTATAAGAAAATGTTCGTGCTTTTTTAATTTCATCAAAGGTGGATTACATCATTTATGATTTGGTTTACATTTTTATTATTGTTCGTCATCATCATTCGCCCATATTTCGAAAGTGTTTCCATTCCAAGAATTGTGACAGAACGTAAACGAATTCGCTTTTACAGAGAGCAGATCGTTTTTTATTGTTTCAACCTTTTTTTGTTTGCCGTGATCTTAACGTTTTATGAAATTCCTCTTTCATTTGTCGGATGGAACGGTGCTTTTTTAGAAACGGTTAACGAGTCTCCTTATTTTCCTAAAGTGATCAGCTATTTAGTTCTGCTGGGCTACGTTCTATACCTTCTTTTATGCATCGCCCTTCAATGGATGAGAGACAGCGGAGAAAAGGTATTTGAAGAAGATGAACTGCCTCCTTCGATTGAAGTGACATTGCCTCAAAAAAAGAGAGAATATCCATGGTGGATTGGATATTCAGTCATTTCTTCTCTTACAGAAGCTATCGTGTATATTCCTTTATTTATATATTATGTTCAACAATTGCTGCGCGTGGAAAATGCCTATTTGATGGTATTATGGACAGCGGTTTTATATTTCATGAGCCATTTAGGTTTTCAAAAGGATCGACTGAGCATTCAAACGCTTTTAGTCGGTGCCTTTTTGGCGGCTCTTTATATGGTGACCAATTCGATCGTCCCGTTGCTCCTGTTCTATGGGATGAGCTTTATCATTTCAGATATGTATCAAGAATCGCAGCGCAACAGGAAAAGGCCCTCGCCATAAGCAGGGGCCTTTTCTTTGTATTGAAAGGGGGTTTGCAGGGTACATAAAGTTAGACGGATAAATTGGATAAAAGTTTCAAAAAATTAATAGATAATGAATGATGAAATGTATCCGTAGAATAAGAGGATTCAATCTCCGCCCGTAACGTCATCGCTAGTGTCGATACTTGGTTAAAATATGCGGCCGCTGTCGGTTTATTAAAAGAAGAGAATGAAGTTTCTTGTTGTGATAGTGATGCATGATGATGCTAAGAGCTTTTACAC